>MGAG01000014.1 GCA_001789645.1 Candidatus Roizmanbacteria bacterium RIFCSPLOWO2_01_FULL_37_12
AAAATGATAAATTGGCAGAAAATTTTTACATAGAAATTGGGAAACAAATGACAGATAAAAAGAATGTATTTGAGCTCGCAAAAGAATTTGGTATTGGTGAGTTTGTAAAGATAGGAAAAAACGACGCGCTTTACGTGGGACCAGATACCGAAAGGGGTGATTATACCTACAGTCTTGTTAATAAAGGAGTAATGAACTCTTTAACTATTGATCCTGCGGTGGAGCTACAAGAGGAAAAATTCAATACGCTTAAGGTAACAATTGATAGAATTCTCTCCACCTTCCAATTTTTAGATCAAAGTCTGACAAGTCAAGAATGCGGAGGTTGGGATACAGGAGGCGAGATAGTCTGTGACTGTAGTGGAAGACTGATCAGGCCTACCTGTCCGCCTGGAGCAATGTGTGATAAGGCAACTTATACTTGTGAAGGCGTATGCGGGCAGTGTTGTTATAAAGGAATAGCAGAGAATGTTCCTTATCCAAAATGCAAATAACTATCCTTAATTAATTTGTAGTCTTTAGATAAATCAATTAAAATATCTGCATGATAGATAAAGTTCAGATTCTTCGAAAGATGAGCGGGTTGCAAAGATTGGAACAGGCTTTCAAGATGTCTGATTTTACGTTAGAGTTGGCTAAGAAAAATATTCTAAAAAATTTGGAAAAAAAGCTTCCCCAAAAAGAGTAGCATTAGAATTAAATAAATGACTTAATCAGGACTTTTTAGATGACTTGAGATTTACCTGAAGAGAAATACTTTCCAAGATTTTTTGAGGCGTTTAAAATCTCGATTCCCATAAGATCGCCTTTTTTATCCAGCTCAACAAATATACCCGGAGCTACTTCTTTATGATCTTCTTCGTATCCGTTTTTTATAACAATATAGAACACGTCACTTTTTGCATCGTAGTTAATTTTTGGTTTTTTCATGAATCCATCTACCTCTTTTTATCCTAGAATTTACTTCGTTTATATCATTAGGAAAAATTGTAATGATTTCTATATCTCCATTAGTTTTATCGAAAACTGCAACAATCGGTCTTATTTTGCCTGTATATTTTTCTTCTTTTACGGCAATCCAATGTCTTGTTTCTTTATCAAAGTATATTTTTTCTGCCTCTTTTACTATTTTCTTTGGTAATGATGCTGAAATATTTCTAACTTTTGCCTTAAACTTTAAATGATCGCTTAATCTAATTTTCACTCTACTAAATTATATCTTATTTTGTTTGAAAAAGAGATAAAAAAAGATAACGACATTAAATAAGGATAGTCCTGAAGTTATAGCTGGGTAATATAGTAGATCTGTAATAAAACCGAGCTTGGGGACTGGCCAGCTGTGATAGAGGTTTAAGAAACTTATTAAAGATAAAACAACAAACCACTTCAATAAATTTTTTCGACTAGAGATCGATCGTCCCTTGGGCGAGTTCTTTAAACTCGCTAAGAGTATAAAAGGAAGGGGTAAGAGTGAATATCTTTCATGCATTTTAGTTAAAAATAAAAAGACAGCGAAAGCAATTAAAAATACAGAATAAAAAAATTGATTTTTTGTTTTTAAAAAACTTTTGAGAGTAAGAAGTATAAAAAATCCTGTAATAAAATATCCCCATAACCGATAAGAAATTCCCAATAGAAATGGCGCCGTATCTTTAATCCCTGTAAAACCTTTGATCAAGACCCAAAAATTAAAAGCTCCGTTGGTGACAAAGGGTAGACTTTGTGCGGCCATAATTTTTTCGGTAAAGATAGTAAATGGCAAAAAAGGATTTTTCAAGTTACTTAAAAAAGGAATAAACGAAAGATAAAAAATAAGAGAACCGAGTAAAACCGCTTTAATAAATTTGATTAGCTTATATTTTTGCAGGAAAGAAATTAGATAAATAGGCAGATATACCAGTGCGGTTGGTTTAACCAATATCCCCAGAACGAAAAGCAAATCGCCGGCAATATATTTTTCTGTAAACAGCAGCAGATAAATGGATATCAGAGCAAAAAAAATCGGCAATGAGTCGATCTGTCCCCAGAGAGAACTGAGGAAGAAAAAAGCGGGATTAAATAAAACAAGACTTGTTATTAATTTATTAGTTACTTGGTTTTTAGAGAGTTTTTTTGAAAAAAGATAAATGATCCAAGCAATACCTAAATCAGCGAAAACAGCAGGCAATTTCATTAGAGCTGCAAGAAATGTCCGACTTTGGATAAAAAATACAAGTTTGGAGGGAAAAAGGGGAACAGCCAGATTTATTTCCCAGGCAACTTTCTCCAGCAGCGAGTGAATAGAATATAAGATATAAAAAATAAAAGAAGACAGCGGAGGATAGTTGGGAAATAGAGACGCATATACTTCAGACGACTGAGTCTCATAAAATCCGCCAAAACCGCGATTATGTAAGTCTTTTGCCCAAGCGATGTGATTATTAAGATCCCAACTATAGTCATAGAAGAGTAGTGATAACCGAAGTATTAATCCTGAAATAAAAAGTAAAACTAGAAAGCGTTTTTTAAAGAATGACATTTTTACTTAAACTTCAAAAGTACGACATTGACCGCAATCCAAAAAAAAATTCCTAAAATAATACAGAGACCTCCGATTATTACAGCTTTTGGAAGCCAAAAACCCATCACTTTTTGCGCTGGACCGCCAAAATTATTCCGGTTTAAATATATCGGAGCCAAAATGCAGATGAGAAGTAAAAGTAATTGGTAGGACATATTATTAGTATAATAATACCAGCATGAACGAGTCAAAAAGTACTCTATCAATTGGAGCCGTATTTATACTGTTACTGATTGGAGCTTTAATCGGTTTTCAGTTGGGCAGGTGGTCAAATTACTACGATTCAAAACCAAAAATATCTCCGACAGGAGCAAGCTGTACTTTAGAGGTCAAGCTTTGTCCTGACGGATCTTCGGTGGGTAGAAGCGGACCAAACTGTGAATTTGCCGAGAGTCCATTATTTGCTCCTACGCCGACCACAGTACTTACAACTAAATCGCCAAAAGAAGGATGTGTAACAGCAGGATGCAGCGGTCAGCTTTGCGTTCCAATTTCTCAATCCGATATGATATCTACCTGTGAGATGAAAGAGGAATATTCTTGTTTACAATATTCCAGCTGCGAATTACAACAAGACGGGATCTGCGGATGGACACAAACTCCGGAATATTCCCAATGCCTACGCGATCTTAAATAATGATTTCTACTTGACAGCTGAACGGTTGTTCAGTAATATATTTATATTGAACAATAGTTCAAGAGTTATAATTTTTTTCAATATCTATGGATGCAACACCCTCGGCCTTAAATAAAGTCAAAGAGTTTTATTTCAAAAGAAAAAGGCTTCCGACATACCGCGAGATGCAGAAGTTATTCGGGTTTGCTTCGACTAATGCGGTAGCTTATGCGGTCTATAAATGGATAAAAGAGGGAATTTTCAAGATGGACGAAAACAAACTGGTCCCTTCTTCCCAGTTTTTCGGACTACCGCTTTTGGGTAGTATTAAGGCCGGATTCCCAACCTCAGATGATCAGTATGCGTCAGAGACCGTATCGCTTGACGAATATTTGGTCGGCAATCCCGGATTTGCTTATCTGTTGCGAGTCTCGGGTGATAGCATGATCGGTGAAGGAATTAGAACCGACGATTTAGTTGTGCTCGATAAAAGAAGAGAACCGAAAAACGGCGATATTGTAGCAGCCTATATTGATAACGAATGGACTTTAAAATATTTTAAAAAAGCAGACGGAAAAATTGTTCTGGAAGCTGCCAATCCGAAATACAAACCGTTAATGCCCAAAGAAAGTCTGACATTGGGCGGGGTGGTGGTGAGCGTGATTCGAAAATATTATTAATAGACAATTGGTGATTTGCAGGGACTAATATTGACAAAAATCCTTACCTTTGATAAGTTTTAGTTACTAAAATCTCCTGCAAGAGCCGAAAGGTTGTTTGCTGGATTTTTTTGTTTCAAAGTATACTTAAGATTAGGAAAGAAAAACGCTGTTTGATACTTATTGACGGCAATAATTATTACTTTAAATAGATTGGTATACTGAAGATACTAATGAGACTTCCGAATGAATTAATAACAGTAACTCCGTTATCAAAAACAGTCGCTCTGATAATGTTTACGCTTTTACCGATTATCGCTTTCATTCTTGGGATGAAGTATCAGGCCGGATTAAGTGCTTTTAAACCAACAGTGACGCCGGAACAAAAAGCTTGTACTATGGAAGCAAAAATATGTCCCGATGGATCATATGTTGGAAGGTCCGGGCCGAACTGTGAATTTTCTCCTTGTCCGACCGTTTCAAACGAAAATACTGGAAAAACTTTTTGTGGAGGAATTGCCGGACTAAGTTGTCCAGCAGGATATGAGTGTCAGTATGAGGGTAATTACCCGGACGCCGGCGGAATATGTGTAAAAAATTATCCCAAACCAACTGTTAGCGTCAATTCACAATGTTGTTCCAGCGACTTACTGCAAAAAGGCTATAAATGTGCACAAAATTGCGGCCCCCCTGTTGCAAGAGAAGGCGATTCTGACCCCGGCTACAGTTGTTTAAGTCCCGAACAATATAAAAACCGGTTTAAATTCGGTTGTCCGATTTGTCTTTCATCGGTAACTGCAATCTCTACCCCCCAGGGGGATATCAATGTAAAAAATATTAAAGTTGGCACAATCGTTTGGACTCTGAATAAGAAAGACGAGAAAACCGCCCAGCCGGTAATTAAAGTTTCTTCAACTCAGGTTCCGAAAAATCACGAGATTGTTTATCTGGTATTGTCGGATGGGAGAGAGATGTATGTTTCACCCGGCCATCCCACGATCGACGGTAAAACAGTCGGACAACTAGAGTTAGGTAAAGAATATGACAACTCCCTAATTGTTAAAAAAGAATTAATTTCTTACGCCGGCTTAAAAACCTATGATATCCTGCCTGCTGGGGAAACGGGTTTTTATTGGGCAAACCATATTCTCATGGGAAGTACTTTAAAGTAATCCAAGAATTGAATCTCTCCTTAACTAGATATTCAACAATCATGCATTTGTGGATTATAATCTATTAACCCATATGCAAAAAGTACACCGCATTGTTTTGGTTGATGTGATAGATCCGCATGAGCATAAAGACGAGGCAATAAAAAATCTCCAGGAATTAAAATCACTGGTAGCTACATATCATGGAATAGATATAGTTGATGTAATTCAGCACAGGACCCGTCCTGACAAAGCTACTTTTATCGGTTCGGGCAAAGTCGAAGAACTGGTTGAGATAGTTACTCAAAAACAAATCGATATCGTAGTCGTGAATGCTATTGTTAATCCAAGCGTTTTATTCAATTTGACGGAAAAACTTTGGAATTTTAATCCGGATATCCAAGTCTGGGATAGGATTGACCTCATTCTAAATATTTTTGATAAGCACGCGCAGACTTTAGAAGCGAAACTGCAGATTGAGATAGCTAGGATGCAGCATATGGGTCCGAGGATTTACGGATTAGGAGGAACTTTGTTTTCCCGCCAGGGTGGGGGAATCGGAACCAAGGGACTTGGAGAAACCAATATCGAATTGATGAAGCGCCACTGGCGGGACCAGATCAAAAAGAAAAGAGACCAGTTGGAAAAAATATCCAGACAACACCTTTTTCAACTTGAAAGAAGAAAAGAAAATAACATTCCCGGTATTTCTATAGTCGGTTATACCAATGCGGGCAAAACCTCGCTTTTTAATCTGTTAACCAGAAAACATAAAGTCGTTGAAAATGCTTTATTCGTGACTCTGGACAGCGTAACAGGAAAACTGTATTTGCCCAGTCTAAAAAAAGAAGTAACTATTTCTGATACGATTGGTTTCATCAAAGATTTGCCATCCTCTTTGATTAATAGTTTTAAGTCCACACTAATGGAATCTGTCTCTGCGGATTTATTGCTACATGTTATAGATATTAGCGATCCGAAAATAGATGAAAAAATAGAGGTAGTCGAACAAATTTTGAGAGAACTTAAAGTTAACGCCCAGAAAATTATTTTTGTGTTTAATAAAATTGACGCTTTTAAAGGTGACGGAGAAAAAATATTAAAAGAAATAAAAAATAAATATTCCCACTTTTCCCCCCAGTTTATTTCCGTCACTTTAGACTACGGAACCAAAAAATTAAAAGCTGAAATTGAAAAAAGTCTTTCATCTTTTGCTTAAATTAAACTGCTACAAAAACCTATTTTGATCACTTTGTAGCATATAAGCGACAGACAATCATTCTCTTACCTCCTAGAATTTTATTCTCGTGTTTATACTGCTAGTTTTTATAATCTTAGTTTTTACTCAATTTGGCCTCATCGTCACAACGAATATTAATATCTTTCCCGAATTTTTCTTCTTCCCGTTTATGATCTCCAAAGGACAACTTATGTATAGGGATTTTGCCGTTCAGCATGGACCCTTTTCCTACCTTTTACTGGTGCCTTTTTCTTTTGATAAATCTCTGTTGACGTTGAAAACCTTTTATATCCTGGTTCAGACGGCAAATTTGTTTTTGCTTCTACTTATCTTAAAAAAATCCACGTCAAAATTAGGGTTATTAATTGGAGGAGTTATCTTTACTTTTTTAAATTTTTACCTTTCGGATAACAATCTCTGGGATGAGATATACGCAACCTCATTTTTTTTATTGGCCTTTTACCTCTCCGGCACAGAAAAAATCCGGCGAAGCTTAAAATTACAGATTTTAGGTCTATTGATGGGACTTACTACCCTAATGAAGCCGAGTTTTGGGATTATGATAGTTCCAATAATACTTTTTTACAGAACTTTTTTACCGTTAATACCAATGATTTTACTCTGGCTGTTTGTTGTTACATTTTACTTTTTCAATAACGGCTTATATCAATTTATAGACAACTACATTTTATTAAATAAATTTTATATTACCCAACCGGGAGGTTTTTGGCTGGAAAGAAGCTTTTTTAATTTCACAATGACTGTCTATATTTTCTCCCTGTTGGTTAATCTGTTGATTAAAAAAAAGGGTTGGAATGACCGATTAACTTTAACGGTTTTTTTTACCGTTTCATCTTTATTATTGTTTTATCCTGGATTTCATAAAACTTCTTTTTATGCTTTTTCTACATTTTTAAACATTTTGATTGCGCAACTGATCGGCAGAATTAAAAAACCGCTCTTGTTTTTCTATCTGGTCGTCGTACTTTTTTATGGAGTCTTTGGTTTGCGAAAGGCAAAACACCAATATGTTTATCTTGATAGCAATAGAACTCCCTATAGCGAAAATAAGACGGTGTCTTTAATTGTTGAGGAACTGAAAAAACTTCCGATAGAAAAGAAACGCCTCTATGTTTTAGGCAATCAAACAGAAATCTATTTCCTTCTTGACAAACCCGCTCAGGTTTATTTTCCGTTTGTTTTTCCCTTTGTGAAGACTTATTTCAAGACCGTTGAAGCCCGGCTCACTAAAGATTTGGCAAGAAATAAAGTGGATACGGTTATTATCCCAAAACCACTTGACCCAAACTACCGGTCTTTTTCCAGATTGAAAAATCATATAACTACAAATTTTCGACTAATAAAATCCACAAAATCTTTCGATCTTTACAAGAAATAACACTTTCCTTTATTTAAGAAATTTAAAACTCAGGTTAAATAAATCTGCTAAAATTTCCTCATGAAGATTTTTAACCGCAAATTCAGGCGGGATTATCAGGAAATAGAGAAATACGAAGTCGGAATTTCTTTAACCGGGCCTGAAGTAAAGTCTGTTAGGGCAGGGAGGATAAGACTTGAAGATAGTTTTGTGAAAATTCTAGGCTCTGAAGTCTATCTGATTAACGCGGAAATTTCTGTCTACGAATATGCACGACCGCAAGGCTATGATTCACGAAGGACAAGAAAACTTCTCCTTCATAAGAAGGAGATTATACGTCTAAAGACCAAATTGGCAGGTCCCGGAGGACTAGCAATTGTGCCTGTTTCGTGTTATAATAAGGGCAGTTTAATTAAGCTTGAGGTAGCCTTAGCCAAAGGTAGAAAAGGCTTGGAAAAGAAGAAGTTAGAGAAGAAAAGAGATATAGCGAGAAACGAAAAAAGAGAAGCAAAAGAATACTTAAAAAGTTAGGGGGTGAAAGGAATCGACGGAAAGCATGCACTTTTAAAAATCGGTAGAGCGTACCTATGCGTCAAATGGAAAAACTTATTTGCTAAAGATAACTCTTTAACAGCAGAAGAGGAAGCTTATTTAGCTAGTGGAGCAAGGTTTAACCATAACTTTGCCTTCGCTTCCTAATAGCGGAGTCAACTGCCTCTGATTAAGTTTCCCTTAGTTCAACTTAATTAAGAGATAAACCAATTAAGGTAAGGTTTTTAGATATTTTCGGTTAGTCTAAAAACCGATAAATATAACCGGCTTCCCGATAAGTTTTGCTTATTTTCTAGTCGGGATCGAGACAAAAATATTTTATCTCTACCTAAAGATTTTTAGAATGGCCCTTCCGGACCCGAGTTCAACTCTCGGCACCTCCACCAAGTCGAATTTCGGCCTGATAATTGACCATTTTGGGTTGTTATCAAGCTCTTTTCATTTAGTTCAACTGTTCCAGCTTCATTATTAAGAGATTGATGATTTTCTTTCAGTATCAAAAACGGTTTAGACAGTTCTATAGATAATTTTTGATCCTTAATTAAAAAGTTCGATCCCAAACTGCGGATGATTGCAGTTTTCGTGTCTGCATCCCCCTGCTCAAAGTGGTATTTGGCATTTTTTGCGAAGTTAAAAGTTTTCTCCACCAGTCCAATCCAATCATATGTTCTGGATTTGAGTGTGGATTGTTCTTTCTCTATTTTTTGCCTATTCTTTTGTAGATCATCTTTTTTTATATTGTATTCATCCTTTGATATAAAACCTTCAAGGTGAAGGTCTAAAAGTCTATTA
>MGAG01000015.1:0-12620 GCA_001789645.1 Candidatus Roizmanbacteria bacterium RIFCSPLOWO2_01_FULL_37_12
CTTGGGCGATCCGGGCGTGGGAAAAACCGCAATTGTCGAAGGTTTGGCCCAGCGAATAATTGATCGTGATGTTCCTGATACTTTAAAAAACAAACACGTTTTATCACTTGATTTAGCCGGACTTTTGGCCGGAACGGCTTTTAGAGGCGAATTCGAACAACGAACTAAAAAACTTCTTGAGGAAATTGAAAAAAGTGAAGGAAAATATATTCTTTTTATGGATGAACTTCATACAATAGTCGGGGCAGGCGGAGCCGAAGGAGCGGTAGATGCCGGAAATATTTTAAAGCCAAAATTGGCAAGAGGTGCACTCCATGCGATCGGAGCAACAACCGTCAGAGAATATCGGCAGTATATTGAAAAAGATGCGGCTCTGGAAAGAAGATTTCAACCCATCTATATTGACGAACCGACTCCGGAAGCAAGTATTGCGATCTTAAGAGGTATTAAGGAAAAATATGAAGTTCATCACGGCATAAAAATTTCCGACGATGCGGTGATTGCCGCAGTCAATCTTTCTATCCGCTATATCAGCGACCGCTTTCTTCCGGATAAAGCCATCGATCTTATCGATGAAGCCGCAGCCGCTGCCAAAATCGACGTAGACTCACTTCCCTTGGAAATCGACCAGATCAAAAGAAGAATTATGCAATTGGATATTGAACTCGCTGCTTTAAAGCGGGAAAAAGGGCTGGATGTCCGTAAAAAGAATCTCGAAGACGAGCGTAAAATTCTCAAGAAAAACTTCGACTCACTTTCTGACAAATGGCAGGAACAAAAAAAGATCATCTCCGAACTGCAAAAATACCGGGTCGAACTTGATAGACTAAAAGCCGAATTCGATAAAGCCGAACGGGACGTCCTTCTGGATAAAGCAGCTGAGCTGAAATATGGTAAAATCCCGGAAGTTGAAAAAAAACTTAAAGCAGCCGAAGTAAAATGGAAGGTAATTCCCGAATCGGAAAGACTTTTAAAAGAACAGGTAAGCGAAGAAGATATCGCCAAAATTGTCGCTCGTTGGACAAGAATTCCAGTGACTCGACTACTGCAAAGCGAGTCGGAAAAACTGACCAAACTCGAGGAAGAGTTAAAAGCTCGTGTGGTCGGTCAAAATCTTGCCTTAAAAAAAATCGCCAATTCTATCCGCAGATCCCGCGCCGGGCTAACCGAGGAAAACCGTCCGATAGGTTCATTTTTGTTCCTGGGTCCGACCGGTGTCGGAAAAACCGAGACGGCTAAAGCCCTAGCCCACTCTCTCTTTAACGACGAAAAAGCCATAGTTAGGATTGACTTGAGCGAATATCAGGAAGCCCATTCGGTCGCGCGTTTAATCGGCGCCCCGCCCGGATACGTAGGTTACGAAGAAGGTGGTCAACTCACCGAAGCAGTGCGCAGAAAACCATATTCGGTAATCCTTTTTGATGAAGTGGAAAAAGCCCATCCCCAAATATTTAATGTATTCTTACAGATTTTTGACGAAGGCAGACTAACCGACGGACGGGGAAGAACCGTGAATTTCAAAAATACCATTTTGATTATGACATCAAACCTTGGTAGTGAAATATTTTCGGAAAAACTGTCTGAGGAAAAACAGGCGGAAAAAATTGCTCTTGAGGTAAGGAAGTTTTTCCGACCGGAATTTATCAACCGGCTTGATTCGATTGTCATCTTTAATCCGTTATCAAAGGAGATGATTAAAGAAGTAGTCGAGTTGCAGCTCAATGAATTTGAAAAAAGATTGGCAAAACAAAATTTGAGAGTACAGACTACAAATTCCGTAAATGAATATTTAGCTTCAGCAGGCTATGACGAAGTCTACGGAGCCCGTCCGTTAAAACGTCTGATTAATGAACAAATTGTTGACGAAATTGCATTGCAAATAATTGAGGGAAAAATTAAAACTCTTGATAAGGTAATTGTCGACTATAAACAAAACAAGATTCAGATATCAGTTAAAAAACCCAGTTAACAATTTTAATTGTCATCCTGAACTAGTTTCAGGATCTGTCATCGTTATCAGATGCTGAAATAAATTCAGCATGACATTTTATATATGGCAGAAAATAAAACTAAAGAAACTCTACTAAAAATTGCAGGTTGGGGAGTTATAGGTCTTCTAGCTTTGGGAATAATCGGAGCTTTTGCATAATTCTCTACTTTATTAGATCTCTGTTAAAATTGAAAAATGAATAAGATTAATTTCTTATTTTTAATAATTTTTTTTATCTTGTCTTCTTTGCTCCCTTTTTTCGTAACTTCAAGAAACCCGATTTTTCTCGGTTTTTCCTACATGTTTTTCATGATCGGTTTAGGATTGATCTTTGATTTTTTTACATTCCAGATCAGCGGAAACTCCTTTATTCTGAGTAAAAAACTATTGCAAAATCTAAAACTGCTATTAATTGTTTCCGTTATCGTAACGCTGATTATGGAGATCTCCGGAAATTGGATCGGTAATTTTTGGTATTTCCCTTATTATTCAGTTAAAGATTATTTTCTACTTATTTTTCCAAATTTCTTCACATATACTTTTTTGATGATGGAAAGTTTTTGGATTTTTAAAACACTAACTGGAAATTTGATTGGAAATACGGAATTTGCAAAGTTAAACAAAAAAGGATTGCTTGTAAAAATTGCAAAAGTATTTTCCGGATTTTGGATTATCAGTTTAATAACTTTACTAATAGCATTTTTTATTCAGGATTACCCTCAACCTCTTATCTTGACCATTAATAATATTTTTCCGAATCGAACTCCTTTTGGCATATTTTTGATATTCGCTATTTCACTCTGGTTATTTTTTGAAGGTAAAAGTTTTATCCGGGGGAATGATACGATTTTTTTTGCAATTTTAAATGGTAGTTACGTTAATCTATTATCTGTCTTGCTTGCATCTCTCACTACCTCAATTCTTTTCGAGTCCTATAATCTATATTTCGATCTGTGGGTTTACGAAAACGTACCTTTAGTTAAAGCATCCATTTTTGGCTTACCGCTTAGTGTGATTTTAGCCTGGCCTCTTCAGTACCTTGCGCTTATTCCTCTTTACAGTTTTTTTACAAAAAAAAGTTAAGTATAACTTAGGCAATTACCTCTTTATAAATTTTTTCTGCTATTTCTGTCATTTCTTCCTTGGGAAATGATTTGGCTTCAGGAACAAAAGAAGTATCTCCCTCAGTTCGAGGTAAAACATGAATATGGGCATGAGGAACTTGCAGACCATGAGTTACATAAGTAACAAAACTCGGGGACATGGCTTTTCGCATGGCTTTGGTCAATTTCAATACCGCTTCCCAATATTTGCCGAAATTGGGAACATCATAAACCCAGCGGTAATGTTTTTTGGGAAAAACAAGACTGTGACCTTTAACGCGGGGGTAGATATCTAAGATCCCAAGAAAATTATCATCCTCATAAACCTTGTATGAGGGAGATCTTCCGGCAACAATTCGACAAAAAATGCAGTTATCCATATTATTTGCCGTTTCTTGCAGAGGATACTTTTTTGGCGCGAACAAAAAAAACCTCCTGGGCCGCTTTTATATTATTCGATTTACCGCTCCAAGCTCTTAAAGCTTCCTGTTGCAGTGCCCTACCAAAAGAATAACTTAACTGCCAGGGAAGACCTTTATATTTCTCATTCATTTTTTTTAGATACCCTGTTGCCTCATCCGGAGTTAAGCCGCCCGATAAAAATACTATCCCCGGGATCTCTTTCGGTACGGTTTTTCGCAAAATTTCTACCGTCAACTGTGCAATTTCTTCAGCTGTTGCTTGGCTTTTACTTTCTTTTCCCGCAAGCACCATGTTTGGTTTCAAAAGCATAGAATCAAATTTGATTCCGAACTGTTTTAACCAATAAAAAACATCCTTAAGAACTTTTTCCGTTACTTGCCTGCTTTTATTAATATCGTGGTTTCCTTTCAAAACCAAAACTTCCGGCTCGACTATCGGAACAAGGCCTGCTTTTTGAACCAGAAGTGCATACTCTGCCAATCCGATTGAGTTGCCTGTAATCGCTGCAGCCGATGGAAGATTATTTCCAACTTTATATACCGCTCTCCACTTGGTAAAAACCGCTCCTAGTTTTTTATAATCTTCGAGTCTTTCTGTCAAACCATCCTGCCCTAAAGTAAAAGTCTCCTCATTTTCATTATATTTATAAGCACCTTTATCAACCTTTATTCCTGACAGAATATTTTTTCCCTTTAAAATATCAGCAATCATTTTGCCATTTGGTAAGGGATTCCTGAGAGTTTCGTCAAATAAAATCACACCGCTAATTGCTACTTCTATTCCGTCCGTCGTAACCATTATTTCTCTCCAAAGCGAGCGATTTTCAGGAGTTGACACAACTTTAATTGCGTCCAATCTCTTGGTCATTGTACCGACACTCTCATCAGCAGCCAATATTCCTTTTCTGGGAGCAACTAAGGCTTTTGCTATTTCTTGAAGTGTCATATTTTTTTCTAAATGTCATTCCCGCGAAAGCGGGAATCTAGTTTTGTTAAAATTATTATACTGGATCCCCTTTTTCAAGGGGATGACATTCTGAAAAAACTATGGATAGGAATCTTGCCTTGGAATTCGTCAGAGTTACAGAAGCCGCCGCCATTTCTGCGGCTAGATGGATCGGCAGAGGCGATAAAAATGCCGCGGACGGGGCTGCTGTCGACGCTATGCGCTCCCGCCTCAATCAAATTGATTTTGCCGGAACTGTAGTCATCGGAGAAGGAAAAAAAGATAAAGCTCCCGAACTTTATACCGGCGAAAAAGTAGGTAAAGGAAAAAATCCGGTCATGGATCTTGCAATAGATCCTCTTGAATGTACAAACAGTGTAGCTCACGGAAGATATAACGCCATGTCCGTAATTGCGGCCGGAGCAAAAAACACCTTGTTGAACGCCCCTGATACCTACATGGAAAAAATTGCAGTTGGTCCTCTGGCAAAAAAAGTTATCGATCTTGAAGCACCGGTAAAAGAAAATATTATAAAAGTGTCTAAGGCTTTAGGCAAAAGTTTGAATGAAATAACAGTATTGATGCTTGACCGAGAAAGGCATTATGAAATTATTAAAGAGATTAGAAAAATCGGTGCGCGTGTCCGCCTCATTACTGACGGTGATGTTGCCGGAGCAATCGCTCCTTCACTGGAAGATTCAAATATCGATATTCTGATGGGAACCGGAGCCAGTGCGGAGGCGGTATTGGCGGCTTCGGCAATAAAAATACTAGGGGGTGAAATATTAGCCCGCTTTAAACCGTTAAAAGACGAACATACAGAAGAATTAAAAAAAGCCGGAATTTATAATTTGAAAAAAATATATGCAGCCGAAGATTTAGCCAAAGGGAAAATGCTTACTTTTACCGCAACCGGAATAATCGAGGGACCACTACTAAAAGGAGTTGAGTTTAAGTCAAACAGCATAATTACCCACTCACTCGTAATTAGAGGAATTTCGGGCACACTGCGCTATATTACTACCCACCACCATTATCACAATATTTAGTACAATATTTATGCATGTCATCCCCGATCTAATCGGGGATCCAGTCTGGATTCCCGCTTTCGCGAGAATGACACCCCTAGAAATATGAAGCGACTTAAGGTTGGACTAAATGGATTTGGCAGAATCGGCAGATCATTTACCCGTATAGCTTTAAAAAGAAACTCTTTTGATCTTTCGGTTATTAACACCAGAAAAACATCCAATAAAATGATCGCCTATCTCCTGCAATACGACTCAGTCTATAGAAAATTTGAAATGAATGTAAAGAATGAAACTGATGGAATTTCGATCAATGGAACTAAAATCGCAACAGTTTTGGGAGACGACCCTTCTCAAATCCCTTGGGAAAAGTACGGTGTCGATGTTGTAATTGACGCAACCGGCGCCTTTGAGAATATGGAAGATCTTAAAAAACATCTGCGCGGAACGGTCAAAAAAGTTATTTTGACCGCTCCATCCAAAGACGAAGACACACCTCATCTTGTCTTAGGTGTAAATGACAAGGAATTTGATTTTAAGGGTTGTAACATCATGTCGAACGCTTCCTGTACCACTAACTCCGCTTCCCCGCTTTTCAAAGTCTTGGATGACAACTTCAAAATCGTCTCCGGTTTTTTGACTACCTCACACGCCTATACTCAGACTCAGCCGTTACTCGACGATACAGGTAAATCTCCTGACAGATCACGTGCCGCCGGATTGAATATTGTGCCGACGACAACCGGAGCAGCCAAAGCCGTAGTCAAAACCCTTCCCAACTTGATGGGCAAAATCGACGGTATGGCAATCAGAGTGCCGGTACCGACTGTTTCTTTCTCCGATGTCTCGGCTGTTGTCGAAAAACCAACGACCCTCGAGGAGGTAAATCAAAAATTTAGAGAAGCAGCGGAAGGACCGATGAAAGGCATTCTTGCTTATGAGACAGAAATTTTAGTCTCCTCAGATTATATCGGATCCCCTTATTCTTGTATTTTTGATGCAAACTATACAAAAGTAATAAATAATAATTTTGTCAAAGTCTTCGGCTGGTATGATAATGAGTGGGGTTACAGCAGCAGACTCGTAGATTTGGTTAATAAACTTTCTAATTTTTTTTAGCTGTCATCCCCGACCTGATCGGGGATCCAGTTTTTTATTTCTGGATTCCCGCTTTCGCGGGAATGACATACAAACAAATGCCAGAAATCAAATTCATTGATGAAGTAGAGATTAAAGATAAACAAGTAATTTTGAGGGTGGATTTTAATGTCACTCTTAACCCCGATTTCTCTATAGCCGATGATGTAAGAATCCGCCAGTCGCTTCCAACCATCAATTATCTGCTAAAAAACAACAACCGGTTAATCATCATCTCTCATCTTGGCAGACCAAAAGGCGTAGACACAAAATTTTCCCTGAAACCGGTAGTTGAAGAATTAAAAGAGTTACTTAATCCTTTTGACGTAATGCTGATTAATAATTTCCTGAATCCGGTTGACAAACTTTCAATAAAAAATCAAAAATCCGATACGGTTTTGGTTTTAGAAAATATAAGGTTTTACCAAGAGGAAAAAAATAACGATAATATTTTTGCGCGTGATTTAGCCGGTTTGGGAGAAATTTTTGTCAATGACGCATTTGGTGTAAGTCACAGAAATGACGCATCAATAGTCGGAATTCCCAAATACATTCCTTCTTACGGTGGCCTATTATTAAAAAAAGAAACCGAAACAATAGAAAAAATTATAAAAAATCCTGAAAAACCTGTAGTCGCGATACTGGGCGGAGCAAAAATTTCAACTAAGATAAATTTAGTCGAAAAACTTATAGATATCTCCGATTATTTATTAATCGGGGGTGCGCTGGCTAATACTTTTTTTTGTGCCAAGGGTTTGGATATTGGAAAAAGCTACTGTGAATATAATGAAGTTGAGAATGCCAAAAAACTCTTATTTTTAGCTTCAAAAAAACATGCGGCTATTATTTTGCCGTCGGATGTAGTAGCGAGACACCCCCAACATTCGGAAAGCGGGGGCGAAGTAAAAAAAATCAAGGATATTGAGCCCGATGATGAGATCTTAGATATCGGACCCGAAACTCAAGCGGAAATCGGTTCGGCAATTGCCAAGGCAAAAACAATTATCTGGAACGGGCCAATGGGATATATCGAAGAACGGGCTTTCACTCGTGGAACCGACTTTGTCTATTATTCAATCGCACAAAATTCCGAAGCAGTATCTTTAGTTGGCGGCGGCGACACGTTAGCTGCAATTTCCAAAAAAGAATACTTGGATAAAATTACCCACATCTCGACCGGCGGCGGTGCCATGCTCGAGTTTATCGAAAAAGGAACCTTGCCGGGAATAGAAGCATTAAAAAGATAAGAGATAATAGTTAAGAGATATGAGTTTTAGCTTCATTTTTAATTTTGTATAAAGAATTAATAAAACTATTTAATTGAGGTTTCAGAATTCTATAAATATCTTCATACTCTTCCTTCAATTTTATATTTTTAATTAGTTTTCTTTCCACAATTAGCTCAAACCAATGATTAGATTCTAATAATGAACCTCTTGCATTATAAAAGAATTTGATTCTATCTAGATAGTGAAATCTGCCGTATCCTTCAGCCACATTACCTCCTACTGAATCTGTTGCCGTTATAAATTGATCACCAATAATTTTTTTAATTTGCCAAGTAAATTCATCATAGATTTTCCAAGCAGTTTTAGATAGTAACCTAGCTTTTTGGTAAACTTGAATATCTTCTAAATTTAAACTGATATTTTTTGATCGAATTCCTTATCTTTTATCAATTATCTCTTATCAAGAGTAGGCAACTCAATAACTTTATCAACGGGTTTTTGCGATTGAACATTTACAATCTCTTTACTTTTTTCAATCGAAGGTAGCTCGCTTCTTCCTACTATTTTATCTCCATCAATCCATAACAATTCCAGATCCATTAGAGTATTTTTATTCCAAAAATTTCGTATTTCTTTATTCGGAAAAATAAAAATCATTCCGTCGACTCCTTCAAGGCTTCTGAAATTCATGAGTCCCCTCTCCCATCTTTCCGATGAATCGGCGAGAAGTAATTTGTAGTTATTACCTTCCAGTTTATAGTTAATGATCGAAAAATCCTTATATTTATTTTGTAAATCTCTTGATTCTTTTACCCGCTTACTTCCTACAACAAAAAAAACTCCAATGATAATAACCATCAGTAAAAGTATTATTTTTTTCATATTTTGCTACAACACTACGTAGCGCTGTAGTATTTTAGACCTTGAAATATTTATAGATAAAAGTACTTAATACTCCTAAAGTATAGGCTGCTCCAAAGTAAAAAGTAATCGGTAGTTGACTGAATTTTCTCTTGGCAAAAAACAACAGATATATGGCAAGAGCCATGACGGAAGTAAAAACCCATAAGTCAATTCCAATTTTCTCAAATGCCAAATTGGCAAAAATGCCTAGCGCAATAAACAAACTGTTAGGAATTATTAATAATAAATCTTTGGTAACCACTGCTTTTTTTCTCGGCATTTTATATTCTAAAAACATGAGGGCAATATTCATTAAAACAAAACCCAGATAATATACATAATGACTGAATTGATCATCGTTATAAACAACAATACTACATAAGGTCTTATTAATTATTTGCTTTTCACAAAAGCGGAAGTGCAGATAGTTAGTCACTTCATGAATTCCTGAACCGGCAGCGAAAAAATAAATACCGGTAATAAGCAGAATGTTGAGCATTATAAAAAGCGCTGATTTTTTGAAAAGACTTTCATAGACAATTTGCTGCCGCAAGAGAAAGTAAAGAATAATTGCCATCAGGGGAATAGGCAACATCGCATTAAAATCTAGCCATCTTAAAAAATCAAAAGGTTGAAGATATGAGGAGGTGAGATTGGTTAGCCTATTTATCGAAAGGAAAAAAATATTTAAAGAAAGTCCAGTGAGAATAAGGTGGATTGTTTTCACTTTATTTTAATGTTAGTCCTCTACATCTTACCTCAGGACCAAACTCTTCGCTATTCGCTCGACGTCTTGAAGAACGACTGTTGTAGGACATAAGATTTACTAAAAATCGCTCCGCTTGTTAAGAAAATCTAATGTCGGCCCTCCTGGAAAAAGTTCGAACCTTTTTTAAGTCCAAGCGGTAGGTGCGGCGAGTGGTCCGCCAGCTGGCGGATCGCCGCACCCAGCTTTCTACCCCTCACGCTTTCGCTTATTAAGAATCTTCCTGTTCGAGCCAAAAACTGATATAATTTTAACAGAAAAACAGAAATTAATCTAAAATGATAGACCAAACTGCAGAGTTATCACCAACAATTAAACCATTAGATACCAAAAGTAATACCGAAAATCTTTCCGGTTCTCCATTGGTAAAAAGAAAAAATCTATTTGGAAAGGAATTTTCGTTTTACGATGACGGAAGCGTATTGGTGGTAGATCCTACACAACAAGAATATCATTTCATAACACAGAAAGGTCGCGAAAAAGGAAAGGAGTTAAGGAGATCCGTAGAAGATATAGTAAAAAATGATCAAAGATTAAATCAAATGAGAATGTTGGGTAAAGGTAAAGGCGGATTCTCAAAAGTTTTTGAACTTGATACTCCTGAAGGACCCATTGCTGTAAAAGCTACAGATAAAGCAGGGTTTTTTCTTAAAGAACTGATGGAAGAAGCAACAAGAAAAGCTGAATATACCGATCCTTTATCTGAATTAACAGGAAGACGGTCTAGGAAAAAAATTGTCCAAAAAATGGCGCTTACTGACACAATGAGATTTCTTAGAAAATTAGATGAAGCAGGAATCAGGAAACCTGAATTTTATGGGTTTAGTGTTAGAAGAAATCCGGGCAATAATGAAATTCAGGAGTTCCAGTTTATGGAAAGAATTGATAGACCGACAGTTGAAAGTATACTTGAGGCCGCAATAGACGCGGAACAAAGTCAGACAGGCGCACTCGACTCTTCAAAATTTGCATATACGGAATTTTTAACAGAGTTATCTGATAAATATTTCGGCGGTAATAATGATGCTCTAATGAAAACACTAGAACGTTCTTTTAGAGATTTTGTCAGAAATGCTAAGGAAGCAGTTCCAAATATTGCCGATCTAGAAATGGATAATATTTTTTTGGTCGGGTACGACGAGACGGATCAACAATTAGAATTTATGTTGATTGATCCAATTGAAGAACAGGTATATATAAGGCCAATTCAAAGTCAAAAGGCAAATTTGATAAACTATAAAATAGAATTTGGGAAACCAGAAAAAATTAACTTCCCAAACAAAATGAGGTAACGTAAGCGATCAGCAAGCCAATGAAATATAACGCGACCGCGAGAGCGACAAACAGCACATTGAAAACAGAGGAAAGAAAAGAAAAATAAAAAAGGAAAAGAAAGTTCGCGCCGACTTTTAAAAGATTTTTCGAAAGCGCGAGGGGCAGAAAGTTGGGTGCGGCGATCCGCCAGCTGGCGGACCACTCGCCGCACCTACCGCTTTTCTTTAAAATGAGTTCGAACTTTTTTCAAGAGGGCCGACCATGTCGAATTTTTGGCGGCGCCCGCCTCCGCCGCCAAAAAATTATACGGTTCCTGCCAGCTAAAACGCACTTTTTTATCGTCTATTTTTTATTTTTCTTTTCTTTTCCACCTTTCTTTGAAGAAGAAAGGTTAGCCAAAGAAACCTATGATCAAATACATTGCCTACTGCAGAAAATCACTCGAGGATGAAGGACGACAAATCCTTTCTATTGTTTCCCAACAGACAGAGATTAAGGAATTTGCCAAACGCGAAAACCTTGAAATAATTGCTTGGTTTACAGAAGCGAAGACCGCAAAAAAACCAGGACGAGAAAAATTCGAGGAAATGATGAAACTGATAGAGAGTGGGAAAGCTGACGGAATCGTAGCATGGAACCCAGACAGATTAGCCAGAAATTCTGTTGATGGTGGCAGAATCATTTACGATCTCGACACCGGCAAAATCAAAGACTTAAAATTCCCTACGTTTTGGTTTGAGGATACCTCGCAAGGCAAATTTATGCTCAGTATCGCGTTTGGCCAATCCAAGTATTATGTGGATAGTCTTTCTGAAAATGTAAAGCGAGGTATCCGCCAGAAACTCCGTCGCGGTGTTTATCCCGGACTTGCGCCAACCGGTTACCTAAACGATCCTGTATCCAGAACAGTCGTACCAGATCCAAAACGATGGAAGTTTATCAAACGAGGATTAGAGGAATACAGCCAAGGTCAACACTCGATGGCCAGTCTTTCAAAATTGATGTTTTCCTGGAGATTTACTAATCGTTTCGGAAAACCTCTCAATCTTTCCACTATTCAAAACTTCCTGATGAACCCATTTTATTACGGGGTCATTCGGTACGCCGGAGAATATTACGAAGGAACCCATAAAGCAATGATTACCAAAAGTACCTTTGACAAAATCCAGGAAGTTTTGAAACAACGAGGGAAACCGAGGAAGAAACGGATTCACAACTTCCCCTTTTTAGGTTTGATGGAATGCGCCGAGTGCGGCGCAGCCATCACCGCACAAATCCAAAAAGGCCATCACTATTACAACTGCACCAAGAAAAAAGGTTCTTGTTCGCAAAAATATCTCCGAGAAGAATCGCTTACTGAACAAATAAGAGAAGCAATTCGGAAAGTAGCAATTTCTGATATGTGGACAAAGAAGATATTAGAAGCACTCAAAAAAGAGGAAGAGGCAGATAGAGAAAAAGCTATGGAAGTTCTTACTAATCTCAAATCAGAAATTGCAGAGCTTGATAAAAAGATAGACAAACTACTTGAGGCTTATCTTGAAAATATTGTTAGCGTTGAAGAATACCAGAACAAAAAGCAAAACCTGATAGAACT
Organism: Candidatus Roizmanbacteria bacterium RIFCSPLOWO2_01_FULL_37_12; assembly: GCA_001789645.1. Classification (GTDB taxonomy): domain Bacteria; phylum Patescibacteriota; class Microgenomatia; order UBA1406; family GWC2-37-13; genus 2-01-FULL-40-13. The sequence continues at coordinate 12,397 of MGAG01000015.1, forward strand.
GAAAACCCAATTAAAACAGAAAATTTCAGAAATAGAAGAAACCCAAAGCTTTTGGCTCGAACCGGCGAGGGAATTTATTTTATCTTGCTCTGAAGCCAAAATTATTGCGGAGACGCAAAATTTCGGCGAGTTATTCGTTTTTCTCAGAAAAGTCGGCGCGAACTTTCTTTTATCCGATAAAAAAGTGCGTTTTAGCTGGCAGGAACCGTATAATTTTTTGGCGG
>MGAG01000015.1:12627-15311 GCA_001789645.1 Candidatus Roizmanbacteria bacterium RIFCSPLOWO2_01_FULL_37_12
CCGCCAAAAATTCGACATGGTCGGGACGGCGAGACTTGAACTCGCGACCTTACGCTCCCAAAGCGTACGTTCTAGCCATCTGAACTACGTCCCGTTATTTATCAAATTCCTTTATCATTGCTTTTATGACTCTATTTCCTATTCCTGTTTTCAAAAATTTTTCTCTATGCAATGCATCTAATTTACAATGAAAACTTTCAAAATAAATTAATTTGAAAGGTCTATTTGTATCAGAGAATTTATTACTTCCCTGATTATGTTCTTTTAATCTAACTTCGACATCTTTTTCAGTAAAACCTACGTATGATTTTCCGGATTTAAAACTTTTTAGTAAATAAACAAAAAACATTTTGTAAGGACTTGTCGACCAGAGGTCCATCCACCTTTGGCGGAGATCGCCCTTTGGGCGAAACTCGCGGCCTTCGCCCATTAGGCGACGCTCTAGCCTAGACCAGAGGTCTATCACCCTCTGGGTGAATCTGAGCTACGCTCCGTATAAATAGCTATTAGTGATTAGTAACTTAGTTATTAGATAAATAAATTTAACAATATATTCTATCATTCAGTCTAACTTAGTACAATGAATCATGCGAGGAATTAGACTTACGAAAAAAAATACCAGTTTAATATTTACACTTTTAATTCTACTTGTATCTGCAATTTATCAATCACTCCAATCAAAAACTCAAAATGTTGCAAAACAAACAAGTGTTATTCCGACTTTATTAGCTTCCCAATCCGCAGAATTGGTTAGAGTTGCTAAGGTCATTGATGGGGATACAATTGAATTGGACAACGGTCAAAAGGTGAGATACATCGGCATCGATACTCCGGAACTGCATCACCCGAAAAAGAAACTCCAGTGCTTTGGAAAAGAAGCAAGGGATAAAAATAAAGAACTAGTTGAGGGAAAATTAGTCAGGATGGAAAAAGACATATCAGAAACAGACAGATACTGGAGACTTCTTAGATATGTCTATCTTCCAACCGACGCATCACCATCGGGTATTTTTGTTAATGATTATCTAGTTAGAGAGGGTTTTGCCCACGCTTCAACATTCCCGCCAGATGTAAAATATTCTGACTATCTCAAAAATCTCGAAAGTCAAGCGCGAGAAAATATTCGTGGATTATGGAATAAATGTGAATAGATTTACATTTTTCCTCCACTCATCTGTCCGTCACCCATTATTCCAAGAGCAGCTAATACTTCTTCCGGGTTGTTATAAGTTTTTTTTGGTAATTTTTCCATAAATTCTTTTTTGTCTTCGGCTGAAAAATCAGATAATTGATTGCATTCTGCGACTAGCTCTTCGTAAGTAGCCGGCCATTTTGTGTGATGAGTTTTTAAGTGATCAGTAACTGATTTCAAATCATGCATAATATATCACCTCCTTCTCTAGAGTTTGTTTACGAATTTATAATGAGTAAATACAAACTCTTGAGTCCTCCTAAGTCCGCTCTTTGTGACGACGAGCGAATAGCGATGAGTTAAGTCACAAAGTAAGAACAGGAGGATAGATATTAAAATTTGTGATTTATCTCACAATTTTAAGAATATTAAAATTTACTATTAATTTCAAGCGGTAATTTTGAACGATTTTAGAATATCTTTTTTTATTCCCCTAGGAATTTGGTAATTATTAACTTCTTTTTTCGTAATCCATTTAAAATCTTTCAGATTTTTCTCAAGAATAATTTTTATAGTTGACTTCACTTTACATAAAAAATGTGCCCCATGAAAATATTTATTGGATATTTTAAAAACATCTTCCCCTATCCACTGATAACTAACTACGGATAAACCAACCTCTTCTTTCACTTCTCTTTTTAATGCAGCAGTAACATGTTCATTTTGATGAACTTTCCCACCCGGCACTACCCACATCCCGGCGTCAATCTGTTCATTCAGTGATTTTTTTACAATAAGAATTCTTTTCTTCTCATCCACGATAAAGGCAGCCAAACAATAAACGATTAAATAATGTTCATACATGCTGATATAATAATACAAAAATGGCGAGAAAAATTTTATTCTTGATTTTATTTCTTTCTTTAATAGGTGTTGTTGATTCGGGATATTTAACCTATGAGCATTATGCTAAGACAATACCTCCTTGTTCAACAAATATTTTCGTTGACTGCGGTAAAGTTTTAAACAGTCCGTATTCATTATTTTTTGGAATTCCCTTAGCTTTGATAGGTTTAATTTACTATTCAATATTATTTTTTATCGTTTTATACTCCTTATTTACAAATAAGAAAATATTTAAGTATTTTATTGTTACCTTATCTACAGTTGGTGCATTTGCCTCGATATATTTTATGTATCTTCAGTTGGTTATTGTTAGAAGTATCTGTCTTTACTGCACTTTTTCAGCATTAATCAGTTTCATTATTTTTGCCTTAGCCATGATTTTTTTAAGGAAAGAAAAAAGAGAACTAATTTTTATAGTTTTTGGATTTTTTTATCGAAATTTTTTACTGAAAATATTCTTTTTGATTGATCCGGAAATCATTCATGAAAGAATGACAGCCAACGGAGAATTTATCGGAAAAATTATACCGGTCAGATATTTACTGAAGAGAATTACCCGCTTTCGGACTAAAAGCCTTGGTCAAAAAATCGCCGGTTTAGATTTTGAATATCCGGTAGGCTTTGCTGCCGGTTTCGATTACCAAGC
>MGAG01000015.1:15326-44923 GCA_001789645.1 Candidatus Roizmanbacteria bacterium RIFCSPLOWO2_01_FULL_37_12
GGTTTTCAAACGATCGGAACAATCACTAATCTGGCATATGAAGGAAATCCAAAACCACGCCTGGGAAGATTACCCAAATCTAAGTCATTGATGGTAAATAAAGGATTCAAAAATAAAGGAGCGAGCGAAGTAATTAGGAAATTAAGTAATTTAGTAATTAAGGATTTTGAAATTCCTATCGGCGTTAGTATCGGGAGATCAAACTCCGCAATGTTGCCTACCTTAAAACAAAGCATCCAAGATATAACAGAGTCCTTTAAAAAATTTGAGCGGTCAAGTGTTAAACACTCTTATTACGAATTGAACATTAGTTGTCCGAATATAATTCACGGAAGTAATGTAAGTTTTTATCCGCCTAAAAATCTGTCACAACTTCTTTCCGCAGTTCAAAAAATTAAGATTAAAAAACCTATTTTTATTAAAATGCCGATCGAGTTATCAGACAGAGATATATTAAATATTCTGAATGTAGTCATTAAATATAAAATTCCAGGCGTGATAATCGGCAATCTGCAAAAAAATAAAAATGATCCGGCTCTGGTCAAAGAAGAAGTGAAAAAATGGAAAGTCGGTAACTTTAGTGGCAAACCTACTTTTAACCGCTCCAATGAATTAATCAAACTGACTTATAAAAAATTCGGCAAGAAATTTATTATCATCGGTTGCGGTGGAATTTTTTCCGCAAAAGATGCTTACACAAAAATAAAACTTGGAGCTTCCTTAGTCCAACTAATAACTGGAATGATCTATCAGGGACCGCAGCTCATTCCCCAAATCAATCTCGGACTAATAGATTTTTTGGAACAAGACGGATTTAAAAATATAAAAGATGCTATAGGAGTAAACAATGTTTAAATCATAAGGAACTCTTGACAAGTAATTATTTATTGTTTAAAATAGATTTAAATAGTCTAAAGTTAACTAAAATGTACTTATGCAACAGATTGTCTATTCACCAGAAGAGATCTCTAAGATTCTCCAGGTAGATGTATCAACTGTTTACAGGATGATAAAAAATGGGGACCTTTTGGCCAAAAAAATTTCTGATAGAATCTATCGTATACCTAAATCTTCTCTTTATTGGACTATCTATGGAATCGACTATGACGTTGCTTTGATGGAGAAAGAAGATGAAAAAAATCTACCGCAAATTCAAACAAGCATAAAAAGGGCTAGAAAAAAACTGTTTTTAAATGAAAAAAATTAATGTAGTTTTTGACTCTGACGTTATTATCTCCGCTTTGATTTCAAAAAATGGGGCCGGATTTTATCTCCTCAATCAAACTAGAACTAAAGACTGTAAATACATCATTAATACATCCGATCAACAGAAGCAGGAATTATCAGAAGTTAACTCTGACTTAAAGACTACTTATAAATTGAATCTGGATTTTTATGAAAAAGTAAATAGTATCTTTAAATTGAATAAGTTTAATAAAATAAATAAAAAGTTTTTAGAATATGTAAAAGATCTTGAAGACGCACACTTAGTACAAACTTCTTATATGTCAAAAAGCATGTTCTTAGTTACTTATAATTTGAAACATTATTTCATTGATAAAATAGCCAAAGATCTATCTATAAAAGTAGTAAAACCGAGTCATTTCATTACATATCTCCGGAGTCTGTAGTCTCTATGTTATAATTTCGTCATGATGCGAACTTTCTTTATTCTTCACGGTACAGACGGTAGCCCTCAAGAAAATTGGTTCCCCTGGTTAAAACAAAAGCTGGAAGATAAAGGAAATAATGTAATTGTTCCACAATTTCCAAATCAACAAAACGATTCTTTGGAGGCCCGATTAAAAAAGTTGAATAAATTTCGAAAATATATTAATAAAAACACTATTTTAATCGGTCACAGCCGTGGAGGATTATTTTTGCTACGTATCTTGGAAAAATTAAACCAACCGGTATTTGCGGCCTTTTTTGTTTCGGGTTCCGTCGGAATAAAACCGTATGCTTTTTATGAGTCCGGATTTAAATTCGCCCACGGATACGATTTCGATTGGGAAAAAATTAAATCGATTTCACAGCATTTTTTCGTTTATCATTCCAACAATGACCCTTATACTAGCATAGACAACGGAAAAATGATTGCAAATAAATTAGGTGTGAAACTAACATTTATTCCCGATGCGGGACACTTTAATAGCCGTAGTGGTTATACGAAATTTGATAAAATACTGTCGGATATTCAAGGAATTTATTATGAAAAAACTCATCTCGACTGATCCTGCTAATAACTATAGGGTAATCGACTCTGTAAATATATCCTTACCTGAAGAAATCAGGCAAAAAGTTGAGACCGCGCACAAGGTAAAAAAACTTTGGAAAGATTTTGGAGTCAAAAAAAGAATTAAAATGCTTATGCCATTTTATAACGAGTTTTTGAAAAGCAAAAAAGAAATAGCTGATCTTACAACAAAAGAAATTGGTAAACCGATTTCAGAAACTTTGGATGATCTAGATTGGGATCAGAGTTATTTTAAGTGGTTTCTGGAAAACGGAGAAAGATATCTTTCAGATGACATTACTTATAAACAAAATAATTTTATACACAAAATAATTTATGAACCGACCGGTGTAACAGCGTCCATTGTTCCCTGGAATTTTCCTTGGGGAAACGCATTATGAGGAATCGTTCCAAATCTTATTGCGGGTAACCCGGTGGTTTTTAAGCATTCGGAAGAGTGTCCGCTCGTCGGTAAGTATATTGAAAATATGATCAATAAAATAGATTTACCTAAAGGAGTTTTTTCGGAAGTTTACGGAGCGGGAGATGTCGGGGAACAATTGATTAATCAAAATATCGATCTTATTTGGTTCACCGGTAGTTCAAAAGTCGGTAAACATTTATATGAAATTGCCGGACGAAAATTTATTAAGGCAATATTGGAAATGGGTGGATCAAATCCGGTAATAATGTTTGACGACGTTGATATAGATAAAGTATTAAATAAAATCTATGTCAAAAGGTTTTTAAATTGTGGTCAAGTTTGCGATGCTATGAAAAGACTAATCGTTCATAAATCAGTATTTGATGAGGTGGTTGAAAAATTTAAAAAAATAGTCGAGTCAAAAAAGATTGGTAATCCTAAAAATACGGATACTGAACTCGGAAGTCTCGTCGCAAAAAGACAGTTAGAACTGCTGGAATCTCAAGTTCAAGATTCGGTTAAAAAAGGTGCAAAAATTGTAACCGGAGGAAAACGTCCAAAAAATTTAAAAGGGGCATATTATTTACCAACAATCATAACTAATATAAAACACGATATGATGGTTTGGAGAGAAGAAACTTTCGGACCCGTGCTTGTGATTGTTCCCTTCTCCTCGGACGATGAAGCAATACGACTGGCAAATGACACCCGCTATGGATTAGGAGCTCAGGTTTATACAAAAAATAAACAAAGAATTCAACGTTTTGCTTCAGAAATTCAAGCCGGTACAATTGATTTTAATGAAGGGAATCATTGGCAACCCTGTACTCCATTTGGCGGGTATAAAGATTCCGGCATGGGTAGGGAACACGGAGCAATGGGTTTCCGAGAACTTTGCCAAATAAAAGTAATTGCTGCAGATTAAAACTATATTTATTTCGATTAAGTGTTTAATCGAAATAATTTAATTTAATTTCCTTTTTGATCCATTCCTTTACACCCTTTGAAGAGTTTATGACTGGATTTGCAACCAGAACGAATGTCTCATAACTGTGGATTTTTCTAACTTCTTTTTCAATTTCTGCAAATTTTTCTTCAATTGAGTCCATTATTAATAAGACTTCTTCTGATTTATCAAGTTTACCCTCCCACAAAAAACTTGATAAAACATTGGTTTTTTTAATACAAACAACTAATTTTTTCTTAAGTAAAGCTTGAGAAATTTTTTCCGCTTCTTCCAAATTTGCACAAGTAAGAAATAAAATAATAATTTTCATTAAAGTAATTCTTTCAATATGACTTCCGAGACTGAAGTTTGTTTTAAAATGGCTTTTAATGTGCCTTTAGCAAGGGGTTCTCTATGCAGAGAAATTGAAGTAAAATATTTTTGACCTTCTAAAGTTCTTTCCAGAAAGATATGACTCCCCTTTTGACGCTTAATTATAAATCCCAGTTTGAGCAAAGCCTTCAATAAATCCTTTGGTCTAACTTGTTTTATCTTCATACATAGGAAATTTTAATGCGAGAAGAGACTGGAATTTCAATTGAAGTGATTACTGTCGTTGATTCCTTCTCAACTGGGATTGAATACCCTACTTTTTGAAGTGACTCAATGTGGAATTTAATAAGATCAGTAATTCTTTTTACAGTTTCATCAATTGTTTTGCCATAATCAGATAATCCTAATGCCGGGCAATAGGCGGTGTAAACTGTTTTATTGTTTTGCTTTTCTTTCTCAATTCTGATGTGGTAATTTAAGATATTTTTTTGCATATGAAGTAATTATATTAAACTATTCACAGAATCGCAATATTATAGTAAAAGAGTCCTGGATTCTCGCTCTCCCTTCAGCTTCGCTCAGGGCAAGCGCGGGAATGGCATACCTGATAAAATAATCGTATATGATGGGGCGTACACATGATCTTGCGACAATTACTGCTTTGAGTTATGTAGTAGCAACTCAACCGCCTCAGCCAATCACACTGGCTACCGGAATAACTGCATTATTGGTGGGACTCGTTGGCGGACTTACACCCGATATTGATCAACCGACTGCAGATTTATGGAGGAAATTTCCTGCCGGATCGGTAATCGGAAGAATTTTTTACCCTTTTCTTGGCGGTCACCGCAATATTTCTCATTCAATCGTCGGAATATTATTTTTTGCCTGGTGCTCAAAATTATTATTACTGAAAATAGGCCAAGTACTTTTAGTCGATATGAATGTTGTCTGGACGGCATTTATGATCGGCTTCGTGACTCATCTGATCATGGATACTTTTACCCAGGAAGGGGTTCCCTGGCTTTTCCCTGTCCCTTTTAAATTCGGATTTCCACCATTAAAATTTCTTAGAGTAAAGACAGCCAGCTTTATGGAAAAATCAGTTGTATTTCCCGGCCTGCTTTTCCTAAACGCATATATTTACTATCGATTTTATGATAAATTTCTCGACCTTCTCAAACATTACATAAAATAGAGGCACTTATCACTTTTTTATTTCAAAAAAATTTTATATACTTGTACTTTCATTTATGGCGAAATTTACTTCTCCGTTTCTTGCTTTAAAGTACCGTGACTTTAGGTTATTGTGGATCGGATCACTTATCTCCCATATAGGTTCACAAATGCAGATAGTTGCTATCAGTTGGCATGTATATATTCTTACTCATTCGGCATTTTCTCTAGCTTTAATCGGTGCAGCTAGATTAGTGCCGCTTTTACTGGTTTCACCTATCAGCGGTATTATTGCAGATAGATATAATCGAAAAATTATTGTTTTAATTTCGCAAACCGTACAATTTTTCACTACCCTAATTCTGGCAGCTCTTACTTTTTCTTCACAGATTAATTTGCTTCAAATCTATATCATTCTCATTATTAATTCTATTGCCATATCTTTTGATTCACCAGCCAGGCAATCGATGATTCCTGCTCTGGTTCCACCCCATGTATTTCGTAATGCACTGGGATTAAACACTACTATGTACAATGCAGCTATTGTTATTGGCCCAAGTATCGCCGGATTTGTGATAGCTTTTCTTGGAATAGGAATCGTTTACCTTATAAATGCGATATCTTTTGTAGCTGTAGTCATTGCAATACTCATGATGAGGCCATTATTAAAAAAAATAGATAAGGAAAAAATTACATTTTCTCTTAATTCTATAAAAGAGGGTTTTTCCTTTGTTTTTAAAAATCCATTGATTTCTTCCTCCATGCTTCTGGATTTTTTTGCTACTTTTTTTTCTTCAGCAACTATTCTTATGCCAATTTTTGCCAACGACATACTCAAAGTAGGCCCACAGGGATTGGGATTTCTTTATGCGGCTCCATCGGTTGGTTCAGTTTTAGTCGGGTTTATTTATTCGGCTTTCCATCATGTTAAAAACCAAGGCAAAATTCTACTTCTTTCGGTTCTCATTTATGGAATGGCAACAATTTTTTTTGCTGTTTCAAGAACTTATTATCTGTCGCTTTTTTTCCTGGCAATCTCAGGAGCCGGCGACGCCGTAAGCGCAATAACCAGAAACTCCATAAGGCAACTTATGACTCCAGATGATATGAGGGGCAGGATGAGTTCTATCAGCATGATCTTTTATTTTGGCGGACCTCAACTTGGGGAAATTGAGGCAGGCGTAGTTTCCGGATTTTGGGGAGCGACAATTTCGGTTTTGACAGGCGGAATCGGAGCGGTTATCGCAACCATTGCCATAGCTTATATCTATCCCCAAATCCGCAGATACCAAGGACACGAAATTCAGTTAACAGGATAACCAGTCAATAATTATCTTCATCAGTTGCTCTTCTTTTCCGCTAAAGCCGTGGTCTGCGTCTTTAATTATTTTGAAGGTAAAAAATTCCGGTTTTGTAGTTTCTTTTTTTAAAATATCAATACATTCAGGTACTTTTCCGTAGCAATATTCGTCAAATTCCCCATAAACAACCAGTGTTTGTTTATTTATAGTTTTATATTCTTTAAAAAGTATTTTTTTAGATAGTTTAAGTTGATTCATGTACTCATTGAAAGGGAAAATATTGTAATCGCCGTCGGGATTGATTGTGTCATAAAGAGACTGATAAGATATTAACGGTTCTTTTAAAATATACCTAGGAACGAGTTTTTTTCCATTACTTTTGTCTATTTCTCTTTTACATTTATTTAAAACTTCAAAAAATCTTTTTCGGTTTTTCTTAAATTCCATATCAAAATACAAACCCGTATCGTCTCCACCTGAAAGTAAAATATATTTTCTTATTGGATTTTTCCGCTTGTAGTAATGATAAACTACAATTTTATTTGCTCCAGTTGATATCCCCGCTAGATAAAAAGTTTTATAGCCCAGCTTTTTTAGAAAAAAAACAGCGCTATCGATATCATAGATACATTCTTTGATTAATTCATAAACCATACCATAGAGAACTCTTTCTTCTTTTTTCCCGACTTTCTTATCTAGTTTTTTAATCCAATGAGCTCCTCTGTTGTTAAAAGGGAAAAAAGCAATGCCAACTTTGGTAAACTGTTCTCCAAACAAATTAACCTTATCTGCCCCATAAAAAACCGACGAGCTTCCGTTGCCGTGCAGATAGATCAGAACTCTATCTGTCTTTTTTTCCGGTTCATACAGAAGGCCCGGAAGGGAAAGTTTGTCCGACGTTTCAAAGTTAACCAACCTCAATATACTATTCATATTTTAATCTCCTATTATAGCCGGAAGCAAGTTACCCTTATTAAATAAAAATAAAGATCCCACAACCAAACTAAAAACGGCGGTAGTCAATCCCAAAACCAAATAGAAACCTGAGTTCTCTTTGACCTTGGCATATCCGAAAACCGAAAAAATAGAGATGAGTGTGTTTGACACTATTAATCCGAAAACAAATATAACTAAGAGAATGATAGCAAAAAAACTATGATTCATTCCGGCTGCTGTAATAAACAACAATATTTGGGTTGGGGTTTCTGCACCGATACCGTGCACCAACCCTATGATAAATGCAACCTTCAGAGAGCTTATTCCTTGATTTAGACCAAGTTTATATTGTTTATGTTTGTGGGGAATTTTATTGTGCAAAAAAAACGACAGTTTGTTTACTGCTTCAAAAATCAGCATCCACCGGCTTTTTAATCTAAAACTTGGGCCATGACGAAAGACTGAAAACATGAGCCAAAATCCGAGGATTAGTAAAGTAACACCGACCAAATGCTCCATCAAAGGATCAACCCAAGCGGGGAGATTTACTCCGACCAGAATAATAATTAAACCTAAAATTACGACAACTGTTGCATGACCAACAACATATAATAAAGCTAGAATAAGGGATTCTTTTTTGTATCCTGAAGTTCCTGAAATGTCCGTAATTGCTGCAAGATGGTCCCAGTCTATTCCGTGTCTAAGCCCAAGCAAAAAAGCCAATGAAAATACACTGAAGCGCGAAAAATCAAGAGACATAATGATTTTTTTTATTTGGCGAGTACTTTTTTTAATAAGTCTAAAACGTTTTGTTTTGCTTCCTCTTCGCTCATCCCCCATTTTTCAGCCAGGATTTTAAAATCATCGTCAGTTAAAGAAGCTCCGCCTTCAGATATTTTCCCTTTACCCATATCGTCATCAGACACTCCACACCCACAGTTATAACACATGACATTAAATTTCTAATATCTAATTACTATTTCCAATATCTATTCAACCACCACGGTTCCAAACTTGGTCGGACTTAGATGATCATGATACTTATATTCTCCCGTTTCTTCAAAAACCAATTTTACTTTTTCTCCCGGTTCAAAATTTCCCAAATTAAGCGGTGGGTAGACTAAGTGGGTTGGGTGACTCGCCGAACTTACATTAGCGGTTGCCTGTGTATCGTTTTTCCAAACAACTTTAGTTCCGGCTTTTACAGTAACCGTTTGCGGTTCAAAACCCGCCTCTGTTACAGATACCCTGGCTGCATCAGCATCTTCACCGTCCTCCTCCATTACTTCTTCTCCCGTTTCTTCTTCCATTGCTTCTTCCTCTGCTTTCTCAGTGGATTCATCGTCTGCCACTTCTTCTCCTGACTGAGTTTTAGTCACAGGGGCTAATTTATTTTGATTTTTTGACATGATAAACACTCCTCCCAGGAGTAATACTGCCACCACAAATAAAAGTAGTTTACTATTCATCTTTTATCACCTCTATTCATATAATTGCAATAAATTTTTAATTTTGTAACCAAAATCACATTATACCTTTTTTTTTAATTTTAAAACAAGCCAATTTTCCCTCCACTTAAAAAATACGGCATTTCCGACCAAGAGAGCTACAATTAAGGGGTCGGGGATAAAAATCGAGGCTTGAAATGAGATCAGTAAGGTAATTACTGAAACAAAAATTCCAAAAAGAAACTGTGATTTATAATTGCTTGGTGTGGTCATTGGCTCGGACAACATCACTAAGGAGAAAAATAGAACAGTAGGATCGAACAAGGTGATTGTTCGGGCAAAAATAAGATAGTATAAATTGTAGATTAAAAGAAACGACGCAACAATTTTAAACCGCCTCATCTTGAAGCAAGAAATATATCCCGGCAATAACAGAATCAGGAATGTAAAAAACGGAAAAGTTAATTGTTGCCACGATACCGCCCACCAGGAAACGCCGTGCCCAAAAATTAATCCGCCCAAAAATAGACCGATTGCGGCTGGATTTAGGATGTGTTTTTTGTTAATCCGGAGAAAATGTTTTGAGACAATTGCAATTAAAATTGTCAGCAAAAGCTCAAAAAACGACAGGTTGGGGGCTAAAAGTAAATTTATAATAATTGCCGAAATAATTCCTGCCGATGGAAAAAAGTAATCAATCTTTCTAATCTTCAACAAAGTCATATCAACAGCTACAGCAAACAAGAGGCTGAATAAAAATCTGTAAAAAAGACCGGTTGAAGCAGTTATAAAAATAAAGAGGAGTGCAAAAATCATCTTCATTTTTGGAGTCTTAAGTAATCGCACCATCATATAGTTATAAAATTATATAATATCTTTTTAGGCCTTAGTTATGATAACCATAGCCCAGAAATTTACAGTTGAATTTTTAAAAAAAGAACAGGCGGCGAAAAACACCTCCTCCTTTTTTTTCCAAAGACCCCCTCAACTAAACTTCCTTCCGGGACAATTTATGCGCCTAACCCTGGAGACGTTAGAATCCGATGAACGGGCAAATTATAGACTTTTTTCTATTGCCTCCTCCCCCACTGAGAAAGAATATCTTATGATCACAACCAAATCCAACCACAGCGTCTTTAAAAAAACTTTATTCTCTCTGAAGATTGGGACAAAAGCTCAAATTTCCGCACCCTACGGTGTTTTTACCTTAAAGCCGGAGGAGACTGCCCCGCATGTATTTCTGGCAGGAGGAATCGGGATTACTCCTTTTCGAAGTATGATCCGCTATGCTTCCGACTCAAATCTAAATTTACCCATTACTCTTTTTACATCATTCAGCACTGTCGAAGAACGAGTATTCCAAAAAGAACTTCAGGCAATAGCCGCTAAAAAATCCTGGCTAAAGCTTGTTGAAACCATCACGCAACCGTTAGACTCAGGGAAGGCGTGGAGGGGAAATGTGGGAAGAATCAATGCCGAACTGATTAAAAAAAATGTTGAGTTATTATCCTCAATTTTTTATATTGCAGGTCCGCCTGCCATGGTCGATACCATGACTAATCTTGTAAAATCTTTAGGAGTTGAGGTTGCGCGAGTCAGAATAGAAAAGTTTACCGGGTATTAATTTATTAAAGAAGATCGTCTGTCTCTGATTTTTTCTTTCTAATATACATTAAGACTCCCCCGGCAACTCCCAGCAGAACGACTAGTGCCACTACCGTGAGTATCAGATTAAAATTATTCCCGGCAAAAAATGACGGCTTGGAATTGTCTGCATTGGTTACTTCCGCAGGAGGTGGTTCACTGGGTGGCGCTGTTGGAATTAGCGATTCTCCGTTTTTTGTCGCAGCCATAAGATTTGTATTATTGGCTGTAAGATGTTCTTCGTTGTCTGTTGCAAAATCCACGGTAGACGTTTTAATCCCCACCGCTGAATTTGGAGGGACAAATTCAAGATAATAATTAAATATCGGTAACCTTTCCGGAGCTATAATAAAAAAACCGTTTTCGTCGGCTGTGGTCTGAAAATAAACACCGTCTGACATCTCTAGTTTTACATTGACGGTAGCGTTTGGAATAATATTTCCATCTTTGTCTTTAGCAAAACCCTCAATATAGGAGAGTATCGGCTGAAATTCTAGATCTTCATTTGAAGTCAAGGGTTGAGCGGAGACTACTTTACTGGTTTTTGCTAAAACCCTCTGAAAAAGCGTGCTGAAAATTTGCCTAAATTTTTGACCAAAAGAATTGCTTGGAGAGTTGTGCGATAAAGTAGTGATATCGACTTTGATAATCTGCAATTTAAGGGATTCATTTTGAGGAACATTATCGTTGGGAACTAATATAGTCCAGTATCCTTCTCTATCTGCATTTGTCCTTGCCACCTCGGTCAGGCTATTTTTACCGATCAATGTAATTATAGAAAGTGGATGCGACACTGTCCCCTCGTATCTTGTGTATCTTCCCAACCTTACTGCCGCAGCTGTCATGCTGACCGGGTTTGATCTAAAAGGAGGATTTAACCCGGGATCCAAAGGAATATCACGGTGTTCAGGCACTCCGGGAGCTTCGATTATTGGCTCATCGGGTTTATAGATATCATAATAAGCTTTGTTATAATTTGGATTTAAGTTTGGAGAAGCTGTAAAAGTATGAGTCGATTTTAATGGAACTACGTAAAATGTCTCAGGATCCTTCCCTTTTATATCAACAAAAAAATTATAGACTCCGTCCGCTTCTGTAATTTCAGGATTTGTGAGACCTGGCATATCGGCAAATAGTTTGTCTTTATTTAATAACGTTACTCTGACATTTGAAATCGGTTCGAGACTTTGACTGTCAAATACCCGACCGAACGGATCCCAACGTATACTTTTACATCCCCCCTGAACCTGAGGGTCTTGTTGAAATTCAAAAGTTCCGTATTGAATGGTGCTTCCCTGTCCTGGGATTACCTTTGGCTCACTTATTGTTACTCCAAAAAATGCATAAGTTAAGTGTCCTTTGGGATTAAACATCCGCAATACAGCATAAATTGTGTCGCCTGAAGCTTGAACCGGATTCGGAGGTTCAGTCCCAGGCGGAAGTTGAATTGAAGACGGGCTGATCGTTCCGGTTAAATCAGAACCGAAAATTAATCTATCGCTATTTGCGTTACCGGTGCTACATTTATAACCTGTGGTTGCACCCTTGAAAGGAGGAACACACATTACTATAAAAATATCCTGAAAAGAAATAAAGCCCTTACCTGAAACGGTTATGTCTGCCATCGGGGGCGGTGGCTTATCTCTTTGTACCGTAGGTGAGGTAGCCTGAAGACATCTCCAAAGTTGAGCCGATTGAGCGCTAGACGCTTGATTTGCTTGCGCTTGAACAACACTAGCATTTTTGATAAAACTAAATAAGAGGTAAAATGCAAAAAATATTGCAAGTAATTTTTTGGTCATTAAGTTCATCCTAATCAAACTTTTTATTTTTGTCAATATGATCCTGTTATGAAAAAAATTTTATTTTTGGCATTATTCTTTTTTTACATAATAGCACCGCTGAAATCGATTCATGCTCAAGCAACCCCGACTCCTCCCTATGAACCGTGTCTAGGTGCTTGGTGTCCTTCAATTATCCAAAACTATACCTGCGCCACAAGCTACTCTGACTGGGAGCGCAACAAATCTCAAAACTTATGGGTCAGCGATCCGGAAGTAACAGCTCTCGGAAAAGCCGGGGAGAGATCCCGGCAGTTTCTCTATTGGACTCTTACTCACCGTTCGATCGACGATCATCCGGTAATTTTATCCATTTGGTCTTTTGCCAAAAACATCGTCTATTTTTTTCTTTTGATCATTGCGGCAATATTCGGGTTGGGAATAATTATCGGACAGCGGGCTAACTTTAACCTTAAGATAGAAGTCTGGCCTCTAATTCTTAAAATTATGCTGCTACTGCTCTACGTAACTTTCTCTGCGCGGCTTGTACTTTTAGTAATACAGCTTTCTGACACTATGATGTTATTTTTTATCGAACGATTAGGTGTAAAAAATCTATTTAATATTTTCTTTTTACAATCTCAGGGGGGTAGTGTAATTTTAGACAGCGAAGCAGCTTATAAAACTTTCAAAGGCTGCAGCAACCTCAATATTGAGCTTTTAGACTCTGTCAAGACTTCCAAGTTTATGGTTCACTTCACCAACATGACCTACTATATGGTCGGAATTATGTTCATATTAAGAAAAGTCGTGCTCTGGCTTTTGCTTTTTGTTTCACCGTTCTTAGCCCTGCTTATGCCGTTTGTTTTTATCAGAAACGCCGGTTGGGTCTGGATCGGTGTTTTTTTCCAGTGGGTACTCTACGGCCCCTTATTTGGTTTATTTTTAGGAGGTTTAGCTGCAATCTGGGGTTCTCCGTCACATATACCTTTTAATTTTGATTTCTCCCGAGCTAATAGAATGGAAGGGTTTATCTATCCAACTACCATTAATATTCTCTATGGCGGCCCGGCGCAAAAACTGGAGCTTCTCAACTCGTCAAACTACGCCGATACCTATGCCGAGTACATAATCGCTTTGGTAATGCTTTGGGCTGTTACAATCTTCCCATGGTGGTTATTGCGAATTTTTAGAGACTACTGTTGTGAGGGAATATACGCAACCAAAAATATTTTATTATCGATGTACGATCAGATGCGGGCTGCACCAACTCCATTTGGCCCCGTACCTGTACCGGCTCCGTCCGGATTGGCGACCGGAACCGCCATGCAAATTCCCAAGGATGAACATCTGCGCACCGTAACCAAACTTGAAACTAGCGAAGAAATTAAAAGAACCAGGACCGAAGACATCTCGCGTTCGCTACAGTTTTCCGTATCGCGCCTTACAGATATAGCCCGATTTGAGACTAACAAACAAAACCAGGAAACAATTACCAAAAATATTAACTTCCTGCAAAATCCGATGAAAGCAGAAACTCCGAGCGAACGCCAGAAATTCATGAATATCCGTTCGGAATTATTCAGTAGAGCCGTCAAGGAAGATAAAACAGCCAAACAAGTACTATCCTCCCTTTCTACCTCAAAAGTGGAACAAATGCAAAGACGCGAAGAGATACTCAAATCTACCTCTCAGGCTGTTCCGGTAACTCATATTGTCTCGGTCAAGGTAAGTATTCCAACCGAAAAAGTTCAGTCGGTTACGTCTTCTTTTGTCCAATCGGTAGCACAAAATACCAATATGGTTCAATCGATATCGCAAACCACTCAGATTCCGCAAAATAAAGTTCAGTCTGTGCTTACTGCTTTTAGCCAAAATATTTCCCAACCTACTACAAAAATTGTTCAAAATATAGCCAATCAAACCGGTATAGCTAAAGAAAAAGTTTCCAGCATAATTCAAACTACCACCAATGTTGTCCGCCAATCCCAGCTAATCGATAAGATTGCTACAAAAGAGCAGGTTGAAACTAAAAGTGTTGAAAGAATTCTTTCTTCAATATCAACAGTACTTCAAAGTGGTAAAGAAACAGTTGTTAATTCCATTTCAAGGGAAACAAGTGTTCCGGTAGAACAATCCGCAGCCATAACCAAATCTATCTTAACCACGGTCGCAAATGATAATTCTATGCTTCAATCTATCTCACAAATTACCCAGCAACCTCAGGCAACGGTTCAGTCTGTACTTAGTGCTTATACTCAAAATATTTCCCAACCGGTTACTAACCTTGTCCAAAATATAGCCAATCAAACCGGTGTCACCAAAGAAAAAGTTTCCAGTATAATCCAGAATGCCACCAATGTCATCAGACAGTCCCAGCTGACTGACAAAATTGCCACTCAAGAACAAGTTACAACTCAAAATGTTGAGAAAGTTCTAACTTCAATTTCCGATACGGTGCAATCCGAAAAACAAACTTCCTCAATTACTAAATCCATTTTTACCGCCGCCTCTTCCGATAAATCCTTGATTCAAACCGTAGCCCAAACTACCCAAGTACCTCAAGCCCAGGTTCAGACCGTGCTTACTTCCTACACACAAAATATTTCCCAACCTGCTGAAAAATTGGTTGAGACTATTGCCAGCCAAACCAACCTGTCTAAAGAAAAAATCTCCTCAATCATCCAAAACACCACCAATGTCGTCAGTCAATCCCAATTGATTGAAAAAATAGCAGCCAAAGAACAGGTAACCTCCCAGTCGGTTGAAAGGGTATTATCTGCCATCCCGCAGACTTTAATTAAAGAGTCGGAGCGAAGAGAAAAAGAAACGGTTGTTAATGTTGTCTCAACTCAAGCCGGCATTTCCCAGGTAAGATCCAATTCTATTGTCAATAATCTGCTCACCAATGTTAGCAACGATAATGCAGCAATAACCCAGATTGAGAAACAAACCAATGTTCCCTCCCAGCAAGTAAGATCTGTCCTGCAGACTTTCGTCCAGAATATCAATCAACCGTTTGATAAAGCCGTAAATACCGTAACGGAAAGAACCGGACTGCAGAAAGAAAAAGTTACCCAGATTGTCAATACAACACTCAATACTCTTAAACAATCGGAAATTGTCAATCAGACCGTCAGCAAAGAACAGATAACTAAAGAACAAGCCGAAAAGATTATCACTTCCATTCCTCAAACGCTGATTAAGGAAAAAGAATCCGTAGTCTCTATTCTATCCACCCAAATAGGCATCCCGCTCGAAAAAACAACCGCAATAACCAGGACTCTTCTTTCCAGTGTTTCAAGCGATAGGACCTTTATCAAACAGCTGGAGAAACAGACCTCTTTGCCGGCTGCCCAGGTAACCAAGATCCTAAACAGCTTTACCGAAAACATTAACC
Source organism: Candidatus Roizmanbacteria bacterium RIFCSPLOWO2_01_FULL_37_12 (assembly GCA_001789645.1). Taxonomy (GTDB): domain Bacteria; phylum Patescibacteriota; class Microgenomatia; order UBA1406; family GWC2-37-13; genus 2-01-FULL-40-13. The sequence continues at coordinate 30,952 of MGAG01000015.1, forward strand.
AACCGATTACGACCTCAGTTGAGAATATCTCAACTCAAACAGGTGTCGAGAAAGAAAAAGTTATTCAGGTCATCAGCAGCACGGTTAATAACCTTAAATCTTCAAAAGATACGGTAAAACAGATATTACAAAAAGAAAATATCAAAGAAAAGGACCTGGAAAAAATAGTCGAAAATCAAATCCCGGTTGTTGCCGAACCGGAAAAATACGTTGAGTCAACTATCTCCATTCCTCCCTCCATCTCTTTGGATGAATACGAACAGGTGAAAAAGATGTGGAAAGATCAATACGAAAGAGGCGAAGTGCCGGTGTCGGATGTCATCAAATCAAGAGACCAATGGGTCGGACAGGATGTTATCTTTATCACAAACGTCCTAAATAAGTTGGTTTCGGAGTCTCCCGAAGTGAAACAACAAGGTTTGGACGATCTTGGCTACATTCTGCCGATTTTCTTAATCAATAATCTCAAGGGTGACCAGCTGATGGTTTATTTGAAGGCCAAGCTGGAAGCCGCCAAAGAAGTCGAAGCTCTTCAACAAAAAGAAGAAGAGGTAAAAGAAGAAGTAGAGGAAAAGAAAGAGGAGGAGTTTGTCGAGGTCGAGAAGCCTAAGGAAGAAGAGGCGGAAAAGGTCATGGAGATGAAGGAAGAGCTGGAAGAAAAACCAATAGAGGAAAAGTCATCTGAAGAAAACAAGCAGATTCCGTCCAAAGAAGAAACTGAAATGAAAAAACCGGAAGAAAATAATAAAGATTAGACTTCACCGCAATTCTCTCAATAGATTATCTTTCAGATCTTTTAAAAGGGGCAAAAATGTCCGAGGTAAAAAAACCTTGAGTTCGCTAAGATCAGCCTTTGAAGAATTTATCACTTTGATGATCTCTTCGCGTTTTGACAAAATAACATCTTTCTCCAGATTTGCCCTCATAATATAATAAAGATCAAAAAAATCCCGGACTTTATGCCTCTCCAAAAACGCACTTACCTTTTCTTTAATTAGTTCTCGCGCTTTAAGTACAACCACGCTATAAGGAGGAATAAAAACCGATTTGATTGTTTCAGTCTGGTTATCAATACTTTTTTTAATCACAAAATTAAGCTTAAGAATTATTTCCATATCAAATAGATAAGTCTTTGCATAAAATAGATAACCGCCTGATGTTGGTTTCGCTTCTGTCATATCCAAAGCTATCTGTTGATAGCTTAGTTGTAACAATGTCTCCTCCAAAAGATCTTCAATACTTTTGGCTGGGGTTATAAGTAAACTGAAATCTAGATCTTCGGAAGATCTCGGTGATTCAAAGACTAAACGCAAAGTTGTCTCACCCTTAAAAAAATCTGATGCTTCTTTTTTTGTTGATAAAAAAACCTCAGGAAATGATGTTGAAGATATTTTCCTGTAACATTTGTTTCCGAAGTCTGCCACTTTATGTTTAAATTTCTGATGAATTCGTGATTAATCACGGAATCAGTTTTTTAATTTTTAACTCTGAAAGATTAAAATTATTTCTCAAAAACAACCTAACTTAATTTAGCTCGACCTTTTTCCAATCTGTTCTATCATTATTATTCCTCGCCTCCTACTGACAAAATATAGATAATCAACCAAAGCTTTTTCTTTACTAGCTAGCAAAACAGTGTCACTGTCAACAATTACAGGTTCATAATAAGTTTTCTTTAGACTAGTTAGTTTACCCTCTTGTGTTTTTCGCGAGATAAATCTGCTAAGGCTTTTTGCGTGCGCCTTGAATAAAGTTTCTAAATCATAAAGGCTAAAATAAGATATCTCTTTATCTGAGATCGTATCCCTTAATTTATCCCATTTCAGATATCGCATAATTTTGTCCATTTACTGAAATGGTAAAATAAAGCAGTCCGAATGTTAAGAACATTTTACCGCTCCCTCTTTCCTCTCATTATTGCAAAGTATGGAATTACAAGGCTTTATGATGATTTATTGGTAAGCGATTGAAGTTTAAATCTAATCTGTTCCATCTGATCAATTTCTTGTTTCTTCCCAGATAAATTATCTTCAAAATCTTTCCAGATGGCCATTTTTGCTTCATTATAAAGTTTGTTTGTTAACTCACGTTTTCCGTCCGACACTTCATCCATAAATTGTTGATACTTTAATTCAGTCAACTTATCTTGCAATTTATATAATCCATCCCACAGAGTTTCTATAATTTCATACTTAAGATCTTCACTATAGGTGTCAAAATTCTTCTTTAAGTTTTCCTTAAAATCCTTATCTAGTTGCAATATTTCTGCTATATCAAAAATTGTTAGTTTTTTCATAGTTTAATTATGACTTAATTCCTAAAGCCTGAACTCTCATTCTCTTTAATATATTATCTATTACTTTTTCATCAACTTTCTTTATATCCATCGTTAAAAGAGTATTACCTGGATAAGTCAAAAACATAGTTGCTAAATTTGCTTTAGTAATCTCTACATTTGTTGCGGTTGAACTAACAGTTAACTTATCTGCAATTTTATTAGTTGGCACCACGCCTTCTGCGATTTCTAATTCATCAATAATAGTACCTAAGTAATTTGATGAACTTATTATTGATTTAACCTGTTTTACTAAAGCTTCTTTTTCTCCTGGAGGATAAGCTGCTAACACATCCTCGCCATACATTAATCTGATTGTTTCCAACAACGCCTTAGGATAGCCATCAAATTCCGGCCCCCATTCAATCTCAATTGATGCGCTGGAAACTATAGCTTGCCTTTTTTCAGAAATTCGCTGTTTCCTTAATTCATCTGGAGAAAAAACAACAACAAGTCCTTCTAAGGCTTCAGTTTCTCTTAGATCGTCTACACTTATTTTATCGCTCTCAATGTTGTCTTTATTTTCTTTTACTTTTTTAAGTTCATCTGTAATTACCGATTCTGTCTTAGCTAAAGCAGCAATCTTAGCAACAACTTTCACTTTTTCTACCTCAAAGTCTTTTACTGCTGTTTCGCTGTTTCTAAATCCTATTATGATTTGTTTTGTCGCTTGATCGTCTTCAACTATTGCTTTACGTCTTAAGTATTCTTTTTCTGTTTCTGTTACGAGTTCTGCTAGAGTTTTGGTTCCTCCAGCCCAACCAGTTGTATAAATTCTTGCCCTCTCATCGTCAATTAATTTTTGCAAATCTTTCCTCCTGTTTGACCACTCTTCTTTTTCTTGAACATCAACTGGCTCCGGTTCAACGGTTGTTGTTACGCCGGTAGAGGGATCTACTTGAGTGATTTTTCGCAATTCTCCGGGAGGACGAGCTGTAGTATGATCTTTTAGCTCTTCTCTTAAGTCGGTAATCCTTTGATTAATTGTTGCCACTTCAACTTTATAACTATCAGATAGAGCTTTAAATGATAGCCAACTTTCAGGTTCTGACATATCACTAGACCATTTAATAAGATCGATGCTTGGATCTGCTCTTCCAGACTGAAGCTCTGTTTCACGTGCAATTACCTTATCTTTTGCCTCATCCCGGGCTTTTTCCGCTTCTTTAATTTCGTCGGGAAGCGCTTTTTGTCTCTCGAAAAGTACTAATTCATCTTCTAACTTTTTAACTTCTTTTTTTGCCTCGAGTAATTTCTTTTGTTTTTCTTCGGGCGACAATTTTGCATTCTTTTTAATTTCCTCAATCTTTGCTCTAAGTTGTGTTGCGGTTCCTTCCAATTTTTTCTTCTGCTCTTCTTCAATTTTGGCTTTTATTTTATCCTGAACTTCTTTTTTAATTTCTGCAGCTATAGTTGCTCCTTCTGTGGCTAGATCCCCTGCTCTTAGACTAGTTCCTTCACCAATAAAATGAGGACTTTTAGTACGGTAATTTCCAGTATGAAGTACAAAATTGAGCTCCGTAGGTTTAGAAATTTTTTTGCCAGTCTCCTGAAATAATTCTCCCCTAACTAAAGCTATTTTGCCAAGTCTCAATTCTATAATCTCTCTAACCTGCGGATCTATACTTGTCCCATCGGCAAAACCACTTTTTTGAAGATATTCTATTTCTGCTGGACTTACTATATTCGTTCCATAATTGAATGTAGAATCCATATCAATCTCATATTCACCCGGCTTTGCAGCCTCACCCCTATCAGGAATATTTTTTGTCATTCCTAAGAAGTTTATTTTAGTAACAGTTCCATACTGTCTTTCGACTACTACTTTTCCATTAACCATCTTAAATTTCCTCACAATAATAGGTTCCCTTCCAGGAGTAGCCGGTTTAAGTTCAACAAATCGACCCTTACTACCAGCAGATAAAAGCGCTCCTTCCACCTCTAAAAGTTTTAGGGAAGCTATAACTCCTTTTCCTCCTTTTGCATTTAGAAATTTCTCAGCCTTGGTTTTTACGTCATCTGCATTTTTAAGATCTACGTTTGGATACTCTGCTTTAAAAGCATTTAAAAATTCTCCAAACATTGCCTTAGCAAAAACTGGCGTCATTTGATTCGAAATATCAATAGTATGAGTTATAGAATCGACTAAAGTTTCATAAGTAATCTGTGAAATTTTAGCTTCTGCAGCTTTTGTTTCCGGCGTTTGGAATTTTTGAGTTACCAACTCTGATCTTTTAAGAGTTAATGCCGGAGCAGTCTCGACTTTTGTTGAACTAGGCTTAGGTTCCTGAGGAGTAACCATATTATGTTTCATAATAGTTGAGTTCTGTAACCTTTTCAAGTATCATCAGATTATGGTAGAAGCACCACCACAAGTACCTCCTCCATCTGAACCAACGCGGGCGACTAGTGAAAGACCTGTTAAATTCTTAAGAGCTAAAGAGCGAGTCGGAGCAAGTGGAAAAGAAAAAGACGCAGGTTCAGCAGCTTATGCTATAGCCCTTAAAAAAGGGCACATCTGGCTTAGGGAACGAGATGAAACAAAAAAGAATGGTAAAGAAATTCAACAATCTATTACGCAAAGTGAAACAGGCGGATTTGCCTATATAGCAAGACAGGCTTTAATTGGTGATGAAGACTTTAAAGGAATGGATTTTAATACTGGAGTAGCTCTTAGAGTAGATGGTAAAAGAATTTTGCGAGTTGATAAAAAGACAGGTACAAATTTCATTTGTACTGTCGAGCACGATACCAATCCTGTAGAAATTCCGGCTGAAACAATTCTCGAAGAACAACTTAAAATTGTTTATGAACAAGCACAAAATACATCAGATTTTACAGATCAGGAAAAATCTATAATTAAAGCCCATATCGAATCTTCGCAGGACAAACCAGAATCAGCTGATGCTTTGGATGAAGGCACTTTGTCCGAGACTGCGTTCAACAACGGGTTGGTTCGAGCAGCTTCTGTAAATACTTACGCAAACAAATATAGAATCGATACTGCAAAGATAGACGTAGCCTCTGAAGATGGAAAAAAAGAAAAAAATAGAGCCGACACTCATAATCAACTAATAGATACAATTGTGCAACCTATGAATGATAGAATAATTGCCGATCCAGAGGTTATTGGCAACATGGTTAACATTTTTGGCTCAGGAGAAGTAAATACCGCCAAGAGTCTACTTGAAGCAGACAGAAAAAAATTAGCTCAAGATACAAGTAAGAAAAGAGAGTTGCAAGAAATAGATGACGAATTGGCTATTGTGAACGAAGTATCGTCTGCTGTTCAAAATGCCAGAGCCTTGACAGAAGAATTTTTCCAATCTGTACAAATGGGCGAAATGACTATTGATCGAGTACAAAAAGTGGATACTTCTCTAGCTAAAGGAGACGTTCAAAGTCTGATTGAAAATCTGGATCAAGAAAACCCAGCTATTGGAGATAAAATGAAAACTAAAAAATTTCATAAGCTTATCAATAAAATAAAGGATAGATTTAGCTTCGGAGGAATTCTTGGTTTAGGTTTTGCTTTTCTTTTTATAAAAAGATCTTTAGGTGAAAGTGGTATTGGCGGAATTCCAAATCAAAGCGGATAAAATTAGTAATTTAAAAAACGTTTTAACAAATCAACAAATTTTTGGAAAATTTTGTTAAGGTTTTTGCCTGCAGTTTGTCATCGACAACTACCGTATCTTCTACTCTCATTCCAAATTTTCCGGGAAAATAGACACCGGGTTCAATGGTAATAATTTGATTGGCAAGTTTTCGGTCCGGCGAATTAAGGGAAACTTTGGGGTACTCGTGAATTTCAAGTCCAACTCCATGACCTGTAGAGTGGGGATAATTCGGTAAGCGCTGGTCAGAGATCATTTTTCGGCATAACCCGTCAATATCTTTTAAATACTCAAAGTCTTTAATTTTTTCTAAAGTCTTCTCTTGCGCTACTTTAAGAACTTTATAAACTTGATGAACTTCCTCGTTCGGTTTTCCGAAATATACCATACGGGTCATATCGGACAAATAATCATTGTATTTGACACCGAAATCCAGAAGAATAACCGAACCGTCTTTAACAACTCCGTTGCCGGTTTTAGAATTGTAATGCGCAATCGCAGAATTGGCATCAACTGCAATAATCGGATCAAAAGACAGATCATAACCTTTTTCTTTTATCCACATTTCCAACTTAAAGGCAATTTCTTTTTCAGTTACACCTAGTTTTATAATTTTTAGAATATCTCTCAAGCATTGGTCTCCGATCTCGCAGGCTTTTTCGACTAGATTTATTTCTTCCTGGTCTTTTATTTCGCGGATTGTCACAATGAGTCTATCTGTTGGAACGAGATTTACCTGGCTTAAAAACTCCTTTATTTTTTCAAATTCCAGATACTTTAGATCCTCTGCCTCAAATCCCATATTTTTTAATTGTTCAGCTTTAACAATTTCCTGTAAATGAAAAATCAATCCCTTCCCTGGCTCAATCAGTTTCAATTCGTAATTAGTAATTCGTAATTGGTAATTTTTATCTAAATAACGCTCATCACTAAAAAGATAGGTTTTATTTTTTGTAACCAGCACAAATGCTTCTCTCTCATCGGTCGTCAAAGTTTTAAATCCAGTCAAATAGAGAATGTTGTAAAAATTGGAGATTAAAATTGCATCAAGATTTTTTTCCAGAAGTTTTTCCCTGACTTTATTTACTCTTTGATCAAACATTAACCTATATTTTAGCAATATAATTCGCAAATTCGCGGCATTTGCATAAAGATTTGCATCATTCGTATTATTTCCTATATAATGTGATTATGCTCACAACTTTGGTTATTTCACTTCGCGAGTTTCTTGAAGTATTCCTCATCATCGGAGTCTTCCTTGGCATCTCTAAAAAATTAGGCATAAAAAGAGAGAAAGAGATTATATTAGCCAGCATAATTGGAATTGCCATCTCATTTATTCTACCAATCTCAGTATTTTTACTTGGAGATAAGGCTAGAGCAGTTCTTAGCGAAAAAAACGCCGAGCTTCTCGAGGGGTACCTAATGATATTCTCAGGATTTTTTCTTGCTTATGTAATTTTTTCACTTCACAATTTCTTTGCCTTAAAAAGGTCAAAACACATAATCTCTGCTCACCAAAAACTCCAACAAAACATATTTGACATCTCTCTTTTCCTAACGATAGTATTTTTTATCATTAGGGAGGGATTTGAGATCGCCTTATTCACCGCTACCACCTCTCTCTTTTCCAAATTCATGGAAAATATAATAGGATTATTTGCGGGATTTTTTATTTCTTCAATTCTAGGGATCCTTACTTTTTTTGCCTACCTCAAATTTCCGATCGGCAAGGTTTTTAAAGCTACAGAATATTTGATTGTTATTTTGGGAGCATCATTTGTAAAAAACGGTTTGGGAGAGTTATTCGAAGTCTACTATGATATACATCTGTCTACCATTGTTCCCATAAAACTCATGTTCCTGCCGGAAAAATCATCTTTTATCGGTCACTTTGTCAAAAATATTTTTGGTTTGGAGCAAAATTTCAGCTTCGCAAAACTGGGAATTATGGCCGCTTACATCCTTATCGTTTACCTTGTCTTTCTTAAAAAGAAGTCTCAAAAAGTATCAGCTTAAGAGCTTTCATGCGCTCCCCGTTACACCTCGCAGGTGAAATTTGGCCTGTCATATCAGTGAAAATCCGCTAAAAATCAGCGGTAATCTTGCTATACTTAACTATGGATTATTACAAAGAAAAGCAGTTTATCGCTCAAGTCGATAAGAAAGACAAAGTTATCAGGAATCTCGAAAAATGGGAAGCGCACAAAAAAGGAATTTTACACCGGGGTTATACCTGCATCTTAACTTTTGAAGATAAAATTATACTCCAACATCGTAAGCATCCTGTCTTTGATGGTGTATTTGATTTGTCATTTTCTTCACATCAACTTTATACTAACGGTAAATTACAGTCAGATGAAGAAGCAATTTATGACGGATTAAAACGCGAATGGAATTTAAAAAAATCAGATTTAAAAGAAAAACCACAATTTATTAAAAAGATTTATTATAAGTCCAAAGATCCCAACAGCGGTTACACCGAACATGAAATCGATTACATCTATATAGTCGAGCTAAAAAATCTCCCGACTCCGAACTACGACTTCGCCTATGGCTTTTCTCTGGTTGACCAAAAACTGATTACTGATTACCGACTACCGTTCACTCCCTGGGTCAAAGTTATGCTTGACGAAAAAGTAATTAAATGAAAAAAAATCTTCAGGAAGAAAGAAAAGGCGTATTTTCACTTATACTTCTGACTTTTAATTTCGGTTTGATTGCAATTCTGGTCAGATATCTGAGTTTTTCACTAAGTCTTTACCAGCAACTCTATCTGACTATCGGCATTGCTTTTTTATTGGGCTTTATTGTTTTTAATAAAAACTTACACTTTGCTAAACTAACAAAAATTAATAAAAAAGACTGGCTTATTATTTTTTTGAGGGCTTTTTTCGGTTTTGTTTTGGGAGCTTCTCTCTACCGCGAATCATTGACGCTGACTAAAATAAGTAACGTAACTTTCATTCAATCGATTCCCTTTACGGCTTTATTGGGTTTTGTATTATTTAAGGAAAAATTTAATCTAAAAAAGGCTTTTTTTATTTTGTTTGCTTTTATCGGAGTGATATTAATTGCAGTGAAAGATTTTTCTTCTATTTTGAATTGGAGTAAGGGAGAGATGCTATCACTTATATCTGCATTTATTTTTTCCCTTTCTTTTTTAAGTAGAAGGTGGTTATCAAATTTCTTAAATGACCAGGAAATTACTCAAATTGCTCTCTTTTTTGCGACCATCATGTTATTTCTCTTATCCCTTTTTAACGACCAGTCTATAATTCCTGAATTTAAAAATCTGAATTGGCTATTTTTTGTCGTTATAATTTTATTAGGCTTTATTAATACGATTGATGGTTTATTGATTAACTTTGGATTCAGAACGGTTCCCCCAGTTCTGGCGAGCAATATTCTGACTCTAGAAGCTTTATTTGCCATACTACTTGCAGCTGTCTTTTATCAGGAACTTCCAATATTGAAGGAGTTCATCGGCGGAGTACTTATTATAACCAGCGTAGTAATGATGAATAGGTTGGAAGAAAAGGAAAAATAATATTTACTAAATTTTTAAAGATATATAATCAGAAAAAATGACTAACAAAAAAATTTCAAATAATCTAAAAGGAATAATTTTGCTTCTTACTTCAGCTTTACTCTATAGTGTTATGCCTGTCGCAATAAGAATTTTGGGCGGAGGAGGATTGCCACCAATGTCACAAGTCTTTCTAAGATATATTTTTGCATTTATCTCCGCTTGCATTTATTTTTATCTAATTTCAAAATCAAAAATAAAAATCGAAAAGAAAGATTTATTAATGTTGGCAATAACTACAATTTTCGGATATGCCTTAACAAATCTTTTTTTTACCTACGGAATTTTATTCACAACCGTTGGTAATGCTCTATTTCTTTTTTATACATATGCAATTATTACACCAATTCTAGGTTATATATTTTTAAGAGATAAAATTAATTTGACCAATATATTTTCTTTAATTTTAAGTCTCGTGGCATTGTTCTTACTTTTTCAACCCAACTCTCTTCCAACCTGGAAAATTGGTGGTTTTTTTGCAGTCCTTTCTTCTTTTGGACAATCTGCTTATTTGATATTCAGAAAGAAATTAAATAATTATCCAGCTAATTTAATGATGCTGGCAAATACATTTATTGGGGTAATTGTCTTAGGATTATTAAGTTTATCTTTCGAGGGATCATTTTATTTTCAGGGTCAGATTACTAATTTGAGTGGTAAGGTTTGGCTCACCACAATACTATTCGGAATCGATAACTTTCTGGCTTGGTTCACCATGACCAAAGGATTCGAATATTTTAAAGCAACCGCAGGAAGCGTTATACTTTTATCAGAACTGGTTTTTGGTATTTTATTTGCTTTTTTGTTCTTCTCGGAAATACCCACTTTTGCAAGTGTAATCGGGGGAATATTGATTGTAATATCTTCAATTTTTGTAATTTTCAAAGGTGAAAGTTAACCTAATTTTTATTAAGTAATTTAACTGATCCGTAAATCAACTCATTTATCGGAACTTATATGTTTTTTTCTCTGGCAAATTTAACTAAAGCGCAGTTTTAAGTTTTACTTGCTTTATTAGGAAGCGTACTTTAAGAAAGCGCGTAAAAACCACTTGACAATTTAATAATACTTAACTATAATTGCATTAAGTGTATAAAAAGTTAACACTTTTTTCCCATGAAACCCTTAAAAAGGCACTTGGAGGACTCTATAAAATCACATTTCAACTCCTATAAAGAGATACTCATCTTACTTGGCGCAAGGCAGGTCGGCAAAACCACTCTTCTTAAACGAATTTTCCCTAACGCTTACTATTTTCTTGTAGACAACGAACCCGTGAAAAAAAATCTTGAGTCGTACGATATCTTTACCTACAAGCAATTCATTCCCAAGAATACGGTGATCGTGATCGACGAAATTCACCAGCTGTCCGATCCGGGAAGGGCGGCCAAAATCATCTATGACCAAATACCCAATGTTAAACTGATTATTACCGGCTCCTCCTCACTAAATATAAAAAACAAAACTACCGAAAGTTTAGCCGGAAGAAAAATTGATTATAATCTTTATCCTCTAACATTTGTCGAATATCTCTACCAAAATGAAATAATCAATACTCTCAACCTGAATTTTTTTAATGATATCGCTTCGGTTAACCCGCTAAAAAAAACCGTCTATTCTTTTGACTTACAAAAAATACTTAACCAGGTTCTGACTTACGGTCTTTATCCTCATGTAATTAATTATCCCGGAGATGAAAAATATCTAAGGAATTTAACTGACAGTGTCATCTTCAAAGATATTGCCGATCTCCAACTTATTGAGGATAGAAATGCGGCTTTGAATATTTTAAAGTTATTAGCCCATCAGATCGGAAATTTGGTTAATCTGACCGAAATATCCAAACGGCTACAAAAAGACGTAAGGACTATCCAAAAATATATACAAATCTTCGAAAAATCCTATCTTATTTTTACACTCTCTCCTTTTAGTAAAAATAAAAGGGATGAGATCGGTAAAACACAAAAAATTTATTTCTATGATCTCGGAATACGTAATGCTCTGATCAATAATTTTACCGATATTAACTTAAGGCCGGATCGCGGTCAGTTATTTGAAAATTTCATTATTACTGAATGTCTCAAGGCTAATCAATATCTCAATGCCGGCTATGCTCTGCATTTTTGGCGAACCAAACATCAAGCCGAAGTAGATCTTGTTCTGCAAAAACAGGAACAACTAATCGGTATTGAAATCAAATATTCTAATGGACGGGTAAGTAAAGCCTTTTCCAATCGCTACCCTGAAGCATTAACAAAACTTATTACCAGCTTAAATTTTCTATCGCAATAACTTAATTGCTCCGTAAATCAACTCATTTATCGGAACTTCAATATTATTCTCTTTAGCAAATCTAACTAAAGTGCCGTTTAAAGTTTCTATCTCGTTTTTTCTCCCGTTCTCAACATCCACCAATAAAGACGATTTTGACTCGGGAACAGTGTCTGTTGAGGTTTTCATAATTGATTCAAAAACATTATCTGCAACGTTTACCTTCATTGCCTTTGCTACTGCAATTGCTTCCTTTACGCATTTTTCGTAAACCGATCTAGTGATCGAATCTGCCAATATTTTTCCGATCGGACTTCTACATATTGCCGTCATTCCGGAAAAAGCCACAATAAACATGAATTTTTTCCATAAATCTCTGGCAATATCGTCCGACGAAACAATATCTATACCTGCTTTTTTAATTAATTCCACTACATCTTTTAATTTTTCATTATTCGGATTATTCCTATCCCCGATGATTAATCTTCTCAAGCCTCCTATTTGTTTAATAACGCCAGGATTAATTTTGGTAGAGATTAAAAAAGCAACTCCCGGATAAACTTGAGCATTTTGAATGTACTTTTTTATTTCATGATCATTATTAACTCCGTTTTGAAAAGTAATGATGATAGTATTTTCATTAACGTCTGATTTTAATTCTTGAGCAACCGGTTGTGTACTGTATGTTTTTACCGTAAATAAAATCAGGTCCGGGTTCTTAATTTCCGAAAAATTTTTAATTACTTGTGCTGGTTTTATCAAAAAATCTCCCTGAGTATTTTTAACCAGCAGACCGTTCTCTTTAATCGCATTATAGTGTTCTCCTCGAGCAACAAAAGTTATGTCATTCCCTGCTTTTGCCAAAAGACCGCCAAAATAACCTCCTACTCCCCCGGTTCCAACTATATAAATTTTCATATACTTTCAATAATATCCTTTATATCCATTAAATTATCAATCGTTTTCCAGGCAAATTTTACATGATCTGCATTTTTACCTTGATAAAGAACTCCGTGTTTAGTTAGTTTAAAAGCTTCAAGATCGTTATCCGTATCGCCGACAAAAATCGTGTCTTCCGGTTTTATTTTTAGTTCGTCACAAATTTCATTGACCTGAATAACTTTAGTTATATTGTCATCGGTGAGATAATCCCAGTGGGTAAACAGTCCTTTTCTATCAAAATGAAATGTTGCGTTTGCCCTCCAATAATTGGGATTTAAGACTTTGGCAACTTTATTAATGTAGTAATCGATACCGCTGGAAATAATCGCAGTCATTATTTTCTTCTCTTTCAGGTAATTAAAAATTTCAAATGACTCCGGATTAAACTTAATATCACTTAGAGTTTTTTCAAAAAGTTTTTTACTCAGTTTCTTTTTTCTGTAAAAATCCGCGATATTTTTTACCCATTGATCAGCGGTAATTACACCGCCGTAATATTCATCCCACCATTTTTTATCCAATTCGTCGGGCAGACCAACTGCCTTGTGCAATTTTGGCCAGAGAGGATCACTCACTAATACTCCATCACAATCAAAAAAAATAATCGGTGGTTTCACGGTTATAATTATAATTAATAAATATGCTAAAATTACCTCAAATGAGAACAAAAAACAGAAATCCGGCTCTTCTGCTTGAAGGGAAAAAAGTTGACCCTATTATTGAGTTTTACTTTGAACTGAATCATCTGAAGCAACTCTTCAGGCAAGGTTGGCTGTTAAAAGGAATTCCCGTGGATAAATGCGAAAGTGTGGCGGATCATCTTTTTGGAACTTCAATTCTTACGTTAATTATTGCCGACAATCATTTTGAAACGCTCAATACGGTAAAGCTTTTAAAAATGGTTCTTATTCATGAATTGGGTGAAATATATCTAGGTGATATTACTCCACACGATCATATTTCTAAGGAAATGAAACATGAATGGGAATTAAAAGCTGTTATTGAAATATTTTCTAAAATTCCTAAGGGTAAAGAATATATTGCTCTTTGGAAGGAATACGAAGATGGCACTACTCCAGAATCTAAACTAGTTAGGCAAATTGATTATATGGAAATGGCATTCCAGGCAACAATTTATGAGCATCAATATAATAAGGATTTACAGGAATTTTTTAACTTCAATAATAGAAAATTAAAAAATAAAACTTTATTAAATTT
>MGAG01000016.1 GCA_001789645.1 Candidatus Roizmanbacteria bacterium RIFCSPLOWO2_01_FULL_37_12
CGTTCCCGTGATAATACCGGTGTTGCTAAAATTAAGAATAAACAAACAGATGTTATTGTTTTTTTTATCATTATTAATGCTACCAATAAATAAGCAAATACTACAAATTGCTCAAATAAGCAAATAAATGTCTGAATGATTAAATTATTAAATCATTTAATTATTTGTTTATTTCATTATTTATTTATATATTTGTCGGATTTGTTTATTTGTAGTATTCAAATTTTGCGGAATATTAAAATCTGCGGTGATGTATATACTTTTTTAAAGTACTTAAAAAGTCTTCCTTGTACATCCGGTTTGTCATATATCGCCTTCCAGACGTCGTCATCTTTCTGCATAATAATCCAGCTGGCGTATCTCTCAGGGGCAACAAGCGACACTTCCCAATAAGGTTTATTACCGATATAAATAATATTCTGCATCGGTATTCCTGATCTTATGATACTCAAAGTCCTGGCATAGTCGTCGATCAGCACCAGACCGGTATCATAATTTTTACTTATCCAAGTTTCAGCGTCGGGTATTTTTGCTTTTGATAATCCCTCGGTTCCGTCAGCCAGACTTATAATTTTTGAATAACCGACAAAATAAAGTCCAAACTGCATTATGAATAAAGAGATTAATAATACCTTAGCACCGATGGACTTTGTTTTGTGAAACACGTAACCGAAAAAAAGAGCGATAACCGGAATCATCAATACTCCATAACGAACATTAAAAAGCCTCCACTCAAAATTAACCGGCGTCAGATGGGGAATAAAGATAACCGACTGCCCGACAAACATCGTAAAAACATTAAAAATAAAAGGAACCAAGAGAATAAACGCGATATAAAACCTGTGTACATCTTTTTTATAGCCTAAATAGGATATTAATCCTGCTATTGCAACCAGGAATATAATTACCCCTGCGTTGCTCATCGACGTCACCAAATAATAGGCAAAAGCCAGCGGGAGATTGTGGTAAGCCGGTAGTTCTCCCCGCCGCAACCATTCCTGCTGCTGCATCCTGGCGGAAAACTGGCTGTTGGTAAAATAAAAAGGATCACCCAAGATCAGAAGGTCCCAAATCATCCAGAGCGCAACTCCAAAAAAAGCCAGCGTCGCAAATAGCAAAGTTTTTCCTTCGGTCTTGGAAAAACTTTCCCGGAAAATTATACCCCGCTTGACCTGACCGGAACCGACTACGTCGTGCCGGAATCCGAACTTGACATGCTGAAAATATAAAAGCACCAGAGATAAAGCTTCAAAAATCACCAGAAACCATCCGTCATAACGCGTCAGGACTGCGCAAAAGCCGAAAAATGCCGATAATAGAAGCGAACCGATATCCGATTCGTTGATAATATATTTAATGAAAAAATACGAAGACAAAATGAAAAATGCCAAAAGCGGAAGCTCTGTCATCGGTGTTGCCTGCAGATACAGAATGTTAGGGTTTAGGGCAAAAACCAAAAACGATAAAAACGAAGCAAATTTATTTTTGCTTAATAGAAAAACAAGTTTATATAAAAAAATAGAACTGATAATAAATGCAGCGCCCGATACTATCGATCCCGCCAGACCCGTCCTCCACAGAGGATCAAAGTAGACAAAAGGAATCATCAGAATATGCGGAATCGGTAGCCAAATTCCCCCAAGTTGAGCCATACCTGGAGTCAGGCTATGAACTACGCGCTTGGCGATATTCAGATGCGACTCGGCGTCCCCGTATGTGACAATCAGGTCGTGGTAAAAATAATAGTTGGTGGCAATTATCGCCAGCAGCCAGGAAATATATAAAACCAGATTTTGATAATGTAACTTTTCGAGGACTTCTATGGCCGCTTTTATTTTTCTAATCGGGATTGAAAAATTAAGATTCATAAAGTTTGTGGTTATTAATAATCTCTGTAACGGGTACTTCTACCCATTCCAATTCTTTGTATTTTTTTTAGTTTTATTAGCTTATCCAACGCTTGGTTTAAAGTTGGCCTAACAATACCTGTTTTTTTAATTAATTCTCGAGGAGTTATTTCTCTTACTTTTTGAATATGCTTCCAAATTGATAGTTGTTTTTCCGATAATATTTTTTCCGTTTGTTCGGAAGAAAGAAGAACAACTGCTTCTTCTGATTGTTTCAAAAGTATTTTCAAAAAAAAACCAAGCCAGGTAGTAATGTCCTCATTATCGATATTAAAAGTTTTCTGCGATTTCCTTAATGCCAAATAATAATCCAACTTATTATCTTCGATGAATTTTTCGTGAGATATATAAGGTATATATAAATATCCTGATTGCAATAGTAGTAGATTGGTTAAGATTCTTGATAGTCTGCCGTTGCCGTCGGAAAAAGGATGAATTATTAAAAATTCTACGATGAAATTGCCAATTATGAGTAGCGGGTGATATTGTTTTTTTTGCCACACATCAATCGTCCATTCCGTCAATTCCTGCATTTTAATCGGCGTAAGGTGAACCGGAGTTGTATTAAATATTGTTCCGATAACTTCGCCCTTTGTATTAATCATTCGCACTTTGTTCTCGGTTTGTTTATATTGACCGCTGTGAAAAATGTCTTTTTTCACATATTTTAAAAGTTCTTTGTGGAAATGCTTGATTAATCCTTCAGATAGTCTTATTGATTCCCAGGAGTTAAAAACATTTTGTAAAAGTTCATAATAACCCCTTACCTCCTGACTGTCTCGATCGGTAAATCTTTGCACGTCAATTCCCAGCATGAATTTTTCTACATCTTCATCGCTTAGCTTGGCCCCTTCAATTCGGGTTGATGCTCCTGTTGAAGTAATAAGCACAGATCGTTTTAATCTGCCCAATATTTGCGGATGCAAATTTGTTCCGGCCGACCAGCGACCCTTCAACTCATCAATTTGGGCGATTAACAATAGAATACTCGACGGAATAACTTCCAGCCTCTTTTCAAACTTATTTTGAACTTTCATAATCTACTATTTTTAACTATATAAAATTATATAAGATTATATAAGATTAAACGCTCTTAGTCAAGTTCTTACTTTTCTCGAATAAAGGTACAACGAATAACAAAATATAAACAATCAAAAGAATAGATAAATAAATCAGCAAAAAATATTGCTGGAGATCCGTATATTTTGAAGCATATTCGTTAAAGATAAAACTACTGCTCTTGCCATCAATAAAATAATCCCAGTTTAAAAGAAAGTTATATTTCATTTTCAAAAAATCTGCCTCGACTTTTGGCGGAACTTGACTCGTAGTTAGTGCACCCAATAGTGCAATAAATGATGAATAAGCAAAGAGAAAAAATGCCGCAAGTTTAGCCGCAATCTTGTTACTTGTTTTTTCTAACCATACACCGATAAATATGGATAAAATCGCCATCGAAGGTATAAGATATCTGGGACCGTACGCCCATCCTCCCCACGGATCTCCCCAACTGCTGTAAAGAAACAGATTGACTCCGACCAATCCCAGTAAAGTTTCTGTCTCGAGATTTATTTTTTTTCTTGTCGAATATATTCCCAATAAGGCAAGAATAAAAATCGGCGCGTACAAAAACAGTCCCCGATCTCTTGAGAAAAGTAAAATTGCAATACCTCTGGGAGCATCTTCTTCCTTAAAAAAACCGGTTGCACTTTTTTTATTGGCAAGTTCTTTAATTTTCTCTTCCTGATTTTTAGCCTTTAAATCCTTTTCTTTCTGAACCGTTTTGTACCCTTTTAATTCTCCGCTTAATTTTTTCCAGTCGCCGAAATTTACATAATTATAGTAGCCGTGGCTGATAATTAACGCTAGAAAGGCAATAGAAGTTATAAGAAACGATTTTTGCCAGCTTATAATTATTTTTAGTTTATTAAGGAAAGTTGCCAAAGAAGAGATGAAAAAATAAATCATTACCGGGGATAATAAAAGTATGTTCGGATAATCGACATAGATAGAATAACCGTATACTAACCAAATATAAAAAGCCCACATCCAACTAAATTTTTGTTTTTGTCTGTATTTCCAGACGGCGTAAAATGTTGACAGGATGAAAAATGTCGTAACCTGATGCTGATATAGGGTTACGGCATAACTCCAGGCGGTTGACCCAAATCCGAAAATTAATGAAGCCAATAATGCTGCCCAGCCAGGAATTTTAATGATATTTTTAGCTATCAGGTAGATTAATAAAAGATTCAGTGTGGCAAAAAAAGCTATTGTAGAAAAAGAAAAAACCTGGGAAAGATTGTAATTTTTGCCAATCAGATAAAAGGGCAAAGCCAGCAGGGAAATACCCGGTCCGAAAAAAATATAATACTTGCCGTCATGTATTCCAACATCCGGAGCGGCCGCTTCGCCTAACTCATTCGAAAGGGCAAAACTTTTATTTTCCGCCAAAGAGTAGGTAAGAATAAATCTACCCCGTTCCGGGGACAACTCTAGCGGTTTTGTAGCACTACTTAAATTTTGCTTGATGTCTGCAGGAACCGGATTTCCAGGGATTCCTTTCAAGGTCACAGAATAATAAAACAAACCGAGAATTAATAAGAATACTAAAATAAATATGTTTTTCATTTGCGTGATAAATTTAACCTCTCTTTTAATTTAACTATATTCATTAAAAAATTATTAAATAATAATCCTGCGGGGGACAAAAGTCCTTTGATTTGATTTAAGTCATAAGTATTATCAATAATAATTCTATTTAATGTAAAATTGCCAGAGTTCTTCTTCAAATGTCCCCCATCTACTGTAAAGGCTGCTGTAAATAAACCTTCTTTTATTATTTCTATAACTTTATTTGAATAATATCCTTTCGGATAAGCAAAATAGTTGATTGAAAAACCTAATTTTTTCTCGAGTTCTTTTTTTCCGTTGATAATTTCTTCCTTTAACTGACTTACCGTCATATTATTGAAATTAGCATGCGTTTTTGAATGAAACCCAATTTCCCAACCTAATGATTTCAAAATTTTAATTTCTTCAATTCTTAACAGTTTTTCATTAGTTCCTAATTCATATCTGTTTACAGTTAAATTGTCACCAATTACAAATATACATGCCGGTAAATTGAGTTTTTTAAAAAGCGGTACAACTTGATCAATAATATTTTTATAACCGTCATCGAAAGTTATAGCTATTTTATTTGTACCAGGTTGTCCCTTAAGTAAATCACTTAAAGAAACAACCTTATAAGTATTTGTTAAGTATTCAATCTGCTTTTTAAAATTATTGAAAGAGAGACTAAACATCCAATTTGAATTATCTATAGAATGATAGCAGAGAATTGTAGGTTTAATTTTTCTGGAATATTTTTTACTAATCAAATAATTTAATAGATTGATTATTTCTAAAAAATATATATTTAGGTAATGAAATAAAGTTTTGTTATGTATTAAAAGCTTTGTTTTTACCTCCGAAATCAAAAAAGATAAATATTTATCAGCTTCTATATAATATTTATCGTTTTTATTTTCATTAGCTAAGATTTGCAGAGTGTAAAAAAGGGTTAATCTCATAAATCTCTTTTTATCTTTCTGTGTTTCTATTCGCTTTTTAATTAAATTAAACATCCTGCCTGTGCCAATTTCATTAAGAAAATAGCGCGAGACTATAGCAAGATCAGTATCTTTTTCTGCCAGCGAGCATATTTCCAGATCAAAAATGTAAGGTGTATTTTTATCGATAAAAATATTGTCGGAGTGCAGATCCCTATGTGAAAAAAGATATTTTGGTCTTAATATTTGTCCGAGCAGGCAACTGGAATAGAACTGAAAAAAAGAATTCAAGTATATGCTAAGATTCTTTGGATTTTTAATTAATGCTCTTATAAAATACCAAGGTATTAATAAAATCATATATCCTGGAGATCTTTTGGGTAAGATTTTTAATTCAGTACTAGAAAGATTACTGGATATTAATTCGAGTTTGTCCAGAACTTTTTCAATAATACTTTCTTTATATTCGTTATTAAAGTGTTTTAAAGATTTACCATTGATGTATTCCCGGAAAAGCACAACTTCATTTTTAGCTTGAATCAGGTTAATTAACCCGGGAAATTTAACATCATTATTTTTAAATCCATTTTTATTTTTTCTTTCAATCAATTTTAGGATACTGGCTTCATTTAAGATTTGTCTGTACTTTAGGTTTTTAAATCTGAATAATAATTTTTTTGTTATTACATATTCATTATCTTTAAACCTTCGTAAACTTACTTCAAAATTATCTTTTACGTCTGCGTATTTATTTAGAGACTTAATAAATTTGAATTTTGATAAATCTATTTGGCTTTGTAGATTTCTATCCCAAAATAATTTGGAATAAGCAAATTCAAAAATATTAAAAAGACTTCCTAATAAGTATTGATTTAAGGTCAGAAAGTGACTCATCTTATTTTGTTGAACTAATAGTATATTGACTTAACCCTATAGTCTCTTTATTTTTTGGGATAAACGGACTAATGATCATACTAAGTATGCTGATAAAAAGAATTTCGGCGGGGCTGGTCCTAAGAACCTTAACTAAGGATTTAAAATAAAGATTCAGAGGAATACTGGTTTGCTCATAGGCAAATCTACCAAAATACTTTTTAAATATAGGACCAACAATCTTATGATTTGAACGGAAAGTAAGTTTAACATAATCAATCAAATTATTCGGTAATTTATAATAAACAAATGCTCTTTTGGCATATCTGAATTTGTAGCCTTTATAAATACATGTCAAGTAAGAAAAATCGTCTTCGTTTATTAAAATTTCAGGATATATAAGCTCATTTGCAAACTGTTTTCTTAAACAAAAACAGGCTCCGGTACAGTTAAATATATTATGACCGTCTTTTATTTTTATTCGGTAACTTTCAAATATTTCAAACTTGGAATAAATCGCTTTTTGAATAAATCCTTGTGATTTTTCGGGTTTACTATGAGCTCCTACAACCATAACTTTAGGATTATTAGTGAATTCCTGAACCAAGTAGCTTAACACAAGATTATCTCCTAATCTTATATCAGCATCAAGAAAAACCAATATCTCTGAAGAAAATTTTTTTTGGATCGTCCGCATTGCATATATTTTTCCTTTTCTTTCTTTAGCTGAGATAATCTTAATCAGACTATTATTCAATGATTTCACCTCTTTTACGGTATTATCATTTGAAGCGTCTGAGTAAATGATTATTTCATTAAGTATCCAATTCAGCCTTTTTTGCTTCAAAATAGCTAAAAGAAGTCGTTTAATGTTTTTTTCTTCGTTATAAGCAGGTATTCCTATGCTTACTGTTAATTTCAAAGTTTTCATTTTTTAGTTATTCAGTAAATCATCCTCAAAGATGTAAGTTTCTTTGTGGAAGTTGCTATATCCCATTTTGCGTCCATTTTATTTAATTCCGGTCTGGCATACCAATTTGCTAAATGGTTAGCAAAAAAAATAACCGAGCATCCCAAAGGATTTTTAATAAATTCTTTAATCATTAGTAAATAATATCTTCTTATGGGAAAAGCGTATTCGTCTGTATAGAGTCTTCCGAAAATTCTGCTTATTCTATAATGACCGACTGCACTTCTTTTGGCCTGAGAGATATGATCGGCAAAAGTGGTAGGCAACTGGTAATATACTTTGGCTTCCCTGACATGCCTGAATTCAAAACCAGCTTTTAAACAGGCGAAGTATGAATAAATGTCGTTAAGTACCATCTTCGGTGGAACATAGATTGATTTATAGCATTTTTTTGAAAAAGCCATAACTCTACCGGTTGAACCGAAGGCATTATTACCGTTTTTCCATTCCTTTCTTAATATTTCAAAAACATTGATCGTGGATTGGTTAGCCTTTTGCATAAAATTTTTTACCTCGATGGGTTGAAAATCACCGGAAGTGACTCCGACTTTTTCATTTTCTAAAATAGGTTGGATTAAATTTTTGATGACAGACTCATGAGCTAAGATTACGTCTCCGTCAAATAATACCAATATCTCATCATCTGCTTTTTTAAATATATCATTCATGAGCTGGGACTTACCGATTCTTTTTTTGTTATCTTCGATTTTAATGCGGGAGTCTTTAATTCCTTTAGCTTTTTCTATGGTATTATCAGTACTTCCGTCTGAAATTACTTTTATTTCCTTAATTCTAAATCCTTCTTCTTTTTGTTTTACAATACCTTTGAGTACATTTTGGATATTTATTTCTTCGTTATAGACGGGAATTGCTATAGAAAGATCCATTAGTTTATTCATAGGCCCATTATATCACATTTTATCCTATAATAAAGATCTTCCTGGAGATTTTTATAGAGGAGTATTCATATCTGTCTGTATTTCTGATTGAGATAATGCTTTGTTGTAAATTCTTACTTCATCAATT
>MGAG01000017.1:0-6161 GCA_001789645.1 Candidatus Roizmanbacteria bacterium RIFCSPLOWO2_01_FULL_37_12
CATCCGGATAAAATTGAAAATCTGGTAGGGACTTTTATTAAAAATAATCATCCAAAAGGCACTAAGCATCAATTAAAAGTGCTTTCCAAAGATCACCCCTTTTATACAGACTCTAATAATGGTTATATTAAAAAAACTGCAGGCATTTTGCAGAACTATTTTGGCAATAAAACACTTTTGAATAGGTCAGGGGGCTCGATTCCCGCAGCCGAGATATTGCAAAGATTATACAAAAAACCGATTATACTAACCGGCTTTACTCTTCCCGATGATAATATTCATTCCCCAAATGAAAATTTTGACGAAGAGATGTTCTGGAGGGGGATTGGTGCTTTAGAGAGGATCTACTCACAATAATTCCAAGTTTTGTCGCTTATAAGCGACAGACTTTTTCCCGACTTCTTACTAAATTTATAAAATGGATGAGAATCTGGCTTATTATGTTGGATTTTCGCACTTTATAGGAATTGGGCCGATGCGATTTTCCGCTCTGGTTAAACATTTCAACAGCGTTAAAAGAGCCTATTTAGCAGATAAGAAATCTTTAACAGAAGTAATCGGAACTAATTGGGCTGAGAAATTTGTCAGGTTCCGCAGTCTTTTCGACCCGGTAAAAAAGTTGGATGAACTAAAAAAGAAAAATATTAAAGTTTTACCGCTATGGCACAAGTCTTATCCAAAATTACTGGAGCAGATTCCCGACCCCCCAATTTGTTTATATGTAAAAGGGGATATAGACAAATATGATTTTGAAAAGGATCTTTGTTTTGCGATCGTCGGGACAAGAACGCCAACAACTTACGGTCAACAAGTGGCTGCAAAGTTCAGTGAAGAATTGGTTGAAGCAGGATTTGTGATTGTTTCGGGAATGGCAATCGGCATAGACTCGATTGCTCACCAGACGGCTTTAAATAACGACGGCAGAACGATTGCTTTTTTGGGTTGCGGCGTAGACATAATTTATCCTGCGGTTAACTCAAATCTTTACCATAAGATTATCAATAAAGGCGGTCTGGTGATTTCAGAGTTTCCTCCGGGAGAGATGGTGGTTAAAGGTCTTTTTATCGCAAGAAACAGATTAATCTCCGGTCTATCGATTGGTGTTTTGATTGCAGAAGGCGCCAAAGACTCGGGTGCGATGATTACCGCCCGCTATGCGGCAGAGCAGGGAAAAGAAGTCTTTGCTCCTCCCGGTCCGCTTAATTCAGCTATGTCTGCGGCGCCCAACACACTTCTTAAACAGGGTGCAAAACTGGTGACTTCGATCGACGATATTTTGGACGAGTTTAATATCAGAGTTGTTCCCAAAAAGAAAGAGCAGATTGAAAAAGAGCTGAGTGCGGAAGAGAAAATAGTTTTTGAGATTTTACATGACCAACCTAAATTATCCGACGAGATCGCCATTCAGGCAGACGCTTCTATCGATAAAGTTTTAAATACCTTATCGCTGCTTGAGATAAAAGGCGTTGTAGAAAAAAACAGCGAAGGAAAGTACCAAATAAAAATATAGGATCCCGAAATGAATTCGGGATGACTCACAAAAATTATGAAATATGTGAGTCACTTTTTCTTATTTATCTGTTGCCAGAAATAGATACTACCCAATACTAGAAAAGCAATAAGCGCTATCCAAGTCATTGATCCTAATAAACTGAATGTTCCAAAGTCTCTACCCATCATAAACAATCACCTCCATTAGAGTTTGTTTTGCGAAATAAAATTAAGCAATTACAAACTCTTATGTCCTCATAAATTCGCTCTTCGAGCCGTGTTCGAATAGAACTGAAAAGGCGAGAAGTAAGAATAGGAGGACAATAATCATTGTACAGATTTTTGCTAAAATACTCAAGGTCCGTTTTTTATGAAAATTATTGAAAAGAAAAATAATTTATTTCTGATATTGGTTCTTTTTCTTGTTTTTTTAATCCACTTAAGTTATATCAACAACGGTTTTACCTGGCTTGATCATGGAGATATTGAGGGGGGGCGGACAGTTCTTCCAATAACTCAATTGGAGAAGGCCTTTTTTACCCGTTTCGGAGAAACAAATTTCTACCGGCCTCTGGTTACAGTCTTTAATAGCGTAGATGACTTTATTTATAAAAAAAATCCTCTGGGATTTCATCTGACCAATATTTTTCTTCTTCTGTCGGTTACGGTTGCTTCATACTTTTTTGTCCGCACATTTTTTGATTTAAAACAAAAAGAAAGTATTTTTGTCGCTTTTCTGGTCGGAATTCACCCATTATCAATCCTCCCGGTCGGAGTCATATCCTACCGTCAGGAATTGCTTGTCGTCATGTTTACCTTTGCGACTTTGACTGCTTATATTAAAGCCAGAAGCACAATAAAAACCAATTGGTATATAATCTTTGTATTTTTTTGGCTAATGGCGCTTGTTTCAAAAGAAACTGCTTTATTTTGGGTTCCTGCGCTTATTTTTATATGGGAATGGAGTAGGGGGTTTAAAAATCTACGTCGGGAGTTTTGGTATTTTACGACTTTTTTTTTAACGACCTCGGTTTACATATTCCTTCGCGTCCGGGCAGTTCCGGAACTTTGGACAAAACACGGGCAGTATCTAAATATAAGTGAAGCATTGGGAACGCGGTTTTCGGTTTTTCTTACACGCTTGTTTGAGCTTGTTAATCCGTTTAAACCCAGCTTCAGCGACGCAACCTTAATTAGTGACATAACAAACTTTAAGTCTCTCATAATGGTCTTTATTTTGACAGCAGGCTTAGTCCTGATACTTTTTAGTAAAAAAAATTACGTTATTGTCCGGCTGATATTATTTATTCTGATTACTCTGCTGCCTGCTTTATCAATAGTTCCCCTTCCCAGGTTCAGCTCGTCGCATTACGGATTTATAGCAACTCCAGCGGCTGGCGTTATGGTTATTTTGTTTTTAAGATTTATCTTCAGGAGTACCGGTAAAACTGGCAAATCAATTGCTGTTGCAGTAACTGGAATTTGGCTGTTAATAATGTCTGTGAGCACTTTTAAAGCGGGCTTTCAGTTTAAAAATGACCTTAGTCTTTTTAGCCTGGAGGTTGAGCGTGACGGCAACTTCAAGGAAGGGCATTTTTATCTGGGAGATTATTACCTGCGGCAGGGTAATTTTAAAGAAGCCGAAGCACATCTGGAAGCTTCACTGGAAAAAAATCCAAGAGTAATAGCCTTTATTGACCGGACCGCCGCCATGACCAATCTGGCGGGAGCATACTTTTCCCAGCAAAAGTTTGCTAAGGCGGAAAAATTATTAAAAGAATTAGTCATAAAAAGTTCCGGCGGCAACCGGCTAAGAGCGGTTTATAATCTGGCCGTAATAGCAGAGCGTAAAAGAGACTATAAACAGGTGGTCAACTTGCTAAGAGAAGAGATCAGCCAATGGCAGGAATCGCAACCTATCCTTCTTTATGTGAAGGGCTTAGTGAAAACAGGTCGAGAAGCTGAAGGAGACAGAATTCTGAAAAATAGCTTGCTTATTACGGACGAGCAAAAGCGTCAAGCAGTTCTGCAAGAGTTTAGTCGATAAAATAGAATTGATATAATAATTTCATGCTGAAAATCGGAATAGTCGGACTTCCCAATGCAGGCAAATCAACATTATTCAATGCTCTGGTAACCAAACCTAAAGCCGGTGTGGCGCCTCATCCTTTCACAACCATAGATAAAAATATCGGAGTGGTTGAGGTAGCGGACGATAGGCTTTTTCAACTGGCAAAAGTTGAAAATATCGGAAAAGTGACTCCGGTAAGCATTACTTTTATTGACATCGCGGGCCTGATTAAGGGCGCTCATCAGGGCGAAGGGTTGGGGAATCAGTTTTTACATCATATCAGAGAAGTGGATCTCATATTGCACGTAGTCAGGTTTTTTAAGAACGAAAAAGTTCCCCACGTTCATCCTCAAATAGACCCGGAAGAAGATGTGACGATTGTAAATGAAGAGCTGCTTTTGGCAGACTTGCATTCGCTAGAGCGATATTTGCAAAAAGATAAAACAACTCCGGAAGAGCGCACGGTTATCAGAATTGTGATTAATAAACTAAATCAAGGAATTCCCGCCTCGGAAATAAAAATAGCAGATAAAGACATGGAATTTATAAAAGCATTAAATCTTTTAACGCTTAAAAAACAGTTATTGATTGCCAATATCGATGAAGACGAAATAATAAGCCCGGCAAAGAAAATTAGCGGAAGCAATATTTTCTCGATCAGCGCAAAATTCGAGGCTGACCTTAATGAATATAAATGGGTAGAGCAACAGAAAATTCTCAAAGATTTAGGTCTGAAAAGGACCGCTAGAGATCAGGTGGTTAAAGCTTCTTATCAGGCATTAGATAATATTACTTTTTATACCATAGCCAAAAGAAAAGAGGCAAAGGCGTGGCCGTTGACCAGGAATTCAAAAGCGATACAAGCTGCAGGTAAAGTTCATACCGATTTTATCAAACACTTTATCAAAGTTGAGGCAATTAACTCGGACGAGTTGATTTCTTTTGGAGGGTGGCATAAAGCCCATGAAGCCGGAAAGATACTGGCTTACGGCAGAGATTACCAAGTAAAGGATAAAGATGTTCTTGAGTTTAAAGTAGGAATAAAATAATTCAAATCTCCTGATCTGTTTTCTTGAGACGGCGAAGGTATTTTTCTTGAATTATTGGTTTGGAATTTAAAAATGCATCGACAAGTTTTTTTGCCAGTTCAAAATCAATATAGTCTGAAGGAAGGGCGAGCATATTAATATGGTCGTTTTCCCGCATATGTTTGACTTGATTTTCAGCAAAGCCTAATCCGCAGTATACCCCTTTAAATCTATTAGCCGCCATGGCTATTCCATTACCGGATCCGCAGATGCCGATTCCCCTAAACTCTTGCGGATTCTGAAGTATCGCCTGGGCAACCTTTTTAGCGAAGTCCGGATTATCATCCAAGGGAGCATATTCATAAGCTCCCAGATCCTCGACACGGATATTTTTTTCCTGGATATATTCGATGAGCTTATTCTTCAGCTCAAACCCCCGGTGATCTGCACCGATAAAAATAGTCATGATAAAATTTATTATAACTTATGTTCGATACTCATTGTCACCTGAATTTTAAGGCTTTTGAGGGAAGAGTAGAGGAGGTTGTAAATAATGCAATCGAGGCAGGCATATCATTAATCGTTGTTCCAGGAACAGATAGAGAGTCGTCAGAAGAAGCAGTAAAAATAGCGGAAAGATTTAGCGGAGTGTATGCAGCTGTCGGTATTCACCCCCATCACGTGTTTCAGATAAATCAGAAAACGGAAAACAGAAAAAATCAGTCCTCTGATTTCAGTTATCTGTTATCAGATTTATCAGAAATAGAAAAACTGTTGGTCAACCCAAAAGTGGTTGCTGTTGGCGAAGTTGGGGTGGACAGACACTATTACAGTAAAACAAAGTATCCAAATTACAATGTTTATCCTGAGTTTATCGAAGGACAAAAAGAATTTTTAAATCGTCAGATCGATTTAGGTTTAAAGTACAATAAAAGCCTTATTTTTCACAACCGGGAAGCCAAAAAAGATTTTTTGGAAGTTGTCAGGGATAAATGGGATGAAAAATTGGCAGGAAGAGCAGTTTTTCATTGTTGCGAACCCGACAGTGAGTTGTTGAATTTCGCCAAAAAGCACAAGATCTTTATTGGTATAGACGGTGACATAACGTTTCGAGAAGATAAGCAGGAATTCATAAAAACAGTTCCTTTGGATCTGTTAGTTTTGGAGACAGACTCTCCTTTTTTACTCCCTTCACAATTAAGAGTGGGAAATAAGAAAAGACCGGCAAATGAGCCAAAAAATCTACAGTTAGTGGCAGTATTTATTGCTGAGTTACTCCGAATGAAGACTAAAGCGTTAGTAAAAATTACAACAGAAAACAGCAAGAAGTTATTCCAAATAAGTTAGAAGCTTACGGCACCGACCTCAACAACTACTACATCACCGTCTCTTTGCACTTTCTCGATTTGAGGATCACTTAATTTTTCTCCCGGTTCATTCGCAGTCAGGAAGAGGAGGAAACGATAATAACTATCAGGTTGAGGAGTTACTGAAACAGGTAATACTTTATCTAAAATTGCTTTGTCGAGAAGCCCGACCTTAAGAGTGTCAGAATTTACTTTTTTAGCCTC
>MGAG01000017.1:6198-7859 GCA_001789645.1 Candidatus Roizmanbacteria bacterium RIFCSPLOWO2_01_FULL_37_12
GAATTCAAACCTGCACTAGCAGCAACCGAGTCGACAAATTCAGACAGTTTATTTTTATTCACCAGGAACCCCTCGCTACTATTTTTCAGCGAAAATTTAACGGATTTAAGAACTTCTTTATTATATTCGTAATATAATTTTTCTTTAGTTAAGCCGCTGACAAGAGTAAGTGTTTTTTCTGACGAAGTTGTGAAGCTCCAAGTTTTCCCCGAAGTAAAGGCAGGATCGGCATAGGTGACAGATTCCGGTAAGTTGATCTGCATCTGACTGGGTGTCTTCGTATAGACGTGGACGAAAGGCGAGCCAGAACCTATGAACATGCAAGCGGTTTGCAGACTCGTAGTTGTTTCTGAATAAGCACAGATTGCCGGATCATTGATGCTGCCCTTACAAGCTTTCGCAACTTCCCAACGAATTACTTTTTTGATTTCCAGCCATTGGGCGGCATCAGGCGCCTGTCCTGCTGGAGGAACATAATACCAATTTCTTTCAGGTTGGCTTGGGTACCAGCCGATATAACCGCCATTGGGCAGTTGAAAGATTTGAGTTAACCCCGCACAGGCTACCCCCTGAATGGGATTAGGAGCAGGACTTAACCAGTTAAATGTTCCGTACTGTAAAGTGCTTCCTTGTCCGGGAAAGACTGTCGGGGCTGAATTTTGAGCAAAAACTCCCAATGTATTTATTTGTTTAACTGCCGCAATGGTTTGCACAAAATGCACATTATATCCAGAAGACGTTGTAGCCGTTCCTCTAAAAAGATAGTAAGGATAGAGAGTGCTACTCTGGGTTTTTTGACCGAACTCGTCAATATAGGTAAGCATGACTTCATTTATGACGGCGTTTTGTAACTCAACTTGATTTTCCGGAAAGACATTTTGAATCTCGATAGTTCCCTCTCCTGTAGGTTTAGCCAGTGAGAAAGTGGTCTTACCATTTCTTAGATCCTCAAACGCTTCTTCGGGAGTTTTAAGAGTTTGATTTGAGGCTTTTTGCTCAGTCTTGGCAAGCAGCTTCATATTTGAAGTTAAGTTCGTAACGTAGTTATTTTCGTCCAGTATTCCGACTGTTATTGTGTTAAATTGATTTGGGCGTACTTTTCCAGCGTTGCCGTCTGAGCTTTCTATAACGTCTGGATCTTCCGGGGCGGCATTTTCAATATAGCCCAATCTTACATCTGCCAGTCTTTCACTTTCGGTCAAATTTAAAACACCCAGCGGATTAACAAGCGGCAGCCCCAGATTTTCCCAACTGCGGTGAACTTCAACAAATGTTACACCGGGATAACTTTCTCTTTTGTATGTAGCTGTAACTGTTAAGGTATCATCCCAGATACCCAATTTTTGCAGATAAGATCGAGCTGCGCTAGTTGGGTCGGTACCGCCAGTCGGGTAACCATTTTCAGAAACAACCAGCCAATTTCCAGTTTGCTTATTGTAAGAAAGCAATCCGTGTTGTTCTCCGTCTTCACTCTTATCGGTAACAAGTAAAATGCCCGCCCCATCGTCCACAAATGAGTTTTGAAATCCTATTTTTGTGGCTAAATCCAGCGCCTCACCGGCAGTTAGAGAAGTCTTAAGATCTGATAATTTTACAGATTCTGGGAGAGCCGGAAGTTCTGTATTGAGAGTGTAGTCGGAAAATACCGTACGAGGAAGAGG
>MGAG01000018.1:0-27445 GCA_001789645.1 Candidatus Roizmanbacteria bacterium RIFCSPLOWO2_01_FULL_37_12
GAAGCTTTTTTGTTCTGGTGTCACAACATGAATTATTTTGTCGAGTTCCCCAAATTCCGAAATTTCTTTTTCCGCAAGTGCCAATTCTTTTCCTTCATATGTTGGATAACCCAGACTATTTATAAATACTCGAGTGTCAAGACCATATGATTTTCCGTCAAAAACTAAAGCACCTTTACTTATTTTTAAAATCCCCTTTTTCTCAGCTTGGCGACAAATTTCAATCCCTTTATCTGAGAACTCACTTTCCGGATAAAGCCGGTCAAACTTTGAATACAGTCTTTTATAAATTTGCTCAAAATATTCAAAACTCCACTTAACTGTTTCTTTCCACAGTGGAATAATATCACCGTTTTTTTTATAGATCATGCCGTTGATTTCAATAATTTCTTTTTTAGTTTTTTCATCGTCATAAGCTATTTGTCCCTGGGAATATGCTTTTCCTAAAAAAATCATTTTTTCATGGAGTGATTTTTTTCTTAATTCGTCCAATTCTTTTTCTGTGATTTTATTCTTCATATACCAGAGAGTTTTAGCTATATGAAGACCAATATCACCCTGATAATTAGTTCTAATTACCTTATTACCCGCAGTTTCTAGAATTCTGACGAGAGATTCACCGATTGAAATATTCCGCAGATGCCCGATATGAAACAGTTTATGGGTATTGGGATGCGCAAACTCAATCATCAATTTTTTATTTTTACCCAGATGATGCTGAAGATAGTCAAATTTTCCTTCGGAAAATTTTTCAAGTTTAGCCAGGAAATATTTTGCGGAAATCCGGAAGTTGATAAATCCGGGTTTAACGATCTCAACTTTTTCGATTAAATCATCTTCAGGTAAGTTTTTTTTGATCTCATCCGCAATCTGTAAAGGCTTTTTTTTAAGAGTTTTAACTAGTTTCAAAGCAATGCTGGTTGAATAGTCGCCGAAATTAGGATTTGTCGGATGTTCAAGATTAATTTCTTTTTCCTCCACCCCCATTTTTTTTAATGCATGGGCAAGATTTTTTATAAGTTTATCTTTTAACATAGTTGTTAATAACTAACGTAGTCCCGATCGTACGGGACGAAGTGGTTTAATCATTGGCTTATATGATAACAAAAATTAAGTCTTAATTAATAAAGAAGTGTTTTTGTCAATTTTTACTTTTTCCAGGTAACTTATATTCGTGCTGAGAGTTATATCCCCCCCTTCGAGTAAAACCTCGGGCGTCCTCCTTCGCTAAAGCTACGAAAGGATAAATTAACCCGTAGGATATAATCGAAGAGAATAACGTTTCCCACTTCGCTTTGTTATGATATTTTTCAAAAAAACCCTTTCGGTTTGAGGGTGGGGAAATTTATAATAGTTTTGGCCAAAAAAAATCCCGCCTGTTTTTTTAGGCGGGGTGGGTTTAAAACTCTTTGATGTTAGGCCAAGAAAATACTTTCCTCCCCAAAGAGTCTCCTTGAAGACGAATAGCTTATAGATAGTATTTCTATCATAATAGCTTATAATTATAACACACATTTGTAATTGTTAAGTCCTTTCAAAAATTAATCATCATTTTTATGGATTTTAAAGTTGAATTAGTAAAAAAGTTGGCATACAATAAATTATATGAAGGGGAAATTAATACTGCTTACATTATTACTTTTAGGGTTTGGAATTTTTGTATTTGTGAGGTTTTATATTTTAGATAATCAAAATGCTTTCGGCAGAGTAAAGATAGTGTCTTCTCCGGTTGCCAGCGTATTTGTAGACAATCTGGCAGTTGGCAAGACACCATTTGAACAGAAATATAAGGTAGGGGAATATATGCTTAAATTAATTCCGGAAGGGACTGCAACAGATACAGCTTCCTGGCAAGGAAAAATTAAGATCTATAAAAATGCTTTGACCTATGTAAACCGCGAACTTGGGAGTTCGGACCTGACTTCGGCAGGGGAAATATTTACGACAACCAAGATGGAAGAATCTCCAAAGACGTCCAATACAGGAGAAATCTATGTTGAAACTGAACCGCAGGGGGCTATTATCTATCTTGACAACGATGAAAAAGGAGTAAGCTCGCTGATTTTATCAGAAGTGACGAAGGGTGACCATGAGTTATCGGTATTTCTTCCCAGATTCTTAAGAAGAACACAAAAAATAAATGTCGATTCAGGTTATAGAGTAAATGCCGTGTTTAAACTGGCGATTGATCAAAGTTCACCGACTGTGAGTCCTACCGATACAAAGAAGAATGAAAAACCAGAAGCAACGGCGAGTGCAACTACTACAGGTACAAAAATTATTATCAGCGATACCCCGACCGGATTTTTGCGAGTAAGGGAAGAACCGTCAATCAGTGCTTCCGAGGCTGCTCAGGTAAAACCAGGTAATTCATTTGATCTTTTAGAAGAACAGAACGGTTGGTATAAGATTGAATACGAAAAAGGTAAGGAAGGTTGGGTTTATTCACAATACGCTGAAAAACAATAACACTACGAAATTACGAATTTTTACAAATATACAAATAAAATTATTTGTAAATACGTAGCGATTTGTAAATTACTAGATTTATTTTTCTTTCCAGACAAATTTATTATAGAGAATATACGAATAAGGAATTACGACCAGAAATATTATAATCACTTTATAGACATACCATAAGTTTCTCCCAAAAGAATTGACTGCGAGTTGGACTCCCAAAGTCTGAATCAGAATCGATCCTGATGAGATTAAATTGAACTTTAAAAAATTTGGGATATAGCTAGAAAGTTTATGGTCAAGTTTTTTATAGGAAAAACTCCAAAAATTATTCAAGAGAAAATTGGAAATAATTGCCGACTCTGTGCTGATTATTGTTCCAAGCCATACTGCAGAGCGGTATTTTTCTATAAATAGATAAGAAATTCCAAAATCAATCACAAAACCAATCAGACCTACAATAACAAATTTTATAAAGGATGAATGAAGAAGTACATAGGTGAAGGTTTGAATAATATATTGAAATGAGTTAATCTTTGATTTTCCATGAATCCTATCTTGAAAATTAATTGGAATTTCCTGAATGTGTGCTTTATTTTTTAGAGCATAATCAAGTATGGCTACTTGGAAGACATAGCCAGAATAATTTTTTATACTGGGGATGGCATTCTTTATTAACCAAACTTTTATGGCTCTGTAACCGTTAGTCCACTCAGTATTTCTTAATTTCATAAAACCTAAACGAATAAAACTATTTGCACCTATGGAAAAAATTTTCCGATGTAATCCCCAATCTTTTGGAATAGACCCACCTTTTATATAACGGGAACCGATTACGAAATCTGCACCTTCTTCAATTTTCTTCAAAAAATTAGGTATTTCTTTAGGATCGTGAGAGAGGTCGGCGTCCATTTCAAAAATAAGATAGGGATTTAATTTCTCGATAGCAAAATTGAAACCATGGATATAAGCTTTTCCCAGACCTTCTTTTTCTGTCGACAACAAATGAAGTCGGTGAATCCTTTTTTTTAATTTTAAAACTTTTTCCGCCGTACCATCTTGAGAGTTGCTGTCAACGACGACTATATGAATTTCCCAAGTTTTGATAGCTCGTGAAATAATTTCAATACCGTGTATTACTTGTTCTATGGCGCCTGATTCGTTATAGGTAGGCAAAATAATTACAGCTCTGCGCATTTTTATTTATTATAAAATTCAATCATATTAATCAAGCCCTGTTTTAAATCTACTTTAGGCTTCCAGCCCAGTAGTCTTTTGGCTTTAGCGATATCGGGTCTACGTTTTTTTGGATCGTCGACTGGCAATTTTTCACTGTATACTATTTTACTCTTGGATTTGGTGAGTTTCTTAACTATAAATGCATACTCTTTTACCGTATGTTCGTCTGTTGAACCAAGGTTAATTATTTCGCCTTTTGTCTTGGGGTAAAACATAAGTCGAAGCAGACCGTCAACCATATCATCAATATAACATAATGATCGCGTTTGACTTCCGTCGCCAAAAATTGTTATATTCTTTTTGGCTGTCGCTTGATTTATAAACGTAATAATCATTCTCATATCAGCTTTTAACATACGGGATCCATATGTATTGAAAATTCGGGCAATCCGCGTATCTGTCGATTCTTGCCGAAAGAAATAAGCAGTCAGGGTTTCTCCGAATCGTTTTGCTTCATCGTAGATTGATCTTAGACCAGTTGTTGAGACGTTACCCCTGTAATCTTCTTTTTGCGGATGTTCCAAAGGCTCTCCGTAAACCTCTGAAGTTGAAGCAAAAAGGAATTTTGCACGGGTACGTTTTGCCAGTTTTAGAAGTTGAAGAGTGCCTTGAGTATTTACCATCATTGTTTTCATCGGATGAGCAAAATAGCTAATTTTACTATGATGATTTGGAGATGCGGGTGAGGCGAGATGAAATATTGCGTCGATTTTTTCAGTTAATTTAAGAGGATTAATTACGTCTTGTGTGATTAGTTTAAAGTGAGGACTATTTAGCAGATGTTTGATATTTTCTTTGGAACCAGTAAGAAAATTGTCAACACAGATTACATCGTAATTTTCCTTTATTAATCTATCGCACAAATGGGAGCCAATAAATCCCGCGCCTCCAGCTATTAAAATCTTCATAAATATGATATGAATTTACGAATAATATACGAATCTGTCGAATATACTAATTCAGATTATAAAGCAAGAACTCGAATATTTGTTGATTCGCATTAAAATTTGTTTTATTCGTATCAAGCTATTGGTTTTCTGCCAACTGAAAAATATTTAAAGCCTAAATGAGCCATGGTTTTTGGTTCATATATATTCCTGCCGTCAACAATTAAAGGATTTTTCATCAGTTTCTTCACTTTTTCCAGGTCAACCTGTTTAAATTCATTCCACTCCGTTAGAATTATCAAGCCGGCCGAATTTTTAACTGCGGTGTATGGGTCTTTATGATAAATAAGTTTTTTTCCAAAAATTTTTTTAATATTTCCGGATCCAACAGGATCATAGACAGAGATAGTGTAATCATATTTGAGAAGTTCTTTAAGCATGAAAAGAGAAGGTGCTTCTCTTATATCATCTGTATCAGGTTTGAATGTTAATCCCCACACGCAAATATTTTTATTTTTTATATTTTTTAAAATTTTTTGCAGAAGATTTTTTTGAGCTTGAGTATTGACGGCGTTGACGCTTTCTAAAAACTGTGTATTAATTTTAAGGACTTCACCCATCTTTGTCAAAGCTTTGACGTCTTTTGGAAGACATGAACCTCCATATCCCACTCCGGGATTCATAAAAATTCTGCCTATTCGTTTATCGATACCGACAGCATCAAGAACCGTCTCAACGTCCGCTCCTGTCTTTTCACAATAGAAAGAAATAAGATTCGCAAATGAAATTTTTGTAGCAAGCATGGCATTTGAGGTGTATTTGATAAGTTCCGCAGAAGCCAGATTGGTAATTACTCTTTTACCGCTTATCGGATGATGAAGTTCGATTAGCCTATCAATTGCTTTTTTTGAGTCAGATCCAATTACGACCCGATCAGGATTTAAAGTATCATAGATTGCACTTCCTTCCCGTAAAAACTCCGGACAAGACGCAACCGCCACATTCGCTTTTTGAGGTTTAACTTTTGTCAGAATCCCTTCTACTTTTATATTTATACCAACCGGGACAGTGCTCTTGCAAGAGACTACCGTAAAACCTAATTTTAAGTGTTTTCCTAATTTTTCAGCCACCGAATAGACTGAAGAAAGATCCGCCTCGCCCCCATCCTTAGGCGGTGTTCCAACCGCGATAAATATTACGTCCGATT
The DNA here is from genome assembly GCA_001789645.1 of Candidatus Roizmanbacteria bacterium RIFCSPLOWO2_01_FULL_37_12. Classification (GTDB taxonomy): domain Bacteria; phylum Patescibacteriota; class Microgenomatia; order UBA1406; family GWC2-37-13; genus 2-01-FULL-40-13. The sequence continues at coordinate 5,791 of MGAG01000018.1, forward strand.
GGGGAACAGCTTTGTTGTAGTCGAGAGTAAAAAAAATGCGGTTTGCTTTAATATTTTTTTGGAGAAGTTCTTTTAGGCCAGGCTCATAAATAATAGGGTCTCCTTTTTTTAAGCGCTCGATTTTTTCTTTGGTATGTCCGATTACCCAGACTTTGTTTCCGAAGTCGGCTAAGACACAGGCTGTTACTAAACCTACATATCCGTGACCCACAAATGAAATAGTCATAAAGATCAATAATACCTGTAGATTACTTAATTTTCAATTTAACTTTTTATTTCCTCGAGGCCTTGTTGAAATGATTTCATTTTATAAAAATCATTTTTCCGGCTTTTTATTTCGGCAAAGCGCGGAAGAGGGGCTTTATCTTTAATATACTTTTTATAAGTAGTTTTCCCGATAATGGATTTGTCCAAATTAAATTTTTCTGCAATCAGCAGCGAAGCTTGGTAAGGTGAAAGTGAATTGCTGCCAACCAAGTGAAAAATTTCTGAAGAATAATTATTAAATAAATATTTTAAAGCAAAAGCGATATCATCAATGAAGGTAGGGGTCATCAAGGAATCGGTAATCAGAGAAAGTGGTTTTTTTTGCTCGAGAAAAGATTTAAAAGTGCGGAAGAAATCCTTTTTTAACTCATATTTTTCTCTGTACGGGTAGGATATTCTAACTATCATAGCTTGGTTTTTTATTATTTTTTCACCCTCATATTTTGAAAAGCCGTATGCTGAAATCGGATTGGGCATAGAATCCTCATAAAAGGGCGGATTCTTTCCATCAAAAACAAAGTCGGTAGAAATGTAGATAAATTTTTTATTTTTACCAGAGACGACAGCAAAGACATTTTGTGTACCAGATCTATTTATTTTAAAAGCCAGATCTTTGGTTTTTTCAGCTTCTGCGACATTTGTATATGCAGCGAGATGAAGAAAAATATCGAAATCGAGATTTTTTAATTCGGCATTAACTTGAGCAAGATTAGTTATATCCATCCGCGATTGAGAAATTGAAATAAAAGTAAAGTCGTTTTCAAGAAGTTCTATAATGCGAGAACCGACTAGTCCATCACCTCCTGTTAATGCGATTTTAAGCATACTGTTTTTTGTAATAATCCAGATATTTTCCGGTTTTAATTCTTTTCCACCAATCCTGATTTTTGATAAACCAATCGATTGTCATTTTGAGGTATTCGTCAAAGTCATGTTCCGGCTTCCAGCCAAGTTCTTTATTTATTTTATTCCAGTCAATAGAGTATCTTCTGTCATGTCCTGGTCTGTCCTTAACATATTCTATGTTTGATTCTTCTTTATTCAAAAGTCGCAGAATTTTTTTTATCACCTCAATATTATTTATGTCATCTGTCAATCCTCCGATAAAATATGTTTCACCGATATTTCCTTTTTGCAGAATCAGGTCGATAGCGCGACAATGATCTTCAACATAAAGCCAATCCCGCACATAAAGTCCGTCGCCGTAGACAGGAACTTTTTTTCCTTCGATTAAATTTGTTATCGCTAAAGGGATAAATTTTTCCGGAAAATGAAAAGGACCGAAGTTGTTTGAGCAATTAGAAATAGTTGATGGAAGATTGTATGTGATTTGATAAGCTCTTACCAAGTGATCCGAAGCTGCTTTTGATGCAGCATAAGGACTTCGTGGATTGTATGCTGTTTTTTCAGTGAATTTTACTTTAGAATTGAGGGGTAGCGCTCCGAATACCTCGTCCGTTGAAACATGATGGAATCTACTAACCTTATTTTTTAGTGCAGCTTCAAGAAGCACGTAAGTACCTTCGATATTTGTTTTGATAAATGGAGCCGCATCAAGTATGGAACGATCAACATGGGATTCCGCCGCAAAGTGGACAATAACGTCTATGTTACTGGTTATCTGGTTAACCAGTTGTGGATTACAGATATCGCCGTGAATGAATTCATAGTTAGGATTTTTTTCAACTGATTTCAGATTTTCCAGGTTTCCGGCGTATGTAAGTTTGTCTAAGTTGACTATCTTGTCATTTGGATGTTTTTTAAGCCAGTACAAAATAAAATTGGAGCCGATAAATCCAGCTCCACCGGTTACAAGTAATTTCATGTAGAAATTGTATCAAAGTCAGAAATCTTTTGTATGTTAAAATTAGCTAAATATGACAATTAAACCGATTAATTATAATCTTACTTTTGAGCCGGATTTGGAGAAATTTTCGTTCAAAGGTTGGGAAATTCTTTATTTTAAAGTTGAAAAATCAACAAAACAAATTATTCTGGATGCGGTTAATCTCAAAATTGTTAATTGTGAATTGTTAACTGTGAATAGGAATGTTTTTGAGTCATTTAGAATCACAGAGAAAGAGGAAAAATTAATTATTTTACTTAAAGAAGAACTTAAGCCGGGAAAGTACAAACTTAATATAGATTTCGAAGGTATATTGAATGACAAGTTAACCGGATTTTATAGGAGCAGATATTTGGTTGACGGAAAAGAAAAAATTATGGCAACTTCCCAGTTTGAAGCAGCAGATGCCAGACGAGCTTTTCCCTGTATAGATAAACCTTCATTTAAAGCAACATTCGAAGTCTCTCTGATTATTGATAAAAATTTAACTGCAATTTCAAACACGTTGCCTGTTACAAGGCCACGATTACCGACCGCTCCGGTCGGGAAACGGCTTGTTAGATTCGTACAAACTCCCGTGATGTCGACGTATCTTTTATATCTGGGGGTGGGAGAGTTTGAGTGGATTACAGATAAATATAAGGATGTGCAATTAAGAGTTATTACAACTCCAGGCAAAAAACAATACGGTAAGTTTGCATTGGATTGTGCTAAAAAATCCGTGGAATATTTTGAGGAGTATTTTGATTATCGTTATCCCTTAAAAAAACTGGATTTAATCGCTGTGCCCGAATTTGCCAGCGGAGCGATGGAAAATTGGGGAGCGATTACTTTCAGGGAAAATGCCTTGCTTTATTACCCTGGAAAAAGTTCAAAAGCCACGAAAATCAGAATAGCTGAAGTGATAGCTCATGAGATAGCTCATCAGTGGTTTGGAAATTTAGTGACAATGAAGTGGTGGGATGACCTTTGGCTCAATGAAAGTTTTGCAACTTACATGGCTCATAAATTACTCGATCATTATTGGCCTGAGTGGAATATTTGGTCGCAGTATGTAACCGACACTGTATTCGAAGGTATGGCGCTGGACAGCTTAAAATCCTCCCACCCCATAAAGGTAAAAGTAAACAAAATTTCAGAAATAGATGAATTATTTGATGAAATAGCTTATGAAAAAGGTGGAAGTATTTTACGGATGTTAGATCTATTCTTGGGAGAGAACACTTTCAGGAACGGTTTAAGAAAATATATCAAAAAGTATCAGTATAAAAATGCCCTAGCTGAAGACCTTTGGCAGTCCTTAGAAAGGCAAGATGAAAAACCTGTGCTAAAAGTGATGGAAAAATATATGACGCTGGTTGGATTTCCTGAACTTAGAGTTGAATTTAATAAGACACTGGTTTATCTATATCAGGAGAGATTTTTACTAGAAAAGGATAATTTTTTAAGCAATCAAATCTGGTCTGTTCCTTACCATCTAAACGACGGCTTCAGCCTGAAGGGTTTTCAGCCTGAAGGCCGCATGCAAAATGGTATACATATTCTGGAAAAGGAAAAAGAAATAATTAAATTAAAAAATAAAATTGAATATTTAAACATCAATAAGAATTATTCTGGCTTTTTTATTACTAACTATTCTGAAGCACTTCTTAAAAAAATTGGTGAAAATTCTAAAGATTTAAACGATCAAGAAAAATTAGGAGTAATTCACGATCTTTTTTCTTTAATTTTAGCCGGTAATAAGGATTTAAAAGATTTATTTCGCTATATTGATACATATTTAGTTAATGAAAAATCAAGTGTTGTGTTGCATTATGTTATTGCAAAACTAACAGGAATATATCTTTTGCTTAAAAAAGAGGAATCAAAAAAATTAGCGATTTTATTTGCAAAAAGATCTCTAAAAGAAATAGTTGGATTTGAACCTAAAAGAAATGAAAATATACTCGATTCTTATTTAAGGAGTTCGGCACTGAATTCACTTATTTTATTTGGCGATCCGGAAACGCTTAATTTTACAAATAACAAATTTCTTAATTATTTGAAAGACGAAAAGTCTTTGCATCCGGATTTGAGAGCTATTGTTTATGCATCGGCTGTATTCTCAGATGATACCAATTATCCAATTGTTAAAAATCTTTACAGATCTTCGCTTGTTCAAGAAGAAAAAGCAAAATTCCTAATGGCTTTGGGAAATTCGAAAAATAAAAAATTAATTCAAGAGAGTTTAGTCTACGCTTTAGATAAAGAAGTGACTTTTGCTTTTTTGCCTTATGCGATTGGATCAATTGCCAGAAATCCATACGCAAAAAAGTTAGCGCTGGATTGGTTAATCAAATTATGGCCGGAATTATTAAAACGTTCAGGGGGATTGGCAAATATGCTGCTCAGAAGATTATTGCAAGCAATAATACCGGTCTGCGGAATCGGAAAAGAAAAAGAAGTAACTGCATTTTTTACCAAGAATAAAACTGCAGGGCTTGAAAGAAGTATAGATCAGGCATTGGAAATGATGAGAGTTAATTCGAGATTTGTTAATAAAAACAAAAGGTGATACGAATCTACAAATATGCGAATTAATTAATTAGATTTTCTAGAATTTCCCAGCGTTTTGCTTTTACTTCATGCGGGACATCGTCTTTCATGGTTTTAGTAGCGGCAGTCATGGGGCGAAGTGAGTATTGTGAGATATAAGCTTTTTCATAACCTACCAGTTTGGCTAATTTGACAGTATTCATAAACTCTTCTTCTGTTTCACCGCAAAATCCCACTATGATGTCTGTGGATATTTTTAAATTTTCAATTTTAATTTTTAATTTAGCGATAAGTGCCAAATACTGATCTCGAGTGTACCATCGGTTCATCCGTCTTAAGACATTATCGTCTCCTGATTGAATTGGAAGATGAATTAAGCGGGTGATATTTTTATTTCTGGCAATTACATCGATCAGCTCATCAGAAAAATCCCAGGGATTTGATGACATAAAGTCAACTTTTTCAAAACCCATCATGGCAACTTCTTCCAGGAGCTGAGGAAATAGAGTGGGTATACGGTAACGTCCAAGATGTTTAACGTAGACTGGTTTAAAATATTTAATTTTTCGTGCGTGGGAACCCTGAGGGTTCCTAGGCATGAAATATGTTTTTTTTGCCAAATCTCTTACTTCGTTTGGGATGACGGAAGAAGGGAGTAATAAATCAGCACCGTAGGAGTTGACATTTTGGCCTAAAAGTGTGATATTTTTATAACCTTTTATTTTTAAGTGCAGACATTCGGCAAGAATATCTTCAAAGGGCCGGCTGATTTCGCGACCTCTTGTATAAGGTACGACGCAGAAAGTGCAAAAATTATTACAGCCATTCGAGATGGGAACCCAAGCATTCACGGCATCCTGTCTTACGGGTTGATTATCAAATCCCACCTCTTCAATAGGCATGAATTCGTCGACTGCCGGCATTGATTTTCTAATTTTTTGCAGATAATTTCCGGTTTTATCCCGGAATGCCAGTCCGACCATACAACCGGTGACAATTATTTTAATTTTTTTGCCCTTAGCTTTCATTTTACCGAGATTGTTTACCAATCCATAAACTCTGTTCTCCGCTGATTCGCGGATCATACAGGTATTGATGGCAACATAATCAGCGTCAGAATAGCCTCGAGCCGGTTTCATACCCCGCGCTTTGAAAGCAGCAGAAACTCTTTCCGAGTCTGCCTTATTTTGTTGACAACCAAAAGTTTTAATAAAATATCTCATTTGTTCTACGAATTTATTCTTATTTACGAATAAAACTTGAATTTGTATATTTGTAATGATTTGTACATTCGTAGATATTTTATCAAGTCTTTACTTTCTTGACCTTCTCAATAATTAGTATGAAAGATATTAGAATGACGCCGATCATAATAAAAGCGATAAGTTTCTCAATTCCCCGTAAAAATAAAGACGATGTTCCTAAAATTATTGATACAACCCAGTAAAAAACCGCAATTCTTCTTTTGCCCCAACCAAGCTCCATAAGTTTATGGTGGAAATGCCCCCAGTCGGCTCGAAAAGGAGACTGTTTATTTTTAATCCTTCTGATGATTGTATAGACCGCATCAATAGTTGGAATAGCCAAAATAAGAATTGCTGTGCCTATTTTTCCGAAGGACAGTATAGATAGTATTCCCAACAAAAATCCGGCTAGAGCTCCTCCTCCATAACCGGGCATAATTTTTTGGGGAAAAAAATTAAAAGGTAAAAATCCCAAAAAAGAACCCGCAACGATAAAAGATAATAAAGTAACGGTTTGCGCGCTAATGTCATGAGCGGTAAACCTTTGCGAAAGAAGTCCGAGGAAAAAAGCGGTAATCGCGACAAATCCGGGCAATTGGCCGTCTACCCCCTTGCTCCAATTAACCATATTCATAATCCAGGTGAGCCAAATTATTGCAAAAAGGTCAGCCAAGACTAAAACGGAATGGGTACCGAAAAGATCAAAAGTTAACCTCCATTGATCAAGCTGAATCACTCCGCCAAAGGGATTGGAAATATAGGGAATACCAAGCCCAAAACTAATCATGATTGCGGAAATAATCAAATTTAGTGAAAATCGAAGATAGGGTGAAAGATCGAAATAATCATCCAGAATGCCAACAATAACCAACAATCCCGAAGTAATGAGTATGCCTGACACGATTTTGCTAATCGGAATAAATACCAGCGCCGTCAAAAAAAGAGCCGAATATATTGGCAATCCTCCACCACGGGGAACCAGGCCAGTATGAGTGTGCGCAGGGTGAATACGGGTTTTTTTGTTCGTAACAAGGTTAAATTTTTTAGCAAAATAGATTGTTGGAATGGTGGATAAATAGGCAATTAGTAAGGCAAGGAGAAAAACTATAAAATTTAGCATATAGATGCTATTTAAGTAATTAAAAAAATTATTTTCGCAAAGATTAGGGTAAAACCGGCCAGCAGAAATTGATTAAGGTAGTAGAATATTTTTTGAATTAAGACATCTTCTCTAAAAAAACGTCCGCAGATAAATTTGTTTAGAAAAAAGAGCAGATTCATAATTAAGGGTAAAATTAAAATAAACCACACATCTGACAATTGGTCTTCGCCAGGCGGCTTTGAATAAAAAAGAGGAACCTGTGGCGGTAAGGTTTGGAATCTAAAAATAAAGACAGAAAGTATTACAGCATTTGCAATGATTAGTTGATAAAAAGACCTCCTGCCGATAGACATTAAACAATTATAGTTTATTGCTTAATAAAAAGGAAGAAGGCCTTCAATATGCGCTTTTTATCGGAAATTTTTTACATAACTTTTTTACTTCTGTGTTTATATTTTTCAAAAATTTAGTTTCCATAACAATTTGATTTCTGATAGATTTCTTTTTTTCCTTGTCGATATTAACACCGAGTTTATTTTTTGTTTCGATTATAGCTTTGAGTATTTGATCAATCCATTGAGCAATTTGTTTCATTTCTTTTTCTTTCATACCTCGACTTGTAAGACCTGGCGTTCCCAGTCTAATTCCAGAAGGATAAAATGGCGGGTTTGGATCAAATGGAACTTTATTTCGATTTAAAACTAATCCGGCTTCTTCTAATACTTCCGCGGCTGTATTGCCCAGAATTTTCTGCTTTCTTAGGTCAATAACCATCACATGGGTATCTGTTCCTCCGCTTTGTAATTCATAACCCATCTTGACCAAATTATTAGCTAATTCTTTTCCGTTTTTAACTATTTGTTGGTTATAGCGAAGAAAATTTTTCTTACCCGCTTCTTTAAGGGCAACGGCCAGCGCAGCTGTAACATTATTGTGTGGTCCGCCCTGCAAACCGGGAATTATTGCAGAATTAATTTTTTTGCCCATATCAGGATCACGTTTTAAGCCTTTCTTGGTTACTAAAATTATTGCACCACGCGGGCCTCTTAAGGTTTTGTGAGTTGTTGTTGTAATTACGTGTGCATAAGGCACAGGATTCGGATACACTCCAGCAATAACCATTCCAACAACATGAGAAATATCTGCCATTAAAAACGCTCCTACTTTATCTGCAATTTGTGCAAAGCGCTTAAAGTCCAATTTGCGTGGATAATGGGTAGTACCCGCAACAATTAATTTCGGTTTTTCTTTCAAGACAAATTTTTCAAGCTTGTCATAATCTATCCAGCCGTTTTTAGCCACTTCATATTGGACGCTATTAAAATATTTACCCGAGAATGTTACTTTAGGTACTCCATGAGTAAGATGGCCGCCACTAGCTAAAGTTAATCCACTTATTTTATCGCCAGGTTCAAGTAAGGCAAAAAAAACTGCTGAATTAGCTGGAGATCCCGAATATGGTTGAATGTTGACATATGGAACGTTAAAAAGTTTTTTTGCTCTCTCTATGCATAGGGTTTCGATTTGATCTATTATTTTATTGCCCTGATAATACCGAGCATTTGAATAGCCTTCAGAATATTTATTGGTTAATCTTGTTGCCAATGCTTGCATGACGGCCTTTGAAGCATAGTTTTCTGATGGAATCATCATCAAAGTTTCTTCCTGTCGTTTTTCTTCAAGCATGATAAGTCGAGCAATCTCCGGATCGGTTTTTTTTAGAAAGGACATATTTGAAATAGATTAACAGCGGATATATAAAAAATCAACGGATATTTCTATATCAGACTTGTTGTGATTTGGACAAAGTTACGCGATCGCGTAACTTTGTCCATTAATTAATACCCTTTTTCCAATTGATACTTTTGAGTAAGGGAGCATATAAATCATCTTCAAACAATATATTTAATTCATTTAGTTCATTTTTGGTTGGGTTTCGAGATTGAAATTTAACAAATGGAACATCTTCTATAGTTGCCAGTGGAGTTTGTTCATTGCCTTCGCCCATAACAGCAACAGCTGATGAAGCCAATGCGTCCATAACACTTGCTTTGGAAACGTGGAGAAGTCTTCCGAAAATATCAGGTTTACCGATGTAGTTATTCAGTGCATTAAACCCACTATGAGCGAGAGCAAATCCTGTTGTTCCCCACCTCAGAGGTGTAGTTTTGCTGTCAGTAATAATGACTCCCACAAATTTTAGTTGAAATTTTTTCTTGAGGTATTTTCTTACTATGTTTGCTGTTTTTTGGGGATTTTTTGGCCAGAGGATATAATAACCATTCCCGTTTGATTCATCTATACCGGCAGTTGGCACAAGCATTCCACGCTTTATTGTTAATGTAATATTATATTTACTCTGTTCAGGAGAAATAAAATAATCTGCTTGTTTTTTGATCAATTCAGTTTTGTCCATTTTACCTATTTTTATTACACTCCCCTCACAAATAGAAACAATTTTTGAAGTAATTGCAAGGACTGACTTTTCTTTTAACCGAGGCAGATACTTATCTAAAATGGTCAGTAAATCTTCTTCGCTGGAAATTATTTTATGGGTTTTTACTGAAATAATATTCATTATTTATTTTTAATAAAGAGCTTGAATATTGTATGTCCCTTTAGATTTTATGATGAAGGCTTTTTGGGGATAGTTCGGGAGAGCGCGGGCAATGTCATTTTCAGAGATTAGAACTTTTCCAACGTAGTCGGGAATTTCTTCGTAAGTTTTGTAATAGATTAATACCTTATTTTCAGGGAAATAATATTTGGCCGTAAAAAAATCCAGTTCACTCGATACATATATAAAGTCATCTTTTTTTGCCAAAACTTTAATTTCCCGAGCGACTTTTTGAAAATCGGTTTTTTTAAGTTTTTGAATTTGGAGTTTTTGATAATTAATTGCGATTGATAACAATATGATTAACAATAAAGCTTTCGCTCCAGATTTCATTTTTTCCAAACAATAGACTAGCAGTAAAATAAAACCTACAGTGGAAAAAATAAAATAGCGAGGGAAAAAGATCGGTTTGACAAAAGAAATAATAGCAACTACTACGGGGACTCCGACTCCCCAAAGCATCAGATAAACTAATAACCGATATCCCTCCGCCCTTTTTTTATTGATAATTTTTGCGAGCGAAAGAGCAAAAAATAAAAAGAGAATTAGCGATATCCAGCCTATATTTTTTTCAAAGCCCGTATAGACTATTCCGAATAAACTTGTAAATGTTTTGAATGTTGTTTTTTCAATCCAAAATGAGGAGGTGAAATAATTTTTAAATAAAAGTACAAGAATTAACCAGGGAAGAAAAATAAAGATCGGTTTTAAAACGACTTTTTTAAGAGATTCATATCTGTGATCTTTTCTGAAAATTAAATAGATATAAAGCAGCTGGCTGAGACCGATAAATAGCATAAAGTAATGAGTAAATAAACCAAGAATTGCTGCAATGTAGTAAAGTTTGAATCTTTTTTTAAAAAATGAGTAGTAGGAAAGAGTTGCTAAAAAGGAAAATAAAGAGTATGTTCGCGCTTCAAATGCATAATAAGTTAAAAAAGGATTCAGTAAAAATAAGGATAGGTAAATTAAACTTTTTTTCAGACTTAGTTTAAAAATACCGGTCAAGATAAGAAAGCAAACATAGAGAGTTGCCCAATAAAAGATTAAGCTAAGACTGCGCAAGCTGATTTCCGATCCTCCGAATATTTTTAGCCAAAAGTGCAACAACACATGATAAAGGGGCGGATTGAAATCCCTTACGGAAAGAAAGACTATCTCCAAGATGTTTTTTTTGGCTAAGAAGTAAGAGAAAGCCTCATCACGCCAGAGAGACTGGGTGAGAAACAGGAGAGGAGTTCTGGTAAAAAGCCAACTTAACATCAAAATTTCTAATTTCTAAGTGCTCTAATTTCTAATCAAATCCCAATTTCCAAAATTACCCTATAGTTAGGTCAATTAGGAATTAGATTAATTAGGATAATTTTACTTATATTTTTTCGGTAACTTTATACTTTATTTTCTTACCGAAAAGTAATCTTGTGTGGGCGTCCAGTGCGGGTAATGAGGAAAAGATAAAGGAAACAATCGGTAATAGATACCACTGAATGAATAAAAAAGGTATGGATCGCAATCTTATTTTATGGTCGAGTTTTTTTCGAAGTTGATAGTCAAGATATACATACAAAATTAACATAAGCGAAGCAAGCGTAAGGATGATTCCGGAAAGCTTAGGAAGAAGAAATCCCAGAACGGTTCTTTTGAAGATCGGATTAATAAGCGGCGGAACAGATGCAGATATTGTTAATATAAAAAAAGAAACGGTCCAGAGTAAGTGAGTTTCCGCAAGAAATAAAATTCTTCTCAGTTTGACGAACGGATTGATATGAGGGGTGGAAATAAATTTTTTCAGTGTATAGCTAATATCGGATACACCCCAAGCCCAGCGTTTTTCCTGTTCGTATCTGCTGCCTGATGTTTTAAGTAAGCCACCCGAGTACACCGCATCGCCGTTGGTGATTGTATATAAAGGAATGGTTTTAATCTTTTCCCCAAACGAAAAGAAAGCCTGATAAAAGATATGCCAGTCTTCCGGAATAATGTCTACGTCCCAGAAATTTATTTTTTTTAAAAGCCAAAGACTGGTCGAATAAGTCGAGATCTGAATCAATTTATCCTTTTGGGGTAAAAAAGCCAGGCGGAGTATGGAGGAAAGCGTTGCCTGAATCCTTATAAATAGCGGTAGTCTCCAAAAATTATTGTAAAGAAGAACGGGAGCCCAATAAAAATGGAATAGGCGTTCCCGGTCTCGTAAATATTCATAAGTTAGATAAGAAAAATAATTTTTAGCCAGTGAACTGTCAGCATCGCAGATAGTAATTAGTATTTTTTCCCGAACCATTTTGTTTTTTTCTACGAATGTGTCTACTTCCTTGGCTGCGAATGTTTGATTACTGGCTTTTCCAGATTCTTCCTGGGGAAGCAGCGGATGGAAGGTTGTGATGACGTTATCAAAATTTTCCCTGAATTTTTTTTGCAGAGTCAGAGCTTTATCTCGTGCTTCCGATTCTCTTTGCTCAAAAGCCAGTACGAGACTGATATTTTTAAAGGGATAATCGGAATTGACCAAGGATTGAATAGTTGACTCAAGTTTGTAGAGCGGTTCTTTATAGTTGGGGATTATGACATAATGTTGAATATATTCGGCTCCTCTCAGCTTTTTTAATTTTTTTGCATACGGAATTTTCAGATGAATAAGCAGGTATTTATAAGCCAAAGTGGCAAAATAGGTAGTCGTAAGTGATTTATAGAGAAAATAAAGGTCAAAAGTGATAATAAAATAGGCAGCAACTGCGGGATGAAAGGGTGAAAGCCACACTGGCATGGTGATTACGATCCAACTTAAAACTGGTACAATTGCATCGAAGAGGCGGCTCGTCATGTTCCTATTATACAAAAGTTAACCATTGCAAAGTATTTGATACTCACAGTTCTGACAAATTATCCCCCGACTGCATTTGAAATCCGAAAGAATAATTTGTTCGCGTATTTTAAGAAGTTCGCCAACAGCGCTTTCTAATTGATCCCCGGTGCGGAATGTACTCATCTTTGTCGAATTGTTAAAAAAATAAAGCGACAGTTTAATCTGATCTACTTTTTTGGCAAAGATGCCCGGATTGACGGCGGCAAGAGCATAGATGGTCATTTGTAGATTTGAGTCAAGATCTTTTTGTCTGGGGATATTCGCACCGGTTTTATAGTCGATAATTTCAATTTTTCCTCCTCCCAGATCATCGACTCGGTCTATTTTGCCTAAAACCTTCAAGGTTGGGTCAAGTTTAAAATTAAAACCTCGCTCTAGATAAATAGGTCGAGCTGCGAGATGGAGAGGATCTTTTAAATATTTTTCCAAAAAATTTTTTGCCGTCTCTTTGGATTGAAGTTCGTGTTTTTTACTTGTGAATCCGTAAGGGATCCAATTTTGTTCAAGAAGTTTAAAAATTAAATCTTTTTCATTTTTTTTGTGACTACTTTCGCCTGGGCTTCGGTAAGTTAAATAAAAATCTCTTAAGGCATTATGAACAGAATTTCCGATAGACAAGGAAGGAGTAGGAGGGGTTGGTACGCGTAAGATATAACGTAGTTTAAAGTGTAAAGGACAGATCTGGAATGCCTGAATAGCAGAGTAAGACAAAAAGCCCAGATTTATTTTAGGCTTATTTTCCTTGAAGCTGATTTGTTCGTTTCTTTTTTCCCATTCGAAAAGAGGAATTTGGGAATGTTGAGAAAGCAGAGGGGCGGTCCGCACTTTTTCAATCCCCAAAGATTCTGTGATAAAAGGGGACAGTTTTCTTACTCTTTTTCCCTCACCGTAGTAGTTTGACGCAGACATGATCAGTTTTTCTTTAGCTCTGGTCATGCCCACATAGAACAATCTTCTCTCTTCCTGAAGGTGATAATCGCCAACCGGCAACATTTCTTGAATTAGATTGTCAGGAATAGGAATTTTATCTTTTCTTTCTCTCGAGGGGAATCTGCCTTCGACAAGGTTGGTCAAAAAAACTACAGGAAACTCGAGTCCTTTTGCCGAGTGGACTGTAAGTATATTTACTGCGTTTACTTCAGTCCAGTCGACTTCCGCCGCAAGGGGGCTTTCACCCATATTCATTGCCAGATCCAAATAATCAACAAGTGCAAATACACTTGCGTCTTTGTGCGCTGCTTCGAAACTTTTTAGTTTGTCAAAAAATTTGGTGATGTTTAAGGCTTTTCTTTCTTGAGTCTGGGTTTTGTAATCAACTACTTGTTTTAACAGTCCGCTGTCGATGAGGAAGAAATAGAGGATTTGTCCGGCAGTTTCTTTGAGGATTAATTTTTGGTGTTTATGGACAATGTTAATAAAGCTATTAAATTTTTTTCTAGAATCATCGCTAATATTATGGAAATTAGTTGTTGGAGAATGGAAGTTGGTATTGGAAATTGGAAAGTTGAAATTGGCTTTTTCTAATTTCAAATCTCTATTTTCTATTTTCATCTCTTCCGGCATCTGCTCCCTGGTTATATTTTCCAAAACTTCGAATAAAGATAAATTTGATTTCCTTGCGGTATTCAAAACGGCAATCAAGTCTCGCTGGTTGATATCCCAAAGATCCATAGATAATACTCTATACAGACTTACCGAGTCGGTAAAGTCATACAAAATTTTTAGATAGGAGATGAGATCTTTAACTTCCGATTGATGGAAAAGCATACCCGGCCCCAAAAATTGATATGGAATTCTCGCTCTTTCCAGGGTTCTAATAAAAGGGTCGCTGTGATTATTGGCGCGAACCAAAATGGCAAAATCCCTATACTCTTGATTATTTTCTTGCTTATAACTACGGATAAAGTCAACTATTTTTTCGGCTTCCTCCTCGACTCTTTCGGTATGAAGTAACTCGATTTTTTCACCTTTGCGATTATTAATAGCTTGCAGATCTTTACTTATGCCAAGTTGCGCTTCAAGTGTATTGGGATTATTATTCTTGATCAATCTATAGGCTGCGTCAAGAATAGTCTGAGGTGAGCGATAGCTGGTAGTAAGGATAACGCTTTTTGATTCAGGATAGTCCTTCATAAAAGAGAGGATATTGGAAATAGCCGCCCCTCTAAATTTATAGATAGATTGAGAATCGTCTCCTACAACAACAATATTGGAGTTATTTTTTGGCGGGGCAAGGAGTTTTACCAATTGATATTGAGCATAGTTGGTATCCTGAAATTCGTCGACTAAAATATACTTAAACTGTTTTTGATATTTTTGCAAGATCTGCGGCCTTTTACGAAACAGGTTTAAAACATTACTTATCAAATCGGAGAAGTCCATAACTTCTTCTTTAATCTTAAACAGTTCGTAAGCTTTATAAGCTTTAGCGAGTTCCAGGTATTTTTCTATTTCTTCGTTTTGACTTTTAACTTTTGACATTTGACTTCGAGCGAAAGATAAATACTTTTCGCTCGATACGTCTTCGTCTTTTAAGCGGGAAAAATGTTGGATCAGACCCTCGATAAATTTATATGGATTTCCCTGCGGTCTGAAATAATTTAATCTAAAGTTCCAAAAATTTTTTTTAACCAAGAGATATGTCTCGGCATCAGTCATAAGTTTGAAGCCGGGTGAAAGGCCAATATTTATCGCCTCGTTTCTTAAAATCCTGTCGCAGAATGAGTGGAAAGTTGAGATCCACAGACCAAAAGTACCGTACGGTAGGGCAACATCGACTCTTTTCTCCATCTGCTGAGCGGCTTTTTCAGTAAAGGTCAAAGCAAGAATTTCATCCGGTTTTGCCAAACCGTCTGCAATCAATTTTTTAATTCTTTCTGTAATAACGGTAGTTTTGCCGGTTCCTGCACCCGCAATGATAAGCAGTGGACCTTTGTCATGATTCACAGCATCTTGTTGTTGCCTGTTCAATATCATATCGCCGTTTTTCATGTTTTTATTTAAAGCACACCTCGCCTATTAGCTTTGGGTTGAAGGGGAATTAATTCATCCCGTTCAATTTTATCACAAGGCAAATCATGAAAAAGGTCTTGACATTTGATTGAGTACCGATTAAGATAGAGAAACGCTGTTATTATTTTTTTGACCAAATTATGGCACAAGGAGTCTTTAAAAGAGATAAACCGCATTTGAATATTGGAACAATCGGGCATGTCGATCATGGAAAAACTACTTTGACATCAGCAATTCACTACGTCTTATCCAAAAAAGGACAGGCAAAATTTTTAAAGTATGAGGATATTGATAAAGCTCCGGAAGAAAGAGCAAGAGGAGTTACCATCAATCTTCACCACTCCGAATATGAAACAGACAAAAGGCACTATGCCCATATTGACGCTCCAGGTCACGCCGATTACATCAAGAATATGATTACCGGTGCCGCGCAAATGGATGGTGCTATACTGGTTGTTTCCGCTCCGGACGGTCCGATGCCTCAAACAAGAGAACACATTTTGCTTGCCGGACAGGTAAACGTACCGGCGATTGTGGTCTTCTTAAACAAAACCGACATGGTTCAGGACAAGGAACTACTTGATTTGGTTGAAATGGAAGTGAGGGATCTTTTGAAGAAGTACAAATTTCCGGGAGATAAAATTCCTGTCATTAAAGGATCCGCATTGAAAGCTCTTCAAGATGATCCGGCAGCCATTAAATCAATAGAAGAACTAATAAAAACGATTGACGAATATGTTCCAGAGCCTACCCGACCGGTGGATAAGCCTTTCTTGATGCCCATTGAAGACGTATTCACAATTGCAGGGCGGGGAACAGTCGTCACCGGAAGAGTTGAAAGAGGCATTCTTAAATTAAATGAGGAAGTTGAAATCGTCGGATTAAAAGCTACGAAAAAAACAGTTGTTACAGGAATTGAGATGTTCAGAAAAACTCTTGATGAAGCAAGAGCCGGTGATAATGTAGGATTATTACTGCGAGGGATTGAAAAAGATGATGTGCAAAGGGGTCAGGTGCTAGCAAAACCAGGTAGTATCACGCCCCATGCTGAATTTGAGGCAGAAATTTATGTTTTAACAAAGGAAGAAGGCGGTCGACATACGCCATTTTTTAACGGTTACCGGCCTCAATTTTACATCAGAACGACAGATGTGACAGGTGAGTTGAATTTACCGAGTGGAGTTGAGATGGTAATGCCCGGTGACAACGTAAAGATTAGTGCAAAACTTATCTACCCGGTAGCAATGGAAGAGGGATTAAAGTTTGCAATAAGAGAAGGCGGCCATACAGTCGGCGCCGGAGTGGTTACTAAAATTATTAAATAAGTTAACGAGTTAGCTGGTTACCTGGTTAACTTGTTGCCGCACATTTAAATCATGCCGAAAGGAAGAATTCGCATTCGTCTGAAAGCATACGACCATCGTCTTATTGATGAAACCTGTCAAAAGATAGTCGACTCGGCAATCAGGACAGGGGCTTTTGTTGTCGGTCCGATTCCACTTCCCACAAAAAATGCAATATATCCGGTAAATAAATCTCCGTTTATTGATAAAGATTCACGCGAACATTTCGGCTTGAAAATCCACAAACGCCTCATTGATATAACCAATCCCACAAATCAAACAATCGACGCCTTAACCCATCTCGAACTTCCTGCTGGTGTTGAAGTTGAAGTGAAAATGTAATTATGGGACTTACGGAAACTAAAATTGGACCGATACCAAGATACGACTATTATGGGTTAGTGGCAGCGTAATATCCCATTCTAGCTGTAGCGATTGAGAAGACTGTTTCAGCAGCATATAGGGCTGGTCAAATTACTCAAGCTAATTTACAAAAACAAATAGATGGGTTGGCAAAACGCGTAAATTATGAAAAAGCAAGTGCTCCTATGGATCGAAAAATTGGCTTAGGTATTCTTTTTTTCACAATACCACTCCTCAAATTAAAAATTAAATAATAATTATTTCTTTCTTAAAAGTTTCAGGAATTCTTCTGGAGTTAAGCCTGCATCTTTAATTATTGAAACAGTTAATCCTTTGCCTAAAGTTTTGCCTTGATGATAAGGTATAATGACTCTTTTTTCGCCTTCATTATTAACCAGAATATGATGGCTACCTTTTATGCGTTTCAATATAAACCCATTTCTCAGAAATATTTTTATTAGTTTATCCGCTTTGATAGGCGGTATTCTAGGCATAAGAAAGAAGATTTTTGTCTAAATCATTATCGAGTTCAACTGACTCAATCGATTCTACACTTTCATCCACAGGAATTTTCCAACCCATGGATTCACTAGTTTCGATCCAAAGCTTAATTACTTCTTTAAGATTTTTTCTGGTTTCTTCTATCGTTTTCCCATCAGTATGACAGCCTGGAAGCATTGGAACAAAGCCGTGATATCTTTTACCGTCTCTTTGAATTATTGTTCTATAGCTAAGAATTTTCATACAGTCATTTTAACATCTTCTTGACCAGGAATAAAGAGTAGTATATAATACTATTCACATGTTACTTTTCCTCATCTCGCTTAACGGGATAGAATCGGGAGATAGCGGATAGGGTGGTGCCAGATTGGTATTAACTTTTAATCGCCTCAATCTGGGGCGATTTTTTTTGCATCTATGTCAGGAGTTATCTTAGGTGAAAAATCGGAACAATCACAGACTTTTGATGAAGAAGGAATCAGAATTCCTACTACTTTTATAAAAACAACTCCCTGTTATCTGGTCGATATTAAAGAACCGTCAAAGCATGGATATTTTTCAGTTATGCTTGGATTTGGCCAAACTAAAAATATTAAAAAGCCAAATCAAGGTAAATTATCAAAAGCGGGAATAAAAACCCCGCTTCGTTTTTTAAGAGAGTTTAGATTGGACGAAAAGACTGATTTTAAATTACCCGCCGGCCAAGAATTAAAACCGGCACTTTTTTTTAAAAAAGGCGACTTGGTCGATGTTTCGGGTACGTCTAAAGGCAAAGGCTTCCAAGGTGTAGTCAAGAGGCATCATTTTAAAGGAGGGCCAAGAACACACGGACAGTCTGATAGGGAAAGAGCTCCAGGATCAATCGGCGGGACCACCACTCCGGGAAGAGTTTATAAAGGTAAAAGAATGGCTGGAAGGATGGGGGGGAATAGAGTAACGGTAAAGAAGTTGCGTGTAATTGAATTACGTGACGACGGATTAGTTGTAAAAGGGTTGGTACCGGGAGCAAGGGGAGGACTTTTGGAAATATCAAATATTAAATATTAAAAATCAAAAATACATATCAATCCATTCGACAAGCTCAGGATTGATCCTGAGTGAAATCGAAGGATCAAAAATAAAAAATACCTGATATTTAATATGTATATTTTATATTTAATTTTTAATTTTTAATATAATGCCTAAAAAAACGATTAAAACGATAAAAAAAAATAAAAAAGAAATAAGAAAAAAAAGTGTAAAAACTAGGCTAAGTATTCCAGTTTATGATTTAGACGGAAGTGAAAAGGAATTAGTCGCACTCCCGAAAGAGATATTTGCTGTTGAGGTAAATGAAAAGCTATTGGCACAGTATGTACGGGTATACCTAGCTAATCAGCGACAGGGAACCGCGTCGACAAAAACAAGAGGCGAGGTCATAGGTTCTACCAGAAAAATATACAAACAAAAAGGTACGGGTAGAGCCAGGCATGGTGACATCAAAGCCCCCGTCTTCGTTGGCGGTGGCGTTGTAGGAGGTCCAAAACAGCGAGATTACTCCTTAAGATTAAATAAAAAACAAGCAAAAAAGGCTTTATTTAACGCACTAACATTGAGTTTACAGAAGGGGGCAATTATTGGTTTGGGCGACGAATTCATAAAAATTGAAGCAAAGACAAACAAGTTTGCAGCATTTTTAAAGTCGCTCAACCTGAAAAAAGAAAAAATTTTGCTGGTTCTGCCAAAAATGGAGAGAAACAATTTAGTTTTAGCCGTAAGAAATTTATCCAATGTAACCATAATCGATGTAAATTCAATTAATCCGTTTGAGATTTTGAGAAACGGCAAGGTGCTAATCGTTAAGGCAGGATTACAAGTTTTAGAGAAGCGTTTTGTCAAAGCAGGTCAAACGTTAAAATAAGATGAAAATTGACGAAGTATTAATTAAGCCAATGTTGACAGAGAAAGGTACAAATCAAGCAAATAACAAAGTATACATGTTTGAGGTAAACATCAAGTCGAATAAATACAATATCAAAGAAGCACTGGAAAAACTTTATAAAGTTAAGGTAAAGCAAATTAAAGTTATGATCAGGAAGGGAAAAGAAAGAAAAGTTGGGAAGAAAATGGCAATCAAGAAGTCGGCTGATAAAAAGATCGCTTTTGTTAATATAAGCGAAGGAAAGATCGATTTGTTTCCAACAGTATGAAAAAGCAAACACCACAAAATCGGATAACGTTCAGATCAGATAAAGGTCTGAGGGTGATATTAAAAAAACACTCAGGCCGGGATTCCAGCGGGAAAATTTCGGTGAGGCACCAGGGCGGAAGACAAAAAAGATACTATCGGATTATTGACTTCGAGAGAGATAAAAAAAACATTAAGGGTAAAGTTGAAAAGATAGAATATGATCCAAACCGAAATGTGGAAATTGTTTTGTTGAAATATTCGGACGGAGAAAGTCGATATATTCTCCATCCAAAAGACCTTAAACTGGGTGATACAGTAGTTGCTTCTGAAAAGGCGGAAATCAAAGCGGGAAACGCGCTAATGTTAAAAAATATTCCCGTCGGGATTCAGGTCCACAATATAGAATTATATCCCGGCAAGGGAGGCCAGTTGATGCGTAGCGCCGGAAGCTATGCCTTGGTTATAGCAAAAGAAGGGAAATATGTTCAACTTAAATTACCCTCGGGAGAGATTCGCAGGGTATTTGCAGACTGTTTTGCGACTGTAGGGCAACTTGGGAATATCGACCATAAAAATCAAGTTATCGGTAAGGCCGGAAGAAAAATTCATATGGGGATTCGTCCGACGGTCCGCGGCACAGCTCAAAATCCGCGAAGTCATCCACACGGAGGCGGCGAAGGCAAAGTTGGGGAAGGGATGCATCCGAAAACTCCGTGGGGCCGATCGGCCAGAGGAACACGAACCCGAAATAAAAATAAATGGAGTAATAAGTTTATCGTAAAGAGGCGCAAATCCTGAACCAGAGAGAGCACGGTTCAGGACAAGTAAATATGGAAGTAAAAACTTATAGTAAAAATTTAAGAATATCACCTAAGAAATTGAGGTTTTTATTGCCCGAGATAAAAAAATTGTCTCCGGCAGAGGCGATAGTTTACTTGTTTTATACGCCCAACAGATCAGCCAAAATTTTTTACAAATCGATAAAGTCAGCCATAACCAATGCAAAAAATGTTTTAAAGATTGATGATAAAATGTTGAGATTTAAACACCTAAGCGTTGAAGAAGGCCATAAATTAAAACGTTTTAGACCGGGAGGAAGAGGGACGGCAAAACCTATTTTAAAAAGATTTGCACACATAAAAATTATAATAGAAGCGGAAGAACCCAAAAAACCAGAAATCCTAAATCCTAAACCCGAAATTCCAAATAAATCCAAAATTGCAAAATCCAAAACTAAAAAAGTCTAATTATTAATTATTTTAAAATTTTCACTTTGTTTAGAGTTTAGAGTTTATTTAAAAAATATGGGACAAAAGGTACATCCTA
This sequence comes from Candidatus Roizmanbacteria bacterium RIFCSPLOWO2_01_FULL_37_12, assembly GCA_001789645.1. Lineage (GTDB taxonomy): Bacteria > Patescibacteriota > Microgenomatia > UBA1406 > GWC2-37-13 > 2-01-FULL-40-13. The sequence goes on from MGAG01000018.1 coordinate 26,980, forward strand.
GAGGGTTGAGACTCGGAATTTTATACAACTGGAGTTCCAGATGGTTTTTTACCAATAAAAAGTTATATAGAGAAGCGTTATTTGCCGACAGCAAGATCAGAAATTTATTAATGAAAAAATTGAATTTTGCCTCTATTACCCAGATAGATATAGAGAGAGCAATTAACAAAATTACTTTAATTATTTATTCGGTTAAGCCGGGTATGATTATTGGCCGGGGGGGGAAAGGATTGGAAGACGTTAGGAAATTTATTTTTTCCTATTTGTCTTTAGATAAAAAGGGTAAAGCTCAAAAGCTGGAAATTAAAATTGAACCAGTGAAAAAACCATATACGAATGCCTACTATGTTGCTCAAACAATAGCGGAAAAACTTATCAAAGGATTTCCACACAGGTCAGTAGTGCATAATGCAATGAATCGGGTAGTTGAAGCAGGAGCAAAAGGGGTAAAGATACAGCTGGGGGG
>MGAG01000018.1:27469-54730 GCA_001789645.1 Candidatus Roizmanbacteria bacterium RIFCSPLOWO2_01_FULL_37_12
GAAATTTCACGCAGAGAAAAATATGCTCAAGGCATGATGCCCACGTCGACTATTCGAGAAGAAGTTGATTTTGCAAAGTACCCAGCTTTGACTAAATCCGGATACATAGGAGTTAAAGTGTGGATATGTCGTTAAAGTAAAAAATAAAATATAAGAACTAAAAACGACATTTAAAAATTTATAACTTTAAAACAAATTTTCATTTTTCATTTTTAAATTTTAATTTGAAACATGTTAGCGCCAAAACGACAAAAATATAGAAAACAGTTTCGAGGCACCTGGCGAAGAATAGCTACCAAGGGAGAGAAGATGATATTTGGTTCATTTGGCCTGAAGGGAATAACAGTCGGCTGGATTAAAGATAGGGAAATTGAGGCGGCAAGGGTAGCATTAGCTCGTGCAACTAGAAAAAATGGGAAGTTTTGGATAAGAATTTTTCCTGATAAACCCTATACCAAAAAACCTCCGGAAGTAACTATGGGGTCGGGAAAAGGCGACGTGTCACATTTTGTGGCCAGTGTGGTGCCGGGTAGAGTTCTATTTGAGGTAGACGGACTTACAGACGATGAAAGTACTATCGTTTTAAAAAATGTTGGATCTAAATTATCAGTTAGAACAAAAATTGTCAGAAGATTGACATGACCCATTCGACAAGCTCAGGGTCATAGTCCTTCGATAAACTCAGGATTCTGAGCCACGTCGAAGAATGAGTAAAATCGAACTATGAAAAAAATAAGTTTAGAATTCAAAGGCAAGACAACTGGCGATCTGGAGAAAGAGGCGCAGAAGCTGAGAGAAGAAATAGCAAAATTAAAGCTTGAAATTAAGGTAAATCCGCCAAAAGACACGAACTCATTATTTAAAAAGCGAAAAAGATTAGCAGTTGTTCTAACCCTAATAGGTGAGAGAAAGATGACAGAGAGATTAAAAGTTAAATAGATTTTGGACAAGGATCATTAGACGTTCCTGCCCAGAATAACTGAGTATCAATATGGCAAAAATATTAATTGGAGTAGTTGTATCGACAAAGATGCAAAAAACAATAGTTGTAAGGGTAGAGAGAAGATTTAAACACAGGGCTTATAAAAAAACAATTGTAAAGCATAAAAAATATAAAGTACACAATGAAGATTCAAAAATAAAAGTGGGGGACACGGTAAAGATACAAGAGACAAAACCGATTTCCAAAGATAAAAATTTTATTGTAGTTAAAGAGTAAATCTATGTTGCAGTTAAGAACATTTTTAAATGTAGCAGATAACACAGGTGCAAAAAAGGTAGAAATGATTGGGATACCTGCCAAAGGTAATAAACATTATGCTTCTGTTGGAGAAGTAATTACGGTAGTTATCAAAGAAGCATTACCATACGCTCAAGTTAAAAAAGGAGAAATATTCCAAGCAGTTATAACCAGGACTAAAAAAGAAAAAAGGAGAAAAGACGGAAGCTATATCCGATTTGATGATAATGCATGTGTGATTTTATTGGAAAAAGGAAGCAAAGAACCAAAAGGAACCAGGATATTCGGTCCGCTTGCCAAAGAAGTTAAAGACGAAGGGTTTAACAAAATAGCCAGTTTAGCAGAAGAAATATATTGAACAAAGTTAAAAGTTAAAAATGAAAATTTAAAAATTATGAAAATTAAAAAAGGGGACAAAGTCAAAATCACGACAGGAAAAGATAAGGGAAGAGAAGGAGTAGTTGAAAGGGTCTATCAAAAGAGTAAAAAAGTTTTAATTACCGGAGTAAATATCTATAAAAAACATATCAAGAAGAACGAAAAAATGCCACAGGGTGGAACTGTGGAAGTGCCGCGTCCGCTGGACGTGGCAAAAGTGTCACTCATCTGTCCGAAATGCAAGAAAATCACCAGGGTCGGTTACGAAATAATCAAAAATAAAAAATATAGAGTCTGTAAGAAGTGTAAAAGTAAAATTTAATTACTATGTCATTCAAAGATTATTACAATCAGGAGGTGAAGAAAAAAATGGGGCAGGAACTAAAGTTGAAAAATGTGATGGAGGTTCCGAGAGTGATCAAAATTGTCGTCAATGTCGGAGCCGGCGAGTCCGTAACAAATAAAAATGTATTAGAAAAGATACAGGAACACCTTACTCTTATTACCGGTCAAAAGTCAATTATAACAAAAGCTAGAAAATCGGTTTCGGCTTTTAAAATCCGCAAAGGGTTACCGATAGGAGTGAAGGTGACGTTGCGCGACCAAAAAATGTTTAATTTCTTAGAAAAATTAATCAAAATAGTTATTCCCAGAGTTAGAGATTTCAAGGGAATAAAGCCAAATAGCGTCGATAATCATGGTAATTTGAACTTAGGCTTCAGAGAGCAAACGCTTTTTCCTGAGATAGAATTCGATAAAATTGATAAAATCAGAGGCTTGGAGGTAACGATCGTAACAGATGCTAAAGATAAGATTAAAGGTAAAAAGTTATTTGAATTATTGGGAATACCATTTAGTAAATCTTAAATCCTAAATTCTAAATCCTAAACAAATTCAAAACAGTATATTAAAATTTAGGGCTGGGAGTTTGGAATTTACAAAATATGGCAAAGACATCAGACGAAGTAAAATTTAGAAAAAAGCAAAAATACAAAGTCCGCATGAGAAATCGCTGCCCTTTTTGCGGAAGGGCAAGGGGTTACATGAGAAGGTTTGGAATGTGTAGAATATGTTTCAGGGAGAAAGCATTACAAGGAGAAATACCGGGTGTACATAAAGCATCTTGGTAATATTAAAAATTAAAAATCAAATATAAAATATACATATTAAATATCAAATATTTTATTTTTGGTATGTATATTTAATTTTTTAAATTTAATATTTTATATTTTTAAGATGGCAAGATCACTAAAAAAAGGTCCGTATGTTGACGAAAAATTGCTTAAAAAAATCCTGAAACAAAAAGGATCCGGTGACAGAACGTCGATTAAAACATGGGCTAGAGCTTGTCAGATTGCTCCGGAGTTTGTCGGGCACAAGCTGGCTGTTCATAACGGTAGAAATTTTATCGAAGTCTTAATCTCAGAAGCAATGGTGGGACAGCGTTTAGGAGAGTTTGCGCCGACACGAACCTTTAGAAGTCATGGTAAGGTAACGAAAAAAGTCATCGAAGCGACTTAACCCATTCGACAAGCTCAGGGTTTTCCTGAGTGAAATCGAAGGATAATATATATGCAAAATTCAGTTATAGATTTAATAATCAGGATAAAAAACAGTTATATGACCAGGAACGAACAAGTCGAGGTATTGTTTTCTAAATTTAACGAAGAGGTTCTTAAAAAACTTCTGCAGTTGGGGTTTATCAAGAAATTTGAAACAAAAGAGAAAACAATATTGGTCGAGCTTATTTACAAAGACAAAAAACCGGCCATGACAGAGGTTCAACTTTACTCAAAACCCGGCAGAAGATACTATGTTTCGTATAAAAACCTTAAACTGGTTATGGGAGGATTGGGTTATTCTTTAATATCAACATCACAGGGCGTATTGACAAATAAAGAAGCAAGAGAAAAAAAAGTCGGGGGAGAGTTATTATTTTCAATTTGGTAATTCCGATGTCAAAAATAGGTGTCATTCCAATTCAGGTGCCAACCTCGGTTCAAGTAACAATTGTTAAGGACAAAGTTAACATAAAGGGAAAAGAAGGAGAATTGCATTTCGATCTGCCTAGGGTATTGGAATTAAATCAGCAAGGTGACAAATTAATTCTTCAAGCTAAGAATGAAGGCCTGCCAGCAGGCAGGCAAGGAAAAAAAACAAAATCCGTACATGGTCTATATCGTCAACTTATTTTTAATGCGGTAAAGGGTGTCGAAACTCTTTGGAGTAAAAAATTGGAGGTTATCGGTACTGGCTTTAATGTCAAAATGCAGGGTGAAGACATAATTTTAAAATTAGGTTATTCACACCCTGTGGTTTTTAAAAAAACAGACAATATAAAGTTTCAGGTTGAAGGTAATAATAAAATAGCAGTTTTGGGATTTGACAAACAGTTAGTCGGCCAAGTGGCTTATCAGATTAAGATGCTCAAAAAACCCGATATTTATAAAGGAAAAGGAATTAGATATTTGGGGGAAGTGATTAAACTTAAACCGGGGAAAAAAGTTAAGGCAGCGGCAGGAAGCTCTGCGTAATATATGGGAAAAATTAATAAAAATCGTGTTGAACGAAGAAAAAAAAGGGTCAGCAGTAAAATATTTGGGACAAAAGAAAGACCTAGAGTTTCGGTGTTCGCTTCGAATGTGCATACCTACGCCCAAGTAATAGATGACGTTGATAGAGTAACACTTGTTTCTTATTCAAGTTTACAATTAAGTCAAGCGGAAAAATATAAGAGAGAAAAAAAGGTCGATGAAGCAAAAAAAGTCGGACTAGAGTTAGCCAAGATTGCGGGAAAATCAGGAATAAAACAAGCGGTGTTTGACCGCGGGAAATATTCCTATAAAGGCAGGGTAAAAGCTTTAGCAGAGGGTTTAAGAGAAGGAGGAATTAAAATTTAAATTATTTATTTTTAATTTTTAATATTATGGCCGAAATTCAACAAATTGAGGAAAAAAAATACGAGGAAAAGGTTTTATTGATAAAAAGAGTATCAAAGAAGATACCGGGAGGGAATTATGTTACCTTTTCGGCGCTGGTGGTGGTGGGAGATAAAAGAGGAAAAGTGGGAATTGGAATAGGAAGAGGATTGGAAGTTCCTCCAGCCATTCAAAAAGCCATAAAACAGGCAAGAAAACACTTGATAAATGTGCCGATATTTAAGAATTCGTTGCCTCACCAGATTAAGATTAAATTTAAGGCGGCTTTGATTATGCTTAAACCTGCACCCGAGGGATCTGGACTTAAGGTGGGCAGCGTTGCCAGGGTAATTCTGGATTTAGCAGGAGTATCTAATGCTTCGGGAAAGATAATAGGGTCGAGAAATCAAACTGTAAACACCTATGCGGTAATGGAGGCGTTAAAAAAATTAAAACCAAAATTGACACGAAAAGCGTCATCCTGAATTAATTTCAGGATCTGATATTAGAAAATGCAGATGCTGAAACAAGTTCAGCATGACAAAAGCAATATGAAAAACTTTCTAAGCAATTTACCAAAAATAATCATGAAAAAGAAAAAGCGTCTAGGCCGCGGCTTAGGAAGCGGTAGAGGCGCAAAATCCGGCAGGGGAACCACAAGACATCAAAAAGGACGTGAGAGTATTCCTTTGCACTTTGAAGGAGGACAAGCCAGAATGGTTAAAAGATTTCCGCTTTTGAGGGGAAAAGGTAGAAATAAACCACTCAAAGAAAAACCGTTTATTTTAAATCTCGGCAAACTTAACGTATTTAAGGATAACGAAGTAGTAGACTTGAATAGTTTAGTAAAAAAAGGATTGATTAAAACGCCAGCGAACAGAATGAGAGTTAAAATTTTGGCAGGCGGGAAACTTGAAAGGAAACTGAGGGTAAAAGTTATGCTGTCAAAAGGAGCCAAAACCACAATTGAGAAATTGGGTGGAAAAATAGAATTATGAATGAATTGGTCGATAAAATCAAATTAATTTTCCGTGATCCGCAGCTAAAAAGAAAAACACTTTTTACTTTATTCATTTTTTTTGTTTTTCGCGTTTTTGCTTTTTTGCCAATTCCGGCGATAGACTTACCAAAGCTGAAAGAGTTATTTTCTCAAAACCAGTTTCTTTCGCTCTTAGATATTTTTTCCGGCGGTACTTTAGTTAATTTTTCTGTAATGGCTTTAGGACTCAATCCTTACATCAATGCTTCGATCATTATTCAGCTTTTAACCGCGATTTTGCCCCAGTTAGAAAAGCTTTCAAAAGAAGGAGAATATGGACGACATAAGATAAATCAATATACCCGTTTTTTGACGGCTCCGCTGACTTTAGTCCAGGCAGTAGGAATATTCGTGTTGCTTAAAAATCAAAAAATCATCGGGACACTTGCACCTTTAGAGTTTTTTTCTTTCATTTTTACAATGGTCGCGGGAACTTATATCTTGGTTTGGTTCGGTGAACTGGTGTCGGAGTTCGGATTAGGAAATGGAATTTCTCTTTTGATCTTCGCGGGAATAGTTGGTAGAATTCCGGTTGTTCTCGGTAAAACATTTGCAGTTTTTAACCAGGAGCTAATTTTTAATGTACTAATTTTTATAATCCTGGCAATGATTGTTATTGGCGCAATCGTATTTGTGAATGAAGCCGTCAGAAGGATTCCGGTCTACTACGCAAAGAGAATAAGAGGCAACCGCGTATACCAAGGAGCAACAAATTATCTGCCGCTGAAACTCAATCAGGCTGGTGTAATTCCGATAATTTTTGCCGTTTCGTTCGTGCTCTTTCCACAACTCTTAGGTAATTTTATGCAGTATGTAAAAAATCCGCTGATTGCAAAATCTGCCGCACTCTTAATCAGACTATTTAATCCCTCCGGATTTTTTTACAACTTTTTTTACTTTATCCTGGTTATCGGATTTACCTATTTTTATACGGTGATCGTATTCAATCCGCAAAAAATAGCCGATGAAGTGCAGAAACACGGAGGATTTATACCCGGGATCAGGCCGGGACCGGCAACCAAACAATATTTAGAGAAAATACTTTATAGGATAACCAGCGTTGGAGCAATTTTTCTAGGATTAATAGCAATTCTACCCGCAATAGTTTCTAAAATTACCAGTATTCAGGATTTGGTGATTGGTGGAACTGGGATTCTGATTGTCGTTTCGGTTATTCTTGAAACCTTTAAAATGATTGAAGCACAACTTGTTATGAAGAGCTATGACAAATTTATTAAATAAATATGGCTAAAAAAGGATCACGTATTTTAATTGGTCTCACATGTGAGATTTGCAAAAATCAGAACTATGTCGTGCAAAAAAATAAAATCAATACTCCGGGATCTATTAAGTTGAAGAAATATTGCAAGTTCTGCAGAAAGCACACTCTGCATAAGGAAAAGAAAAAACTCGGATAAAATATGAAGCTTGTATTACTCGGAATCCAAGGATCCGGAAAGTCGACGCAAGGCAATTTACTATCAAAACAGTTAAAAATACCTTATCTGTCGACAGGACATATTTTTAGGGAAATCGCCAAAGAAAAAACTACTCTTGGTAGGTATGTAAAAGAAACCATGAACTCGGGATTATTGATACCCGATAAAAAAACAATAGAGATTGTTAATAATTATTTATCAAGAAAAGAATATCAAAAAGGTTACATTCTTGACGGATTTCCGCGAACAACTAAACAGGCAGAAGAGTTTAAAAATAATGTTGATAAAGTCATCTATCTCGAAGTTCCCGATAAAGAGGCAATCTACAGGCTTGTCTATCGAAATGATAGTACGCGGGGCGACGAAACGCTCCCGGCCTTAAAAAAAAGGATAGAGCTTTTTCATAAATTTACCAAGCAAGTACTAAAATACTATGAAGATAAGAATAAGTTGCTTGTAGTTGACGGTACCAAATCAATCCATGAGGTGAATAAAGATATTTTAATGAGCTTAGGAAAAAAGTTGATAAAAAATCAGATTAAAGAATGGGAAAGAAAACAAAAAGCTATTATCGCCATAGTTGGTTTAGCAGGTTCCGGTAAAACCGAAGCAGCAGAGTATTTTAAAAGTAGAGGACAGCCGGTAATCGCATTTGGCAAAATAATAAATGAGTATATAGATAAACAAAAATTAAAACACATCGAAAATATTCATAAGAAAATAAGAGAGGACATCCGGAAAAAATATGGAATGGCTGCGATGGCAATATTAAATGAAGATAAAATTAAAAAAGCCCTGGAAAAAAATTTGATCGTTGTGATAGACGGTTTATATTCATGGGAAGAATTTCTATATCTAAAAGAAAAATTTTCGGCAGTTAATGTCTACCTTTTGGCAATATATGCGGATAAGCACATTCGATACATCAGAGCGTCAAAACGAAGATATAGAAGCGAATTATACGGAGAAAAAAGAGATATCAACGAACTAGTGGGTACGAACAAAGGTCCGGCAATAGCTTTTGCCGATTTTCTTATCAAAAATAATTTTTCCAGGGAAGAATTCCATGACAAATTAGACACCGTCTACAGAACCGTATATTTTTCCTGAAAATGATAAAGCTTAAGACAAAAAAAGAAATCGAAGTGATGAAAGAAGGAGGAAGAAGACTGAAAGAAGTTGTAAGAGAGCTTAGACCGCAAATAAAAGCGGGAATGACAACAGCTCAAATTGATAAGATTGCAGAATCATTAATTGTAAAAAAAGGAGGGCAGCCTTCTTTTAAAAAAGTTAGAGATTATTTTTGGAGCACCTGTCTTACTGTAAACGAACAGATTGTTCATACGCCCCCATCAGCTAAAGTCCTTAAGACAGGAGATATATTAACGGTCGATATAGGAATATACTATAAAGGATTCCATACAGATTACGCAGACACTGTAGCTATTGGTAAAATTGACGTAGAAATTATTAAATTTTTAGCTAAGGGGAAAAAAACCCTAGATTTAGCCATAAAAAAATTAAAAATAGGAAATAGACTGGGTCAAATTTCTCAAGTAATTGAAAAAGAGATAACCGGAGCAGGTTACTCAATAGTCAAGGAGTTAACCGGGCACGGAATAGGAAGAGAACTGCACGAAGATCCTTATATTCCGGGATTTCTTGACCGAACAGAAAAGCAGACACCTACTATCAAACCCGGATTAGTTATCGCGGTGGAGGTAATTTATAGCTTGGGAAGTGGTGAAATGATGCATGAAACTGAGAATAATTGGTCAATTCGGACGTCAGACAGTAGTTTATCAGCTTGTTTTGAACACACAGTGGCAGTTACCTATGAACCGGAGCAAAGCTCGCTTCAGGGTGAAACTGATACAAATACGATCATTTTAACCTGATACTGTGGTACAATAATAGATTCAATGAAAGACAATGTCGCGATATTAGAGGGGAGTGTAGTTGAAAATCTTCCCAATACTTTGTTCAGAGTAAAACTTAATAATTCCGAAAAGATTATTTTATGTTATCTATCCGGCAAGATGAGAAAAAATTATATAAAAATTTTACCCGGTGATAGAGTTCGGTTAGAGCTAACACCCTACGATTTAAATAGGGGAAGAATAGTCTACCGATTATAAATATGCATGTCCAAGCATCGATAAAAAAAATTTGTCCAAAATGTAAGTTAGTTAAGCGCAAAGGAAGGCTTTATATTATTTGTTCGAATCCTAAACACAAACAGAGACAAGGATAATTATAAATTACATGTCATTCCGCACTTGATGCGGAATCCAGAAAACTAGATTCCCGCTTCCGCGGGAATGACAGAAACAGAATGGTGAGATTACTTGGTGTTCAAATACCAGATGATAAGCGTATCGAATATGCCTTAACTCTTTTATATGGAGTTGGATGGGCAAATTCGGCTAAAATTTTAGATCAGGTGAAGATTGATAAAAGTAAAACCTTAAAAGATCTTAAAGAGGACGAAATTAAAAAAATAATTGAGTTTATCGATAAAAACTACAAAGTAGAAGGTGAGTTAAGAGAAAAGATTGCTGGAGACATGCAAAGACTACGAGAGATCGGCAATTATAGGGGGCAGCGGCATTTAAGAAATCTGCCAGTTCGGGGTCAAAGAACACGATCCAATGCCCGTACAAAAAGGGGAAAAAGGAAAACAGTTGGAGCTCTGCGTAAGGAGACGTGGGCAAAGTTGGAGCAGGGTAAAACAGGAGCAGGAGCGGCAACTGCAAAATCCGAAGAAGCTCCTAAACAAAATCCTAAATCCTAATTTCTAATTTCTAAACAAACTCAAATAACCAAAATTCTAAAATCAAAAATTTAAATTTTAAATTTGTTTAGGATTTAGTATTTAGAGTTTAGAATTTTATAAAATTATGGCAAATAAAAAAAGCGCTAGACTAGTTGAAAAAGGTAAAATCTATATTACTGCAACCTTTAACAATACTATGATTACAGTAACAGACGAAAAGGGAAACCCGGTAGTTGTAGCTTCCTGTGGAATGTACGGTTTTACCGGGACAAGAAAACCTACACCATATGCCGCTACCATAACCATTAGTGCTACCATCAAAAAAGCGATCCTTAACTTCGGGCTTAGATTCGTAGATATTTTTGTTAAAGGGATAGGGCCGGGGAGAGAGGCAGCTTTAAGAGCTGTTAAGGAATCCAGTGTTGAGGTAAATAGAATTATTGATATTACACCAATTCCGCACAATGGTGTGAGGCCACCGAAAGTAAGGAGAGTATAAAAATATAAAAATTAAAATCTAAAAAATAAAAACGATGTTTAAAATTGTACTTTTTACTTTTTCATTTTTACTTTTAAACTTATGAGATATACAGGTCCAAGAAACAGAATTGCCAGACGTGAAGGTATTGATTTAGGTTTTAAAACGCTCGGATCTAAAACCCATGAAAGGCTATTAAAAAAATTAAGTGTTCCGCCTGGGCAGCATGGAACCCGGAGAAGACGAAAGCTTTCGGATCATGCAAGACAACTTCGTGAAAAACAAAAGCTACGCTATCTATTTCAATTAAATGAAAAACAGCTCAAAAAGTACTTTAAGAAAGCAGCTTTTAAGAAAGGAAATACGGCAATTTATTTAGCAAAGTTTCTGGAAAAACGACTAGACAATGTTGTTTTTAGAGCCGGATTGAGTCCAACTCGCGCCTCTGCTAGGCAATTGGTTGTCCACGGTCATATAAAAGTCAATGATAAAAAAGTCTCGATTCCCTCATATCAGATTAAAAAAGATGATATAATTACTTTTTCAAATGAAGCCGTTATGAAGGTTTCTTATATAGAAAAAATGCTTGCCAGTAAGGATATATTATTGCCAAACTGGCTAGAAAAGAAGGCAACCGTCAGCAAAATAGTCGCGGAACCAACAAATGCAGAAATTGAAAAACAAATTAATTTAAGATTAGTAATTGAACATTATTCTCGTTAATAGTTAAGATTATAAATTTCCCGACTTAGTCGGGATTAATTTTTTTTATTATGATTAGTCCAAATTTTTTTACACAAAAGGTTGAAGAGAAATCAGACTATGGCAAATTCATACTTGAACCTTTAGCTCCGAGTTTCGGACAAAGTTTGGGAGTTGGTTTGAGAAGAACGCTTTTATCTTCACTAAAAGGAGTTGCAATTACCAGCGTTAAAATCGATGAAGCATCTCATCTTTTTTCAACTATAAAAGGCGTCAAAGAGTCTGTTTTAGATATTGTACTGAATCTTAAACGATTGAAATTTGAGATAGGCGGTGAAGGTCCATTTAAAATTAACCTATCTGTGAAAGGTCTTAAAAAAGTTTACGGTAAAGATATTGAAGGAGAAGCGAGTGTTATAAATAAAGATCAATATATAGCAGAGGTTACCACTGCGAAAGGAAAACTGGAGATAGAGGCAGTCGTGGAACGGGGCATAGGTTATTTTCCGGCTGAAGAACGGGAAAAGTCAGAGACCGGTTTCATAGCGGTTGACGCATTTTTCTCTCCTGTCACCAAGGTAAACTTTAAGGTGGAAGAAGCAAGGGTCGGTAGAAAAAGCAACTTAGACAGACTTATATTGGAAATTTGGACTGATAAAACTATTAAGCCTTCTGATGCTTTAAGACAAGCTACGCAGCTTTTATCCGAGTATTTCAGTTATATTTTGTCGGGTCGTGACGCTCCTAAACCTAAATTGGAAGGAAGCGAAGAGATAGCCAAAAAGGAATTGATTGATCAGAAATTATTTGAAGTAATTATAGACGAGTTAAATCTTCCATCGCGTGTAATAAACGCCCTTCTTAGAGAAAATATTGAGACCGTGGCCGATCTGGTTAAAGCCGGCAAAGATAGTCTTACGGACATGAAAGGAGTAGGAAAAAAATCGATCGAACTGATCGAGGAAGAGTTGAAAAAGATGGGAATAGAATTAAAGTAAAAAGGAAAAACTAAAAAGTAAAAAAATTTTTCATTTTTCAAATTTAATTTTTATTTTGCATATGCGGCATGGAGTTAAAAAGATAAAATTCAGATCAGGGAGGGATGCTAACCGAATGTTAGTACGTAAATTGGCAAAAAATTTTATAGTTAACGCTAAGCTAGAAACAACCTTAAAAAAAGCAAAAGTTCTTAAATCGGTTATAGAAAGTCTGGTCGAGAAATCCAAAATCGAGACTGAAGCAAATAAAAACTATCTTTTAAAACATCTTGGTGATAAGAAATTGATAAGACAGATGTTTAAAGAAGTGGGGAGCGGTTTTAAAGACAGGGTAGGCGGGTATCTGAGAATAGTCAGGTTAGGCATCCAGCGCGCAGACGGTACAGAAACAGCTCGATTGGAATGGACTCGCCCTATTGTTATTGAAGAAAAAACTCCTAAAAAAACAAATGGTTAGCTTAACTCATTCAACAAAATCGGCAAAGCATAAAGAGATAAAAAGAAACTGGCATTTAGTTGATGTGAAAGGGAAAATATTAGGGAGGGTTGTGCCGAATGCCGCAAAGCTATTGCAGGGTAAACACAAAGTTGACTATTCGCAATATCTTGATTGCGGAGATTATGTCGTTGTTACTAATGCGCGTTATGTCACGGTTAGCGGAAAAAAATCCCAGTTTAAGTTATATACGAGTTATTCAGGATATCCGGGGGGGTTAAAAACTTTAAATTTTGAACAATTGTTAAACAAAAATCCGGGCAAGCTCATTCGGCATGCAGTTTCCGGTATGCTGCCAAAAAATAAATTAAGGGACAGGAGATTAGCCAGGTTATTTATTTTTGCAGATGAAAAACATCCATACAAAGAAAAATTAAAAATTAATATTTAAAAACTAAAAACGATATTTTAAAATTAGAAATTTTTCAATTTTAATTGAATTTTTTCCTTTTAAATTTGAACTATGGTAAAAAAAACAAAAGATTTAAAATATTATGAAGCTATCGGCAGGCGAAAAGAGGCGGTAGCTAGAGTACGATTGTATATTGTAGGTAAAGATAAATCAATCAGTTTTGACGGTAAAAAAGTAAAAGCCGGAGAAATTTTAGTGAATAAAAAACCAATCGATAATGAATTTCCGTCACCGGCAGAAAAAAAAGTCTATCTTGCACCGTTAAAGTTAACTCAAAATGAAAATCGCTTCGCAATTGTGATTTTGACCAAAGGTGGAGGCCGGTCAGGACAATTAGATGCAGTCGTTCACGGATTAAGTCGGGCAATAGAAAAGGTGGATAAAGAAGCTTATAGACCCATTCTTAAAAAACAAGGACTTTTTACTCGAGATGCAAGAACCAGGGAAAGGAGAAAAGTGGGAACAGGCGGAAAAGCCAGGCGGGCAAAACAGTCTCCAAAGCGATAGTTATCAGATATTAGTTATCAGATATTAGTTATTAGTGAAAAAGGATCTTTCTGTAATAATACTTTCATATAATACAAAGGATTTAACCAAGCGCTGCATTTTAACTTTACTCAGATGCTTGAGACAAAGCAAAGATTTAGCTTCAGAAGTAATCGTTTTGGATAATGCGTCTTCAGACGGGTCTGTAAAAATGTTGAAACATCTGCAAAGTAAAAATAAGGAACTCAAGTTGATTTTGAGTAAAAAAAATCTTGGATTTGCAAAAGGGAACAATCAAGCTTTAAAAATTGCACAAGGTAAATATATTTTATTTTTGAACTCGGATGTTATTATTCAAAACGTCAATTTTAGGACACTAATAAATTACTTAGACAAACATTCCGAAATCGGAGTCTTGACTGTAAATGTAGTTCTTCCAGATGGAAATATTGATCCTGCCTCTCATCGAGGATTTCCGACTCTTTGGAATTCACTTTGCTACTTTAGCGGTCTTGAAAAGCTATCGACTTACTTACCATTTTTCAATAAAATTTTCGGAGGATACCATTTGGTCGGACTTAATCTTAATAGTCAGCATGAGATAGACGCTCCTTCCGGAGCGTTTTACCTGTCGAAAAGAAAATTATTAGATCAGATGAAGGGATTTGATGAGGCCTTCTTTTTCTACGGAGAAGATATTGACTTATCATTTAGAATTAAAAAACTGGGATATAAAATAATATATTACCCTGTTTATAAAGTATTGCATTTAAAACGTGCAAGCGGATTAGAAAAAAGAGACAGAAAAATAAAAAATAGAACCCGATATCACTTTTATGACGCAATGAAAATTTTTTATAAAAAACATTACGAAAAACTTTACCCCACTTTATTGAATAGAATTGTTTATTTGATGATTGATAAGATAAAAAATCAGTATGCATAGAATAGGAATTGATGCAAGGCTGTATGGTCAGACGGGGGTAGGCGTATATCTTAGAAATCTACTTTACTTTTTAGAAAAAAGCCCTCAAAATAATCTTGAGTTTTATATCTATTTCCTTCCAAATGAATTTAGAAAACTTAATTTTGAAAATAAAAACTTTGTTAAAAAATTGGTTAGTTCTCCGTGGCATTCTTTTTCCGAGCAAACCTTGTTGCTTAATGCTTTATATAAAGATGATCTTGATTTGATGCACTTTACATATTTTAGCTACCCTGTTCTTTATAAAAGAAAATTTATTGCAACGATACATGACACAACACCGCTTCTTTATAAAACCGGTAAGGCATCCACAAAAAATCCACTTCTCTATGAAATAAAATTCCAAGCCTTTAAATTTGTTATGTCACAACAAGTAAAAAATGCCGGGTTGATAATTACACCATCAAAAACAGTCAAGAAGCAGTTAATAAGTATATACGGGAATAAATATGAAGATAAAATTAAACATATTTACGAGGGAGTCAATTTTGAGCTTTTAGAAAGCTCAAAAAAAATTCTAATTTCTAAATCCCAATTTCTAAACAAATTTCAAATTTCAACTAACCAAATTCCAATTTCAAAAAACAATCAGTTTTTTATCTACATTGGCAACTTTTATCCGCATAAAAATGTTGAAAATTTGATTAAAGCTTTTTCAAAAATCAAAGAAAAAGTTAATTTGATCTTAATAGGACCTGATGATTATTTTGCCAATCGCTTATCTCGTAATATTGGTATAACGAAACGGGATCAGATTATCTTCTATCACAGTCCAAGCAAAGAGGATTTGGTATTTTTTTATAAAAACGCCTTAGCCCTGATTCATCCGTCATTGTCCGAAGGATTTGGATTACCTTTAGTTGAGGCGGCTTATTTTAAATTGCCGATTATTGCTTCAAATATTGCCGTATTTAAGGAAGTGCTGGGAAATAAGTACATTAGTTTTCGTCCAGAAGATCCAGACGACATTGCCAATAAAATCAAAAGTTTTCTGAAAGGCCGAAAAAAAATAGGTTATACAGATATACTTAAAAAATTTTCCTTTGAAAAAATGGCTAATAATACGCTCGATCTATATAATCAAGAGTTAGTTTGAGCCAGGGGAAGATGAACGGTAAAAGTAGTTCCTTTTCCGGCTTCCGACTCGACCTTGATCGATCCCTTATGCAGTTCTACGATTTGTTTTGATATGTAAAGGCCGAGGCCTGTTCCGGGAGTACGGTTTTGCTTACCTTCCTCGAGTCGGCTGAATTTTTGAAAAAGTTTGGCCATGTTTTCTTTGGCTATACCGGGTCCAGAATCGGCGACATGAATTATTACTTTGTTTTTTTCGGTTGTGAAGTGGATAGACACTGTTCCATTTTCGGGAGTATATTTGATTGCGTTACCTATAATATTTTCAAAAATTTCTGATATTTTTTCTTTATCGCCGTTAACTATTAGTTTTTCGGGATAAGGAAGCAGAGTGAAAATAATATGTTTCTCATCGGCATTTATTTTTAAAGTATCGTATGCAAGCTTAACCATCTCATAAAGATCCAGATTTTTAAGTGTCAATTCCAGCCTCTGACTTTCTATTTTTGAGATGGTAAGCATATTTTGTACCAGTTTTATCAGATGCTCTGTTTCTTGGGAGGCAATGTCAAGATAGCTTCTTATTTGGGGGTCGATATTTTTAGATTGATTCAAGACCATCCAAAGATAACTTTTAATTGCTGTCAGAGGAGTTCTTAGTTCGTGAGACGCAAGGGAGACAAATTCGTCCTTAAGTTTATCTAATTCTTTTAATCTTGTATTGGCTTGGTCTATTTTCTGATAGAGTAATGCGTTGTCGATAGCAATAGAAACCACATTAGGCAATCTTTGAATTAGATCTTCTTGAAAGACAAAGAAGGGTTCGACTTGTTCTTTTGGACAGACTATTATTGCACCAATCGGCTCGCTTCTTATTACCAAGGGATAGATATGAAACAGTTTCATCGCCGCTGATTGTTGAATTTTTTTACAGGCTTCCTCAGTTAACAAGGACTTAAATAGATCATACATCTTATCGGTTTTTTGAAGTTTTCTCTCGTTGATTGTTTTAATTATTAAGTTATCTGAGTCGTTTAAATTTACTTTAAGCGAATATATGGCCCTAATAAGGCTTGAATCAATCTCAATGGTACTTTTGTCCAAAGAAACAGCCTGAGGTATAAGTAGTTTCTCTTTTTTATTTATCAGCATTATGTAGACAGCCTTGAAACCAGCTCCAGCAACAGCGGCATCGGCTATTTGATGAGCGATTTGGTCTATATCTGTTACAGAACTTAAGATTATTTCGTCGATTTTTCGCAAAAGAGAGAGAGTTTTATTTCTTTCCGCCAACTCAAGATTTTTTTTGTACAATTCTTCGGTTACATGTGAGGTTTTATCCATATCTGTAGTTCATTATAGCAGCTAGCGCAATACTTGTGGTAACAGATCTGAAGAAATTTGAGTTCGATATTGGTTAACTGCTTCTTTACAGACTTCGACCGAGGCATGACCGAATAATGTTTTGTACTGATCTACGAGTTTTGCCAATATTTGAGTTTTATTTCCCTCTAAGGAGACTTCCCGTTTTTGCCAATTTATAGTGAGGCCGGTAACTTTTCTCGCTTGCTCAAGAGCAATAGGCCCTATGATGGTCTCCTGTTCCTCGATTATTTTTTCAGCCAATTTAGCAAAGATATCCATTATTATTACTTATAATCGTTAAAAGCAATTAATGCCAAACTCATAATTGTATAAGACGTAGCATACATCAGATCATTCCAACCTCCATTAATATATGTTTCTATGCCGGCGGTATACAAAAAAGCATATTCCGTAAGAAATTGGAAAAAAAACGCTCCGATTAAGAATATAATTCTTGATTTCATTGTCCCCCCGAGTAATCTTTTTGAAAGAGTAAGTGTAAATGCCGCTATTGAAACTGGAAGCATTTCACCAAGTGGATATCCTATGTCTAAAAATAATTTAATCGGATTTGATAAATTAAAGCCGATATCTTTCAAGAATATCGCATAAGCTAATGTTAGTGAAACAAGCGGTATTAGTAGAGCATAGAGTTTTCCCGACTTTGTTCTCAAGGAAAATTTCGCTCCGGATGCATGAGTAAACATCCAGGCGGCAAGAGTATATGCAGGTATTAGGGCAAAATAACCAATATCGGCTAATGAAGGATAGGGTACTTCGATTTTGGCAAAAACATTGTAGTACGTCCATACTTGTAAGCCAAACCATTGCCCCAATAGACCAATCGAAAGAAGGATCAGGCCTTTGCCTATTATGCTTTTCCAGCCACCCCATTTTTTAACCGAAATTTTAATGCCGTAAATGCCGCCGCTTAAACCAATCAAACCGTAAAACCAATTAAAAATGTATGCTTCGCTTGTTCCTACGCCATTATATTGAAGTTTGACCCACCAGATAAAAACCACTGAATATAAAAATAATATCCAGTAAGTAGCTTTATGATTAATGATTGTATTAATCATACTTTAAAAATAACGATATTATTATAAGAAGTCAAGTTTTTTTAGCGCAAACAAATATAAAACCCTTATAACCTTCATAATTTTCAGCTTTTTCGTCTATTACCTCAGCCGGAATAGAAGAAATATAGACTATTTTAAAACCTAATTTGCTTAGAGCTATTTTTATATCTTTTTCATTAAGATTTACCGCTGGAAAAATCCTTTCCCCCGATCGCCAATAAGCGGCATCTTTTAATGCATACATAACTAACATTCCCTTTTTTTTCAACAAAGTGGACAAATTTTGCAATAATATTTCCCAAATTTTTTTTCCAGCTGTAATAGAGTCGAGAACACCGTTAACGCTAACCACATCATAAAAGTCGGAATATTTTTTTCCGAGAGGAAACTTTTTAAATGCATCACAATGAAGAAATTTTGTAAGTCTTTTTCGAAGTAAATTTTCCCTAGTTTCAATATCTTTTGCATTAATTTTATTTAAACCCTCAATTTTTAAAGTTGTCCGAACGAATGATGACCAATCAAAAGCTTTGGGAGATTTATTTTTCCACAATTTCGCTTCATTTAAATTTATATCTAAATAATCAGAAAAGTGAATTTCTTTAGCAACAGGAGCTGCAGAAATAAGAGAAAAGAGAGTCGGACCCCCGCCAAATTCTAGAACCAGTGAGTTTTTTGGAACTAACTTGTAGGCTTCAGCAAAGAATTTAAGTAAGTTGAAATTTTCACTTCCAATCCTTGAATAGTACTCATTCAAATAATCTTTTGGTTTAAAGTTTTTAAAACGTAAGTCTATTTTTTGTTTTTTCATTAAAATTTTATCCACCGGTTCGGAAAATGAGGATGCCTATTCCAATTAGAACTAAAATTGAAATTAATTGATTTGATATATTCCATTGAAAAAATTTACCGCTGACAAAAGCCACACCAATAATTGTGATAGCAAACCATATGGATGTCTGAATTTCTGCAGATTTTAAGCCTGCCCGTTGCATGTATTTTATGGCAAACCAATAAATAATTATTCCTATAATAAAACTAGCGAGAGATTTTCCAGCCTCTTTCCAGATAAATTTTCCACTTTTCCAAACTATTGAAGCATGCAGAAATCCTTGTGAGTCGGCAATTCCAGATAAAATTGTTAGAGCTAATATTAAGACGGTTGCCCAAATTTTATTCACGATTTTTATCCCAGCCTTCAGATTTATAAACAGCTAAGACTAGCACCGAGGTGGCTGAATTTTCAATTTTCACAATACTCATTTTTATTTTCATACTTTTTTTATTGAGAGGGTAGCTTCTGACTCTACAGAGATCGGTTAACGACTCGTAAATTTCTTTAGTTAGATTTGCCCTCACCGATTCTTCGGTTTCTGCAATTTCCTCATGCTCGACAAAGACTCCTCTGCCATCTTTCAGTTGGTACCAACCCAATGCCGCCCCGATATATTTACCCGTTTCACGGCTACGCATCTCAGCCTTAACAACATACAGACGATGTCCATACTCATTTGTTTTTGGCTCTAATTTTTTTATTTTTAAAACAGATCCTTTTGGGATTATTGATGAAATGTAAAGAAGATTGTAATTATGTACTCCTGCATTTTTTAGAGCCGCATCAAAGGCTGAAAGTGGAGTTTTACCATGACCTGACCCAGACGCAATGACAATTTCCATAAGGTTTATTATACTTTATTGAAAGTAAGATTTTACTTTGTTAACAAATTGGTCAGGGGCCAGATTGCTTTTGACCACATACTCATATCCAAGTTTTTGGATCTCGGTAGAATCGCTACCGCTGTCGAGATTAGTAAGGAAAATGATTTTTTTATTCGCTTTTGCATCCTTGTCTTCTTTCAACTTTTTAACAATATCGAGCCCGCTTAATTCCGGCAGTACAATATCCAATAAAACCAGATCCCAACCGCCGGATTTTATTTTTTCATATGCGGTTTTTCCATCTGAAGCCGTTTCGACAGTGAATTGTTCTCCAATAAGTAAGTCGGAATAAAGTTTTTGCAGGAGTTCGTCATCCTCAACTAGCAAAATTCTTTTGCTATCCATATAATTACACATAATAATACCACAAAACCCAATTTTCAATTTGAAATTTGAATAAAAGTCAAAAAGTTAAAAGGCAAAATGCAATATCACATATCAAAAATTAAAAGTGTTTTAAAAGTTAGGCGTTATCATTTTGAATTTTGAATTATGTTTAAGAAGATCATTGTCTTAATTTATTTCCTGAGTATAGGATTAGTCTATCTTCACAATCTAACTCGCGATATTTACAGCGGAGATGTGGGTGATTTGGTCACTGCGGCAGTACTTCACGGTGTTCCTCATCCGACAGGTTATCCGTTATTTACCTTATTAGGTTTTATCCTGTCGAAAATACCTTTATCTATTCCACCGGTGACTAAAGTAGGCTTGATATCGGTATTTGCATCGTTAGCTGGCCTAATTTTTTTATATAAATTCTCTTTTAAAGTAACAGAAAGTGTTTTTTTATCACTTTTAACCGTCTCAATTCTGGCTTTTTCCTATCTATTCTGGCTGCATTCAGAACTGCCGGAAGTCTTTGCCCTGAATAACTTTTTTGTAATTATAATTTTATATTTTGCTATACGCTTTCATGAAAACGGAAAACTCAAAGATTTATACACTCTTACATTCTTGATATTTCTTTCTCTGACACATCATCACACGATTCTTTTGCTTTTTCCGTCGGTTGCATTCATTGTTTTAAAAAGATTTCCGCTTATAACTAATAATAAAACTACAATCTTCAAATTGTTAATGTGCGGAATAGCCGGCATCGCAGTATATATATATGTACCGTTGGCCGCTTTCACCAATCCGGCTGTTAACTGGGATAATGTTGTAAATTTAAACAACTTTATTCGCTTAATCCTGCGACAGGATTACGGCGGTTTTGCACCCAGCGTGATAAACGGCGTTCCTTTTATAGTTAAGTCAATTGTTGCCAGGAATTTCTTAAAAACTTTAGTGTCTCTGTATTCTTATCAAATTATAGTTGTTGCTTTTCTGGGTGCTTTTGCGCTTTATAAAAAAGACAAATTTTTATTATTTACTTTGTTGTTTTCATTTGTATTTGCCGGGCCTTTTTTTATTTTTTATGGGGCTAATGTAATTACAACCACTGCCGCCTGGGGCGTAAATGAGAGATTTTACCTATTAGCTTCGGAAGTATTTATTTTTTTTGTACCTTACGGATTTAAACTGCTAAAAGATTTCATCGACAAGAGAGTTTCCAATAAATTGCTGACTTTTGTTTTGCTAGCTTATTTTCTGATTGTCCCGTTCTTTTTGCTGAAATATAATTATCCGAGAACTGATCTGTCCAAAACCCAGATAGGTAATAATCTGGCCTTGGATATATTGTCTTTTTTACCGAAAAACTCAGTTTTATTTGTTTCGGGTGATACAACATCATTCAATCTCTGGTATGTAAGATATGCTTTAGGAATTAGACCTGATGTCGAAATTGTCAATCCCGGGGGAGTCGGAGGAAACATTTACCTAGACCAGGAAATAAATAATTATTACCAGAAATATCCGAAAACAAAATTAACCGAAGTAATTCATAAAACAATTGAAAAGTTACGTGAAAAAAAAGAAATTTATGCCACTTACGATCTGAAGATCAAGATTAAGGATTCAACATTTGTACCGAAAGGTCTGGTTTACAAACTTACTTCCAATAATGAAATCCAGACAAAAGAAGAGTATTTATATGAGGTTAAAAGTCAGTGGAAAAAACTACATTTAGCAAGAAGAGAAACGCTTAAGTTGTCGGAACAAAATCTAGTTACGCCGGAAATACCCCTGATCTATTCGAACGGATTGATTAGGGTGGGAGATTACCTGATAAGCAAATTTAACGACCCGGCAGAATCCGAACATTATTACCGCCGGGCTCAGTGGATTGATCCTGATAATCCTGGAGCTTCTGCCGGATTGGGTTTAAGTTTGTTCAAAGCATATAATGACTGCCGGGAGTCGGTAAGACAAATGAAACAGGCAATCTCTATCTATAAAATCTGGAAACTATACTATCTCCAACTTTATATTTTATATGACCGCTGCGGTTATGCCGATCAAACTAAAAATGAGCTGGCTGATTTGTATCAAAATACCTTTAATGAGAATTTACTGGAGATAGTCAAGGAATCAAAATGAAAATAGCGTTTTTTAATTATCTCAAGCTGGAAAACGGAGGGGGAGCTGAAAGATTTATTTCCAACGCTTCGACCGGTTTAAAAAAGAGATATCCAGAACTAAAAATTTCAGTAATTACTTACGAATCTGTCAATAATATAAGTCAATTAAAAAATACTCTCAAGGAATATGATGTAGTATATTCAAGACATGATTTAAGAGAAGCTATAATTTTAAAATTTTTAATAAGATATAAAAATCTTAAAAAAGTAATATTCGGCTTTCACACCTCGATTTATTTTGGACTTCCTAAAAATTGGCTATTTCCCTTACTTAAGTTTTTATATGGTTTTTTAAATTATAAATTTTTACTGAATAAAGCAGTCAGATTTCATGTAGTTAACAGTTTTGCTGAAATTGAGTTGAAACGTATTTTTAAAGATAAAGATATTCAAAAAATTTATAATCCTTTTGATTTTGAGATTTATGAGAAACAATCGTCACTAGCGTCATTCTGGCAAGCCGAAGGCGCGTCCAGAATCTCAAAAAAATTAATAGACTCTGGACAAGCCAGAGTGACACGGTTACTTTGGGTTGGAAGATTGATTAGAGAAAAAGGTGCGGACGATCTTATTAAATTGATACGTGATATAAATTCAACTAAGGAAGCGGAAAAAATTATTTGGATGATTGCGGGGGTGGGAAAGCTGGAAAATGAAATTAAAATATTGACCAGAGAGTTTGATAATGTCAAGTACTTAGGCTATCTTAACAATCAAAATTTAGCTCAAATTTATAAACAAAACGATTTGTTTCTTTCAACCAGCCGGTGGGAAAGTTTTCCTTACACATTTCTGGAGGCTCAGACTTTTGGTTTACCGATTATTGCCTTTGACGTCCACGGATGCAATGAGATAGTGAAAAACGGCGTTAACGGTTATTTGGTGAACTCAATTGATAAATATAAAGACAAAATATTATATTTGGTTAGGAATCAGAACATTGTTATTAAAAAAAAATATATTAAAAAATTTATCAGGAAGCTTGTTAATATTGAAGAAATTTATAAAAAACTCTATGAATTATTACAATAAAAAATATTTTGACGTACAAAAAAAGGCCGGAATGTATGGAGTACAGCAGGATATTTGGATGTATGAACCATTCATAAAAAATGATGACAAAGTATTGGATTTCGGCTGTGGTGGGGGATACATGCTTGAGAGATTAAACTGCGGATCCAAATTCGGAGTTGATATTAATTCCCAGGCGAGGAGAGAAGCAGAAAAAAAAAGAATAAAAGTATTCGAGACACTGGACGACTTACCTGACGGAATAAAATTTAATGTTATTTTTAGTCATCATACTCTTGAGCATGTAGATAACCCGATACAAATCTTGAAAAGTTTAAGAAAATACTTGAAAAAAGGCGGATTAATAATTGTTACGGTCCCGATTGATGACTGGCGGAACGAAAAAAAATTTAAGCCAGAGGATGTTAATCAACATTTGTTCACCTGGACTCCGCTTCTCTTGGGAAATTTATTCACACATTCCGGATATAAAATAAAAGAAATAAAAATTATTGAAAGAGCCTGGATTCCCTTAAGCAGAATTTACTATCGAATTATACCCAAATTATTCTATAATTTTTTCTCGATGCTTTGGAGTAAACTAGTTCTTTCCAGGCAGATTAGAATAATTGCCCATTGACTTGTATTTTATTACCTTAATTTTATAATTTACCTCTTTGCTTCTGTTATTGTTAAACTTGTCTAATAATTCATTTAAAAGTCCGGTGGCATAAGCCAAGTGCACAATAGGGAAAAGAAGCGTCATTTGCCATAACAGTTTTATTTTCCGGTATTTAATAGAAGCCTTAAGCGACGTCGCCAACGCAAGCAGAATATATAAAAGTAAAGGTAGAAAATACCATAAGGGGTGGTAGAAAATAATGGTTAAAAGATATATCTCAAAAACGATCGGGATAAGCAGAAAAAAATCTTCCCTTTTAAAATTTTTCAATAAATGCTGCATTCTTCCTTTACCGTAGTGTTTAAACTGTTTAACTAAAAGGGAGATATTGCTTCGCTGTGATCTGTAGACGATTAATTTATGATTATATTTTAGCTTGTACCCTTTGTCTTTAAGTCTTCTAAGGAGTTCGGTTTCGTCATTGGCTTTAAATTTTTCGTCAAATCCGTTTATTTGGTTAACGAATTTTTTCCTAAGTGCCAAATTAGATCCGATGAAATGATAATCCGATATTATATTATTTTTCGTCTGCATACTCCATTTGAATCTCATCCTATAGGCACCGAAGTATGTTGCAAGTAAATACCCGACTATTTGGCTGAAATGGTTCTTTTCATTTTTAGGTGTCAGGCTAGGTCCGCCTGCGGCCGCTACTTTTTTATCAGTAAAATCCTTGGCTATAAGCTGTAATGCATCAGATCGTACGCGTGAATCATTATCAAGAAGATAAATAATCTCCCCCTTAGAAAATTTGGTGCCAATATTTCTTTGTTTGGTAAGGTGGTTACCCTCTATTATGACAATCTCATATAGATTGTCAGGATATTTAACTTTTTTTAAAGATTGAAGAACTGTCTGACATTTTCCACCAAAAATAACGGATATATTAATTGAAATCTTAGGAAAAAATTTCATAGCAATTAATATATCATAAAAACCCCCCGCCAAAGCGAGGGGTTATTATTCTTAAAGTATCTGTCAGATTCTTATCTTGTTACTTCGATTGTATCCTGAATCTCTGCGCCAGGAGCTGCAACAGTTAATCTGTTTCCTGATCCGCCGACTTGCTGTATTGTATATCCTGTATCCCAAGTTGTCCCGGTGCAGTCTATAGCTTGAATCGGTGTTCCGTTTTGAGTTAATGGATCACGCGGGAGTGCAGCTATATAAAGGGGTACGAGGGCTGTACAGAAATTTTCAAACGTTGTTGCCGCAATATTCTCAGCTGTGTCAGTTATTCCGGCTGGCAATGAACCTTGATTATCAGCCATATATTGATTTACCGCATTAAGGATTGCGTTGACATCGCTTGCCCTTTTAGTGTCATTTGACTGTTGGAATTGTCTTGCTGGATTAATGGCGATAAGAGTGATTGCCAATAGAATCGCCAGGATTCCTATGACTACCAATAGTTCAATAAGAGTAAAACCTGATTTAAGTTTTTTCATATTTATTTTACTTTTTGCTCACCTCCACGTAGTTTATAATTTTTGAATTCATATAATCTCAGAATATACTCTATTGATTTTCTTGTCAAGGGGTAAAGACTTTAATTAATGTTTCTTTAGCGATTGAAAATCTCCGATTGACAGTTAGAGGAATTTTTAAAGGCAGTATGAGCGGTTATGACACCATTTACGTTTTGAGATAATAATACTATATTTTCATCTTCGGTGAGATATCTGTTGGCTGTTGCAGCAGAAGCTATTTTTACGTTGTTGATAAGATCATAATCCAACTCATTAGCACTGGTTAAATCTTGGGTAGTACATTGAATATTAAATTCGTCTGTCGTGAGCGGATACTGGGTTAAGGTATCGCCATTCCTAATAAAGATATTATTATTTTCTATTCTTTCATAAGTGCCTTTTGATAATCCTCCGGTTCCGATTTCAATCTTAGTTTCGGTTTCTTGATAATCTAATTCTCCTTTTTTTGGACCTTCGGTTGGGATGGGATTTTCAGCTGTAGGTTCTTCCGAAACGATAGGTTGCTCTTTTTGGTTTTTATTTGAATAATAAAAATAAAGTCCTCCTCCGAGGGAAACAGCAAGGACTATAACCAAGATAATTAAGAAGTTAGATCGATTTTTATCTTCCATTAACTTTATACTATAACTATTTACCGATACTTGTCAAGATGTATTTTAAAAACTAGTAACGAAAAATTCAGCCGGAATTTGCAGTCCATCCATTCTTACTTCAAGACTTAACTCTTCGCTTTCCGCTCGTCGTCTTGAAGAGCGAATCTTGGCGGACGCAAATCCCACTATCAAAAGCTCGTTACGAAAAATTCTGCTGGAATTTGCGGAAAAGACTGGAAAAGTTGGACTTTTTTAGTTACTCCGGAGGCGGATTTGGCTTCAGAGGTAACGTATTTACCTTGAATAGGCAGGTCCTGGAGGTCCGGCCGTTCCAACGCTATTCTGGTTGAGGCGAAAAGGGTTCTGACGATTAAAACGGCATAACCATCTGCAGAAACGGGATCGGTTTGATAACTAAAGTTGTACCCGCCCAAAGGATATATTCCCGACGTTGAAGAGAGATCGTCGCCTGGCGGATCGATTTGCTCGCAGGGATCGGCTACTCGTCTGGTTATCACATTAGCGGGCGTGATAAACGTAAGTTCAAGGGTTGGACAGGAGCCTTCGGTCATAAAATAGATAGCCAAAGGAACACCTGTCAGAGGATTTAGAAATCCAGGATATTCTGATAGGTAGAATGTATACTGTTGATCCTTTTGCAAAAGCGGAGAGACAAATTTACTGTCGGCAATTGTTCCGACTGTGGCATCCCCGGTAAAACCGCTGCCTGATAAGTTGGGCAGAGAAGCTATATTAACAGATCCTCCAATATCTTGTTGCAGGGCAGCCTCAACACCCGCTTCTGCTGCGGCCAGAGCTTTTTGAGATTCTTCCTCCAGTTCTGTAAGTTGAGTCTCGGTAGTAGATTTGAAGGTTACCGCCAAGACGACGGTCAAAATTGTGGCAACCAACATAATGGTTATTAATAAGATTTGACCTCTCTGTTTGCTCATATTTTATTAATTGCAAAACTAAAATCTTAAAAGTAAAAACGACATTTAAAAATTAAAAATTTAATTTCTTTTTCCTTTTAAGGTTAGTAAACTTGCCCCTAAAATATTCGATATTTCAATTAGTTCAGATAATAATTCATTTACCTTCTCTTTTGGTAACTTATTTGTATCTCTTATTAAAGCTAACCAGAATTTAGTTTCATTAGCTGATTTTAAAGAATGGTGTATAAAATTTATAAAATCTTTTTTAGAACTGGCTGCTTGAGCCTCAATATAATTAGCGCCAATACTTGTTACGCTTCTTATTATCTGACTTATAAATATTCTATCTACTGTTTTTTTATCTTCCAAAAGTTCTGTAATTTTAATTAATTGTAAAATAAATTTATAAATTCTTCTTTTAAATTCGATTTTAAAATT
>MGAG01000019.1:0-11180 GCA_001789645.1 Candidatus Roizmanbacteria bacterium RIFCSPLOWO2_01_FULL_37_12
ATCAGAGAGAATTGCAATCCTTATTGACCGATAATTTTCAACTTGTTCCCAATTTACAGTTGCAAACCTGAGTTAGTTGGGTATACAACCAGCGACAAAATACCCCATCAATTTATTGCGAGGTATTTTATTTTTGTTATTATTTAACCATGGAGCAGGCATTGGCAAAACCTTCCTTTGAAAAACCTAATCCTTATAAATCTTTATTCTTTTCGTTAGTGTTTATTATTATTGTGACTGTAGTCGGTGGTGCATTTTATTTTTTAAGAAAACAGCAGGTGGTAAAACCCGAGATTAGTCCAACTCCGACTCTAGCTCCGACTGAAACTATAGCTTTCCCGCCATATGACGCAGGAACTCCGGCGGTGTCGGAAGAACAAGTGGTAAAAGACCAAGAAGTTGTTCCGGATGGAGCAAATACGGTTAGTTTTACGAGATTTGAAGGAACAGGCACATATTTAAAATACAGGAGGAAGATATATGATGGTACTGATCCTAATACTCCTAGGGTAGTTCAACTTCCAGATGCAGATAAACTGCAATGGTATGCGTTGGTCGATTCGCCACCAGGTGTAGTACCCGATGAGTTTATGAACGACGAGCTATTTGCTTTTAAAGTTGCGCCGGACATCAAAAGTTTCGCTTTTGTTATGAGGTGGGGTGTAAATCAGCAACCTCAGGATTACCACCTTTTTTATTACACGCCTTTTGACAAATATAGACAGTCAATTCTGGTTAAAAAATTTCCCTCAAACGACCCGACCAAGTTAGATTTATTTTCAGCGGATGGTAAATATTTATCCTTAAAACTTTATGATTGCTGGAACTGCGGAGGACACCAGCCGGAAACCATGTTGGTCAGACTGTCGGATAACGAGACTAAAAATATTGGCAAAACCTCATACTTCAACTGGTTGACGGACGGAAAATACGAATATAAAGACTATGTTGTTATAGCCTGCACTGAAGAAACAATGGGCGAGTGTTCGGAAAAACCGGAAAAACTTCCTCTCAAATCCGGACAATTTTAAAATTAAGCCAGAACGTCTTTACGTTTGTTATGAAACCGTGCGAGAGTAAAGAAAAGGTCGGAGAGACGATTAAGATATTTTAGTATTGTTATATTGTTATATTGTTGAATTGTTGAGTTACTGGAAAAAAATCGAACAGTCGATCTTTCGGATCTTCGACATGTTATTCTGAGAATATGGAACCAGGAGGAAAGTTCGGTTCCGCCGGGCAAAATAAACTTCGTTAGCTTAGGTAATTTTTTATCCATCCGATCAATTTCATTTTCAACATTTTTTACTTTATTTTCTAAAAAACTTAAGTCGGTTTTTGCTCCGGCAAGGAAAGCCATAATTTTATACAGGTCTTTTTGGATTTCAAGCAAATTAAAATTATGCTTTTTGATTTTTGCTGCGACTAAACCCAGAAAACTAGTTAATTCGTCAACAGAGCCATAAGCTTCAACCTGAAAACTAGACTTAGAAATTCTTTTACCTCCAAACAGTGAAGTTTCTCCCTTATCGCCGGTTCGCGTATAAATTGCCATAATAGCAAAGATTAAAAATTAAAGAGCAAATACACATAGCAAAAATCAAATATTTTATTTTTTATATGCAGTTTTGATATTTTATATTTAAAATTTGATATTGTTTTTTTAGCATTCTGCATAGCCGCAACCGTAGCATTTTTTACAGCCTTCTTCGTGGGCCAGACTGGCTTCGCCGCAGGACGGGCAGATGTCAAACAGTGCAGAGTTGTTTGACTGCATAAGTGTGGGTTGTGAGACTGCAGAAACTAAAGTGGGTTTTTCTCCGGGAGCTTGTTTGAGCTGGTTAATTAGGGTTGACTGGCCGTTGCCGTTACCATTCCCTTTAGTTTGACCGGTTTCGGCTGTTTTTTGTGCGTGGCCATTCAGACCAAAGTGCATTGACAAAACCTTAGCAACAGCGTCAGGCAGACTTCTAATCTTTTCCTTGCCAAATCCCAGGCTGCGGGCGCCGCCGATTCCCTGCAGTTGGTCGACTATTTCCGACACCCTTTCTTTAGGTGAAAGCGGTGAGGCAAATCTAAGAGCCAGAGAAAGTATTCTTCCTAAGCCCGTTGCCATAGCATAGACATCGGTTCCGGCTTTGCCGACATTAATAAATACTTCCAAGGGTTCCATATTACCGTTGGTATTGATCGTAATAAAGGCCGTGCCAACAGGGGTATTTATCCGGTAGGTTGAACCGTGAACGACCATCGGTCGCGGCTTCACAGTATAGGTAGGAGGTTTAACTTCTGCAGGTTTTTCGTCTTCCTTTTTACGTTCCAAGACGCCGGGGCGCGAGCTCTCCCGCATGTAGGCAATTCCTTTGAGGCCTAATTTATAGGCTAAGGTGTAGAGTTTTTTGACATCTTCTACAGTATGAGTCTTGGGCGCATTTACTGTTTTTGATATTGATGCATCCACATATTTTTGGATAACCGCCTGAACCCTAACGTGATCTTCCGGAGTTAGTTCGTTAGACGAGACAAAGTATTCCGGTTTTTTAACCTTGCCTTCTTTTATTTCATTTTCATGTTTTTTATACCATTCGTCATAGAGGTGATGGCGGATCATGTGGGTTCCCAGTCTGTCCCGACGGATAAACTCAAATTCATAGACCGGTTCTATTCCGGAGGTGGCGTTGGCCATCAGCGAAGTCGAACCGGTTGGCGCCTGCATTAAAAGAATTGAGTTGCGGATTCCGTATTTTTTGATGTTTATTTGCAGATCAAGCGGCAGTTGCTGGATAAATTTGCCTTGGGGATATTTGACATTGTCAAATTTGGGGAAGTAGCCTTTTTCTTTGGCGATTTCAACCGATTCTCTATATGCTTCATCCCGGATAATTTTGTAAACTTTTTCAATAAATTCCAAAGATTTATCCGATCCGTAGCGCAGGTGAAGCTTAATCAAAGCATCGCCTAATCCCATTGTTCCCAAACCGATTCTTCTTTCCCCCTCAAGTTGAGTTTTGCGGATGCCTTCAAAGATATAGGGATCCATATTGACGATATTATCTTGAAAGCGGACGGCAGACTTAGTCAATCGCTTTAAGGTTTTGAAATCAAAAGCCCCTTTTTTATCGATATTTTTTGACTTAACCAGTGAAGATAGATTGATTGATCCGAGGTTACAGACTCCCCAAGCAGGAAGCCCCTCCTCACCACAATTTGAGACTAATAAACCATTGGCTGAAAATTTATGAACATCAGCAACCGTAATATCGAAAAC
Organism: Candidatus Roizmanbacteria bacterium RIFCSPLOWO2_01_FULL_37_12; assembly: GCA_001789645.1. GTDB lineage: Bacteria > Patescibacteriota > Microgenomatia > UBA1406 > GWC2-37-13 > 2-01-FULL-40-13. Next base: position 3,269 of record MGAG01000019.1, read on the forward strand.
CTCCTCAACAGCTTCTTTTTCTAGTTTTAAAAAGGTAGCAGTAAAAGACTCTCTATATGGTCCTCTGTGATATAATGCTAATAAAGATTTTAATTTATTCTGTTTTTTTTCTTGTAGAAATCCTATTAACGCAGCATACTTTATAAGGCTTGATTTTGAGATCATCAATTCATGATAAGCCTGTGTAGGATATAATTTGCTATCGCCTTTGCCATCTGGTAAGAAACGGTAAGTAGCATCTCTCCGATTTTCGTATATTTTACTTACTATTCCAAAATTTAAAAGTAATCTTTGAGTCTGTTGTAATAATTGTTTACTTACAGATGTTAGTCTAATACTCACTCCTTTTTCCAATGTGCCTATGACTGTTCCATCGCTCGAAAAAAGACCCTGCAAAAATCCTCTCTGCAGCTCTTCAGACCCGGAAAACACAGCTTCAGGGACAAGATATTTATTTTCGTGTGTTAACCCAAAGCGTTGGACAATTCTCCAAAGCCTTACAGACTCTATGACCGCTTTATTTTCCTTATCAATATATTGAGCTCCTATAGAATAACTTCTGACAGTCGTTTCTTCACCATCTACCATCTTTTGCACCATTAAGGAAAATTGCGGAGCTAATTCCTTTTTCTCATCCTGGTAGAAGTATAGTGTGGCAACATCTTTTTTTATTGAGCCATCTCCAACCAACCAGCCCAAAACAAGTCCTTCATAAAGATTGCCGTTTACTCCAAAATAACCTCCCGTTGAAGTTAAAATCTTATCTCCTGATGTTAATTTACCGGCTTCTATTGCCCCCTTAGTTGTTATGACTTTATGATCAGCTGTTAATCTTAATGAATAACCTTCTTTAGTTATTAATCTGTATATAGGTTTGACACCTGTTAATTTTACTGCAGTTGATAAATAAGTTTTTCCATTAACAACTGCTCTAAACGGTTTCCCTTCTTCATATAGTTTTCGCATGGACTTTAAACCATTTGTCGTATTTACCAGAGTATCGCCTGTTACGCAGGGATTTACGCAGTTAATCCGGTTCCAGTAGTAATTATTATGGAGTTTGTTGTACCTTTCCATAAAAACCGTTCCCGGCTCGGCGCTTCTCCAGGCGGCATCGGCTACCAGATCCCAGATTTTTTTGGCTTTGACGATTTTGCGTACGACAATTTTTTTCCCTAAGGATTTCCAGACTTCGAGGTCTCCGTCCCATTTTTCATCGTATTCGGGATCGTCGGTGTCGGGAAAAACCAAAGGCCAGTCTGCGTCTTTTTCGACAGCCTCCATAAAACGGTCAGAGAAACAGACAGAGAGATTGGCGCCGTTGATGCGGGCGAGATCCTGCTTAACAGTTATAAAATCTTCGAGGTCCGGATGCCAGTCCCATAACATCAGCATGAGGGCTCCCCGTCTCGTTCCGCCCTGCTGAATAATATCTTTTGTTGCTACCGAGAAAAGTTCTGCCCAGTTGCAGGGACCGGAGGAAAAGCCGTTTACTTTTTTGACTCTCGAACCCCTGGGTCTAAGAGAAGAAAGATTAATACCTACTCCTCCGCCTCTGGCCATAATTTCAACCATCTGTTTTAAGGTTTCTAATATCCCGCCGCGCGAGTCTTTGGGGCTTGGGATGACGAAACAGTTGTAAAAAGTTACTTTGTACCCGGTTCCGGCGCCGGCCAAAATTCTGCCCCCCGGGACATATTTGAAGTCCTTCATTGCCCAGTTAAATTCTTTTTGCCACTTCGGTTGTTTGGATTTATTTTCAACTTTTGCGACAGCCTTGGCGATTCTTTTCCACATCTCCCTAGGGTTTTTTTCCAATGGTTTGCCGGCCTTATCTTTTAAGGAGTATCGGTCGAGGAAGACTTTTTCCGAAACACCGGCAAGTTTCATATGTTTATATTATTTATATTCAACTTGATAACTTAATAACCATTAATTATTAAAGTAATTTTTTCAGTTCTTTCTCGAAATCCTCCACATCCACAAATCTTCTGAACACTGATGCAAAACGAATGTAGGCAATTTTATCAATTTTTTTTAGTTGTTTTGCAACCAAATTTCCAATCATCTTGCTCTCGATTTCAGTCGAGTCCTGTTGTTTTAGCTCCGACTCGACCGTCGAGACAATGTTCTCTACCTGATCTGCTGCGACTTTGGTTTTCTCGGTTGACTTGAAAAGTCCTCGCCTCAATTTTTCCCGATCAAATCTTTCGCGCCTTCCGTCTCTTTTTATGACCAGTATCGGTAGCTCTTCCACCCGCTCATAGGTTGTAAATCGTTTCGTACATTTTTGGCACTGTCGCCTTCTTCGAATTGCCCCTCCATCTTCCGAAAGTCTTGTTTCGATCACCTCGGTGTCGGTATTCCTGCAAAATATACAGTACATATATTTACTTTATCTAGTGCCACTTAAAAATTTAAAACACTAATGGTATGAATGCAAGAGGTCTTATTACTATCAAACTATATCAACTTAAAAACTAGCCTCGATGTTTTTTTCCGAACTGCGAAAAATAAAAGTATCGTAATTTTTGTGAACGAAACTTGCCAATAGGTTGTTAAATTGCTAAATTGTTGGATTGTCGCATAAAAACTAAAAACGAGGAAATATTTAACAAAATGCTGATATAACAATGTAACAATTTTGTTAAGATGATTTTATGTTCCTCAAGGACATTGTCTTTCCTAAGTTTTGTCTTGGTTGTGGTTATCTCGGTGCTTATATCTGTACTAATTGTAAAAAAAAGTTGAGCTACATAAAGCAAGACAATTGTCTGTATTGCGGGAAAGCTAGTCTCTACGGACTGACACATCCGGGCTGTAGGCGAGAAAAAGGTGTCGACGGGCTTTTGAGCCTGTTTTACTACAATAATTTATTAAAAGCGATCATAAAAAGCGTCAAGTATCGGTTGGCGACCGATGTTTGGAAGGAGCTTTGTCTTGTAATAGAGCCTGATATGTTAAAGAAGATAAATGTTTATAAAAATATTACCGAGGGGGATATTTATCTCGAACCGATACCTCTTCATCGTAACAAATTGAGGACGCGGGGCTTTAATCAAGCAAAAATTATCGCCGACTTCTTTAATCGGTTTCTTAAATTACAACTGAGCGGTTATTTGATGCGGAGTAAAGATACGTCCTCACAAGCCCAAATGAAAAATAATAAAGATCGCTATTCAAATATGTTAGGAGCCTTTGAGGCCCTGGAGCAAGACGTAAATAATAAAAGATTTGTTCTGGTTGACGACATTGTCACTACCGGATCGACAGTAAAAGAAGCAGCTCGAGTTCTAAAGCGGGCCGGAGCGAAAAATGTTTTTGTCTTGACTCTTGCCAAAGGATGATATACCTGTATATAATTACTTTAAAAGTGACACTATAATCATCGAGCGATTAGTCGAGAAGATATCAGATGAATTGTTCTCGACAGGCTCGAACAAAAGTATTCCCATGAAAGAGCCAGAAAAGTACAAAATTGAAATTTCTTCCCGGACAATTATTTTCACTGTTTTTTTTCTCCTGTTTTTGAGATTTCTTTGGATGATCCAGGACGTCCTCTTTTCTATTTTTATTGCTTTCATTATCATGAGCGCCCTAAAACCCTATGTGTCTTTTTTAGAAAAAGGCAAAATCCCCAGGTTTCTATCCGCTCTGTTTGTCTATCTAATTTTTTTGACATTTTTTTTCGCGGTTTTATTCATTGCTTTTCCACCTTTAGTTATTGAAAGCACACAGCTATTTAAAGCCCTGCCTTCAATATTGGAAAGAATTGCTCCGGAAGCCATGGCGCTTTTAAATCTTGATTCGGTCTTCCAGTACCTGCCGGATATTGCCAATCAATTTTTCGGCATAGTCAGCGGTATTTTTTCCAATGCGGTTTTTTTAATTTCTACCCTGTTTTTCGGTTTTTACTTTCTTTTGGAGGAAAATGTATTTAGAAAAATTCTTTCCCGCTTTTTTTCCGAAGAGCGGGCGAGAACGGCGCTGGTAATATTTGATAAGGCGGAAAAACGATTAAACGGATGGTTTTGGGGAGAAATTACCTTAATGACGGTGGTTGGACTCTTGACGTTTATCGGGATAAATTTGATCGGCTTAAGATATGCTCTGGCTCTGGCGGTCCTGGCCGCACTACTTGAGGCGGTTCCCAATCTTGGTCCGACCATCTCCTCTATTCCGGCGATACTTCTTGGGTTTGCGGTTTCTCCGGTAACGGGATTTGCGGCGATGGCTTTATATTTTATTATTCAGCAACTGGAAAATAATCTGATTGTTCCCGTTGTCATGAAAAAAGCGGTCGGACTAAATCCGATTATTACTTTATTGGCCCTGTTAATCGGGGGAAAAATAGGCGGAGTTCTGGGTATTTTATTGGCTATTCCCCTCACTTTGTTTATCGAAACGGCAATTATGGAAGTTGTTAATACGCCTAAATCTTCTGCGGAGTATCCACGGTAAATCTGCGGGAAAAGTCCGCCCCCGCCGGTAGACAGGCTCAAGTTTTAATATTACTCATGAAATTGGTGGTAAAGTGCTTGCCCGATATCTAAAAGTATTAGACTGCCAACTGCAACCGCCAGCAACGGATCCGCAAAAAGAGCAGCTACTCCTCCGGCGAATTCAAATGGAAGGCGTTTTAATGTTCGATTAACGAATTGATGATCTGCGGATTGTTCGTCCGGCCACCAACCCAAACCTTTTTTCCATCCTCCTCCCTGCCTTGAGGTCTCTCCAACTACTTCTTCCATTGGATCTACAGTTTGGTAACCGACAAAATTTCCCCTCTCTCCACCCGGGCCAGTAACCATTCTTTTTACTGTGTTTGGCATAAGTATTTCACAAAAGATTATACCTGTTTGTTAGCACACTAATCAGACGCTTAGAATTAAGACTTGGATTTTTTAATCCAGATTTCCTTAAATAATGTCAGCGATAAGGTAGAAAGAAGAAATCCTAAGGTAGGAACAATTGCATTTATAAAAGGATTTGGCAGATTATTGACCAGAAAATAAGAAACAATAACTAGATGAGTCATTAGAGCGATTATTATTTTTCTAGCTACTTCAACTCTTTTGTTCCTCTGTTCAATCTCTGTTACTTAATTTTCTAGTTTTGAAGTTCATTCCTCAATGTTCATAATTTTACAATCTGCCTTTACTCATAGACTCTCTCTATATAATATACATTATATGAAAATAGCTATATTGGGTGGTGGATTTACCGGAATGACTGCGGCTTATTATCTGGCAAAAAAAGGACACAAGATTACGCTTTTTGAAAAAGAAAAAGTATTAGGTGGATTGGCGGTCGGATTCAAACAGCTGAACTGGGATTGGTATTTGGAAAGAGCCTATCATCATTTGTTGGATAGTGAATATGACATTTTAAATTTTGCAAAAGATGTTGGATGGAAAGACTTCTTTTTTAAAGAAACACTAACGTCGTCACTATATGAAACAGCAAAAAGTTCTACGCAGCTTGTTAGGTTGTCACTTCCAACCCCAGAGGTTGGCAATTACCGCACAATTCCCTTAGATTCACCGCAGGATTTACTACGTTTCCCCCTTCTTTCTTTACCGGAAAAAATAAGGGCGGGAATCGTATTGGCATTTTTGAAATTCTCTCCATTTCTTTCCACATATGAGAAATATACCGCCGAAGAATTCCTGAGAAAAACCCAGGGCAAACACGTCTGGGAAGTATTGTGGCAAGACCTTTTTCGGAAAAAGTTCGGTAAATATGCGGAAAATATTCTGGCCTCTTTTATCTGGGCAAGAATTACCAAACGGGCAAAAAAACTGGGCTATATCAAGGGCGGATTTCAGACGTTTATTAATTTTATTGAAAAAGAGTTAACTCGTTACCGCGTTACCTTGTTGCCCGGTTATGAAATTAGGACGATAGAGAGGGGGAGTAATGAATATAGAATAAATAATAAAGAAAAATTTCACGCTGTAGTCTCAACTTTGCCGACGGTAATCATGTCCAAGATTACGCAGTCGATTTTTTCATCTCCATATCTGCAGAGATTTTCTAAGCTAAAATATCTGCATGCAGTTGTTTTGATCTTAGAGACAAAAAAACCAATTCTAGATAAGACTTATTGGCTTAATATTTGCACGCCAAAACTTCCCCTGATGATTGTTGCGCAGCATACAAACTTTATCGATAAAAAATATTACGGTGGAAAACATATTGCTTATGTCGGTTGGTACGTCGAACGCGATGACACACTAATTAAAAAGTCTCCTGAAGAAGTACTTAGTTATTGTTTATCATATCTTAAACAAATAACAAATAACAAACTACAAATATCAAATTATTATAAATTCGTCGGTCCTTTTGCCCAACCGATTTTCGATAAGGACTTTGTCAAAAATAAACCGGATTTTATTACCCCGGTGAAAAACTTTTATATCGCCAATCTCGATATGACATATCCTTACGACCGCGGCACAAATTATGCTGTCAAATTAGGGAAGGAAGTTAGCGATTTGATAAAATAGCCTTATGAAGTTTGTAATTTTTCATGGAACATATGGAAGTTCAAGTGGTAACTGGTTTCCTTATCTCAAAAAACAAATGGAGTTGATTGGTCAAGAAGTAATCCTTCCTCAATTCCCCATAGACAATCATGAAGAATTATTAAAGCTGGGACCCAAAAAAGCTAAAGCTAAGATACAAAATCTTGATAACTGGCTGGATTTTTTTAAGAAAAATATTTTTAAGGAAATAAAACGCGAAAAAAAAGTTGTATTTGTAGCCCATTCAATCGGACCGGTTTTCACTCTGCGGGTTTTGGAAAAATTTAATATCCAACTAGATTGTGCAATATTTGTTGCACCTTTTTTGACAGTTCCTAAAATGGCTTGGGATTATGAACTGGCCACAAGAGGATTTTTTAAGGAGGATTTTAATTTTGAAAAACTGAAAAAACTTATTCCTGTTTCTTATGTTGTTTATGGAGATAAAGATCCGTATGTTGATAAAAAATATACTTTTGAATTCGGAAGTAAAATGGGAAGTCAGTTTATTGAAGTAAGGGGTGGCGGACATCTTAATGCCGAATTTAAATTTTTCAGCTTTCCGCTGGTTTATGAACTTTGTAAAACCCGAATCGATACAAAAGAGTATTTGTAAATGAAAATATGGTGTAAAATTAATTATGCTTTCTTACTTGTTGGTTTTGCTAGTTCTGCTTTGGATCGTCGGAGCGGTGAGAGTTCCGGCTTTTTCTCCTATTAATATACCTTTATTATATATCGGCGGAAGAGGGGTCGGACTTTATGATATTTTGGTTTTTTGCCCTGATCATCTGGTTGATTCGGATTTTGCCCAGTCCGATTCGCGAACTGGTTACCGTATTTTTATTCATCTGGTTGTTGTCATTTTTCGGCGCCTTCTTCTTTGGCGGACTGTACAATCTTCTGGTTCTGCTTTTAATCCTGGGCCTACTAATGTACGTTTTAGGCTGGTTTTATTAAAAGTAGGTAAAAAAAGTCATGAAATTACTTGCTGTTAAAATCGAAAAACCGGCGGAGATAAATTTTATCCTTGTCCAGTCACATTTCATAAAGACAGTAGAAGATGTATATGAGACTCTGATCGAGGCGGTTCCGGGGATAAAGTTCGGACTGGCATTTTGCGAGGCGTCGGGACCGAGAAAAATAAGAACTTCGGGGACAGACGACGGGATGATAAAACTCGCCGTTGACAACGCAAAGCGTGTAGGTTGCGGTCACGCTCTTTTTATCTTTTTAAAAAACGCCTTCCCGGTAAACGTTTTAAACCGGATTAAAAATGTCTCTGAAATTGTAAATATTTTTTGCGCAACGGCAAACCCAACCGAAGTAATTGTCGCTCAGACCAAACAGGGTAGAGGAATCCTCGGGGTTGTCGATGGAGAATC
>MGAG01000019.1:11190-11370 GCA_001789645.1 Candidatus Roizmanbacteria bacterium RIFCSPLOWO2_01_FULL_37_12
ATAGAAAAAGCAGACGAAGTCAAAAGCCGGAAAGATCTTTTACGGAAATTCGGTTACAAACTTTAACTTGTTTCCTTCAATTTTTTCTTAAAGTAGTCGACGTAAGGAATAATTTTGGGATCCTGTCCATAAAGAGCTGAAAGATACATGGTCATATAGCTACCCAGGCCCATCAGTTCG
>MGAG01000020.1 GCA_001789645.1 Candidatus Roizmanbacteria bacterium RIFCSPLOWO2_01_FULL_37_12
AAAAAATCTTATTATTTTTTTTGATATTAGCTGCTAACCACTTTCTACTGGCTACTAATTCCTATGCTCTCGAACTCCGGTCACCCCGCTTTAAAATCGAGGTCGAGAAATTAGATATCGACGCGATAAAAAACGTTCAAACCATTTATACGATTCAAACTCAATATGGTTCTTGGGCTTATACAGAATTTAAATCTGAGGGTTACGTTATAAGCCATGAGGAATCTATCAAACCATTGACTTTTTCACTTTCCGAAACCCTCATAAATTTTGCGGATTTGGCCAAGAAACAAATTCATAAAGAAGACATGGTTCTATCTGCCTCAACCGAAAATAGTCAAAAAATATCTATCGGCCTTATTCAAGAGTATCGGTTAAAAAACTTTTCGGGTGAGACTTTGGACCTGCATTACTCACTATCGGGTGAAAATATTTTTCGACCCCTGCCCGACCAAAATACAGGTCAGTTTCCGACTATCATCTTGAGCGATACTACCCAGGGATCAAGAAAAATATCTTTCAAACTCGATACTCTCCCGCACCAGCCTGAGGGAACATATGAAACTGTCGTTAATTTTATTGCAACGCCTGATTATTAGACAACGGTTAGTAGTTATTAATAATAATGGGAAAAAAATTATTTTTCATTTTGCCGTTCCTAACTACTATCTATTTTCTGCTAACTACTAGCTCTTCTGCTCAAGCTGTCTCCCTTTCCCTTTCCCCAACTCTTACAGAGATTGCTATTAAGCCCGGAATATCAACCAGCATAAAATATAAGATTGAAAACCGAGGCGATCCAGCGATAGTCAATATCCAGATCCTGCCTTTTGATACAAATCAAAAATCACCCGTCAGTTTTAGCTTAGATAATTCAAATGTCAAACTGGCAGAACCTTTTTTCTTAAAAAATTCTGACTCACTCGAAGTAATTGTAAATCTTCAAGTTCCTCAAGAATCCGCTCAAAGAGATTATTACTATAACTTTATAATAGAATCGCAGCCGCCCCCCTCCCAAGAAGGAACGGCAAATCTTAGAGCCAAAATCAGTCTAAAGTCACCTCTGCTAATCACCGTGACCGGGGACGGCGAGGTAGAAATTAAGCCAAAAATCAGTTTGTTTGAGATTACACCCAAAAATAAAATAAACCTTTTGGGCTTTAAAATCAACTTATTTAATAGTTTTGAAAGAGTACCTGTTGTTTTGGTAGTTGATAATAAAGGTAAAAACCTGATTAAGCCAAGAGGTCAAATTAATGTCCGAGGTCCGTTTTGGCAATCCCGAAGATACGAAATAAAATCGGAAAACGTCCTCTCCGAATCTCAGAAAAAAATTTCTCTTAATCTTTCCGGTTTTATTTTCGGATATTATAAAATTTCAGCCAATCTTTCCTTCGGCGAGGGAACCCCTAGCATTTTTGCTTCAACTTCTTTTATCGTTTTACCAATCAGAATTACTGTCTTTGCCTCAGCTGTATTCATATTGCTAATATTTTTAATCTACAAATTCAAAAAAAGTTAATCTTTATCATCCTCCAGATTCGTTTCCCCGAATCCCTTTTACCTCTTCCAAAACTTTCTAGGCTATTTTTGATATGGTTTGATTATAATTTGATCTCTTTCTACCTTGACTATGATTGAGACTGTAGCTATGGATATTCTTTTTCTATCGGCCTTAACAACTGCAATATAACCCTTAAGACCTATATTTTCTAATTGCCTGACTCAAAATACATCCACCCAAATAATTATAATTCTTTAAACTAATATGTTACGATTAATAATTAACTATATATTTCACCTCTAACATCTTACTACTAGCTTCCAACTAATTAATTTTGTCGCTTATAATCCATTGACTCTCGCACAATATCCCTTAATGATTGAATTATGAGCTGGTTAGAGGAGTCGTTTAAACCAATCTGGGAAAAATACAAAATTGAAGTCGTTCTTATTGCTACAGCCTCCATAATCACAATAGTATCGGGAATTATCTTCACATTAAGTCAAAGGGCTAACCTAAAACAAGAAATTCCTTCTTTGATTAAACAAAAAACATCAGTCCAGAATAACAATAAGATTTCGGTTGATCTTTCCGGAGCTGTTGAGAAATCTGATGTCTATGAAGTAAGCTCCGGGGCTCGATTAAAAGATATTCTAATCTTAGCGGGGGGGTTGTCCCAGGATGCAGATCGTCAGTTTTTCTCCAAAAATTTTAATCTGGCAAGACTGCTTAAGGATCAGGAAAAGATCTATATTCCAACCGAAGAAGAAATCCAAGGGGGGGAGATTCAAAATACTCAAAATTCCTTCTCAGACCCTGCTGTAGATGTTCTTGGGGCTTCTAATAAGGTCAATATTAATTCCGGTTCGATGGATCAGCTGGATACTTTGCCCGGAGTCGGAAAAGTAACAGCGGGTAAAATCATTCAAAACCGGCCGTATGCGTCAATCGACGACCTCTTGAATAAAAAAATTGTAGGTAAAAGTGTTTTTGAAAAGATTAAAGATTTAGTTCAACTCTAATATAAAGCAAAGTAGGTGGTAGATTTGGAAGGGTTCCGCAAGCACCGAGTCAAACTCGGCTGGCAAGTTTGACTTGCCGCGCAGAATCGAGCACTTGCGGGAAGGAAAAATCTGGCAGAATCTACTTTGCCATTTAAATTTTGTTAATGGAACAGTTCACTCCCCAAATCTTCACAAGCGTGATTAATTCATATTTACCCGAACCTCACGCTTCTCTCCTTAACGGTATGCTCTTTGGCATCAATCTAAAAACCTCAAAGATTTTTTATGAAGAACTAAAAGTTGTTGGATTACTTCATATCGTAGTCCTGTCAGGCATGAATATAACTTTGTTAGGCTCAATTATTCTGAATATTTTCTCTTTTTTTGGCAAATCGATATCTGGTCTGATAACAATACTAATTATCATATTTTTTATTATCTTTGTGGGCGCACAAGCCCCAATAGTCAGAGCTGGATTTATGGGTGTATTAACGCTCGTAGCATTTTTGTATGGTCGGAAAAACTATGTTTTATTTGCATTATTTTTATCGGCCGTCTTTATCTTTATCTTTCAGCCATCCTGGTTAGGGAGCATTTCTTTTCAACTCTCCTATGGTGCAACTCTCGGAATAATTCTTTTTGGCCAAACTAAAGATTTTAAATCCCAAAACTTTCTTGAAAAAATATTTTTAGCCCTCTGGAAAAATTTAAAAGTTTCGCTTGCCGCCCAACTTTTTACAGCGCCTATAATTTTTATTTATTTTAAACAAATTTCATTAATTGCTCCCGTCTCAAATTTATTCGTCTCTTTTCTCATTGGTCCACTTACACTCTTAGGATTTATAACTGCAATTTTAGGTAAAATCAATTACTCTCTTGGACTCATTCCGGCCTACATCTGTTATGGTCTGTTAAGCTATATGATCTTCGTGATCGAAACTCTTTCTAAACTACCGTTCGTCTATTTTAAATTCTAATAATTTATGTTTGAAACTCCTTTTTCCAAATTCTCATTCATTTTTGCTTTAATCATCTCATCGATCATTCTCTTCATCATTTTTCTCTCTTCTTCTCAAAATTCAATAACCGCTCTAGTCTTCTGTGATGTGGGTCAAGGCGACGGAATCTATCTTCGAATCAAAAATCAGACTGACATCCTAGTCGACGCCGGGCCTGACAGAAAAATCCTTGACTGTCTGGGAAAAAATATGCCATTTTTTGATAGAACCATAGAACTGGCAATAATCTCCCATGCTCAAAAAGATCACTTTGGTGGCCTTTTATATATTTTAGATCGTTATGATGTTAAAAAAATCTGGATGAGCGGAGTTCACGGTAACAGTCGTTCATTCAGAGAGCTTCTGGAGAAGATAGATGCAAAAAGGATCCTGTTGGAATTCCCTAAAGCCGGGGAAATCTCGATATTATCCGGTGCTAAAATTGATTTTTTTTGGCCTTCTGACGAATTTATTGCTAAAAGTACCTTTTCTGAAGAGGGACTGCCTGCATATTTTAAACAGACGGCTAAAGATCTAAACGATTTCTCCCTTATTTTCTCCCTTGAGATTAAAGACGCAAAAGTCTTGTTCACAGGCGACGCTCCGCCCTATATATTGAACGGATTATTATATCAGCCTAAAATAAAGTCAAATTTTTTAAAAATACCGCATCATGGCTCAAAAAACGGGCTAACTGTAGAGTTTCTAAAGTTAGCAGATCCTAGCTATGGAGTGATAAGCGTTGGTAAAAAAAATTCCTACGGTCATCCGGCAAAGGAGGTTTTAGTTATGCTTAAGACCTCTAACATTAAAATCAGACGAACGGATACGGAAGGGGACATCGTTTTCAAATTTAAAAATTAAAAAGTTAAAACGACAAAACAAAATGTAAAATTATTGTTCATTTTGATTTTTAATATGTAATTTTAAAATTTATTTTTGATATTTGAAATTTCAAGAAAATAGTATACTTCTTATTTCTTTAAAAACATTAAATGCCTCAAAACCTATCCAATTATTTCCGACTAATTCAATCGGAAGACCGGGATCGATTTTTAAAATTTCAACATATGTTGTTATTATTTTTATAAATTTGTCCAATTTTTCTCCGTCTTTGGATAATACTTCATGCCAAATTTTAAAAATGTCTCTGTATTTTTTGTCTAGCGTTGATTTTCGCCAAACTTTTTCGATTAGAATATCCCGACTGCCTACAAGATACTCTGCCTCGAATGCCTGGATGTATTTTTCTTCTTCTTTTTGGAAAACTAACTCACGTAAATTATTTATTATTGGGTGGGGCGTTAGCCAAAAAGATCTATGCCAGGGACCCAATCCCCAACCTGAGACTTCTCTTCTTAACCGGTCTCTTACTTCACGTTTTTTTTCTGGAATCTCGTATGAAAGAATTCTCCATTTGGAATCCCATTTTTCTCTTAAAAACCTGAAAAAAGGGAATTTTAAAGTTAACTCGTTGAATCCAGAGTCTGTAAGGCGGTATCTATTGCCGAACGTGAGGGATTTGTCACTAGGTTCTTGTAACATCAGATTTTGGTCGCTATTAGTGGTTGTTGAATGATTATTATCCGTCCGTTTTTCAATGAATTTTTCCTTTAATAAAGTTGAAATTGTTCCTCTGGTTTTTTGGTTAAATGAGAGATCAAATACTCTTTGCAGTTTTTCATCAAAGGTTACAAAATCTAAATTAACGTCTGAAAGTAATATTAATGCTAATAAAATCTTCGTTCGTCTTTCCTTTATTCCCATATATACAACCTTAACAGACGAAATAATATTTGTCAACAATATTTACGCGCTCGCGATTATACTACTTCGACTTAAATTTAGAATTTGTGCAGACGGAATTATATCAGCTCGCTTTAAGTTTATCTTTACATATTTATTTCCTATAAACAGATTTTATAAAAATAAAAAATCTTAATGTTTTTTTTAATATTCAAACCTTAAAGCCTTGAAATATATTTAAAAATATTGTCTTCAAGTAAAAAAATTTAAGGAAAGCTAATCCTATATAGATTTCTATTTCTTTTGAGCTAAACAAGAGATAAATGCAAATAGTTAGTAAAGACCTCAAAAACAATCTAAATCTCAATAGTGAGAAATTAGCATTCATTCTGTTTATTTGATAAAAACGGAAAAAAACACGCATGCGTATTTTAAATCATAAATATTAAATATTTTGCTGGTTTAAAGTATAAATTATGATTAAATGTATATTTTGGTATTTAATAAGTTAAATCTAATTAATTTTAAAAATACGATATGCAAGTATATTCAACTAAATTTCTATAAGTTATAGATATTATAGGTTATATTAATATTTATATTCTTTACAACAGCCTATTTTATCTGCGGTTAATTAAATTAATTTAAATCTTTTATATTATAAGCTCATATTACTCATAACCTTATTGCCTTTTTCACTATATCAAAATATATCTTTAATGCCTCTTGACTTCTGTTTTGATATGTCTTTAAATTAGTTATATAACAAACATATGTATAATCTATCTAATTTAGAGCCAAAATTCAAAATTTTCCTTAATGCGGAAAATATTTCTGCTGTTACCGCTAGAAATTACCTATCCGATATTAGACATTTTTTAGGTTGGCTTATATCTGATAAGACCTATGAGATAAACAAAGATTTAAAAGCAAATATCTCTTTACTAAATTCAAAAATTATTCAAGTATATAAAGATCATCATCTCAAAACATCTTTACCTGTAAAAACCATCAACCGCAGACTTTCTGCTCTCAGAAAATTTTTTCTTTTTTGTCAAAAAGAATCTATTTTGCTCGATAACCCTGGCAAAAAAGTCGGTAATATTTCCTTAGTAAAAAAGATTAATAAGGATAATAAATATAAAACCACCCCAGATAATAAGATAAATAATCATAATCCACTTTTAAGCAAAAATTCGAATACTGTTTATCTCAAACAAACCCCAAAATTATTCTCTTATCCCAAAACCTTTATTTTTCTTGTTTTTATCTTCTTAGTCGGTTCCTTTATCCTTTTATTTAAGAGTCTTCAGACCGGCAATCCTACCCATGTCCCAATTATTGGTTCGACTCAAGATGGTAAGCGATACCTTACTTTTACTGGAAAATTCTTGGATAGTCTAGGAAATCCTATCAGTTCAAAAATGGACGCAATTTTCAAACTATATACTGAACCGGCTGGAGGAAATGCCATATATACTTCCTCTTGTATTGGTGAAAACGGAGCAATTACACCTGATGTAAATGGAAACGTCCGGTTATTGCTCGGTTCCGACTGCGACGGCAAGCCAATTCCCGGCGACTTATTTTTTGATAATCCCAATCTTTACCTTGGTATAGCACTTGGCTCTGACAATGAAATGGAACCACGACAACATATTCCGAACGTAGGATATGCAAAAAATTCTGACACAGTCCAGGGCTTAAATATAGGCAATCAATCTTTAACCGTTCCCTATATTAACGAAAATGGTGATCTGCTTGTTGGTGCTCCTAGATCAGGAATTCGATCGACATTTCAAAGCTCAAACTTCTCTATATCAAGTGCTGAAACAGTTACTATCGAGTCGGCTGACATAGGCGATGTAATTCTTCAGGCAACAGAAAGTGGAACTATAAAACTGCGAACGGGAGGATTTAGTGATTCATATACGCGTTTAACAATTAATAACGAGGGAAACATCGGAATCGGCACCTTATTTCCCACCTACGGTTTTGAAGTAAATGATGATCTAAAAATAACCAACGGCAATAGGCTTATTCTTGCGTCATCGTCAGCTGACCCAAGCGGTGAAAATGGTTCTATGTACTATAATATACAATCTAATAGATTCCGCTGTTATCAGGGAGGCGCTTGGACGGACTGTTTTCAAAATAATGAAAAAAGCCCGATCGGAGGGGTCTATAATGGAATACTCGATGAAGATCTACCTCTGACAATAATTGAGTCGGAATTAGCTGGTCTTAGAATGAAGATTAAAAATTTACAGGACAAACTAGATGATATCGAACAAAATACTATTAACTCGGTATCGTATCTAACTTCAAACTTCCAACAACTAACTTCTAACTTAATATACGTCCGTGAAAAAATAATCACACCAGTCGTCGAAACAACCCGCCTCGAAACGCAAGAAATTAATTCTCAAGGAAAAGATCTGGTTGTAAATTTAAACACAACTACTCCAAACGCCTCCTCGATCCTGAAATCTGAAGAAAAAGGACCCCTTGCCCAGTTGATAATTAAAGGACTTGAGGGGAAAACCGTAGCGGCAATCGATGTCTCCGGAAACGCTTCCTTCAGTGGACAGATTGCCGCAGAAAATCTCCTGATAAATAAAGACGCTACAATCGCAGGTAATTTAAGAGCTAATTTGATTGAGTCCGAAAATATTTCTCAGTTGGCAGACAAATTAACCGCTCTGGAAGAAACTACCAACGCCAGCACCCCGGAAGTGAATGATGCCCAAAAAATCACCTCCGAGTTGAAAACCGACATGAATGAAATTCAAAAACTCTTAGCCGATATCAAAAACCAACCTCTTTCAAATCCTCAATATTACCAGAAACTTGACAACAATGGAACATTTGAACAATTAAAAGTTACCGGTTCATCCAATCTATTCAACTTGTCAGTTGCCGGATCCAATACAATCGGACAAATATTAATTGAAAACAATTCAATTCTCTCTCTTGCCTGGGATCTTAAGCTGTCGGCCTTGGGCAATATTAAGCTTTTCGATGACGTAGTAATTATCTCCAAGGATGGAAATATCAGAACCAAGGGTAAAGTGATAGCGGAGGCTGGAGTAATCACAAACAAAATTGAAGCCCTAAATGAAGACGGTAAAGTTAGTATCAATCGATTAGCCATTAGTGGTCTAACGATCGATGATAAATATGTTAGTTCGGCCTCATCTGGTGCCTTAATTGCCGCAAAGGAAAATTATAAAATTAATGGAATCTCAACACCGGCCCTTGAAACCAATATATCTACAGCCGGAGACGCATTAATTCCTGCACAAAGTCAGGAACTGATTATTTATAATAATAATATTAAGGATGCTTCTCTTATTTATCTTACTCCAAAAGACCAAATTACAAACTCTCCTTTATCAGTATCCAAGCAAGAATCCTGCGTCCGCACTCCCGAACTGAATGAAGAAAATAAAAACACCTCAGGGGCGGAGAGTCTCAATTGTAAACCTTATTTCAAAGTTTCAATTAATTCGCCGACGGTTACCCCGTTGGCATTTAATTGGCTTATAATAAATTGATAATGGATCTTTTATAATGATCCATTATCATCCTGAGTAGACATTTTCAAAGATTGTCTACGTAGGATCTATTTAAAATTTAAAATGGATATTTTATCTTATTACTCATTTTTCCCGGCCTGCGCAGCAATAATCATCTTAGTTATCATAACTGTCAAATTTACTTTGAGTAAAAAAAATTTTTTGAATGAAAAGCCCTATTTTTATTCTATTCCCTTATTCTTAACCATACTGCTTTTAGTAAGTTCCTATATCATTTTCCGAGCAATCCTTGCAGAATACTATTTTAATAAATCATTAACTTCCGAGCCGGTTAAAGATATTTATGAATATCAAAGACTCTCTATTATCACAAATCCCTATATTGAAAAATATCGTCTTAGATTTTCCCAAACTAATTTGCTAATTGCCAATAGTCTGCTGGACAAGTCTAAAGACCCCTCACCCCAAGACAGGCAGACGGCAACCAAAGCGATTCAGGCCGCAATCGAAGAAGCCAAAGCCGGGGTAAAATTAAACGATCAAAAAGCCGCAAACTGGGCAAATCTGGCAGAAATCTATAAGCATCTTTTAAATATCGCTGAAAATGCAGATTCCTGGGCTATCTCTTCATATCAAAGGGCTATTGTTTTAGATCCGCAAAATGCAAATTATCGACTAGAACTGGGCGGAGTCTATTATCTGCTGAAAAAATATGACGACGCAGTTCGCAGCTTTGAAGAAGTTATTAAGCTAAAACCGGACTGGCCTAATGCCTATTACAACCTCGCCTGGACTTTTTACCAGAAAGGTCAAATTGATAAAGCGATATCCAATATGCAAACAACAATTTCTCTGTTAGCCAAACAAGGCAATGATGCAGAATTTAAGAAAGCAAATGGTGATTTAGAACATTTCAACAGCTTAAATTAATCAAATGATCTATTTAAAAGTACTTAGATCACCTAAATTTTAACTTATAGTAAATTATAAAAATACCCACTTATTGATGTCATCTTTAGATTGTTATAAGATCCTAAATTTAAATATTATGTATTATTTAGATTGAACTGGCATATTAGATTAGTCATTATCGTTCAATTTTCTTCACCTTAGCTCTTTTTGATAGAAATACTACAAAGATGTATCCAAAAACCAAAATTTCTAACCAAACAAATATTCCCTTTAAAACTCCCGGTTTATATTCTGATAAGACTTCATAACTTCCAACTTTTTCTACTGGAATTCCGATGTAAAAGGGAAAAACCGGAAAAGTATTTACCTTTTCTCCATTCACTCTCACTTGCCAATTTGGGTGAAAGCTTTGTTTTAAAACCAAAATACAGTTTGGACAATCTTCTGACACATCTACCATGGTTTTGTATCCGTTTATTAATTTTTGTTGTTGACTAGTAGATATGGTATGTTTTTGCAACGGCCGTTGCAAAGATGTACCAAATGGATTTGCTTGCCAGAGGTTCCTTTCTTTACCGTCATTCAAGTTTATCCAATTATTTTTATCTGTCATCTGAATATACCATCTCTTACCGTCGGGTTGTTTTTTGCTCAAATCAATCATCGGATAATCCCCGTTTTTGAACAAATCGGTTTCAAACCATAGTCTGGTTGGATTAAGAAGTTCTGTCTTTTTGGATTTTACGGCAATATTGCTTATTCCCGCAGCAAACCAACCGGTTGTATTAATTTCATATAATGAATACTTTCCCTCTTTCGTAATTAACTTGGTAAACACAGGCGGTTTAATATCCTGCGGTAAAATACTATAACCAACGTTATAAAGATTATAGAAATTAATATCATTTTCATTAAAGAATTGTTCGGGATCGGAGTTTGGTGACCAGCTTTCCGGTAAAAAACCGATTGTAGGAAATCCGTCTTGCGATAAAACCATATAAAGAGGAGTTTCGCCGACTGTAAATTGTCTTCCCCAATTTCCCGGCCTACCCACATAGACTCGGGCTCTTGGTAAACTGGTCAATTTAGCTTTAATTTTTTCATAATTCGGCTTATCTTGTATAAAAGCTTTGTTGGATCGGTCTATCCAGACAGAGTTATCTTTAGCATAATTAATTAACGGTTTTTCTAAAAAGATGAACAGCGGAATAAATAAAATAATCACGCCAATGTAAATATAATTTGCATTTCCCAACTCGTATTTCGTAATTAATGAATTTATTTTCAGCAGTAATCTGTACAAAAGCCATGCTCCCAAAAAAATTCCGGTAAATTGAACCAACACAATTATTCTGTGTTGATGAAACTCTGAAAATCCCGGAATAAGATCAATTAAGCCTCCCAATGTCGCTCTTCCCAGAAAAAGGACAAAATATAAAACAAAAAGTAAACTTAAAAATCTGAAAAGTTTATTTTTTCCTGCGAATCCCAAAAATGCTCCAAAAATTACACTTAATGTAATAAAAGGCAACCTGCCAAAGTCAAACATATCCCCATTCAAAAACCAAATAATAATTTGCCTGATTCCCCATGAATCAAACTTCCAAATCGGATCCCAGACCGAAAAGTTCCTGTATTGTCCCTGAGTAAAAAAAGGAATAATGAAATAAGAGAGAGAAAATAGAGTTAAAGATAAAAATTTTGCTAACCTAACGAATATTTTTTTGCTATTGTCATCCTGAACTAGTTTCAGGATCTGATTCGTCATTCTGGCTTGTCCAGAATCTAGATTCCTAAAAATATTCGGCATCACGGAAACAACCCAATATACCGGATACCCTAATAATGCCAAACTAAAAATCCCGAAATGACACGAAGCAACTAAAAAATTGAAAAAAATTGCCTTCCCTAAGTTCCGTTTAGTTTCAAAGTAATCTACTGCGTATGCGAATGCTACCGGTAAAAAAAATACCGCCATCAACTGAGCTGACAATCCCCACCCCCGCCAGATAAAGCTTGAGACATCAATTCCATACAATCCATCCGTAAATATCGTCTGGCTAAATAAGCTAACAAGCAAACTAGGTAACCAGCTAACTCCTAAAATCCTTGCACCGAAAAAAAACATCAACGGCATTAATATCAGCATTACCGTCCTAACAACAACAAACAGTTTAAAGCCCCCAAATAACGCCATCACTGCCTGCGGAAGGTGTGCATAATAACTGGATAACGCAAATCCTTCTGCCCACCGTTCATTCCAACTATCCAAAAGATAGATTGGAGACAATTTGCCCGCAAAAATCTGTTTCCAGATATCTTTTGCCTCATCAATCAGAGCATACTGAAAGATATTATCGTTCGGATCAACCAAAACCTTAAATTCAGCACTGTAAAGGTAGAAATTTATTCCAACAATTAACAATAAACAAATAACAATTAACAATTTCTTTTTCTCCATTCTCAAATTTAACCATCTTTACGATCTCTTGACAAGAAGAAGAAGAAGAAGAAGTAAAATACTTTGTGTAAAATTATGGCTAGTAAAAATTTAACTGAGTCTGGAAATACAATTAAAGACAAGCAGGGTAAATTTATTGGAGCAGAAACAACTAAGGGAGAATTTGAATTAGTTAAGCTTGTTTCCTCGCTTCCTTTGGTTAGATCAATTTTGCAAAAAGGCCATATAGTACAGGTTGATGCTGATCAAGAAGGTCAAATTACTTCAAAAAATGATAAAAGTGCCTAGGTTTTAACTCTTACTTAAAAAATGCAATATACATCAGAAGAAAACCTATCATTAGAATCCCAAAAGCTATTGCGATTTTAACATTAAGATCGGCAAGATTAACAGATGAGCTTTTCATAGGATTTTTTGTTTGAGTAAAACTCCTAAGATAAAAGTAAATATAGCAAACCAATATCCATAATCAACAACCAAAATTAACTTTTTTGGAAACTTTAGAAAAAGAGGGGAAAATAAAAGCAGCACCAAACCAACCAGCCGAAATATTTATTAACCAATCTGATAGAGAGTTTAAAAAGCCTGATTAAATTTCATAATTATTACTTGATCAATTTTGGATCCAGCTAGTGAGCTTGGGTGCTGTAACTGGATTCTTCACCTTATTATAAATAAGCAGACCCGCGAGGTTTAATTTTAACTACATACATTAACTTATCTTTTACATCCAGCTCATAAATCACTCTCAAATCCCCGATTCTCAATCTATAGCTTGAGATTGTTCCTGTGAGTTTCGTAATATTGTTATCAGGTTTAAAAGGATCACCGGCAACATAAGTAATTCTTTCAAGTATTGATTTAGCTTTTGAAGAAGTAAGACGTCCAAGATATTTCTCAGCTTCCTGAGAGTAAAAAATCTTATACGACATTAAGAAAGTTTTAATTTTTTAACCAGTTTATCATGACTGATCCAGTCTTTAATTTTTTTAGGTTTTTTTTCAAACTTCTTCATCTCCAGGGCATCCAAAGAGTCATTTAGCTTCTCTATCAATTCTTCATATACTTTTACGTCAAGAATGACACTTACCGGCTTACCCCTATTCAGAATATAAACTGGATTATCCGATACCGATGCCAACTTGGTAATCTTTGCCGGGTCTAACCTAAGATCGGTCAGACTTTTTATATTTTGTGAATTGAACATAATATTTAATATATAACTTAACTATAAACTTAGTATATAACTATTATTTATATTTTCAAGCACAAATTCATATCAATTTCCTTAGAGGTAAACTCAGACTTATGAGACTTAGCTAAGTACTAGTTAGAACACGAATTTGCTCGATAGTATAAAGGGTTTTCTATTTAGCTTTTAAGTTAGGCGTGAACCTATTATCAGTTATTATTTTACTTTTAGAATTAAACTTATCAGGAAACATGGTTTTTAATCTAGCAAGAAAAAAACTATCCTTTTGCTCCATCTTTTTATGAAAATTATTCCAATTGAGTACAAAAAAATTATCTACGGGCGGTTTACCTTTTTTATAAATAACATTTTTCTTAATACAATCAAAGTGGGCATTTTCTAGTACCCGAATAGAATTCTTATTGGTATTGGTGGCAGAAGCAAAAACAATCCTGCGAGGACCCATGAATCTTCCAATTGTTTGTTTATAAGTATTAGCAACTAGTGCATCATCCGCTGCAATTTTATAGCATGCCACTCTTACTCCGCTAGATAAGAGATCGCCGACACTTCCCGGTCTTTTAATATATGCAATTTCATAAGGAATTGGTTCGTCGGGTAATAACTTAGCTCCTGTTATTCTTTCATATCGCCGTTTTTCTTCAGAGTCTTTCATACCTGGATGACCATCTATTCTGAGCCACCCATCGACTTCACCATGATTTTCTGGATCTGCAAGTTTTGTAGCTACTACTGCATATACTTTAATAGAAGGATCTTTCTTAACATCTTCAATCCACTCCAACAATTCTGTTTTTGTAGCTGATATCGTATCTTCGGGATCGTCGGGATCTATTAAATTCAACATGCCTGGACTTTGTTCTATTTGCCACATATTTTCAACGTCTATAGGATCAGCGACATTGATTTCTCTCAACCCTGCTCTTTCATTCGGAATAGTAATAATTTCGGGAATGTTGATAATTTGTTTCTCACTACCTTCTATCATATTTACAATATATAAATCATTTAATTAACTTAGGATTTAGCCAATCAGCATGAGCTCCAAAATTGGTCTCACCGGCTTTGGTAATTTTCAAAGCCAGGTAATTTACTCCGGCAACATCCACCGAAATTGTCCTCGGCTTGTCAAATCTGCCCTTAACTCCGGATTTAAACAATTCCTTGCCGTCACCGATCATGGAAAAATATACTTTTGCATTCTGGTCCGATTCGGTATCAATACCGAAATCGGTACTGAATTTGCTGAATTTCCGGCCCAAATGGTAGGTTATTTCCGAATCTGCATGAGATCCAATTCCACTATCATAATAAAAATAATTTACTGACAGACTATTCCAGTACTTTACTCCCCTAGCGGACTCTACGGTTTTATTGTAAACCGGCTCCAGATAATCCTGTCTCCACCCAACCGGTTTTAACGAAGTCAAAAAGATTGGTTTACCGAATAAATAATTAGTATTTTTTAATAGTAACACACCAGTGATTAACAATCCCATAAGTCCAATTAATCTCATGTGCCTAATTAGTCCCATTCTAAAATACCACCACACAAAAACTCCAAATAATATTATCTGTGCGATCGATATCCACCATGAAAGTCCTAATGTTTCCTCTCGAGTGAATCTGGGAATCACCTGATCGGGATAATTCCAACCCATAGATAAGTACATGTTTAGGAAGAAAAATATCGAAAATATCAAATATCCAATTACCAATATCCAATTAATTTGAAATTTGAAGTTTGAAATTTGCTTAGAAATTAGAAATTGAAAATTAGAAATTGACCCAATCTTACTTATATAGTTTTGATTAAAATAAAACAAAAATAATATTGGTAGCAAGCCTGTAAGGGGGAATAGATATCGTTCGTGACTCTGCGTTAATAGGTGAAAAAAAGCAAAAACAGCTAAACTACAGGCTAGGACAAAATTTTTAAATAGTTCTTCCTTTTTAGATAAAAAAACCGTAATCGAACTTATAAAATAAGCAAAAATAAACATATAAAGCCCAAACTGTTTTGCGGAAATAATTCCGATAAAAAGATGTTTGTCGTTCATCTGCATTCCTTTTAATCCTGATGCAATCCACCAGAAATTAAAAGAATTCAAGGAAAACCAGGGGAACCAATCGGAATTGATTGTCAACAGCCAGTACAACTTTTCCATCTGCCTACTAAAAATAAAAGGCGAAACTATAATCATGAATGTTAATAAAGCTATTGCAAAACTTGAAATCATTTCTCTGAATGAAAACTTTTTAAAGATAAAGAGAAAGAAAAGAGGAAGAAAGATAATATTCTGGAACTTCATCAAGCAACCGACAATCAAAGCAACCGCAGCCCATCTTGGCCGGTTAACCAATAACAAATAACTACTAACTAATAACAAGGCTAATCCTAATTGATCCACCTGTCCCCAAACCGTTCCGTCATAGATTACGGCAGGATTAAGGAAATAAAAAAGAGCAAATATTTGAATTAATTTTAAGGATAAATCGGATGTCGGAAGATTGACGACGGAAGACTGATATTTCTGATGCTCAGATTTTCTGATTTCTGTCACGTCCGACTTCTGTTTTCCGGCTTCTCTAATCTTTCGCCCTATTTTAATTATCACCAATACCACCACTAAATCCGCAATTATCGTAATTATTTTAATTAAAAAAAGATATAAGACATTATTATCCGCCCAATATTCATTGATGTTATAAGGATTCTTAAATAAAGCATAAACCTTATTGATAAGCCATAAAATATAGGCAAAGCCGGGAGGATAGTTATAGTTGGTGTTATTTACCAACCAAAGTATACCTTTGTCGGCAACGGCCAAACCCCACCCTTTCCAGAAAGCAACATCAGCCTTAAATCCTGGTATAGGAATTAGCAGAAGCCTTATCAGGAGACCAAATCCTAAGAAGATGTAGAACATTTTATAAATTCAGAATTATGAATCTAGAATTCAGAATGAAGTTTAGAATTTAGAGTCGTAAAAATTCTAGATTATAAATTTAATTTTGAATTCTGAATTATAAATTCTAAATTATTTTTTATAGTCCAAACTGTTCAATAGTCTAGTAAATACCGCCTGACCCTCAGTCGGAAAGATATTATTTACGTGAATGATTTTATCGGTCTGCCCAGGTATGACGAAAAAGTAATTATCAGTTCCGACCGCATCATCCTGATTGACATATTTTACTCTCCAACCGGATAAACCTTTATCGGTCTTATACGTTTCTACTTCCTCTATTCCTTTTAACCCATCAAAAAAAGTGAAATAATTTTTTACAAAATCTTCCTGCTTGCCTTTATATTTGGCGTCATAATTCGAGATAGTTTCGACAAGAACCATCAAATTAAATTGGGCAGGAACATCGGCTATATCAAACGTCACAGAATCATTAGCATCTCCGGGAAAGATCAGCGGAATCATCGATGGAGGATATTTGAAAGTATATTGCTCTTTTGGACTGACAAAATCGACCCAATCGGATGCCCCCGCCAATTTAGTATAATCGTATGTTGGTCTTTGAGGCTGAGGAGCGGAAGTAGGCTCTTCACCGGTATAGTTTAATCCGGCTGGGAAAACAACTTGACCCTTACCTTTTTTACTTACCCACCAATACAAACCTCCAACTATCAGCAGGAATACAATTAAAATTCCGATGCTTAACGCAGATAATGCGGATTTATTCTCACTATTTTTTTCTTCTACCATATTAAATTTAAACTTGCATGTTTATTTGCGTAAGCAAGCGCAAGCAAGAACTTATGATTCTTAAAATCATAAAGAATTTTTAAATCATTGTCAACACGTCTTTTAATTTTTTAAATCTTTTCGTTTCCAGATATAGTTGTTTGTTGAATCCCTCTGATAGTTGGTTAGAATATACTGTTGACTTTTAGTATCCAGATTAGAAAAAAACTCATCAGTTAAACCCGTCAAAACAGCTAACCTGTTTTTTTCAATTGCCGGATAGACCGGCGTAAAGCGGTCCCGCAAATAAGGAGCAAAAGTACTTCCCCATAACACCGGATAGATTGGAACTCTAAAAGGAATATTGGGAAATGCCGGTGCATTTTCAGGAACGATTCTCCAAAATTCGTTCATTTCCTTTACAATCGGATCATCTGACATTTTAGATCGGGCAATATTGCCTTGCACGCTTGCATGATAAACTAAAATAAAAAATATTAATAAAACTCCTACTGCCACGTTTTGCAGGAGTTTGGTTTCATCAAGCCGATTAACTAAATGATAAATAAAATAGGCGGTAAAGACAGAATAGAACCAATTCAAAGGAATATAGTATTGAATAAAAACCGAATTAATAAATAGCATGCTCACCCACTGGAGGAATAGAGATAATAATAAAATTATTTTCATTATATTTTTTTTAATTCCGTCTGAGTCGGAACTGTTGTTTATTGCCGCATATCCTCCTGTAAATGCCAAGACGGGTAATAACCATGCATAGATCCAGTTCAACGGTTTTCCATCTATACCAAAAATGACGGGATTTTGAAAATAAAAATATCCGAGCCAAGTAGCATTGGGAATCGAGTTGTTAAGTGTGTACGGATCTATAAATAACCCTTGAAACATATCGGGAAGATAACCGGCAAGTAAAAAATAGGCGAAAAAAATAAAAAAGGTGAGACAAAATCCATTTGTAAAGATTAATAATTGACGGAATAATTTATTTTTGAACACATAAATTATAAAAACTCCGGCAAAAGCAATCAAGCTTGGCAATATCTTAAGATTCATTAATAAGGTTAAAGCAAACAAAATTCCTGAGAGGAAATAAAATTTTGTACTTTTGGCATTCTCATACGCATAAGAAAACGAAAGAAGAAAAAGCAGATAAAACACCATCATCAGGTTTTCCGGCCTGATCTGCATACCGACAAAAACCATAAACGGATCCATGAGATATAAAGGAACAAAAAGCAAGGCAACTTTTTTGCCAAAAACCCGCTTAACGAGCAAAAACATTAAACAAATTTGAAGAAGATAAAGGATAATCATCAGAATCCGCGAAGCACTAATGGCTTTAAGCGTTGCGCCAAACAATAGAAATACAGGCATTAGGTATAGTTGTAAAAACGGCGAATAGGTCGAATAAAAATCCGCATATGGTCTAAATCCCTTAAGCATCAGATAAACCAGATTCGAATGATATACTTCATCGGCGTTTAAACGATAATAATAACCCGACAAAAATACCGACCTTAATAAGAACCCCAGAATAACAAAATAGACCAAGTAGGATAGATAAATTAAAACTTTTTTTGATTTTAAAAAGGAGGCCATAGAGATTAATATATCACTTTGATTCTACAGTCTTTTGAGAAATTTTGCCGGAGAACCAACGACAACGGTATTTTTTGCTACATTTTTAGTAACTACTGCGCCTGCGCCAACTACTGTTTTTTCACTAATTGTTATTCCGGGCAATATTATTACTCCGGCCCCAATAAAAGATCCTTCTTTAATTGTAACTTGTTTAAATATTCGGGGATAATGTATTTGTATCGGGTGATTTTTATAGCCAACATTCGTATGCGTAAGAATTAAACTTCGATTCGAAAGAGTGACATGATCTTCCAATGTTATTTTATCAGCCAAATCCAACATCACCTCGTCTCCTAAATAACAATAATTCCCGATTTTCAGATTTCCAAATCCGTGATGATATAGGTTAAAAAAGCGAACCTTGTGGATTACCGTATCGCGCCCGATACTTGCACCGGCAATCCTGAGCAGTACTATTTTTAGGGAAGAAAACAAAACCAGATCAATTAAAACGCTGTATAAAGTATACAAAATAAATTTGACTGTTTTTCCAATTCCAATTTCACCTAATGCTTTCATATTTCTAATCGTGTCATCCCCGACCACATCGGGGATCCAGAAAATAACTACTGGATTCCCGCTTTCGCGGGAATGACAATAAACAATTTATTTTTTAATTGACTTATATCTTAATCTAAACTCAATCAAATTCCAAAAATAAAGGATTGAGTCTTTGAAAATATTAACTGTCGATGTTTTATCGGTTCTTCTGACATATTTGACAGGAATCTCTTTTATTTTCAGCTTAAATAAATTTGCTAAAGCAACAATCTCAGTATCCCAAAACCATCCGTTATTTCTCACATAAAGCAAAACCTTTTGGATTTTATTTCTTTGGAAAAATTTAAATCCGGCTTCGCTGTCATGTACCGGCAAATTTAAAACAGCTCGAACCATCCAAGCATAGATCTTGCTTGCCAAATACCTATGAATTGTTTTAAAAGAAAAAGGAAAGAGTCTTCTTCCAATCACTACATCACAAGTCTCAAGCTGTGATAAAGCATTTAGAATATACTCCTGACCCACTTCCAAATCCACATCCAAAAATCCGGTTATATTTCCTTTTGAGACCCCAATACCATCCATCACGGATTTTCCCCTGCCCTGATTATGACGATGTTCGATTAATTGAATATTAACATTTCTTTTACTGTATTCTTTAATAATTCCCTTGATAATTTCTAAAGTCCGGTCTTTGCTTCGATCGTCTATGAATATTATTTCGTAGGTTTTTTTCAGACTCTTTAATACCGAATAAATCCGTTTAAAACTCCCCTTTAAATGTTCTCCCTCGTTATAACAAGTCAAGATTAACGTCAAATAAATTTTCATCGTGTTAGAATAAATCTCTAAACATTTTTTCCATAATATTGATTACATATTTAACTTCTTCACCCTTCATTCCGGCATAAAGGGGAAGACGCAATAAAGTTTCACTCATTTTTTCAGTTAAAGGTAAATCGCCAAGTTTATAACCCAACTTTTTACCCATCGGTGAAAGATGCAGCGGAATATAATGAAAACGCGCATCGACCCCGTTTTGTTTCAAGAAACTTAAAACAAAATTCCGCTCTGTTTTTTTATTAAATAAAAGAAAAAAAGTATGTGCATTGTGTTTGGCATATTCCGGAATAACCGGAAGCTTCACATATCCTTTTTTTTCAAACCGGCTCAGGTTTTTTTTGTAAAAATCATAAATTCTCATTCTTCTTGATTGTATTTTATCCATATTTTCCAATTGAGCAAATAAAACCGCAGCCAATAAATCACTTGGCAGATAGCTTGAACCCGTATTAACCCAGGTATATTTTTCAATTTCACCTCTGATAAATTTCGTGCGATTAGTTCCTTTTTCACGCATAACTTCTGCTTCTTCCTGTAAATTTAAGTTTTTAATATTAATACATAATGCACCACCCTCACCACTTGTTATATTTTTTGTCTCGTGAAATGAAAAACAACCAAAATCACCCAGCGTTCCAAGAAATTTATCCTTATATTTGGCTCCGATAGCCTGAGCGGCGTCTTCGATAATTCCTAGTTTATTATCTTTAGCTATCTTTAAAATTCTATCCATATCACAGCTCACACCGGCATAGTGCATAATTATTAAAGCCTTGGTTTTTTTGTTTATTTTAGCTGCAATATCATCCGGTTCTATATTTAGAGTATCCGTTTGAATATCTGCAAAGCGGATTTTTAAACCTGAGTTAAGTAAGACCGCGTTTGCGGTCGAGGTAAAAGTAAAAGAAGGCAAGATTACTTCGTCTCCGGGATTTAATTTTAATATCCTGACTGCCATTTCCAAAGCAGAAGTACAGGAAGTTGTTAAAAGCACTTTGTTAATGGCTAATTTTTTCTCCAGCCATTCGGTTGCTTTAGCCGTATAGTAACCATCACCCGTAATCGACAATCCCCGCTTAAAAATATCAGTAATATACTTCAACTCGTTTCCGGAAAAATAAGGTTTGTGAAACTGTACATTCATAATTAATTTTAGTTACCATCAAGAATCATACCTAACCGAGGCGAAGATATACTTTTTGAGCGATTGATGACCTCCCGACTCAGTCGGGACGGTCCGCGAAAAAAGTCATATCGAGCCTAGGTTTTAAAGTATTATTTAACTTTGAAGATTATTATATCCTTATTCCGGTAAATTTCTTTCAGAAATGAATAATTAAAAAGTTTCTTTACGTCATAACCTTCAATTGAAGTTAAAACAACGAATTTCAGTCTGTTTTTCCGTAAGAAATTCAAAGCCTCATCATTAGCCATCGCCCCAAGATAAAAACTGCTTGTCCGAATATTTTTCTCAATATAATTCGGAGTGGCCGCGTGTCTGGCGACATAAGTTTTTCTATCGGCAAAAGCCGGCATAACAGTTCCCAAAAACTGGCTGGGAGTCAGTAAGACGTTTCCCTTTTCCGGTTGCCTATCCAAAAATTTAAATCCGTCAATTATACCTTTAGGTAAATAAGAAATCGGGGAATTGAGATTTTTATCGACTAATTTTTCTCTAAAATCCGCTATGTTCGCCGGAAGAGAAAATATAAGCAATAAGAAGACTATAAAGTTAAAAACCTTAGAGCTTTTTTTGAGGGAAAAAAATTCGGCGATTTTTTCAATTCCCAGAACCGCAATCACGGCAAATAGTATGTAGCTCTGGGGTGATAAAAATCTGCCGTTATGGGTATTGAGTACCAGATCCAAAGACGAATAAAACAGCGAAAAGCTGATTAAAACAAAGGTTAGCAGCAAAATACCCATACTGTTTATTTTCTTGACGAACCGCTCCAGACCGAAAAGAACTAATAATATTACCGGACCTAGATTTAATATCACGTCCTTTAAGGGTGGAAAATTCCGCCAGCCTTCCTCAACGCCTTTTGTCGATTGAAAAAACGTAGTCTGGTAATAAAACCTGTTAATCATTAACCCAGATAATAAAATTAATATCCCTGCTGCAAAAATAAAAAGGCTGACAAAAAAGGCTTCCCGGTATTTTTTGCCTTTTATATTTTTTAAAAAATACAACATGACAGTAATAGCGATGGCAAAAAATACCGGTATGATCTGAAAGGGATAAAATGTCAGCATGGCAGACAAAAGCAAGCCTATGGTAATTCCAAAAAATAAACTCGATTTAATATTTTTAGAATTATTACTAAGGTATTTATGACACAGATAAAAAATAAATAAAATTGTTATTCCGGCCAACAGATGGTGAGGAACAGGCTCAAATCTTTTAAAAAAATTGCCGTAGGAAGCCCAGTATTCATAAAAATTGAACTGTAAACCGGTCTTGTCATTGATTAATTTAAAAAACGGGGACGCAGATAAAGCGATTAAAAATGCGGCAAACTGCAGCTTGAATGGTCTGTCTTTTAATATTTCCCGGATAACTTTAAATATACTTAGCGCTAATATTAATATCAGAACGATAACGGATAACCAGTAGGTAGAAATTGCCGTTAAGCCAAAAATCCTGCCGATCTGTCCGATGATTAAATAAGGCTCGAGGTGAAAATAGATTGAGGGATCGTCGGTAGCCGAGTACTGCTGTGGCAACCAATATCCCCGCAGTCCTTGTGCTATAAACTGCAAGTAATAAAAATAGTCGAGATAATAGTGCCCGGTCCACGTATAAACCATTCCGATCGGAGTCTTGGCAAAACCGATAATCAAGTGAAGGGTGCTTAAAATAGTCGTAATCAAAGCTGTAACCAGCAGTAGAGTATATTTATTCAATTTATTCTTCATTTTATATATTTTAACCGAAAAAAATTTATAACTACATTATCAGCCTCCTATCTATATGCTAAAATTAACCGACAAAATATGAAAATTCCGACTAAAAAATTAAAAAATGGCCTTGAAATTCCCGTACTAGGGTTTGGAACATGGACAATAGGCGGAAAAATGGAGTCAGATCCATCTAACGATGAACAAAATACAATCGGAATTAATAATGCACTAAAGATTGGAATCACTCATTTTGATACGGCAGAAAAATATGCAGCCGGACACGCAGAAGAACTTCTTGGTCTAGCGATAAAAAATATTGATAGGAGTAAATTGTTTATAACTACAAAGGTTGCAAATACTAACCTCGGATATGATGATGTTATTGCTTCTTGTAAGAAAAGCTTAAATAGACTTAAGACCGATTATATAGACTTGTATCTTATACACGCACCTAATGACGGTATACCGATCAAAGAGACAATGAAAGCAATGGGAGATTTAATAAAACAAGGTTTAGTTAGGAATATTGGAGTTAGTAACTTTACTACTTCACGTTTGAAAGAAGCACAAAAAAATTCAGACTATCCAATCGTCACTAATCAGGTTTTTTATAATCTTTTTGTTCGTCAACCTGAAACCGACGGACTTATTCAATATTGTCAGCAAAACGATATCTTAATTACGGCTTTCCGTCCTGTTGAAAGAGGAATATTAACCCGGAAAGGAATCCCGATTCTTGATGAAATAAGCAAAAAGTACAAAAAAACATCCGCTCAAATTGCACTCAACTGGCTTGTTTCGCAACCTAACGTAATCGCAATTTCAAAAATGAGTAATAAAAAACATCTAGAGGAAAATCTTGGAGCGCTTGGTTGGGAAATGAAAATGGAAGACGTTGATAAACTTAAAAGAGAGTTCCCTGATCAACAAAAAGAAACATCCGAAACTCCATTAAGGTAATAAAATTACTACAACAACCTTTTTTCCAACCGCGGCGGTTGGGAAAAAAGGCTTGACAATAATCTAAATAGAATCATGATAAAAACCTGCCCTTGCTAGAAACAAATAGAATTACTTAAATATGTTGACATATTTGTCAACAATTGTGTATACTTTCTTCATATGAACTTAAATCAAATTGATCCAAAAATAATCAGTATCACTCAATTAAGGCGTGATATAGACGTGTTAAATAGAATATTAGAGCAAGAAAACGAAGCGTTGATTATGAAAAATCAAAAAATTATATATGTTATAAGAAAACCGGATATTTCTGCACAAGATAAAAAAACAAAAAGAGAAGAAACCATAGAGAAAGCTATGAAAATTATGGCTTCATTAAGATCTAAACATAAATCCAATAAAGAAGTGGGTTCGGAATACGTAATTAAAATGCGGGATGAA
>MGAG01000021.1:0-5903 GCA_001789645.1 Candidatus Roizmanbacteria bacterium RIFCSPLOWO2_01_FULL_37_12
TAATGTTGCTTTTCTGGGAATTATGGTTTTCGCGCCTTCTCTCGTATGACCGCTTACTATTCCGTTAACGTCTAAGGACGGATAAAATTTTGACGATAAATAAGCCTGATCTTTGTCTAAAGAAATCATTTTATAAACTCCGGCTGTTTTTTTCTCTTCTTCGTCTGACCTAGCAAAAGATTTAAAATTATTTCTTTCATCTTGTGTAATCGATCTTACCTCATTATAGAAGCCAGGAATTAAAACTCTATTTGTTTTCTCATCTTTCATTTTTGCCAAAAGATGGGCCAGAATCTGCACCGGATTTAATACTCTATTACCATAAATACCGGAGTGGAGATCTTTATTTCCGATATCAACTTCAAGCTCAAAGTAAACCAACCCCCTAAGACCATAAAAAATCTGGGGAATATTCTTTTTATACATGCCTGTATCAGTGACGTAAAAAACATCAACTCTTGAAAGAATATCTTTTGCCTCTTTTACATAATTCTCAAAATTGTCGCTCCCCACTTCTTCTTCCCCTTCAAAAATAAATACGATATTGTTTTTTAATTTATTAACTTTAATTAAATGTTTTATTGAAGTGAGATTTTGAATGACGTGGCCTTTGTTGTCAGCAACACCTCGACCATATAGTTTTCCGTCTTTTATGGTTAGCTCAAAAGGTGGAGATTCCCACTCGTCAACCGGGTCTTCCGGTTGAATATCATAATGCCCATAAATTCCAATAGTTTTCCTGTTACCATTCAGATCACGGCCGTGATCTGAATGGTATATTCCCAGAATTAATGGGGGTGATTGTCCTTTTTGAATAATTTTCACGTCAACGCCCATTTCCTTAAACTGATTTTTTAAGAAATCAACGGCTTTAGTTATTTCTTTTCGGCGCTTTGAGTCGGCAGAGACAGATTGAATAGAAATAAATTTTGAAAGTAGTTCAAGAACTTTACTTTTGTCCATATTTCATTTTCTGCCAAACATCCATAATACGGCGTTAACTATCTGACTTAATCCTGGGATTTTCTCCCACCACTTTTCTTCATCCTCTTTTTTTGCTTTTTTTTCTGCCATATTAAGCTTAAACAAATGTATAAAACTATTGTATCATTTTTACTGTTATAATCACTAAATGCAGGTGATTCCGGCTCTGTTGGAAAATAACTCCAACGCTCTTATTAAACAAATTAATCGCTTGTCTCCTTTTTTTAAAACTTTTCAGGTGGATATTGCCGACGGCATTTTCGTTCCCAATAAAACCGTCCGGATAAAAGAAATAAATAACTTCTTAACTAATAACCAATATCTAATAACTAATAACTTTATTTTTGATTTTCATCTGATGGTAAAAGATTATGAGAAAGAAATTGAGAAATTAAGTAATTTAGTAAGTAAGAAAATAATGAAAATAAATAATATTTTTGTTCATTTCTCGCTTTTGCCTAATTACCAATTACTAATTACAAATTATCCTAATTTCTCTTTCGGCTTAGTTCTTAATCCCGAGGATAATGTCGATGAACTTAAGCAAAAATACGACCTTAATCAAATTGAGTCTATCCAAATTATGAGTGTTAATCCAGGCTTTCAGGGACAACCATTCCTTCCCCATACGCTCAAAAAAATTGAGCAGCTCCGTAAGCAAAACTATAGGCATAAAATACTTTTGGATGGAGCAATTAATCAAGACACTCTTCCTTTAATTTTATCTAAAAAATATAAACCGGACTGTCTTTGTATAGGAAGTTATTTAACCAAAGCGGAAAATTTGAAAGAAAGAATAAAATTCCTTAATAAAAAGCTACCTCCTCCATAATCTTTCCCGTTGCTCCAGACACTCCTTTTCAAGAATGCCACCAACAACTTTAATTGGATATTTTTTTGCGTATTTGGCTAATTTTTTTGCTGAAAGCGGTAAAAATTGCGTAGGATGTGCTGACGCACCAAAATAAACAGCCGATATTTGCGAATTGTTCATCGCTGTAAAACAAACGGGGCACGGTTCTGTCGTGCTGTAAAATGTCAACCCCTTTAAGTTTAGAGTTTTAAGTTTTTTACTTAATTTTCTTATAGAGTTTATCTCCGCATGAGCAGTAGGATCCATTGTCGTTTTAACCTTGTTATGATCCCTCCAAATAATTTTTCCAGTGCCGTTGACTACAACCACTGCAAAAGGATGGTGTCCTTTTTTTGACGCAGTTTCAGCAGTCTCTATTGCTTTTCGCATGAATTTTTCGTGACTGGAGCGCTGTAACATAAGACCTTACCTCTTATTTAATTTGTTAATGTATAGCCTTGATTTCGAACTGTCTTGACGGCCTCTCTTGTCATTCCCAAGTCCGCAATTTTTGATCTCAATCTGGCAACCAACCTATCGACTGCCCAATCAGAATAGTAATCTTCCGTATTAATCGGCCAGATTGCTTTTGCTAGTTCATCTCTGGTAACCACTCGGTTCGTATTTTTGATAAGCACCTTGAAGACCTTTTTTTCCTTTTTGGAAAACTGATTGTCAACATTAACTAAGTTAATAAATATTCTGTCTTCTATCAATTCTACTTTCATTTTTGGTAGAAATTCTCTAATATATGATTCCAGCAGTTGGATAGTAATCCCACCCTTATTTATCAGGCCAATTTTTTCCAGATGATTATAACTGTGTTTTTGTAAAATGTCTTCGGTTTTGTGGCCGAGAACAATATTGTGCAAGACGTCTCGTTCACTTTGTAAAAGTGAGGCGTACAACTGCTCAAGGGCGATCTTCACACCCTCGTATCTGAAAAAATTTTCCGGTGGCAGTTTGGGATTGTCCTTTGAACAAATAACTGCCTGTTTAACCAACCAAAAATATCCGCCGCAGAGATCCGCGATTGCTTCCCTTTGTCCGGCGTCAAATGATATGTTCCACTTTTTTACCAAATGATCTATAAAACCAATGGTATCGGTTCGACCATAAAAGGGGTAGTAAGCTATATAACTAAAAAGACTTGTCCTGATGTTTTTTGAAATTTCAGGATGAGTGACATCAACATTAAATAAAAAAACCATACTTAAATTAGGATACTCTTCCTGCAAGTCTATCATTCCGTTTAAAAGATTGTAATTCTTATCAAAAATTAATGTCTGGACGTTAGCCAACAGAATACCGATCTTTTTTTTTCTTGCTATGATAAGCTCTCTTTGAAATATTTTACGAAAGTCGAGGATGTCCTCAGTTTCATAAAAAGTGAAGTCGTATTTTACTATTTTAAAATCATTGAGTCTCGATTTATAGTTTTCAATAAAAAAATTTACCAGCCGATTTGATTTAGCCGTATTTGGGGGAAATAAAATAACACCGGCTTCTTTTGTATTAATTATTTGAGTCACTTTCTGTGCAAAATCTCTGCTTTGTAACGGTACAAAGTATGCATTTTCCATAACTGCGTATTATAGCATGAATTTTATAATTAGACAAATTTTTGTCAGATAAAACGTCAGATTCAATTGTCATTTTAACAAAATTTTGTCTGATATGGTGTCAAGCGAGTTTTAATCATAATCCCTAAACTTGGATTAGAAATATATTAAGAGTTAAGTTTACATTCATGGAAAAAACCTATACCGCTCATAAAAACAACGAGCGAAAAGAACCATGGAGAGAAACAATGGATTTAAAAACTCAAATTTACCTTTTCTTAACCAATTCAACCAGATATTTTTATTTTGGTTTATTGCTTTTTGATTTAATTTTTTAAATATATGGAAGGCACGATTTTATTATTATTTTTATACATTCTATTTATATTTTTTTTGGATTAATAAAAACCTAGGGGGAGAGGAGATTAATTAATTGTGGATTTTGAATCAGAGTTGTAAAATCGGCTAACTCAAGTTTTCCATTCGGCGAGAAATCAAGAGGCAACATTCTTTCAAATAGTACACTATTTACTCCTTTCGCGAAGGTTACGAATACTTGACGCGGTAAATAATATGGTTTAAGCAAAACAACTCTATACTTTCTGCCCAAGGCGACATTTTGTACTTCCTCAATTAGTCCTTTGCCGTCCTTTACTTTCACGCTTTTTTTCTTGAAAACTATTTCTTCACGATTATTAAATATCTGCAGTTCGAAATCTTCCCCGGCACTTTGAAATTTGGGGAATAGGCTTGCTTGAAAATTCAAGCTTGGCAGCGGATAAGTCTCAAACTCCCAAAATCCGCCATCAATAACTATTTGACCGAATTTACTTAAAACAGTCTGGACTTTTCCTTTGCCCAATAAATTGCTTGTTTTTAAATAAAGATCTAGCTCTGTCTCCGCAAAAGGTTTCACTCTTTTTAAATCCGAAGTAAAAAACTCTAAATTTTTTTCATCCTGATCTATGACAGATATTTGATAACCGAAATCCTTATCCCAAACCGCCTGGCCCAGATTTCTAAGCTTAACGCTAAAACGGTAGCTCGACTGCGTTACCAGTTCTTTTGGGAAATCAAATTCAATCACTCCTTTTTCTATCTGTTTGGGCATGCCACTGACTTTTGTTAGGGATTGAACGGCGTAATACTGAGGATAAAAATCTTCATTTTGATATTTCTTCCAGGAAAAGTTTAAAAAAGGCTCTCCCTGGTAATCAAAAACAAAGGGGGTTACCGCAACGACCCGATCATCAGGCAACCAAACTTCCCCGTACGCGGCTTTTAAATAATCGGCAATACTGGACTCATCCCCCCGACGCCAACCTGTCTCCGTGATAAAAACCGGCAATTCTTTTACGCCTAACTGTTTTAAAAAATTCAACTCCCATTCATAACTCCTGATTGAACCTCGGCCAAGGTTGTAGGGCGAGGCGGAAAAGTCCGGGTTAGGGTAGGAGTGAGAAGCAAAACCGGAAAGAAGTTTGTTCCATTGCTCAATTGTTTTATTGTTAAAAACTTGAGATAAAAATACCGATTCATCTTGAAACTGCGGTAGTGAATTGGGGGCAGACGCATCCAGACCGGCGAGCATGATAAAATAATCCTGATTTTTTTCTTTCAACTTCCGTGCGAAAGTTAATCCGATTTCTGTATAATTATCGGCATCCACACTCCCACCCCATTCTGCACCGTGATTCGGTTCGTTAAAAAGAATTACATAACGGTCCTTAACCACCCAGTTTAAAGAATCAAGAAAATTAACCCAGGCATCGGCATCTTCAGCTGCCGGCCTTCGCCACTTCGCATCTTGCGCTACCGTAGCCAGTCTGATAATTGGAATTAAATGCAGTTCTCTCATCCTGTCAAATACTTCCTGCCACTTGTTTTTATCCCGGTCGTTTTCCGGAATTACCAAAGTAACGTATCCCCAGTCACCGCCGTTTGAATTTATAAGTTCTTTTGCTTTCACAAGATCGTCTAAATTAGGCAGGGCAAAATGAATACCATACTTGTTATTTGGTAGATTGGGATTAAAAGCATTAATATAGTGTTTTTGGGTAAGAAAAAAAATCAGACAAAAGACGAACGCGGTATAAAAAATATGAAATTTGAAATTGCTGTATAGTTTCATTTTACTGTCACTTCTACCATTGCTTTTTTAAGAAGCTCTATTCCTTCTTTGTCATGATGAGTATCCTTATAGATGACTTTCTTTATTCCGGCATTTATTATCATTTTTGCGCAGGATGAACATGGAGAAACCGTAGAATATAAAGTGGCATTTTTTGTTGAGA
Organism: Candidatus Roizmanbacteria bacterium RIFCSPLOWO2_01_FULL_37_12; assembly: GCA_001789645.1. Lineage (GTDB taxonomy): Bacteria > Patescibacteriota > Microgenomatia > UBA1406 > GWC2-37-13 > 2-01-FULL-40-13. Next base: position 5,694 of record MGAG01000021.1, read on the forward strand.
TGCCTTGATAGGCGGCCTGAATTACTGCATTTTGCTCGGCATGAATGCAAACACAGCTTTCTTCGTATTCATACCAATCAATTTCTTTATTGTCTCTTCTTTTGCATCTTACACAACCCCCTTCCGAACAATTTTTTATTCCGTGTGGAGTACCGTTATAACCAGTCGATATTATTCTAAAGTCCCTTACGATTATCGATCCTACCAATC
>MGAG01000021.1:5950-8348 GCA_001789645.1 Candidatus Roizmanbacteria bacterium RIFCSPLOWO2_01_FULL_37_12
TTCTGTTTGTTGTTCTATTAAATTTATAAAGGCAGGTGATAAACATGAATAATAAAACACTCCACTTAATAACTTATTCACTGGTCGTCGTCGGAGCTTTAAATTGGGGACTGGTCGGACTTTTGGATTTTAATCTGGTCAATGCGCTTTTTGGCAGCTGGCCGAATGTAGAAAAACTCGTGTACGTTTTAGTCGGAGCGTCTGCGGTCTATGATTTTGCCGGACACTCTAAATACTGTAAATACTGCGGCGAAAAAAGTGAGAAAAAAGCCTAAAATCTAAATTTAATGAAGATTAAATAAAACTAAAACGTTCTTTGTCTTAAATCCCGGGCAGATCACACATTGCAGTCATTCCGTCCCAGTTATTTAAGCTCGTTGAGATGTTCCATGATGCTTTTGTTAATTTATTAGCTACGTCATAAGCAAAGACTACCGCCTTACTGCTGGCTGGATTTTCTCCTACCAACCATCCGTCAGGCGAAAAATCAATCGCGTCTGCACCGGTTGTAGGCAGATTTGATGAGTATAGCGTTAAGGAGCCGTCTGCAGGATTATATTTATAGAGTTCTTTAGAAGCATCTTTTACCAAATACAATGCTGTACCCGCATTATTCCAAGCTATATCTTCTATGTCAAGAGATGAGCTTTTTTGCTGAGTTTGCGCGCCCGTACTTAGATTGATGGTGACAAGGCCTGTGCCGACCTTCCAAGCCCAGGGCGTACCTGATCTAAAAGACAGTCCGGTAATCCTTTGAGCTGTTGCAACGCAATTACTTAACGCGCCCGTGTCTTTGTTTAAAGTACAAAGCCTCGCGCCGGATTTATTTTCATCGTTGGCAATTGCGTAAACTTTATCACCATCACTATCCATTGCTTCAACATCACAGTTACTGCAGAATGTATCCAATGAAGTAACACTATTTGGATTAAGACCGTATCTTAAGAAACGCGATCCTGTGCCGCTTGTTTCATGAACCGTATAACTCACACAGCCTGCTACCGGTGGCTGAGAAGTAGGTGTTCTGGTTGGTGTTCTGGTTCTGGTTGGGGTTGGACCGCCAGGCGTCGGTGTTCTGGTCGGTGTAGCGGTTGCACCACTCCCACTACCTGAGCAAGTCCCCGAACCACAAGTGTTGCTACTTAAAAAATCACTTTTATCACAAATATCACAATAAAGATCTATTTGTGTTATTTTACATCCGGTCCCGACTGAAGCAGACTTTACTCCTTCTTTTTTAGTTCCTCCATTTTGACCTTGGCATCCATTTGATACATCCGTACCACAAGGACAAGTGTATTTACTTACAAAGCAACTTCCTCCACAAGGTGCTCCTGACCCACTCCCATAACAATCGCCTGCAGTTGCACTATCTCCTACTGAAGCTCCTATTCCTATATGGGATAATGACACAGTATCACAAGCATGTGCGCCAGCTAACTCAAAAGGAGCTTCTGTAATCTTTTCTTTTCCTACAGATCTGGATGTTTGAGGTCCTTGATATAAAAGAGCTCCTGCTGTAATTCCAACCAGAAGTAGTAATAATCCTAGGACTGGTAGTGCAAACTTCAGTCCAATATAGTTATTTGGGTTTTTATTTTCTAAGTTATCGGATTGACTATCTGATATTTCTTCGGGTACTTCAGTATCTTTCACAGTTCTTTAATTTAATCAAATCAATGTCATATTTGTCAAGATCAAAGTATAACTTTATCTTAATTTTATTATTACCAGGCTCTAAAGTCGAGAAAGAGCGAATAGTCTTGAACTATTAACTCATTCCATTTTAACACATTGGAAACCAGCCCAGCTTATGTTAGAAAACATGAAATTTGAAGAAATGAATCAGACAAAAGGGCAAAATGATGTGGGTTTTGTCTACGAATATTAGCTCATCAGTTAAGGTAGATTTTGAAAACTATCTCTAATCCCTTGTCCAAGTCCTAAAATAGCTCCGCCTAGAGCAAATGCGGCAGACCTTCTACCGACATTTTGCCTGTAAGGTTCAATATCCATAACATAACCTCCAAGTAGGGTTGTAAAAAAATTACCAACAAGTGTAAATGCAGCTGCTCCTCCCAAAGTCCAGTATAAAGTATTCAATACCTTGTTTGGATCGCCATCTGCTCTTATGTTTGAAAGCTGCCCTACCAGTTGTTCAACATTCACACCTCTTGTGACTAAATTTCGGTAAAGCTGAAGTTGTAGTTCCATAAAACAGGCTTATTCTATCATGTTTAACATCGATTGTCAAATTTATGGGTCTTTGTAAAGAGCTAAATATACTTTTTGAATTGTGCTCCATTTGTCAAGTTTTTTGCATTCTTGAGGCTAGCTTTTTAGGTTTTTTGATTTTTTACCTTTAGTCGGGGCGGCGAGACTTGAACTCGCGACATCA
>MGAG01000021.1:8399-9595 GCA_001789645.1 Candidatus Roizmanbacteria bacterium RIFCSPLOWO2_01_FULL_37_12
TGAATTACGCCCCGTTGCCAACTTAATTCTATCAAAAAAAACTCTCCTTCGCTGTAAATGTTGCGAGAAGGAATATTCTCTTGTCCTCAAAAAAAGAGCAAGCGTATAATATAATGGATGAGATTTAAAATAATTGCTTTTATTTTCTTACTATTTTCTACCGGCAACTTAGCTACTGCAATTCTTGCTAAATATATTATTCCCTACCTGGGTTTTTTCCCCTACAAAGAAATCGCGCAACAATTTAATTTGCCAAGTTTTCTGACTTCCTTTGCTAATTTTGACGGAGCTCATTATCTTCTGATTGCAAAAAACGGTTATACAACTTATCAGCAGGCATTTTTCCCATTATATCCGCTTCTTATCCGCTGGCTGTCCCCGCTTTTCTCCAATAATCTCCTCTTAACCGGACTCATTATTTCAAACCTCTCTTTTTTAGTCGGACTTTATATTTTTTCAAAATACCTTAAGCTAACAACTAATAATCAGCAATTAACAGTTTGGGTGATTATTTTTTTGCTTGTTTTCCCTACATCTTTTTTCTTCGCTGCGGTTTACACAGAAGGCTTATCTTTTCTCCTTTTTATTTCAACTCTTTATTTTCTAAAAAAAGAAAAATATGGAGCCTCCTCGATTTTTGCCATTTTGGCTTCACTAACAAAATTCCTGGGAGTATTTTTAATTATTCCAATCCTACTGACTCAAATGGCAAAACTTAAATCTCAAAACCGCAACTTAAAACTAAAGGCTTCAGCAAAATTACTAATAACTTTGTTTTCTCCAATCCTGGGCTTAACTATCTACTCTCTATATCTCTGGAAAACTATGGGGGATCCCTTTTTTTTCCTCAATTCCCAGTGGGCATTCGGCGCACACCGGAGTTCCAACATCATCTTGCTACCTCAGGTCTATTACCGTTATCTGAATATTTTTTTCACGGCTAATTTAAACTTTCAATACTTTATTTCACTTTTTGAATTTTTTACTTTTAATTTTGTTTTTATTATTTTAATTTTAGATTTAATTGAAAATTATAAATTGAGAATTAAAAATTATTATTTTCTGGGATTAAATCTATTTTCATTAGTCAATCTATTGCTTCCTACACTTACGGGTACTTTCTCATCTATTCCCCGTTATGCTCTTTTTTCCCTATCTTTTTTTATCTACCTTGCACAGATCAAAAAATTATCTCT
>MGAG01000022.1 GCA_001789645.1 Candidatus Roizmanbacteria bacterium RIFCSPLOWO2_01_FULL_37_12
CCCAACCGCATTGGTTCCGTCCCGCAATTCAATCTGGACGTCGCTCCCGGGGACGGATGAGGCAATAACATCGGGCATCCGCAAGCTGAATCTCAACCCTACCGGTCTTGGTATTTCGGTTGGAGTTGGTGTCGGAGTCAGCGTCGGGCCCTGAAATACCGTAAATCGAAAGCCGCCTACACATTTTATGACGTTCTTGGTTTGAAGATCGTAGATAGTGCTGGTGGTGCTGGGAAGCAGTTCGACCGTACCTATGGGTGCATTTAACTTAACTTGGAATTTAATGGTTGCCAAAAAAATATCGGATTGACTGTTTACGGGAATCGGTATTTGATTGATGCTGGGGACCGTGAGAGCGATTATTACCTTTTTTGCAACCGTATCGACTCTTTTGACGACAAAATTTGGGTTAAATCCCGAATTGGGATCGATCTCAATATTTTGAGCCAGATCAACTGTGTTTGGAAAGCTGAGCCTGGTAGCGTCGTAGGGTAAGATAAAATCAAGCGATTTTACCTGGCTGTCAGCCGTTTTTAAAAAAACCTGAACATCTATATTTTGGCCTGTTCGCGCCGTGGCAAGACCACCGGGCGGGGGTACGAGTGACGGAATGTCGATGTGCAGATCCGGCCCTGTTGCAGCTTGGGAAGTCGTCGCAACCTGAGTTTTGCTCGCGGTTTTATTGGTCTGCAAAATTAATCTGCTGACAAAAATTAAGCCAAAAAAAACTGCTGTAACTGCTAAAAGCAGTTTTTTCTTTTTTTTAACTAATTTTTTCATGGTTTCTAAATTACGACTTTGGATGCGATCGCACGAAAAGTCGTAATACTTACGATGGTTGGAAAATATCTTATTATCTCGGTTATTTCAGAGCAGCTTGAATAGTTTATTTACTTGTTGCTCCGGTATTTATTTAACCTGACTTAATTTGAGTATAACAAAGAAATGAAATAAAAATATATTATAATTTTACGCACGGTCGCAGAAAAAGTCGTCCAGCTTATATCACCTCCACTTAATCAGTTATATCAAATCCGGTTGATTAGCCAACTGTCATCCTGAACTCGTTTCAGGATCTGCTATCTAAAAACAGATGCTGAAATAAATTCAGCATGACATTTGTTTAGAATTTAAACGGATCTGATATTACCCAAGGAACAGGTGGCAAAGCTGGAATCTTTCGACAAGCTCAGGATAAAGGGAGAGCTTGCCCCGAGCAATGGTCGAGGGGAAAGCTCTGACAGAATCTGGAAGACTAATTATTTTTAGAATATCCGAGATTAAACAGGTTTTTTTTGAGCCGTCGCAAGAGGGATATGGTCTCTGGTGTAACCTGACAAAATTTCTTTTACCATGTCGATAATCTGCTTTGGCTCGTATTCGCTTTTGACGATGTATTTTACCGCTCCTTTTAGCATGGCATTTTCTGCGTCACGCGAACCTGCCAAATTAGTCAGAATCACAACCGGAATTTTTTTAGTCTCGGGATCAACCTTAAGCTTCTCAAGAACCTGTAACCCGTTCATCTTTGGCATCATAATATCAAGAAGTACCAGCGTCGGCTTTGAAGATCGGCTTTTCTCCAGTCCCTCTACTCCGTCGGTTGCTATCTCAACCTCGTATCCTTCCAGCGTGAATATCTTTTGATACATTCGGGACATCAAGGGATCGTCCTCAACAATAAGAATCTTAGCCATTTTGTATTTTGAAATTGGTTATTAGAAAATGGAAATTGGGTTGGAAATTAGAAATAAAAAATTAGTTTTTCAAACCTCAATTTTCAAATTTCTAAACTATCTTCCATTTTCTTATAACTATTTTCTATTTTATGTATTTTTCTACTTCTACTATTAATTTATCCGGTGGAAAGTCGGACTTAATCAAAACCCCCTCGGCACCACTAGCCATAGCCTGTTTAATTATTGATTCTTCGCCAAAATTAGTCAGCATCAAAACATGAATAGATGAAGTTGCCGGATCCTCCTTTAACTTTTTCAAGACCTCCAGCCCATTCATTCTTGGCATCATGACATCAAGAAGAATGATAGTCGGTTTAAACGTCCTGGCTAACTCCAATCCCTCCGGCCCGTCGGCAGCTATGGAAACCTCATGTTTTTGAAATGAAAATATCCGCTCGTAGAGCTTGCGAACGTAGGGGTCATCCTCAATGATCAAGATTTTTGACATATATTTACTTTCTAATCATTATAAGTACTATTATCTCTAATTTGCAAGTGGTAATGTAAAGGAGAAGGTCGAACCCTTTCCTTCCTCGGTATTCTCAAGCCAGATCTTGCCCTCCATACCTTCAATCAGTAACTTTGAAATATAAAGACCAAGCCCGGTTCCCCGGGTAAAGTCGCGCGTCAAAATCTGCTCGGACGCTTGCTGGAATTTGTGGAAAAGGAGGGATTGATTTTTTACCGGAATTCCCCGACCGCTGTCAATAATAGCAATCTTTAAAAAATTAGGATTAGGCAAAATAGATACAGTGACTCCCCCTTGGTCGGTAAACTTCAGCGAATTACCAATCAGATTGATCAGTACTTCTTTTGTCCGATCGCGATCGGCATAGACTTTTACAGCGTTTCGTTGTTCCGAATCAAACTTTAAAAATAGATTTTTTTCATGGGCGGTAAATTCCAACTCCTTAAAAACCTCTAAGACAAGTTCTCTTATATCAAATTCTTCATTGACAAATTCTATTCTTCCCTGTTCCAGACGAGAAACATTCAAAAAATCATTTACAATCTGAATTAGTCTGATCGATGAATCGTGTATATCCAGAATCATTTCCTTTAAGGTGCTGTCTTTGAGAATATCGGAAAAATATTGTTGAATAAGCGCGGTGTTGCCTCGGATCGCAGTCAACGGGGTCCGCAGTTCGTGGGAGGCTATGGAGAAGAATTCGTCCTTGGACCGCTCCAGTATTTTAGCTTCGGTGACATCTTCAAATAGGATGACCGAGCCGATGATCTCTTCTGCCGAAAGACTGATCGGGGACAGAAGAATCCGCAAAACTTTTTTACCCAAAGCTATATCTTTAAGTTCCAGCGCCTTTTTATCAGCCAAACTTTTTTCCTGCATTTTCCTGAGGTCCAGGACCGGAGTAAATTTTTCGCAGATCTGACGACTCGTTGGATCTTCGTTCTTTAAGTCTAAGATTTTTTTGGCCACGGCATTTATTGCCAGGATATTCTCATCGCGATCAATAATCATGAATCCAACCGGCAGGCTTTGGATTGAAGCGGTAAGCTTTGCCTGTTCCTGCCTGACCTGGAGCGTTCTCTCCTCTACGGTTTTTTTGATGATCTCTTTTTCCTGCTTTTCATGTGTCACGTCGCGAAAGACCTTGACAACCCCGCTGACTCTCCCCTCTTTATCAATCAAAGAGGAGGTGAAAGAAGCAACCGGAAACTTCCTGCCTCCATAGCGGGCTTTATAGTAGTGATTATCCTCAATCGTGGTAATCAGCGTTTTTCCCGATTGAAAAGTTTTGATCGCAGTCCTCTCCTCAAAAGGAATCTCTTTCTCTCCGATATAGGTAGTTACGAAATCCGACCACTTCTGTCCGATTGCCAAAGAGGCGGACACCCCAAGAAGCTTCTCGGCCACGGGATTTATAATTACTATCTTGTAGTCCCTATCCATGACCAGAAGTCCTTCTGCCATGAAAGTTATAATTGCGTTAGCCCTGTCTCGCTCTTCCCGTAACTTTTCTTCAAGTCTTTTTGAATCTTGCAAAACGCTGGCCAGCGCTTTTTTCGCTTCTTCCAATTCATTATTCGGCTTAACAGGATTCTCCTGGATTTTTTTACCGGCTGCTTTTTTAAAATTCAAATTTTCCCAATAGCTCCAAAAAGAAACCATAAGATTAATATAGCAAAAATAAAAGACTATTATGATGAATCCGGAGTTGGATTTCTAATCTTTATATAAATTGATGATTTCTTCAGCTTTCTCAACAACTTGTTCTGGTGTCGTGTTGGCTTTTTCTAAATAATATGCCGGCTTGCCTTTCGCAATATTATCTAAAATATTTTCTCTAACAGGCTCGACTACCGAAAGAATAATGATCGGAACTCCCCTTCCCCAAGGATCTGTCCGCAGCTTTTCCATCATCGTCACTCCGTCCATAATCGGCATTCGGATGTCAAGAAGTATAAGAGCCGGTTTCTGCGAAAGAGCCAAGTTAAGTCCTGTCTCTCCATTTTCCGCCGTAACTACGTCATATCCCCGGTTGACAAACTTGGTCTTATACATGTTGCGCAATATCTCATCATCGTCGACAATCAATATTTTGGTCATGGCCATATCTATATTTTAACAAACAATCGAATCCGGTTCATCAAGAAAAGTTGAAACAATTCCACCCTGCGGGCAGGTAATTTTCTAACCTCTGGGGTTTCTAACCTCTGGGGTTAGAAATATTGATGTTAAGCTCCGAATATAATACTTTGTGGATTATAATCCATAGACATCGATACTGCCTTTTTGTAATAATCAATTTCATGCCTGTCAGACCTGAACCTTTTATTAAAAACTCTATTTATCACGTATTTAATAAAACGATTGATCACCGTAATATTTTTAACGACAAGTCATACTCTGATTATTTTTTGGGTGGTCTTAGTTACTATCGATCTAACGAAACTCAATTAAGCTTTTCTGGTCTGAAAAAATTGGAAAAAAATATTCTTTATTCATTATTGAAGAAAAACCATGATAAAAAAAACTTTCGAGTTGAGGTTCTTGCTTACACTCTTATGCCTACCCACTTTCACCTGTTGATCAAACAAATTAAGGATAATGGAATATCAAGATATTTATCTGACAGCGTTAATTCACTAACCAGATTTTTCAATCTTAAAAACGAAAGAAAAGGGCCGATTTTCCTGCCATATTTTAAATCTGTTAGAGTAACAACCGAAGAGTTGTTAAAACATATCTCCCGCTATATTCATTTGAATCCATTTAGCTGTAACTTAGTCAAAAATTTGATAGAACTTCGAAAATATGAACTGTCTTCCTATAAAAGCTACATCGGTAAGATCAGAGACCCACTGACTAATAATAACGACGTTATGTCTCTTTTTAACTTTAATAAAGCCCGCTATAAAAAATTTGTTGAAGATCAGGCAGACTACCAGAAAAGTCTGGAAGTGATCAAATACGCAGAAAAATGGTGAATAATGATTTTTAGACTGTCAGGACAGTATTTTCAACCCCAGAGGTTGAATTATTTCATCTAGCGAATCTGGGAAGTAATATACCCGGCAATATAATAGGACGGAATCAGCGAGATAACGAGAAGAACTATGGTTATCAAAAAAGTACTCTCCATAGCCCGGCCGACCGTAGCCAAAATTGCCGCCTGGTCACGGCCTACAAAAATCATCCCAAGACTATTATTATCAATGTCCCGGATCGGCAAATAAGAACCGAAATACGGCCTGTTCAACAGATTAACAGCCCCTGTAAATTCCTCCTGTTTAACCAGCACTTTATCCAGCAATTTTTTATTAGACAATACGGTTCCGATTGGTCTTGTTGTGCCATCGGCTGCCAAGAGAGTCGTCGCCGAAAGCTTGTTGCCCGCATAGACTGACGCCTCAAGACCCGTCGCTTTTTTCACCCCGTCCAAAAAGGCATTATCCAATACGCTCCCAACCATCACAACGCCGATTATTTGCTCTTCGTCCTTGATCGGTACCGCAGCCTTAAGCGAAATCTCGGGCGCCACAATCGACTCACGGCTCACTACCGATAATACGTTCTCTCCCCGGTTGGCTCTTTTAAAAAGCGGGTCG
>MGAG01000023.1:0-10746 GCA_001789645.1 Candidatus Roizmanbacteria bacterium RIFCSPLOWO2_01_FULL_37_12
TGTTCCACTGGTTGTGTGCCTCCCCGCCAATTCCTTTGAGTTTCAACCTTGCGGCCGTACTCCCCAGGCGGCCTGCTTAACGGGTTACCTTCGCCACACTCCCCGCCAAAGGCGGGGGATGCAGCTAGCAGGCATTCGTTTAGGGCTAGGACTACGCAGGTCTCTAATCTGCTTCGCTACCCTAGCTTTCGTGTCTCAGCGTTAGTTATCTTTTAGAGACTCGCCTTCGCCACCGGTGTTCCCTAGGGTATCAACGCATTTCACTACTCCTCCCTAAGTTCCAGTCTCCCTAAAGAAAACTCAATCCCGATAGTTTTCTCGCCTTTCCTAAGGTTAAGCCTTAGTATTTAAACGAAAACTTTTCGGGAAGCCTACACGACCCTTTACGCCCAATAAAACCGGATAACGTTCGGGGCCCACGTATTACCGACGCTTCTGGCACGCAGTTAGCGGCCCCTTTCTTGTAGGGTACAGTCAAACCTCCGAATCGGAAGTCTTCTTCCCCTACGACAGCGGTTTACACTCCTAAGAGCTTCTTCCCGCACGCGGCGTTGCGCGGTCAGGCTTTCGCCCATTGCCGACTATTCCTGATTGCTGCTTTCCGTAGAAATGGGGTCCGTATCTCAGTACCCCTCTGGCTGAACACCCTCTCGGGCCAGCTACCTGTCATAGGCTTGGTAGGCCATTACCCTACCAACTACCTGATAGGCCGCAGGACTGTCCCAAAACGACCAGTTAAGGCCTTTAGGGAGGTACCGTATGGTACCTCTCACTATAAGGTATTATCCCCGCTTTCGCGGGGCTATTCCTTATTTTGGGGTAAGTTCCTACGTGTTACTCAGCCGTCCGCCGCTGACACAATGCACAACATCCAATTTCCAACTACCATAATTCAACAAATTGATGTTGGAGGTTGAATGTTGCGCACTATGTGCGCTCGACTTGCATATCTCAGGCACGCCACCAACGTTCATCCTGAGCCAGGATCAAACTCTTAAAAAAACCCCACTTCGCATAAAGCTTAGAGGGGTGAACCTAACCCGTTTACTAGACTAAAATTAATTGTTAAAGAGCTATATATTAAACAGGTAATTCTATTAAAAAAACTACCCGATGTCAAACTTAAATTTTTGGCATTGCCAATTTAACCAAATCTTGCTGATTGTTGCTTAAATTTAACAATCCTTTGATTACAGAATCGTCAGGATCGGTTGCCGTAATAACTCCAATTTTTAGTTCACCAGTTAGAAATTCGTCAAGTCCAGCTATGTTTGCCATTGCCCCGGTCAAAATAATTCCTCTTTCATAAATTTCGTCGACAACTTCGGGTGGTGAAACGTCGATTAGTTCCTTTACGCCGTCTACTATCTGATATATACTACTGTATAGTGCTTCTTTAACATCTGATGTATTAATTCTTACCGATTTTGGCAGTCCGTTTTCTAAAGATTTACCTCTGACGGTAAAAGTTTTGCTTTCTTTTTGAAAATGAAGCAGATAAGTTTTTAGATGCTCACAAGTTGGCTCACCCAAAACAATGCCGTATTTTAAATAAGCATAATTGGCAATTGTTTGATTCATGCTGTCACCGGCATTTTTAATTGTTTTTTGGGCTACAATTCCTCCTCCGCTAACGACACTTAATTCGGTAATTCCTCCACCCGTGTCAATGACTAGGCGGGGGTGATGATAAAATATATTAATACCCGCCCCGATGGAAGCGGCTATGGGTTTTTCGATTAAAAAAATCTGAGAAAATCCCAGTTTAAATAAAACCTCTTCGACCGCTCTCTGTTCGATCTCTGTAGCGCTATAAGGTACTGACGCAATTGCTCTCAGTTGGGGCTTAATCAAGTTAAATTTTTTAAAGTAAAGATTTACCGACCTCTGCATAAAATTTTGCAGAAGCGCTACTTCGGCGTCAAAGTCAGAAATCACTCCGTTGATCACCGGACGAATAATTTTTATAAAATCTGGAGTTTTTCCCACGATGGTTTTTGCCTCGGTGCCAAAAAAAATATATTCTCTGGTTGTTATATTTAGACCGACGTAAGTGGGTTCAGACAAAATTTTGCCCTTATCTTTAATTGCAATTCTTGTGTTACTGGTGCCCAGATCAAAACAGACAACGAAATTCGTCCAAAAGGGCAGTTTGAATTTTTCTAGATATTTATTAAAATTAAACATTGATCAAATGCTGAATAAAATAATATCATTCCTCTATTACTCTCTATTTTTTATAACTCCCCTTTTGATGGCGCCGTTTACCTCGGAGTTATTTGAGTTTAATAAGTTGATTTTTATTTATGGTATCACATTGGGAGTTGTTTTTTTCTGGTTGCTTAAAAAAGTCCTTGATCAGAAAATTATAATAAAAAAAACACCTTTTGACATTCCCATTTTATTATTTCTCGCTTCCCAAATTCTCTCAACCTTATTTTCCATTGATAAACATACTTCTTTTTACGGTTATTACGGTCGATTTAACGGCGGCTTGATCTCGATAATCTCCTATGTAGTTCTTTTCTTTGTATTTGTTTCATTCCAGTCCGCAGCTAAACAGATTTTAGAAAAAATACTAAAAATTTCTCTTTATTCTTCTTTAATAGTAATTGTTTGGGGATTGACGGGAAAGCTTGGGGTGGATTTTTCCTGTTTAATATTCGTAGGTCAACTGGGTAATAATTGCTGGACAGATCAATTCCGACCGGCAGAGCGAATGTTTTCTACCTTAGGACAGCCGAACTGGCTTGGCGCATACCTGGCAATAAATTTTTTTATCGGCGCCTATTTTTTGCTAAAAAAAATTATCGCCAATAATAAGGTAGATACAAAAACCGTAATTGTGTCTTTTTATCTAATACTTAATTTTACGGCTATATTATTTACCAGATCACGCTCTGCGCTTTTTGCTGTGTTGTTTGGAACTATAACATTGTTTATTTACGCCTCACAAACAAGATTGAAAAAAGTTTTTTCTAAAAATGGAATTAGGTTAGTTGGATTGATATTGGTTTGTCTATTATTTTCACTGGTTGTTTTTAAAACCGGAATAAATAAAATTGACAGATATCTAACTTTAACTCAAAAGTCCGTCCGACTAGCGGCAGACAAAAGTCAGAGCTTAAATTTGGAAAACTTAAAAAAAGTTTCTCAAGAATCCGGGATAACAACCTCTGCAGATATCCGCAAAATAGTTTGGAAAGGAGCTTTTGATTTAGGTTTGAGGTATCCAATATCTGGTACCGGAGTCGAGACATTTGCCTATAGCTATTACTTTACTCGTCCGGCAGCACATAATCTCACATCGGAATGGGACTATTTATATAATAAAGCGCACAACGAATACCTTAATTATTTTGCTACAACAGGATTTATAGGCTTATTGGCTTATTTATTTTTAATAATCTCTACTTTGATGTATGGTTGGAAAAATATTAAATATAAAATATTAAATATTAAAAATACAAACCAAAAAATAAAAATGACCGATGGCAATATTACAATACAACAATATAACAACATTTTATTAACAATATGTTTGATTGTTTCTTACATAACAATTTTAGTAACCAACTTTTTCGGTTTTTCCACTACGACCATAAATTTGTACTTTTATCTGATTCCCGCCTTTTTTGTTGTTTTAAACGAAAAACAGACTATAAATAACAGTCTTTCGATTATGCTCTTCAGAGTGAGCAACTATCAGAGTGAACTCAGGACAAGTCAACAATTTTCTATCTTCAACACATCGCGTTTGCAAAAAATTCTGATGTTGTTATTGGTGCTGACTACTCTTTACTTGTTGGTTGGTTTGACCCGTTATTATATTGCTGATATCAAATACTCCCGGGGGGATAATTTCAGCAAATTGGGAGATTTTCAAAAAGCTGCTCAACTGCTAAATGAGGCTAATAATCTTAAAACAGAACATGTATACGAAGATAAACTGTCCTATGTTTTGGCCAATATTGCTTTTACAGCTTCTTATCAGAAAGAAAAGACGATTGCTAAAAATATGAGAAATGTTTCTGATGAGCTGAATAAAAAAAGCTTGATCGCCTCGCCAAAAAATGTTCTATACTGGAAAACACGGGCAAAAAACTACTATCTTTATTATCAAATCAGCCTTGATAGCAAAGACTTGAACCAAGCAATTGCGGCTCTTGAGAGGGCGCGAACTCTCTCTCCTACCGATCCAAAAATTCCCTATAGTCTGGCAATTTTTTATTCCTTATTAGAAAGTGAAGAGAAAGACTCGCGTAAGAAGCTGAAGTTTCAGCAGCTTGCTTTGCAGGAAATCAATATATCAATAAATCTTAAAACAGACTATCGGGACGGTTACTATCTAAAGGGACAATTTCTCAAAAAAGCCGGTAAACCCAACGAAGCAAAAAAAGTTTTCAATTACATACTCGAAAATCTAAATCCCAATGATTCGGAAGTCAATAAAGAACTGGAAACACTCTAGTTCTAGGGTGTAGTATTTGTGCTGGAGACTCCGAATTTACAAGGGTCGCACGGGCCTCCACCACAGGACTGTCCATAACCTGCTTGGTTTACTCCAGGACCGCTGTCGTTGGCATTTTCTATGCAGGCATAAAGCTGATAAAAACTTCCATCAGAAACATAGACATAGTCGCTTCTACTGGGATCTTTTGGCAAAGATTGAATATATGTTGCTCTTGAACAACCGTTCGGATGGCACAAAGGATCGGAGAGAGGCGGATCAGGGTATCTGCCAATATCCTGATAATAAAGCTCCAGCCCCCTTTGAATTGATTGCAGATCGGTTTTTCTTCGACCGTCCTTGCCCGATTTTAAAGAGTTAAAGTAATTGCTGAAACCCATTACCGAAAGTATAAGAACTATGCTTATTACTATTAGAAACTCAATCAAAGTAAACCCTTTTAAGCTCATTTTAGACAATAGTAGCAGTCATTACCCGATGTATTACAACTGGGAGGATCATTAATTGCCGGCGCTGTACATGCCTGATCAATATACAAGGTTTTAAGGTCGCTGTCAAAAGCTTTGGATACTGGATTAAACGTTACTGTAAATTCAGTACCGCTTGATCGAGTATATAAATTTAAAACCTCAGCTATTTTGGATGGAGGAGTATTTTTTAACTCACCTGTAGTTAACAATTGGTTAATTACGAATCCGGCGCAACTTCCCCCGTCGCCAAAATTCCCTTGTGGGGCCTCATCGTCGAAGCAGGAAGTACCCTCATAGCTACAAGTCCCAGCGGCGCTTAACGGATCACACCAAGGAAACACTAGCTTTGATGCAAAATATCTGTTTATTGCGTCTTTAACCTCTATACCGCTTTGCTGCACGGTAGTATCCGACGCTCTTCTTGTTTGTTCCAACGGATCAAGGGCGATTAAAAGTCCAACTCCCAGAATACCCAAGATTGCAATAACTATGAGAAGTTCGACAAGAGTAAAAGCCTTTTTCATATCTAATTAAAATACTACAACATAAACATTTTTATTGTCAAGGGCATATTTATTTTTATTGTTATGATGGCCTAAATTACTTCAGTGATGTGGTCAATGTGTAAATTGGCGTAATTATTGCGAACACTAAAAAGCCGACACCCAGTCCTAACATAACTAGTATTGAAGGTTCGATTAAAACGGTCATGGCTTTGATTGCCATTTCTGAATCGGACTCAAAATAGCGGGAAACTCTGATTAATGTATCATCAAGATGGCCCGTTTGTTCACCTATGATAGTCATCTGGACCAGTATGGGGGGGAAAATTTCAGCCTGTTTCATTGCCATTCCAAGCGATATACCCTTCTCGACCTGTTTTTTGATTTTTTCAAAAGCTGATTTAAAAATTACGTTAGTCGATGTCTCAACGACAATATTTAGTGTCTCGAGGAGCGGTACACCTGAGGAAGTTAATATGGATAGAGTCCGGGTAGAATCAACAAGTGCTGCCATGCGCACAACATTTCCTATCGCAGGAAGTTTCAAAAAAAACGAATCAAACTGATATTTCCCTATCGGAGTTCTTAAATATCTGGAAATAATTAAGTAACTAGTAGCGGCTAGGAATATGACGACAGGCCAAAATTTTGTTAAAAATGTTGATATGAAGAGCAGTATTTTAGTTGACAGCGGAAGGCTTGCCCCAAAATCCTTATAAAGATCCAAAAGCTTCGGTACGACAAAGGTCATCATAATAAAAGCAACTATTATCATACCGACGATGATGAAGCTGGGATAAATAAGGACTCCCCGCAGTTTTCCCCGAAATATTCTTACCTTTTCCAAATTTTCCGAAAGTTTATGAAGTATTTCGCTTAATTTGCCGGTTGCTTCGCCTGATTTGATCAGAGAGATGTAAAGGCTAGAAAAAATTTGAGGGTACAAAGAAAGAGCCGTAGAAAAATTTTTACCAGACTTAATCTCTTTATCCAGACTGTCAAGAAGAGTTAAAAGTGCGGGTTTTGTAGTCTGTTTTTTTAATATTTCCAAAGCATCTATCAGAGTTAATCCAGCCTCCAACATAATTGCCAGTTGTCTCGTGAAGTCGACAATGTCGTTAAAATTAACCCGACGAAAAAATTCAAAAAAAGGTATCAGGGTTACGTCCGCCCTCCGGACAGATACAGGAAAAAAGTTATTAGTTTTTAAATACCGCATAACTCCCTCTTCACTGTCTGCTTGAATTTTGTCGACTATTAATTTACCTGACTTTATAGCTTTGTATTTGAATTGCATAGCGGTGATACGAATAATGCGAATTTTTTTACGAATCTACAAATAGGCGAATAATATTCGTATCATTTTAGAAATTTCCGCATTTCACCAGGTCTTATTGCATAGGTCAAAGCGGTATCTTTGGAAATTAGACTCTTTTCATATAACTTCAAGAGATATTTTTCAAAAAGAAAAAGACCCTGCTCTTCTTCCGTTTCTAAAATATTATCCAGTATATGAGTTCTTCCTTCGCGGATTACCGCGGCAACAGAGGAAATGTTCAATAAGATCTCTACAGCGGGTATTCGCTTGGTTTTATCCAAGGAAGGAATTAGTCTCTGGGCAATTACCGCCTTCAAAACAGATGATAGTTGCGAGCGAATTTGATTTTGTTGATTTGCCGGAAAAACATCAATTATACGGTTTATAGTTTCTGAAGTGGAGCCGGTATGCAGAGTTGAAAAAACCAGGTGACCGGTTTCTGCAATCGTTAAAGCCGACTGAATCGTTTCGTAATCCCTCATTTCACCAAGCAGCACTACGTCCGGGTCCTCCCTCAATGCCGATCGTAATGCAATATTCCAAGAGTGTGTATCTTGATGCAGTTCTCTTTGCGAGACGATGGATTTTGCAGAAGGATAGACATACTCAATCGGATCTTCAATAGTAATAATATGTTTGGAGTATTTATGGTTGATTTCATCGATTATTGCAGCCAGAGAGGTTGATTTTCCTTCACCCGTAGGTCCTGTTATAAGTATCATTCCCTGATTGACGTCGGTGAATTGATGAAATTGATCGGGGAGATTTAGTTCCTCGATAGTTTTAATTTTACTTCCAATCAGACGGAAGGCTGCCGCCAATTTATTTTTTGAGTAGTATATATTGGTGCGGAAACGGTTGCCTTTATACTCATAGCCCAAATCAACTTCTTTGTTGGCAAAAAGATTTTCTTTTTGTTCCTCATTGAGAATTGAAATCACCAGTTTTTCTACGCTTTCACGGGTGAGCAGATTGGCAGATCGGATAAAATAGAGATCATTATTTATGCGAATTGCAGGATAATAGTCTGGAATTAGATGCAGATCGGAAGCTTGTTTTTCAATTGTAACATCAAACAGATGAAATATATCCACGGTAAAAAAAATTAAAAATTAAATATAAAAAATTAAATACACATATCAAAAATAAAAATATTTGATATTTAATATGTATATTCTATAAGTGATTTTTAAGATTTTATATTACACTTCCGATACTCGCAGTATTTCTTCAATAGTTGTAATACCGTCGAGTACTTTAAGATAACCGTCCTGAAAAAGAGTGATCAGTCCTTCATTTTTTGCCTGTTGTTCGATTTCCTTGCTATTCGCTTGTTTTAAAATCATTGAGTTGATTGAATGAGTAATTTTCAAAACTTCAAAAATGGCAATTCTGCCAAGATAGCCTGTATGATTACAGTCGTCGCAACCCAGTCCTTTTGTAAGCTGAATGGGTGTGTCTTGTAAATAGGGTTTAGGTAAAAGATTACCCAAAACCTGTTTAATCTTTTTTTGTACTTCATCAGGCGGGATATATGTGGTTTTACAATAGACGCATACTTTTCTGACTATTCTCTGTGCAAGAGATGCGTTAAGGACTGAAGCGATCAGGAAAGGCTCTCCACCCAGATCTATCAGCCTCGGAATCGCAGTTGAGGCATCACTGGTGTGCAAAGTTGAAAAGACAAGATGTCCTGTTAGGGCAGCTTGAATTGTCAATTGTGTAGTCTCTTTATCCCGTATTTCACCTACCAGAATTATGTTGGGATCTTGCCGTAA
The DNA here is from genome assembly GCA_001789645.1 of Candidatus Roizmanbacteria bacterium RIFCSPLOWO2_01_FULL_37_12. Taxonomy (GTDB): domain Bacteria; phylum Patescibacteriota; class Microgenomatia; order UBA1406; family GWC2-37-13; genus 2-01-FULL-40-13. The sequence continues at coordinate 8,541 of MGAG01000023.1, forward strand.
AAAAGCCCGCAGTCCGGTAGTAAAAGTCAGACCGGCTTGCGGATTGATCTGTACCTGATTAATGCCGGGAATTTGATACTCCACAGGGTCTTCCAAAGTTAGTATATTAACCGACGGTTTATTTAAAAGAGAGAGAATCGAATAAAGCGTGGTCGTTTTACCAGAACCTGTTGGACCGGTTACCAGGACTATACCGTAAGGTTTTAAAATCGCGTCTTCCAGATTCTTCAGCGGAGCGCCTCGTAAGCCAAGATCGATCAAGGCAGGTAGTCCCCCGGTTTTTTTAAGCAGACGCATTACAACTTTTTCTCCGTTGACTGTTGGCAGTGTTGAAATACGCAAGTCATCCTCCTCGTCTCCAATTTTAAAATAAAACCGACCGTCCTGCGGTATTCTTTTTTCGTCGATTTTAAGTTGGGAGAGAATTTTAATCCGTGAGACTATTGCTTCGTGGATTCCCTGGGGAAGAATTAATTTGTCCTGCAAGATTCCGTCAATCCGATAACGAACTCTGGTTTTTGTCACTTCGGGTTCGATATGGACATCCGAGGCGCGACTCTTTACAGCAAATTCCAATATCGTATTAACAATTTTTGAGATGGGAGCGTCTTTAATGACGGCACCGGTACGTGGTTGAGTTTTAATAATCTGTGTTGCCTGGACTTCTTTAAGAGCTTCTTTTATTTCCGGAGTCAAACTTTGCGAGTAAGCCAAATCTAAAGTTTTTTTAATATCGTCGACATAACCTAAAGCCAAAACAATTTTTTTTCCGGTTTTTCTCTCAAGAAAGTCGGAGACGGAGATATCAAAAGGGTCTGCGGTTACTATAGTTAATGTTTGAGATTGTGAGTCAAAACGGACCGGTATAATAGTATATTTTCTAGCCAAAAATTCCGAGACAAAACCAAGAGCTTGTGGATCTATAGGTGAGGTAGCAATATCTACAAAGGGAACTTTAAGTAAGGAGGCAAGTGAACCGAGAATCTCTCTTTTGTCGATTTTTGTATTTTTAAACAAATATTGGGCAATAGGTATGTTGGATTTGATGCTTTCATATTCGATAACTTGTGCTTTTTTTTGATCTACGACACCTCTTTGTACTAGAAGGTCAAGAATCTGCCTCGGGGTTATATTCATATTTTTCAATATAGGTGGTTTTTTGTTAAAATGCAAGATATACAAAAATGATCCCTTTAATACTGATTGCAAAAAAAGATGAAGAAATTAAATCTTTCTTAAAAAATTATATTGTAAATAATAATTTTACCAGAGACAGAATTTTTGAAATTTATCCCTTAAAAAATGAGATTCTGATTTCTCAAATTAGAGAAATAAGAAAAGAATTGATGATCTCTTCCAGTCTGCAGCGCCTATTTATAATTTATAATTTTGATAAAGCGACTATGGAAGCCCAAAACGCTTTTTTAAAATCCTTAGAAGAAGGTGCGTCAAAAAATCAGTTTCTGTTGACTGTTGAGAATCAGCATCTACTGCAGCAGACAATCAGATCCAGATCGAATCTGTTAAATTTACGAAAGCCGGAATATAATCCCAAAAATAATGATAAAGATATTTTATTCCTGAAAAAACTTGCCGGGTCGACCAACTTCAGTTTTTTGTCGGATCCAACCTTGGAAAGAGTTTCGCGAGAAGAAGCGATTAATTTTATTAATACATTGATTCTATATTACAGAAGCAAATTAATCCAGAACCCTAAATATGCTGCGGTATTAAAAAGAGCATTAAGCTTAAAAAGCCTTTTGGAAAGCAATAATTTAAATCCCCAATTATGCGTTGATAATCTCTTGATTTTTATTTTTAAAACATTTAGGATGAAAGAATAATGAAAGGTTTTACACTTTTAGAACTTCTTGTTGTGATAGGAATAATAGGTCTTTTGGCAGCATTTTCATTGCCAAACTATATGTCTGCCAGAGAAAGAGCCAGAGATGCTAAAAGAAAGAGCGATCTGACACAGATTCAAAAAGCGCTAGAACTTTTTAAACTTGATCAACCAACTCCCTCATATATCGCCTCAGACGGGGAGAGATTTCCCTTTACCGGCGAACTCTGGGCCAGTGGTACAACAACCTATATGAACAAGGTTCCGGGAGATCCCGCTTCTCCTTATTATTATTTTGAAGATAATACAGCCTTAACGTATACCATCGCCGCCTGTCTTGAGAACGACGCCGACCCGGACGGT
>MGAG01000023.1:10760-11041 GCA_001789645.1 Candidatus Roizmanbacteria bacterium RIFCSPLOWO2_01_FULL_37_12
CGGATATTGTGAAGGAGCCAGTGATAGCGGAATTTGTTATATTGTCAACCAACCATGAAGGATAGAAATTTAGATATTAATTATTAGTAATTAGAAATTAGTTAAAAAATATGAAAAAAATACTTGGATTTACGCTACTGGAGATGTTGGTGGTAATCGGGATAATTGCCGTATTAGTGAGTATCGGAGCCGTATCTTATTCTACGGCCCAAAAAAAAGCGAGGGACGCCAGAAGGAAAATAGATATAGGAGCTATTAAAGATGCCATGGAACAGTACTAT
>MGAG01000023.1:11063-25399 GCA_001789645.1 Candidatus Roizmanbacteria bacterium RIFCSPLOWO2_01_FULL_37_12
ACCGTAATTTTGCAGACAGTTCCAACCGATCCTAAAACAGCTGACCGCTATGACTATAATGACGGCGGAAGTCCCCCTTCAATCTGTGCCACCGCCGGCGGTGGAACCGTGTATTTGATGGAAACCGAAGGTGACTTGGGATCGCCGTTTTGTGTCTATTTGCAACAATGAAAAAAAATGCTTTTACAATGATTGAGATTCTGGTTGTGGTTACAATAATCGGCATTCTTTACGGCACGGCTGCTCTGACTTACAGTTCGCTTACCCGATCTTCAAGAGATGCAAGAAGAAGAGCCGACCTGGAACAAATTAGAGCTGCACTGGAAATGTATAGAAGTTCGGAAACGACAGCCAACGGTCAATATCCGACCTTTAATGCCTCAAACTGCGCCAATCTTGTTACAGATATTACTAATTTCACTAACTATTTGCCAATTGTTCCAGTCGATCCAAAACCCGGTCCTCCGGCAAACTTTTTTTATTTATGCGACTCGTCTCCTGCCGGTTATACCCTTTACTCAACCGTCGAATCGGTTGACTCCGCTTCCTGTGGAGTAGACTGCGGGGACGGTGTACCTTGTGAATATGCAGTTGGCCCCTATGGAAAAACATGCGGACCATGAAAAGCTTCACTTTGGTCGAAATTTTAGTCGTAACCGGAATTATTTTACTTTTTACCGGCATGTTGCTGGCAGGATATAACAACTTTAATCAATTCAAAATTCTCGAACGCGAAGCCAGCAAATTGGTTGACGTATTGCATTTGGCAAAGGGTAAGGCACAGGCCGGGGAGAATTACTTTGATCAAACAACCGGAACATACTTTGATTGCTCCGGTTCTGACGAATTCGGAGGCTATCAGATGGAATTAAATGTAACTGATTATAATTTTAAACAATGCTGCAGGGACGTTGCGACTAAAAACATTACAGCCTGCAGTTCGAGTATTCAAAGCTATAGCCTTCCCGTAAACATCAGTATAACCGCCGGTACCGGAATTATTAATTTTTACCCCTTATCCGGCGGCGCCAGCCAAACTGTTTTAACCATAGATAACAGTGTAATCGGCAAAAGTATCGATATTTCAATTTCGGCAACAGGTGTAATCGCACCCGAAGATCCAATATAATGGTTAAGAAAAACGCCTCTTTTTCACTTATAGAACTGCTGGTTTTTGTTTCAATATTGAGCATATTTTTTATTATGGCGGCTTCCGTCGTCACGGTGTCGCTGCGAAATATGAAATTTAACGAACATAAAATAAAGGCCACGCATTATGCCAATCAACTTGAGGAATGGTTAAGAACCCAAAAAGAAATCGATTGGGTATCTTTTACTCAGTCAGCCTCCCAGCAAGGGGATGTCTTCAACAACTTTCAAACTACTTTTTGCTTTAACTCCAGTCCGATTGATAATTGGCAAAATTTAGATTCATGCACTGCTTATGACCTTGACTCGCTATTTAAAAGAGAGGTTGTTTTTACTTCGGAGTCCGTCCTAAATTTTATCGGACAGGTAAATGTAGCAATTATCGTATCATGGGACGAGTTGGGCCAGGTAAAATCGGTCGTTAATAATACCGTATTCACGATTCTAGAATAATGATAAAAAAAGGCTTTACATTTGTTGAAACTTTGGTGGTCATCTCAATTTTTAGCTTGATTTTACCTATTATTTTATCGATCCTTTTTATTATCCTTCAGCAGCAACTAAGAATTAACAGTCTAACCGAAGTTAAAAGGCAGGGTGACTTTATTGCGGACTACCTGCAAAACACGATTTCTGATAATGCATATACCATATACGATACAAACGGTACGGAAATTTGCGAGGTAAATTCGATTGATTCCTATCCTCATTTTTCTTCGCCAATGCCGTCTATATTATTCCGTGATAAATTTAATAGCGAGTTCTCAATTAATTATTCCGCTCCCAATCTTTCAATAGATTATTCGTCGCCTCCGGTAGCTCCGGCTCCAACCCTTGCTTTTGCTCAAGGCCAACTGAACAGTCCTAAAGTGATAATTGACACGTTCTCCATATCCTGCAACCGACAGTCGTCCTTTTCTGCTCCGCTGGTATCGCTAAATTTTAGAATTTGTTACAATATTAGCGGTTCATGTTCATTTTCAGACCCGCAAAAAGTAGTCTCACTTGATTACCAGACTAATATTAAGCTCCGTAGCTTTCCAACAGAATAATTATGCATTTCTCTTGACTTAGAACAAGTTTTCTTTCATACTGTAACTTATGGCAGATGAACTAATAAGTCTTGATCTTGCGGAAAATGTCCTGCGGATTGCTAAAGCTAAAAACGAGGGGGGGAAGATTAGAGTGGAAGTACTCTTTCAACAGACTGGTATGCCGGCATTTTATGAATCAGATACAAAAAAAGTATCCGATGAGACATTGACGATAATCAACAGGAGCCTCGACAACCTTAGACTGCATAAAAAGCGCGTAAATATAGTCATTCCCGACGGATTTACTTATTCTCAAATTATTAAAATGCCGCGTCTTAAAGAAAAAGAACTTCTGTCCGCCATCCGGTATCAAGCAGATCAATTTATCCCGATGCCTATTGATGAGACTTCGCTGGATCTTGAGATCCTCTATGAAGACAAGGTATCGAACAACTCCCTCGTTCTGATTATTGCAGCCCCGCAAAAACTTATCGACAGAGTTCAAAATCTCAGTGAACAGGTAGGGCTGTATCCCGAAGCTATTGAAAACGAGTTAAGCGCAACAGGCAGATTTTTGGAAAATTTCTATGTTCCGCCTTCACAAACAGGCGGATCTATTTTTGTTAATTTCGGTTATTCATACACTTCTTTTTATTTTTTTGACCATAAAATGAAGTTGTTGTTGGACAGTCATAATTTTCCGGCCGGGCTTTCAGTATTTCTTCGCGAGGCGCAGGCAGATGTGAATATTGATTTATTAAAAGCAAAGGAACTGCTCAAAAAAGCTGGGTTTGCTTCAGGAGGTTCAGTCGACTTGAATCAAGTGCTTCAGCCGGCAGTGGATGCATTGTGTTCTGAACTGCAAAAATATTTAGTTTCTCTTCGTTCAAAATTTCAAATAACTTCAATCTCCAACGTCTTTGTTTTTAATCTGTCTACCGAAATAAATTATTTGGATAAAAAAATCGAGAAGTGTATTTCGATTCCTTGTGCGGTCTTTGATCCGATATCAATAACCAACAGAACGCCTGCGGTCGAGGCATACATTAAGGATTTACCGTCATTTATCACAACAATCGGCGGTTGCTTAAGATGAAAAAAAGAATTAACCTGCTGAAGGGACATAGAACTTTGGCAGAAAAAGAAGGGATTTTTATTAAGTTTAAAAATTTGTTGATTGTCTTTTTTTTCTTAATTTTAGCGGTAAATATAGTAATCTATTTACTTCTGCTTGACCAAAATGATAATATTTCCCAACTTAATTTACTAAAAAAAGAATTTGTTGAATTTTTTATTCAAAATAAAGAAGCGGATGCCAAATTCGCCTATTTCAGAAACAAGGAAAAGCAGCTCAATGACTTTTTAAATCAGGATGTTAATTTTTATCCATATTATAATCTGTTAAAACAGAGTTTGGATAATTTTGCCGAAGGGGCAAAACTTTACTTGGTTGAGATAGATAAGACTAAGTCGACAAATTTCACTATAAGTTTTGATAACTACGACGACCTCCTGGCTTTTTTGAAGTTTGCCGAATCTGAAGATTTTTTAACCAATTTCAATCAGCTTTCTCTAATTAATTTTAATAAAAACGAGTTGCAGGCAAACAAGACGGATTACAGGTTAAATTTTTCAGGTAAGTTCATTAATTTGACGTCACAAGAGCAATGAAAATAAAAATAGACTATTCAAGCGTAAGAGCCTTGAGACAAAATCTTCCCTATATCATAGGTCTTACAGCTCTTTGCGCGATCTCACTTTTCATACTCTTAATAAATATTAGGCAGTACCAGACTAATTTAAGTAAAATTCGTTCTTTGCAAAAAGAAATTAATCAATATAACAAAAAAAAAGATCTTTTAGATTTCAAAAGTCAGATTGTAGACACTCAAATCGATCTCGATTTGGCAAACAAAGCCTTGACTCAGCTAATTCCCGTGAAAGAAGACTATTTTTCGGCTTTGGCAGCACTTGAGCGTATTTCCGCTCAAACAAATTTTGTTATAACTTATTACAACATCGTGATCGGCAACTCTACTCCGGAAAAACTGGCAATTGAAATAGAGGGACAGGGTGATCCAAATGCATTTTTAGAATTTTTGAAAGAATATAAATTCGCCGGAGGCAGGCTGATTACTATAGATAAGATACAGTTTTCGCAAGAGACCTTTAAGGGTGCAAAAATCCATATCTACCTCTACAGCGGAAAAGTAAGTAATTCCCAACCTTCAGATTCGACCAACACTATTGACCTACTCTTAATTGAAAAGATACTGGAAAAAGTTCAGGTTCAACTCAAGAGCGAAGAAAGTGAGGTTTATGATTATCCCACCAAATCAAATCCCTTTTAATTTCCTCATCTGATATTTTAATTTGATTATTCCTTCAGAAAGTTCAGCGCCTTTGGATAACCAGTAATCAAATTTTTGCTTATTGATCGTCAAAACCGGGGGACTCGCTACGGGGTTATAAAATCCTATCTTTTCAAGGTAGGGTCCGTTTCTTTTTTCTCTTTTATCGATTGCTACAATTCTGTAGCTTGGATAACCCTTTTTTCCGATTCTGATTAATTTAATTGCTACTGCCATAATTTTCAATTTAAAAATTTAAAACTAAAAAGTAAAAAAGAATTAAAAAAACTTTTTCCCTTTTCAATTTAACTTTTTAATTTAATTATTATATCATTTTTTCCAGAGTTTTCCTAGCTGCATCTTCCTCAGCTTCTTTTTTTGATTTTCCGCTGCCGATTCCGTAGTTTTTTCCCTTGATTAATACCTCAATTTTAAAGATTCGATCATGTTCGGGTCCTTTTTCTTCAAGTACCCTATAGTTAGGCGTCATCTTAAATTTAGCTTGTGTGTATTCCTGCAATCTGCTTTTCGGTGAAAGATATAGTTTATTAGTAATTAGTCTGGACAGTTTATCTGTAAATAAATATTTAAGTACGAATTCATAAGCTTTTTCAAAGCTTTGATCGATAAAAATTGCGGCTATTAAAGCTTCAAAACAATCCGCTAAAATATTTTTATTCTTTTTACCAAGTTCCCGAGCCTGACCTTTGGACAAGTAAAGATAATCTCCAAGTTCCAAGGACATTGCCGCTTCTGCCAGACTTTCAGTCCTTACTATGGCTGATTTAATCTCGGTATAATCGCCCTCCCTAAGCAGGGTATAATTTTTATATAAATAGACGGATGTTATAAGAGAAAGAACACTGTCACCTAAAAACTCGAGTTTTTCATTTGAAGGTAAATAAAATTTTTTGTGTTCGTTGAGATAGGAACGATGAACAAAAACATTTTCTAAGATATCGTTATTATGGAAATTTATATTAAGTTTTTTTTTCAATTGGTTAAGATTTTTCATTCATTATTTTACCCAGAACTGCATTTATAAATGCGTATGAGTTTTCACCGGACAGTTCTTTGGCCAGTTCGACTGCTTCATTTATGATAACTTTTTGCGGAGTTTTTTTTTCAAGCATCAATTCATAGACGCTGGCTCGCAAAATCGCCAGATCGATCTTGGAAATATTTTTTAGAGGATAGCGCGGTGCGTGAGTTTTTATATATTTATCAATCGGATCAAGATCGGCAATTATTTTTTTACTTTTTGGTTCATCTGGAAAAGGTAAATTTCCCTGCAGATTTTCGAAACTGTAGGCAAAAAGATTTTGAATTATTTTTATTCGCCTTACGTGTCTTGGATCCATACTACTTCCCGCAATATTTACAAAGTCTGTGTGGTAGTTTTTTCTTATGACAGTTTGGGCATTCCACCAGGTTGGCAAACTTTATTTCTCTGGTTGCCAGCCTCTTGCCTTTTCTTTGAGTTGAGTGTTTACGTTTTGGTAAGGGAGCCATGTTTTAATATAAAATTAAAAATAAAATATAAAAAATTTAAAATTTCTTTAAACTCCTCTAAATTGCTATAAAATCGTATATATTCCTTTAACTTCCTTTATATGATAACAATTTACTTGCTATAAAACAACACAAAGTTTAAAATTATTTAATGTTGACGATTATATGCGGCGAAGATATAAGCGCCTCGCGAGCTTACTATAGTTCACTAAAAAAACATTACCTTTCCAAAGGCTACGAGATCAGAACCGTCGGCTATCAGGATATAGAAAATATTGATCGCTGGATGAGCGAATCCCCCTCTTTGTTTAGCCAAAAAAAGGTCTTTTTTAGCGAACGTCTTAATAAAAAAATTAACCCTGTTAATAAAAAAATATTGGCTGACCTTCAAAAAATACAACAAAGAACCGATGTGGAACTGATTGATTGGGAGGAATTATCCCAGTGGGAACTTAAACTGAAAAAAATAGGCCAGGTTAAAGAATTTAAACCCGATCAAACGATCTTTAAACTCCTTGACTCTGTTTATCCCGGTAACAAGGTTTTATTTATATCCTACCTTGATAAATTGAGCCAAAATCTGGACGAGAACTTTGTCTTTATTATGTTGATTAGATACATCAGAAATCTGATAATCATAAAAGAAGGCGCAGTTCCTCCCAAGATGCAGTCCTGGCAGACATATAAGCTTAAATCCCAGGCTCTTCACTGGAAGCAGGAAAATCTTGTTAACTTTTACCAAGCTTTGTTTAAAATTGAGATCGGCTTAAAAACCAGTTCAAATCCCTTCTCAGTCAAAGAGTCACTTGAAATACTGGCCTGCCATTTCTTATAATATACGTCTATATGATTATTGTGCCGGATCAGATTTTTAAAGCCTATGATATTCGCGGTGTATACCCTCAAGATATAAACGAAAATAAACTCGAACTGATTATAAAAGGCATCTATACATTTTTTGTCAAGGATCTCAAGAAAAATAATTTAACCGTTGCCTTAGGTAGGGATATGCGTATCTCATCTCCGTCTCTATTTAAAATTGCCAGAGAGACATTGGTATCGTTGGGAGCTCAGGTTTTTGATATTGGATTAGTTTCAACTCCAACTTTTTACTTTGCTGTTTTGCGCTACGGTTATGATGTTGGAATTCAGATCAGCGCTTCACATAATCCCCCTCAATATACTGGTGCTAAATTCGCTAAGAGAATTGGTAATCAATTAGTAAAAATATCTAAGTTGACTGGTATGGAGGAAGTAAAAAGGATTGTTTCAGAGCAGGATTTTATTCAGCCAGCAGCTGGCGGAAAAGTTACAGAGAGAAAAGATGTATTGGTTGAAGATGTTAAAGATGCACTAAAATCCGTAGCATTACCGAAGTTAAAAAAGTTCAAAATAGTCGCCGATCCGGCCAACGCAATGGGAATTCTTTTTCTTGAAGAATTATTTAAACAAATTCCTGCCGATTTAGTAAAGATGAATTTTACACTCGACGGTACTTTTCCTGCCCATCAGCCGGATCCTCTTGAGTTTAAAAATCTAAAAGATCTTTGCGAAAGAGTCGTAAAAGAAAAAGCTGACTTTGGTATTGCGCCGGATGGCGATGGCGACAGAGTTTTCTTTATTGATGAAAAAGGCGAAGTAATCCCTGCCACCCTAATCAGCACTTTGGTAACAAAAGAAATTCTTTCAAAAAAACCGGGTGAAAAAATAATAGTTGACATTCGATACACCCGGAATGTAGTTAATATGGTAAAAAAACTAGGCGGAGTTTCTTCCATAAGTGTTGTTGGTCATGCTCTTATAACCGAAAAACTAAACCGTGAGAAAGCAATTTTTGCCGGAGAATCTTCTGGACATTTCTATTTTAGAGAGACAGGAGGAGCCGAAAGTTCTTTGCGTGTTATTCTTTACGTGATTAAAGCATTAATTGAAGAAGGTAAACCAATATCAGAGATAGTATCTGCCTATAAAAGTACTTTTGAGTCAGGCGAGTCAAATTTCATACTTAAAGAGAGTACTGTCACAAAAGAACTATTAAAAAATATTTCAGATGGATATAATTCTGGTCAGGTATCCTGGATTGACGGCGTGTCAGTTGATTTTCCTGATTGGAGATTCAATATCAGAACTTCGAATACGGAACCGCTTTTCAGATTAAATGTTGAAGGAAATACAGAGAAAATTGTCAAAGCTAAACTTCTAGAATTAAAATCCAAAATTTTGCAATCAGGAGCAAAAGAAAAACATTAGTCTTCTATATGGCTAAAGCTGTAATCTTCGATAAAGATGGGGTGATAGTGCAATCTACAAGACTACATTTGGAAGTGTGGAAGCGAACTTTTGCTATTCATAATAAAAAAATATCACTAGCTTTTATGCGTAAGTATATGATGGGAAGAAGCGCAAAAGAAAATATCAAAGCTCACCTTGATCCGAATATTGCGGATAAAAAGATGAAACAAGAACTAAATGACCAGCTAACTTTTATTCGAAAAAATTACAGAAAATATATAGAAATAGTTCCAGGAATTTTAAATTTCCTTAAAAAATTAAAAAAAGCAAAAATTCGAGCAGCTCTTGCTACTTCTTCAAGAAGGGAAACGACCGATCTTTTTTTGGATACTCTCAAGTTAAGAGAATATTTTAATTCAATAACAACAAGTGACGATGTTACTAAAGCAAAACCCGATCCGGAAATATATCTCAAGGCTGCAAAAAATCTCAGAGTTAAACCTGCAGATTCTGTGGTTTTTGAAGACTCCTACTCTGGAATTGAAGCGGCTAAAAGAGCGGGTATGAAAGTTGTTTTAGTCACGACTTCGCTCACAAAAAAAGAAATCTCCAATGTTGACCTCTCCATAAAAGATTTCACTAAAATAAGCATTTCCGATCTAAGGAAAATCTGACCAGCTGATCCAACCTCGGGTGTTGGAGTTGCTGTTATAAGGCCATTAATTAAATCTACAACCATTTCTCGGCGTATTTTACATATTCAAGGCTTCTTTGATAATCTGCCTGATCGGAGTTGAATTTTTTAAATCTCAATCTATCATTCCCAAAAAGTTTCATTATTATTTGAGGATTAGATAGTGATTCTTGATTTTTACTTAAGTATTCTCTATATGACGACCACCTATAATTTTCTAATTCAGCGAGTTCTGAAATAATTTCACCCGAATAAGGATTTAGATGGATGTATCGGCAGACATGCTTTAACTGCTCCTCATTTTTTATTAGTACGGACTTAAAGCGCGGAATAAAGAGTGGCCCTTCGCGATCATTCCTTATATTGTAATATCTAGTAAACGAATTGCCCAGGTCTGTCATAAATTTTAGAATTCCGTTATCTAGTATCTGTTTTAAAAGAAAATGATAGTGCGTAGGCATTAGGCAAAAAGCAAGAATTTCTACTCTAAAAAATTCGCTTTGCTCAATTATTTTAAGAAGATTTTCTTGTACTGAGGGAGCTAATCTTTTGAGATGTGATAAACTAACTCTGGCTTTTGCAGAGCGATAGTAGTTAACAGTTGGTAGAAAAATCTCACTGTACTCAGCATTAAAGAGTCTCTGAGAATTCAGAGTTTTATTGAATACGTGATAGACGTAATTATTTATAAAAGGTTCGAGTCGACCAGGCATATAAATAAATTAATGACTTTTCACAAATGTGTCAATGGATTATAAGCTACAAAGTTTACTTTTTAGCCTTCTCCAATGCTCAGTCCAACACCCGAGGTTGGCAAATCATACAACTAAAGATTTCAGGAAAATCGGTGACACGGATGTGAAAATGATATAATTGTCTTTGTATGGATAAAAAGGCAAAAAGCAGCAACGAGACGCTCTCTCTTTCTAAATTCACTCTGGCACTTATTGCAACCCTCGATTCAATAAAAGAACACATGCGCCCGGACGACTTTTCCAAGCTATCCGTCTCGCAAACAGTTTCATTTTTGGCTCTTGTTTACGAAAAGGTGAGAAACGCCGTAGAGTTTCGCGAAGAACACTTGGTTTTACGCGCAGCAATTGAAAGGATTTTAAAAAGAAGATTGTCGTTAAATCCTGACGGCAAAGGTGAAGCGGAAAATTTAGTTCGTGAACTTTTGTGGGCCAGGTATTTTAATAACGAAAGTCTGGGTAATGAGGATATTGCCAAAACCCAGTCGATAATCGACAGTTTTGTCTATCTAAGAAGACTACTTATAACCGGCAGAGATATCCAGACACAACATTTTTTAACCCAGTATTTACTTGACTTATCAACTTGCGAAATAGAAGAAACCTTAAAACCGGAAGCAACAATTAAAAATTCAAGCTTTACCTTTTATATCTTTCAGGTTTTGAGAAATAAAATTAAACTCCAGGGATTAAGCGAAGAACAGAGAGACGCTTATTTTTTGGCTGCAATTGAAAAAGCATACCGAAAAAGCGACAAAGCCTACCAGAGATATCATCTCTTCATTACATTTTACAAACGTCTTCAAGATTATTCCCAAGATGAATTAGACAGTTTTTCAACCAAGCTTCCCGAGATTTTTAGCAAGGTAGAAGCGATTATTAAAAGCCCATATGTAGATAATCTTGCCCGTTTTGTCAAAAAGCAAATACCTCCTTTTTTAATTTTATTCGATATTTTTAATAAAAAATCAAAAGATGTTAAAGCAATTTTATTGGATCGTAAAAAACTCTGGAGTGAAGTAGACTTGGCCTGCAGGTTAAAGTATCAGGAAATTAGTACCCGCTTAAGAAATTTGGCAATAAGAGCATTTATTTATATTTTATTAACTAAGATGATCCTTGCCTTAATTCTTGAATATCCCGTTTCGCTATATTTATTTAACGAAGTAAATATTAATGCGATAGTTATTAATAGTATCTTCCCGCCGCTTTTAATGATAGCAATTACTGCTTTTTTCCGACCGCCGGGTGACGAAAACACCAGAAATATTTTTCACAGAATTGTTGATATTATCGATGCCGATAAAACATTTGAGACTCAAATAGCTTATGTTCCAAAAAAATTGCGAATTAAAAGGCCGATTTTAATCTTCGGTTTTACCGTTTTTTATTCTTTGACTTTTATTATTACCTTATTGCTTATTTACGAATTACTGACTTTTCTTAAATTTAATTTAATCAGCCAAGCCATCTTTATTTTTTTTGTAAGCGTTGTAACGTTTTTCTCCTATCGTATTAAGCAGATAGTTAATGAATATCACTTAAAGGAAAAGGAATCAATACTTGCGCCTTTGGGTGATTTTTTCTTCATGCCCATATTATCTATCGGTAAATTTTTTAGCCAGGAAATAGCGCGTCTAAACTTTTTTATTTTCATCTTTGACTTTCTCATTGAGGCTCCTTTCAAACTCGTTTTTGAGGTCGTCGAAGAGTGGATCTCTTTCGTCAGGCAGAGAAAAGAAGAAATTATTTAAGTTTGTATTGCATCTTGGTAGTTAAATTTAGCACCTTCACATTATCTTACTTTAATAGATTAATCTATTAAAGTAAACAGACTATATTTTATATCCCTTCGGTCTTTTTCCTTTGGATTTCGAATTTTCTTTGCCAGGCGGATTTCCAATTAGTTCCATAGGTTCCGGGAGGAAATAAGGTATCGAAGAACTCATTCAAAAATAAAAGAATTTTGTCATTAAGCAAAATTTTCTTAAACGATGGTACTATACCGTCGCTTTTTTCAATAATAAATTTATATCTTGCTATAGTTGCAGAAGAAACCTTGAGTACATCCTCAATTACCAGATAGTCTATTTCTTTTAATAACAAATATATAATAGCGATTCTCTTGGCAACCATAACTCTTTCGACAGGTGATAGGAGCTCCTTTATTACTTTTTGGAATTCTTCCTTTTTATTTTTTTTACCTACGATTTCAAAAAACAGACTGAACAATTTTTCCAAAATTTCAGGTTTAAGTTTGAGTTTTGATATTCTTGCCATGAACTTCAATTTATTAATATTTCAAACCACGTTCAATAGCTTATATGCTACAAAAATCAATATTTAAACTGTCGTAGGAGTCCAAATTAACCCATATACCATAAAACTTTAATAGATTAATCTATTAAAGTAAATGCTGCTATACTTTTTCTATGACTGCAAGAAAAGCTACAAAATTTAACAGGTATAAATTAATTCTTTTTGTTATTACTGCGATTTCTCTTATTCTCAATCTGGTATTAATTCTAAAAAATTCTAATTTCAAATTAATTCCAACTAATTCTAAATTCAACAGAACAATTACAGCAAGAATATTAAGAGTTATTGATGGAGATTCCTTTGTTATTGCAGGAGGCGAAAGGATAAGGCTTGCTTTTATCGATGCTCCGGAAAATCCGAAAGGTTGCCTTGGTGAAGATGCAAAAGTAAGATTAGAAAATCTAATCGCAGATAAAACAGTCAGTTTAGAACTATTTAGCAAAGATAATTTTGGCCGGATTTTAGCTCTGGTCTATTTGGATAAATTGTTTATAAACGAAGTTTTAGTAGAGGAGGGTTTTGCCTATTTTAGAACCGATAAAAAGCTTCATTCGATTTCTTTGATCATTGAAAAGGCAGAAGAAAGAGCCAAACTGGCCGGACGCGGAGTTTGGTCGAATTTATGCCAGACTAAGCAAGAAGGGTGCATAATCAAAGGCAACTACCGCTCTGCAGATAATTCACGTATTTATCACACTCCGGACTGCTATAACTACAACAGGATTACAATTAAACCCGGGACTACTGAGCGTTGGTTCTGCTCGGAAGAAGAGGCGTTAGCAGCAGGATTTAAAATATCTCTAGATTGTCCAAAGCATTAAAATTACTGAACAAATTATTTAATTTAAATTAAATTTTTAGGCAGGTGTAAGCACCCTAGAATTATTAACATTCCCAGAAGCTTTTTTACCATTGAGTTTAGATTTGAATTTTTCAACATTTCTATTCCAGGCATCAACAGTTTCTTTAGCTAATGGATCCAAAATTCCTAAATCAATCATAGATCCCGCTACCATAACCGGAACGCCAAATAAAGCACCAAACCCAAGAAATCCTATTGACACCCACTTAAAAAATTCCCTCAGCTTATCGAACCTGGTTTTTTCTTTGATTTCTGTTGGTATTTCTTTAGTTGATACCGTCATACTTAAATTATACAATATATAGTAATAAATAAATAAGATTTTTGAAGAATAAAATCATTTTTCTTAATATATTTCAGACTTCTTTTTATGTTATACTTTGCTAGGTTATTAGATTTAATTGAATAGATGAATCTAATACGGATTGTAATTCTTTTTAGCAGTATAATTTTTCTCCTTTTAGGAGTAGCAATTTTTTTAAATTTTAACTTTATTCCTTTTTCACTGCTTATTTTTTTTAGTGTTATCACTATAATATTTACATCTCTTCTACTCTATCTTGTTACGGTAATTGAATTTCATCAAAAGAAACCCCTAAGTAATTTCAACGATAGGAAGTCAGGGGAAGTGAATCCTGTTATTTTTACCGCAAGATCGGTTTTTCCTTTTCAAATTTTTCCCGATACCTATATTCTTCAGGAAAAAACACTTTCAATTGTACGTAAAAAATTTTTTTTTAATGCCTGGTTGGAAACGATTCCTATTAAGGATATTGCCAGCGTTAGGCTTTATACCGGTCCTTTGTTTGTTTCGTTAAGTATACTGCGAAAAATCCTTCCGCAAACTTCAATTGAATTGAGGGATATGTGGAAAAACGACGGCATAAAATTGATGGAACTCCTGGATGCACTAATAATGAAAGAAAATAAACTTGTAAATATTCCCAAGAAAATTTCACTTAAATTCAAGAAAAAGTTAATTTATGAAATTGGTTCGGAAAAAGAGATTGAAAAAGAAATTTAATTATGTGTTATACTTCTACCTTATGAATCAAAAGAAGATTCTGCTTGTTATTTTGCTTTTACTATTAATTGCCTTTTTTACAAAGGGTTTGTTTTTTGCAGCCATGGTTAACGGAAAACCGGTCTCACGTATTGGCATAATCAAAGACCTTGAAAAAAGAGGCGGAAAACAAACTCTAGATTCTTTAATATCGAAAGAATTAATTCTGCAAGAAGCATCAAGAAAAAAAATAATCGTAAAAAAGGAAGAGGTTGATAAAAAAATTAAAGATATCGAAAAAAGCACATCCAAACAAGGTCAAAAGCTGGATCAGCTTTTAGCTGTTCAGGGAATGACAAAAGAGGATTTAGGTAACCAAATGGAAGTGCAGTTGATATTAGAGAAACTCCTGGCAGATAAAATCAAGG
>MGAG01000023.1:25446-47323 GCA_001789645.1 Candidatus Roizmanbacteria bacterium RIFCSPLOWO2_01_FULL_37_12
ACAAACCTTAGTAGAACAGCTTAAAAAAGACGCGAAAATTTCCTACTTTGTAAACTATTAACATCTCACGGCGAATTGTTTAATTAATTGAGGCTATAAACTTATTTATTTTTATGACTAGAAATAATTACTTTCCCAATCAATCCAAGCATTCCAACTATATTTAATGAAATAAAGGGTTTTACTAGGTAGTTTAGAAACTGTTCTGTTGAAAGTTTATCTAATGAAGTAAGTACCGAAGCAATAGCTAAAACCGCCAATTCAGACATACCAATTATGGCAAATAGAGCACAGTTTATTTCATTTCGGTTAGAGCATGTCATGAAATTTAGTTAGAGTATAACATAGTTAAACGGTATATGAGTCTTACCCTTGTCAGGTCTAACGGGACATTGTAAAAATCTATTCGTAATTTCTTTAAAATTTGTGAGTCTTGAGGGTAAATTTTGGAACTCTTTTGATTATTTTGATAACCGTGTCATATACTATTTAAACAGTAATTTGAACCTTCTACCAACTTATGGTATAGATTGCAACTAAAATTAAAAATATCATTTATGTTTGATTCCGTAAACTTTTTTGTTACTATTAGATTGTTAGATTAACCTTGATAAGGATGACAGAATCAAAATATCGAAATGATAGACTTCAACTACATAATGAATGCAGCGCTTGTGGAAAAAGTTTTGACGCTTTAAATGTTATTTCTTATTTAGCAATTTTAGCCCTTTTTTTAAAGGAAATACCATTTTTCTTTCACAACCTAAAGGCACATAAGGGCACTGCATCGCTAAAATTTACTGGATAACTTTTCTGTGATTTCCAAAATTGTGAGTCTGGAGAGACTCGAACTCTCAACCAATGCCTTAAGAGGGCACTGCTCTACCAGTTGAGCTACAGACCCTTCGACTCGCTTCGTACGCCCAGGGTAAATCCCTTTGTGCCTCTGAGAGGAATCGAACCCCTACCAGCGGTTCCGAAGACCGCTACTCTATCCATTAAGCTACAGAGGCTTAATTATATTATACTACAGTTATGCTGGCTGTCATTTTATACTTTACGGTAATAATATTCGAATTAATATTTGCTATAGGCTTTACTTTAATAACCGGTTCATTTATCTATTCTAGCCTCAAGGGATCACCCTACGTTCCAACCAGGCAAAGAGTGATAGATAAAATATTAAGCAATGCCGCTCTTAAAGCCGGACAATTTTTTTTTGATCTTGGCTGCGGCGACGGCCGAGTTGCGAGACGCGCAGCAAGCATATTTAAAGTTAATGCTGTCGGTGTCGATGTAAACCCAATTCTTATTTGGTATGCCAGGATTTTGGTAAAAATCCATAAAACTGACAATATAAAATTTATAAAGGAAAATATTTTTTCAACAGATCTAAAAAATGCCGATATTGTCTATCTTTTTCTTATGCCGAAACTAATTTCTCTTCTTATACCCAAACTAAAAAAAGAATTAAAAACCGGTGCTTTAGTTATATCCCATGGATTTACTATTGTTGAGTGGAAAAACAAATTAATTAAAAAAATAGACGGGAAACCATTCTCGACTTTTTATTACCGAGTAACTTGACAACTTTCTCTAATTTACCTATATTTAAAGTATGCTAAAAAAGACCGCAGTGTATTCCCTTTCTTTTTTGGTTTTACTGTTTACTAATTTTTTCCTTCAACTCAAGCTTAATGACAAATTAAACCGTGAGCAGAAAGTCAAAAAGATTCTAACCGAAATTGAAGAAGATAATAATATAGCCAAACAGTTCAATTATTCAAACGCTCCTTTTTCTGCCGGATCTTTAAAGACCGAAGTAAAAACAACAGATGGCAGAGCAGCTAATCTGAAAGTTTTTTTTAGAAAACACGGTTCTCCACTTTATGACTTCGCCGATGTCATAGTAAGGACTTCGGATAATTACGGTTTTGACTATAGGCTTTTGCCGGCTATAGCTATGCAGGAATCAACTTTATGCCGGGCCATACCGGAAAACTCCCATAACTGTTGGGGATGGGGCATCTACGGAAATATTGTCACAAGATTCGATTCATACGAGGAAGCTATTGAAATAGTTGCGAAAGGAATAAAAACTCATTATCTGGATAAGGGATTAACGACCGCTTCAACAATAATGGCGAAGTACACACCAAGTTCTCCCGAGGGTGCCTGGGCTAAATCGGTCAATCAATTTTTGAGAGCTTTGGAATAAAAGCAGTTATTTTATTGAATGCTTCGTGCACTGGATAATTCTTGAGACATAGAGTACAGAGTACCCTTTTTTTTGGAGCGGACGGCAAATAGAGACCCTCTTTTCTTTCTTTTGGATACCATTGCCTGGAGCCACGTACGCGACTCGCCTATTTTTGCCCGTAGAGTTTTTAAAATGCTTAAAATAATTTCGAAGAAGCGAATATGATATATTCCTGGATTTTCGGGTAAAGATTCCAGGGAAAGGTTTTGAATATCCTTAACTTCCTGCAGAAGCGCGGAATCCGCTTTTTTAATCATCTCAATCTGCTCTTTTATTTGGTTTAGCAGCTGCTTAATCTCTTTTTTAACAATTTCCTGCTCATAATAGCGTTGGTAATTGAAGATTGAAAATTCCTGGCGTTGTTTTTGCGCAGACTTTTTCTTCTCACCAACCCAATTAAATTCTTCATCCAGCTGGTAATCGGGGTTATTATTACCGAAAAACTGATCCAAAAGGCCGGAGTTGTGTCGAGAATTTTTAAGAGACTCGAGTGTGTTTTGGTTTTTGAAGACTTTTGTTTTATTAGATTGAGAGCCTATAATATTTGCCATGATGCTTTGAATTATACTATAGTCCTAATAAGTAATCAAGAGTTTTTTGTTTTCGTAGAACCGAGGCATAAAAATAAGAATTGGCTTTGGCTGCTTCTTTTTCTTTTGGGTCGCTGATAGAGGAAAATAGCTTTTCCAAATCAGAATTCTCTACTTTTATGTTTTCTTTATCAGCCAGCTCAGCCAGTATAAATTCTAGCTTATACGTCTGTTCAATTTCGGACTTGTACCTTTTATTTAATTCTTCCTTTGTCAAGTTTTTAGATTTTAAGTATGCATCAACAGTCAAACCGATTTTCTGGATTTCCGTTAACAGATTTGCCAGTCTTTGATTGAGCTCTTCCTCGATAATTAAGTCCGATATTTCACACTTTGTCTCATTGAGTATCGCCGAAAGAATCAGATTCAAAAGTTCTTGCTTTTTTTTTGATTTTTCTTTTTCAGAATCATCAGACTTAGATGATTGTTTTCCGGGTGTCCAGATTTCGTCTTTCTTTTGCTCGGCTTTGATTTTTTTGATTGCCTCTTTATAATTTCCAAGTTCGACAGACGGTTTTTCGGCTACGGTAATCTTGATTTGCCAATCTTCTTTTTCGTTTGCCTTAATCAAATCTACTTTAGGTTGCAGAACGGGTTTGACACTTTCTTTTTTTATAATTTCTGAATAGATATTTGGGATGAGAGTACGGATCAATTCTTCGTATACGGCTTCCTTTTTAATGTGTTTTTCAGCGATATTAGCGGGGACCTTTCCTTTTCTGAAACCGGGCATTTCGAAATTCTGTAAAAGTTTCAAGAAGGTAATTTTATATTCCTTTTCAATTGATTCTTTATCAATGTCAACAGTAATTTCGCTAGTATTTTTAACTAATTTTTTTAATGTGTGAGTATACATACTTTATAATTCTACCGGATTTAGATTTAAAATTGCAGTAATTTTTGCTTCCTCTGCTTCAAATTGAGTAATAAAATTCTTTACTCTGGGGGCCCAAGTTTTGCTCTCGGCATATATGGGAGCGATTTCATCAACCGACTCCGCGCCTTTATTTAGATAGTTTTGCCTTAATCCTTTTCCGACGGTAAAAATTGCCTGGTCCCAATTTGTAAAAAGAATATAACCGCCACCCCAACCAAAAGGGTTGTTTGAACCCGGATGAGTGAATTTACCGAATCCTGACTCAAGACCTGCAATCGAGGGAAGAAGATAACAGTCTAATTCAAAAGAATCACAGGTTTTCAAGAAGGTGTCGATGGAGTTTACCAAAGGCGAATTATATCTGGTTAGTAATTTATTTAAAGCCAGTCTTTTTTTTGCCAGTCTGATCGCATCCAAATTATTAACCTCTATTCTAAGAAACTTAGCGGATTGATCGGCCACGTTTTGAGCACTCACTGGAAGGCATAAGAAAAAATAGAATGTTATTGCTACAAGTATTTTTAATAGGGTTTTCATAAATTAATAGATCGGCCTCAAATTTCCCTCAAGACTTAACTCTTCGCTATTCGCTCGACGTCTTGAGGAGCGTTTATTCAGCGGATAAGTCTTTGTAAGTCCGATGGTATCATCGGACATAAAGCCTAAAAAAAATCCTAAAGCTGTATCTAGTGAACTAGAAGAACCTTAGGATCTAGCGGGTATTATAGCATATTTCTATAAGTTTGTCAATAATGGCAGCTCGACTAATTTATTGCCTTTATTTAAAGAAAATCAAGAATTATTATTAAAATTATAAGTTTATTAATTATGTAATTATTTAGCTGTAATTAACCAGTTTTCGTGCGACCGCATGCAAAGTTGTTTTTTGATTCGCGCAGTTGATGAGAAACATAGGTAACATTTCCGTATCAAAAAGCATCAGCGCCTACAGACATAAAAAAAGAGATAAAAAGAGTCTTCTAACGAATTAAACCGGCCTTGTAGGGCAAAATAATGAGAATCAAAATATATCATTTATGAAAAAAGGGGTGTTGAATGACGCTGGAACATATTCTTTACCGTATAAACTCCCGTATTGGTTTTACAAGTTTCTTGCAAAACATTTTATGGGAGATTTATCAACAAGCGCACAAACAAGGCTTGCTATGATTGAGTTTTACCACTATATAAAAGAACTTGCGGTTGCCGCAAGATCTTTAAAAAACCTCAAGAAAAACCTTCTACAAATGGTTAAATATATTTGAAGAGTCAGGAAAACTTCTATCTTCCCTCGAAAACCGGAGTAAAGCGCCTATTACAAAAAGGAGTATTAATTTAACATTTTCTGAGGAGTTGAATATCAAATATTTACGGGAAAAGCATATTCGCCTGGGAAAGAAAAAACTCCAGATTCTGTACAAGAACATTCATAAAACCTACATGTCCCAGAACCACATACAACACGTCATCGAAAAATACAGGCTCTACTTCGATACCGTTCTAGCAGATAGAATAAGAAACAAAAAGGATAAACACCGGGGGAGAAGAAAGATACGCATAAATGAGATTGATCCCAAAGACTATCTGAGCCGGGACAAACCATTGTTTTTTTGTTGCGACACAATAGTTTTGTATTTACCCTATGGTATTAAAAGATATATATTAACTGCAATCGAATACGAAAAAAAGATCGCCTACGCCAGATGTTACAAAAATAAGTCCTCCCTTTCATCTTTTGACTTTCTTTTAAGATTGACTGCTTTTGTTGACGGGAAGATTGCGGCAGTCCTATTAGACAACTGGATTGAGTTTGCTAAATATTTTGAAGAAGCATGCCGAAGGCTTAAGATTATCCATATCTTTACAAGAATCAAAACTCCCAAAGATAATGCGGTTGACGAGAGATTCAACAGAACCATACAGGAGGATTTTATTCAGGTTCATGAGCACTTTGAATCATATCTTGTCTTTGACTTACTTATTGCCGCAAACCAGATACTGACTGAGTGGTTGCTATTTTACAATTTAGAGCGGCTTCATCAAATTCTCCATTACAAAAGCCCAATCGAGTGATACAATAGTTACAAGTTTGGAGTGTTACCTATGTGTCCGTCAATAACAAAAAAATGCAAAGTTAGATCAGAATTACTATCTAGTTAATATTTTGGTACAGTAGAATCAATTATATTAAAAACTTCGTTAATAAGATTGTGATCTTCTGGATATGGTATCAAAAGTTTCTTTAAAAGTGCCATCTGCCTTGGAAAAATCAAAGTTCTCCAAGTAACTTTATTAGTTGTAAAGTTGATATCAGTAGCCCAAGCAATAGTTTTTAAAAGCCAGTCGATTTTAGTTGCTACATTTCTATTACTCACTAGGTGACCGCTTAATAACTCATTTACTACTGTTGGAGAGGGTTTGCCGTCTGCAACTCGATCAATACGACTAATCCAGCGATTAAATGCAAATTCAGAAGCACTTGTTCTGATTTGAGTATCCAGTTTATCTTCATCCTTACATAAAAGAGCATATGGATTGATACCGTAGTAATCTTTTATTCCATGTACCATTAATGGTTCAATTATTTCATCTTGATCTATGTGATGGTCGTCTAAAATTTTTAACAAATCACTTTTCTCCACACTATTTATAATTTGTTTATTTTGCACTTGATCGGAGAATAGATCATTTACTTGGCCCGCAAGAATTTTTTTTACGACATTTCCGGACAAATTCGAATGAAATTGCCCAACATTTTCATGTCCTCCTTGTCCAAGTAAATAAATTTCTAATGCCCCTCCCCCCTCATGCAGCAGCATTATTAATGCCATTAGGAGTGGTTTCCAAACAGTTTCTCCATCAAGGGATCCTTGTAATCGCTTTATTTGTTCAATTTTCCTCGGGCGTCCCTCTTCGTCCGTCGTAAATTCAATAGCTCTTATTGCGCAGCTCCAAGCGTGAAACCCTTTTTGTATGAGTCTTTTCTTATCAAGTAAATTTGGGGAATTCTTTGCTAAAAAATAAATAAAATTACTATTTGCTATTTTAAATGGTCGAAGTTGCTGCTTTAAAATTTCGCGATAGTTTATGGGATTTTGTTCCTGCAACTCTGCTACATTCATACCATATTTTACATCACAGTATGCTTTTAAACAATAATATTTAGACTGTTCTATACAACACTTAAGCACAAAAGGAAAAAATTTTGCGTTATCCATAAATTTAAAACTTTTTGCATGCTTGAAGTTAAACTCTATATTAAATATAATAGAAGAGTGGGTTACCTAGTTCTGCTTGTCGGCAGGCTGGTTAGTTAACTGGACTCGTAGCTCAGCGGTTTAGAGCGCTTCATTGACATTGAAGAGGTCAGGGGTTCAAATCCCTTCGGGTCCACTGATAACAAAGTTCTAAAATAATACTTATGAATCAAAACGATAATTATTTAGCCAGTCTTCGTCACTCTTGCGCGCACCTTTTGGCTGCTGCGGTGAAAGACTTATACCCGGGAGCTCATAACGCCATCGGACCTTCCATAGAGAACGGTTTTTATCAGGACTTTGATATGGGTAAATGGTCAGTTTCCGAAGCTGACTTACCGAAAATTGAGAAAAGAATGCGCGAACTTCTTAAAAATTGGAGACCTTTTAAAGAAAAAGAAGTAACAGTAGATCAAGCACTGAAGGATTTTGCAAATAACCCTTACAAAATCGAATTAATCAAAGATTTTGCCAAAGAAGGCAAAAAAATAACTGAGAATAATCCGGGTAATTTTTTGGATCTTTGCAAAGGCGGACACAGTAGGAATCCTAAAGAGGAATTAAAAAACTTCAGGTTGCTTTCCATTGCCGGCGCTTATTGGAGGGGCGATGAGAAGAAAAAAATGTTGACGAGAATCTACGGCACCCTTTTTTCGACAAAAGATGAACTTGACAAATATCTTTGGCAACTTGAAGAAACCAAAAAAAGGGACCACAGAAAATTAGGGGAAAAATTGGAATTATTTACCATAAGCGAAAAGGTTGGCCAAGGTCTGATTCTTTGGTTACCTAAAGGTACAATAATCAAGGACGAGCTGGAAAAATTTGCTAAAAAAACGGAAAAAGACTGGGGTTATCATCGCGTTTCAACTCCGGTCATCACAAAATCAGGACTTTATTATACATCCGGACATCTTCCCTACTATAAAAAAGACATGTACCCCTCCATGAAAGTTGATAAAAATGAAGAATATTACCTGAAACCGATGAACTGCCCGCATCATCATATGATATTTGCTGCCAGATCAAGAAGTTATAAGGATTTGCCTTTGAGGTTGGCCGAATACGGTCTTTGTTACAGATATGAGGCCTCAGGCGAATTATTCGGTTTGATGCGTGTACGGGGAATGGCTCAAAACGACGCACATATTTACTGTACTTTAGATCAAGCTGTTGACGAATTTGTAGCAGTGATGAAACTTCATGAATACTATTACAAAATTCTAGATATAACCGAATATCATTTGGAACTGGCCCTACGCGATCCAAAAAACAAAAAAAAATACCATGGAGATGAAAAAATGTGGGATATAGCTGAAAAGCTGATGCGTAAAGCTGTAGCAAAAACCAATATTAATATGGTTGAACAAGTAGGAAACGCCGCCTTTTACGGACCCAAAATTGATTTTATAGTAAAGTCGTCAATCGGAAGAGAATTTGCGGTATCGACCAATCAAATAGATATGTATATGGGACAGCGGTTTAATCTTAAATACATAGATAATAAAGGCGTTACCCAAACCCCGGTAATAATACATCGGGCTCCGCTTGGATCGCACGAAAGATTTATTGGATTTTTGATTGAACATTATAACGGTGCTTTTCCTCTCTGGCTCTCTCCGGTTCAAGTCACTATTCTACCCGTATCTGTTAAACAAATCGAATATTCTCAAAAAGTTGGCGATACTTTGAATAAAGCGGGCTTAAGAGTTGAATTAGACTCTGAAAATAAAACTATCGGAGCAAAGATCCGTGAGTCGACATTGCAAAAAAATCCTTATATGGTTATAATTGGAGACAGGGAGTTACAGCTAGATAAAGTTTCGGTTCGTGCCAGGGACGGTAAAGATCTCGGTATGATGAATATTAATCAGTTCATCACAAAACTTAAAAGTCAAATTGAGAAATTTCTATAGACCAAGACCGGAGAAAAAATTCTATTTCATCAACCACAGAATAGAGGCTCCTACTCTTAGGGTAATCGATAAAGAAGGAAAGCAGATCGGTGTTTTGAGTAAATATGATGCTCTCAGGAAAGCTCAGGAGCTGGAATCTGATCTGGTTTTGATCGCGCCAAGTGCAAAGCCGCCGGTTGCCAAGATTATCGATTTTAAAAAGTTTTTGTATCAGGAGGAAAAAAAATTAAAAGAATCCAAAAAAGGCATTAAGAAAAGCACAGTAAAAAATATCAAACTGTCACTATTTATTGCCGAAAGCGATCTGAACCGACTAATTGCCAGAACCAAGGAATTTTTGGACGAAGGCAATCAGGTAAGAATCAATCTTTTGTTCAGAGGCAGGGAAATCGGAAAAAGACAGATGGGATTTGACCTGATCAACAAGTTTTTAGCCAGCTTAGGAGATATCAATGTCTCAAAAGAACCCAGATTAATGGGACGGATTATAAGTACGGTAGTATTTAGAAGAAAATAAGACTACGCATTTACGAATCTATACGAATATACAAATAAAAAATAATTTGTATATTAGTAATAATTTGTAAATTTGTAGTAAATATGAAACAACGTACTAGAAAATCGGCAGTAAAGAGATTTAAAATCAGCAGCAAAGGTAAACTGATGCACAGATCGCATTATCTAAGACATCTTCGTTCCAACAAGTCAAAACGACAGATAAGAAGCCTGAAAATGATGAAAATTGTTTCGGGTAAATATGAAAAGAAGATAAAAAAAATGTTAGGAGTAGCATAAAAATATAAAAGATAATAGATTAAAGATAAAATATACATATTAAATATCAAATATTTTTTATTTTTGATTTGTGTATTTAATTTTTTATATTTAATTTTTAATATTGCCATATGGTACGCATAAAAGGCGGAGTGACAACCAGACGCAAGCACAAGAAAGTTCTCAAACTTGCGAAGGGTTATTGGATGACTCGCCACAAGCAAATTAAAAAAGCCAAGGAGGCTGTTCTCCACGCCGGCCAATATGCTTTTACAGGACGAAAAGATAGAAAAAAAGAATTTAGAAGTCTTTGGATTTTACGAATTAACGCCGCAGTTAGACCGTTAGGATTTACTTACAGTTCATTTATAAACCGATTAAAATTAAAAAAGGTCGAACTCGACAGGAAAATACTTTCTCAAATAGCCGTCGAGCACCCAAAAGTGTTTGAAAAAATTTTGAAGATGCTACAATAGTTCTATAATGACAGAAATATCCTCAATTAAATCTTCTTTCGAAAGCATTATCAAAAAAATAAAATCAAATAATGATTTAGATCAGCTGCAAATCAAATATCTCGGTAGAAAAGGCCTAGTAAATAATTTACTTCAATCAATTGACAGATTAACCCAGGATGAACGTAAAGACTTCGGTATAAAAATTAATGAGCTCAAAACTTTAATCAAACATTTAATTAAAGTAAAGCGTCAGGAATTGCTAAAAATAGAAAATGCATCTGATTATATTGATATAACACTTCCCGGTAAAAAATATCCCAAAGGTAGTCTGCATTTGGTTACTTATGGTGTAGAAGAAATAACCAAAATCTTTTCTAGAATAGGTTTTATCAGAATGTCATACCCCGAAGTCGAGTGGGAGCATTATTCTTTTGAGGCTCTTAATATGCCAAAAGGTCATCCGGCGCGGGATGATTTTGAGACTTTTTTTATCGATGAACCCGCACATCCGAAATACGGAAAAATGGTATTAACCCCTCACACTTCTTCGGGTCAGATTCGTGAAATGCAAAGGTTAGGCAAACCTCCAATCAGGATGATTAATATCGGAAAATGCTATAGACCGAATTGGGATACTTCACATACGCCGATGTTTCACCAGTTTGAAGGTATGGCAGTCGATATGGGAATAAACATCACACACTTGAAAGGGACAATCAATTATTTTGCCAAAGAATTTTTCGGAGAAAATCGCAAAATTAGATTAAGACCTTTTCATTTTCAGTTTACCGAGCCTTCTTTTGAGGTTGACATAACCTGCGGAGTCTGTAACGGAACTGGTTTACTCAGGAACCCTGAGGGTTCCGAGGCACAAAAATGCCGACTTTGTAAATCCGGTTGGCTGGAACTCGGTGGATCGGGAATGATTCATCCAAATGTACTTAAGTCAGGAAATATTGACTCTAAAAAATATTCGGGATGGGCATTTGGATTCGGTATCGAGAGAGTAATGATGATGAAAGAAGGATTAAAGCTGGATGATTTGAGAATTATGTATAACAATGATATAAGATTTTTGGAACAATTCTAATAAGTCTATCAAGTCCATCAATTCAAAAAGTCCATAAAGTTCGGACTTTACAGATTTTAGAGACTTTCGACTTTAAGGACTAACTATGAACATTAAGATAACGCACAGCTGGCTTCTTGAATATTTGGATACGGACTCCGCTCCTGATGAAATTCAGAAATATCTCTCACTTTGCGGTCCCTCCGTCGAAAGAATCGAAAAAATTAAAGACGACTATGTCTATGATATCGAAATAACATCAAATAGGGTTGACAGCGCTTCAGTTATGGGTATTGCCCGCGAAGCAACTACGATACTCCCCCGCTACGGCAAGAAAGCGCAATTAAAAAATAGGAAAATTGAGGCTCCAAAATTAGTCTACAACACGTTTAATTTAACCGTTGAAGATAAACAAAATCTCTCAAGAAGAACCATGGCAGTAATCTTTGACGGAGTAAAAATCAAACAGTCACCAAGCTTTATTAAGGAAAGACTGGAAGCCATAGGAATTAGATCGCTAAATAATCTGGTAGATATTACCAATTACATCATGGTCGAAACCGGCCATCCGACTCATGTCTTTGACTATGATCGGGTAAAAACCGGCAGATTTATCTTTCGACTTGCCAGTAAAGGAGAAAAATTAATCACTTTAGACAAAAAAATTTTTACTCTTAAAGGAGGGGAAATTGTAATCGACGACGGAACCGGCAGAATTATTGACCTTCCTAGCATCATGGGGACAGAAAACAGCGTTGTAACTAGTGATAGTAAAAGAGTAATTTTTTTTATCGACAATGTCGACCCGGTCCTCATTCGCAAAGCCTCGATGACTCACGGAATAAGAACTATTGCAGCAACCTACAATGAAAAAGGTATTGATCCTGAAATTGCAAAAACGACTCTTTTGCGAGGCATCCAACTTTTTCAAGCTAACGCAAACCCCTCTTCTATGAGTCGGATTGTGGATATTTACAAAGATCCAGTCAGAAGTAAAGCAGTTAAAACTGATTTAGACTTTATAAATTCACGGATAGGAGTGAAAATTCCGGCAAGACAAATAATTTTGATTTTAAAAAATTTACAGTTTGGGTACGAACAATCAGGCAAAATAATAACAGTTATTCCTCCTTCCTATCGTGCAAAAGACATCCAAATTCCCGAAGATATTGTTGAAGAAGTTGCTAGAATTTACGGTTACCACAATCTTCCAAACAATATTCAGTCCACGGTTTATGTAAAGCAGCCTAAAGACATGGAGCTTTTTTTTGAGCTTCAGTCCAAAATAAAGCATTTTCTTAAACACCTAGGTCTAAATGAAGTCATGAACTACTCGATGGTTTCCAAAGACCTTATTAGCAAGGCTGATTTGAAACCTGAGGACCATTTGAGACTTAAAAATACTATTTCCGGAGATATAGAATACCTGAGGACCCACCTACTTCCTTCACTTATTGTTAATATTAAAAATAATGAAGGGAAGGGAAATGAACTCAGGTTTTTTGAAATTGCTAAAGTATACCTGAAAATGTCTGGCGATTTACCCTTTGAGCCATATAAATTAGGCATAGCAACAAATACATCACTTGCCGATCTCAAGGGCATTATCACAGCTTTGTTGAATGAATTAAATATTCATAATTATGATTATGCAGAAAATCCTAAAACTCAAGAATATTCGGGAAAATTGCCACATACCCAGTCCTTAATTAATATTGAGTCGGATAACTTAGTTAAATTTGGATTTTTGTCGAAAGAAAGGAAACTAAAATACGAACTGAAGAGCGATGTATTTTTAGCCGTATTTAACATCAAAAATTTAATTAAATTTTCCAAGTCATTTTCACAATATATACCTATTAATCAATACGCCGTCATTAAACTCGATAAGACCTTTCAGTTGATGCCATATTTCAGCTACGCGGTGATACGGAGGCACGCATATCAGTCTAAACTTCTTCAGAAACTGGAAGTTATATCGCTGTATAAAAATAATTTAACTTTGCGTTTTTATTATTCTTCTCTCGAGCGAAATATTACCGAAAAAGAGGCAAAAAATGAGTTAGAAAAAATTAAAGAGGTGTAGGAGTTGGGGTAGGAGTTACTGAATCCCAGGGGACATTGACTCCGATTTTGACCATAGAATCTCCGTTTTTATCTTTTGTATTCCAGGACATTGCTCTAATTTCATATACCCCATCCGACAGATTAAAGGACTCGTTGAATTCATTTATATTTCCGTCCAGAATTCGTACCTCACTTCCGTTGATGTAAAATTTGGTGGTTTTAATCGGATCAATACTGGTAATTTTACCTTTGACACTTATCGTGTTTGTGCTAATGCTGGTTTTGTCGGATGGTTCTTTAATTTGAACGACAACCAAATCTGCGGCAACATCTGATTTATCGGTTGGGGGTTTATACTTTTCATCACCCTGCTGTTTAGCCCAGGCGTCTATCGCCTCCTGCCATCTGTTTTTCCCGTCGGTTGATACGGGATCATTTTCGCTGATTATAATGAACTCTTTTTCGTCATAATTTCCCGTCTTGATCTCCACTTCGTTTGCCAGTTTACCGGAACCTTTAGACAGTTTGATTTTTTTGTAAAAAGGTGAAAGATCTTTTGGTTCCGACCCCTTGATAAAATATTCCGATCGAGTCTGAACCGCCTCATGAGGCAAGCCGCCTAAAAACGAGTCGATAGCCATCGCTTCGACATTGCCCGGCTTTTCCATAATTCCGTCTTTGTGTTTTTTTAATAACTCGTTCATAAGTCTATAAAAAATTTGCGATGCTCCCGAGGCGCCCGAGGAAATTTTGGCATCCATTGGAGAATTATCATTATTCCCGGACCAAATACCCACCGTTATTGAATTGGTATATCCGACAGCCCAGTTGTCTCGTTTGTCATTGGTTGTTCCTGTTTTTACGGCCACCGTTTTACCCGGAATATTAAGATAGGAATTTGACCCGAACACGTCAACGCGGGCATTATTATCGGATAAAATATGTGATACTAAAAAGGCCGACTCGGGGGAAAGCACTTTTTGCTCTTTCGACTTGGACTGCTTGAAGATATTTTTACCATTATAGTCTTTTATTTCTTTGAGTGAAGTGATATCCTTTTTAATACCGCCTCTGGCAAATACCGAAAAAGAGTTAGTCAAATCAAGGAGTGTTGTTTCTCCACCGCCCAGGGTAATGGCCAGACCGAAACGACGTAAATTAGCCTCGGATGGTGCAAGAGTATCCAAACCCATATCGCTCGCTTTTTGCAAAAAGTCCTTGATTCCCACCATTGCCAAAAGTTTTACTGCAGGCAAATTGATAGAGTTACCCAGAGCGAAGCGAAGTTGAATCGGGCCTCGAAATTTTTCGTCATAATTCTCAGGGATATAATCAGTCTGGCCTTGCTGGGGAAAAACAGTTTTAAGATCCATTAATACTGTTGCCGGTGTATATCCTTTTTCAAATGCCAGGGCATAGGTAATGGGCTTAATTGCACTTCCCGGCTGGCGCAGGCCCAGGGCAGCGTTGAATTTACCAAATTTCTCGTCATTAAAGTCGTAGGAACCAAGCATAGCTAAGACCTCATTCGTCCGTGAATCGAGCACAACAACAGCACTGTTTGTGAGGTTTAAACCTTTTAATTTAGTCAGCTCTTCTTTGACAATTGTTTCGGCTGCTTTTTGAATTTCTAAAGATAGAGAGGTTTGGATTTTTACACCTTGGTCAAGTAGTTTAGTTCCGTATTCTTTTTCGATCTGATCACGGACATAAAAAACAAAGTGAGGTGCTTCTATCGCCAGTTTTGGAGTGGTAAATTTAAGCGAATCTAACTGCTTCAAGGCATTATTTATCTCGTTCGTATCGATATATTTATCTTCTTTCATCCGCCTAAGGACGTCTTTGGTTCTCTGTTTCCAGCTATCGTGTTCACCAATAAACGGAGAATAGATACTTGGACTTTGCGGAAGTCCGGCCAGAAAAGCTGATTCAATCAAACTTAGATTTTTCGGATCTTTACCAAAATAACCTTTTGATGCAGATCCGACCCCCCAAAAATTTCCTCCGTAAGGAGCTTCATTAAGATACATCAGCAAAATTTCGTCTTTTGAGTACTTTCTTTCAACTTCATACGCCAAAATTATTTCTTTTATTTTTCTTGAAGCCGTCCTTCTTGAGTCAAGCAGTACGTTTTTTATAAGCTGTTGTGTTATGGTTGATCCACCCTGAAATCCCCGGCGGAAGAGAATGCTTAAAAATGCTCTTATAATACCCGTTTCCGATATACCTTTGTGTTTATAGAAATTTTTGTCTTCTATTGCAATTGTTGCATCCTTCAAATCGTTAGAAATTTGCTTAAGTGTTATCGGAAAACGATTCTTATCTTTATACATATCAAAAAGTACTTTATCGTCGCGATCCAAAAAAATAGTGGAATTTCCGGTAACCTGGGCAAGTTTGCTTGGAGAAGGCAGGTTGCGCGCATACCAAGCAAAAAGAAGAAATGTAAAAATAAATCCCGTTAGAATAATTCCTGTTATAATTATTAAAACAGCAACAACTATCTTTTGTTTTGTATACTGTTTTCTGATAGACAGGTCTTTGAAGCGATACATTGCTTAAGTATAACAAATATGAAAATACGAAGAATATTTAAATTTAAAAAGGAGTTTATCTGGAAAATAATAATTGTTGTTTCTTCGATACTATTAATACTGTCGTCACTTGCGCCCGTATTTTTTTTAAGATAAATAATTTTTTGCTAGAGTAACTATTTTATGTTACTTAACACTCCCATCGAAAATATTCCATTAACAAGTTCTGCAACAAAGCGTCGATTGAAGTCCATTGGTATTAACAATTTTTGGGAGTTATTAAATTATTTCCCGTTCCGTTATGAAAACTATTCGTTAATATCACCCATTGATAGGCTTCAAGTTGGTGAAATTGCCACAATAAAAGGAAAAATATTAAAAGTTAGCAATGCCTTTACGAAAAAAGGTTTTAATCTGCAAAAAATCAGCATTTCGGACAGTTCCGGAAAGATTGATGTAAATTGGTTTAACCAATCTTATCTTTTACGCATTTTAAGAGAAGGAATGTCACTTTCAGTGGCAGGCGAAGTAAAATTTTTTGGCAATACTAAAAGTTTTGAACCACGTGAGTATGAAATTCTCTCAGACGAGAATCTAAACCAACAATTTATTCACACTGCTCGGATTATTCCTGTTTATTCGGAAAAAAACGGTCTTTCTTCCAGACTATTAAGAGAAAAAATATTTCGACTCATTATGCATCTTAACGTCAGTCGGACGCAAGACAGTATTCCTGAAATTTTACCGCCTGAAATTATTTCTTTCAACAATCTTCCTAAAGAAATAGACGCTTATAAACAAATACATTTTCCAACAAATCTGGAAAATGCGCGAAAATCCAGGGAAAGATTGGCATTTGACGAACTATTTACTATTCAGTTATCTGCGCAGATTGTAAGAAAAGAATGGGAAAACGAACACGTTGGAAACGCCTTTGTAGTTGATAAAGAAAAATATGATTTATTTCAGAGATTTATTTCAAATTTGCCATTTAAATTAACATCAGCCCAAAAAAGAGTTGTCAACGAAATTCTCTTAGATTTAAAACAAAGTAAACCCATGAACAGGTTTCTAGAAGGGGATGTCGGTTCCGGAAAAACAGTAGTTGCAGCCATTGCCTGCTATTTAACTTATCTCAACGGCTATCAATCGTTATTCATGGCGCCCACCGAAATTTTAGCAAACCAGCATTTTCAGACCCTTAGCTCGCTCTTTCCAACCTCTGGGGTAGGAAATACTGTCCTGAAGCCTATAGAAACTTTACCTTCAGTTGGATTACAAACCGGTTCTAAAAAAATAGGTACGTCTATGCAACGGCCGTTGCAAAAACGTACCAGTGATGACTTTGATATTATTGTGGGTACACATGCTCTAATTACAAAAAAACTGAAATTTGATCGTGTCGGTTTGGTAATTGTTGACGAGCAACATAGATTTGGAGTAGTTCAGAGAGCGCAGCTCAAAGAAAAAGGTATTAACCCTCATTTACTTACTATGACAGCTACTCCTATTCCAAGAACAGTCGCCCTAACTATATTCGGAGAATTGGATTTGTCGGTAATAGATGAGATGCCCAAAGGGAGATTACAAGTCAAAACTTTTCTGGTTCCCAAGGAAAAACGCAAATCAGGGTACGAATGGATTAAAAAGAAGATAAAAGAGGAAAAAATACAGGTATTTATTATCTGTCCTTTAATAGAGGAATCCGAAGTTGAAACAATGAAAACTATCAAAGCTGTCACAAAGGAATTTGAGAGGCTAAAAAAAGATATTTTTTCTGAGTTTAAATTAGGCCTACTGCATGGAAAAGTAAAGACAAAAGAAAAAGAAAAAATCATGCAGGATTTCAAAGATAAAAAACTTGATATTCTGGTTGCCACTTCAGTCGTTGAGGTTGGAATTGATATTGCAAACGCTACGATCATCATGATCGAGGGAGCGGAGCGCTTTGGTCTGGCGCAACTTCATCAACTAAGAGGCAGAGTTGGCAGAGGAGATAAACAATCCTATTGTTTGCTTTATACAGAAAATGCCAATGAAAAAATAACAGAGCGTCTTCAATTATTTACTCGGACTCAAAATGGCATGCAGGTTGCAGAACACGATCTCAAACTTAGAGGACCAGGCGAAATATTTGGTGCTCGTCAACACGGTTATTTAGATCTTAAAGTCGCTTCCCTTTCCGATTTTGAACTGATCGATAAATCCAAAAAAGCCGTAAATTATTTTTTCTCCAAATATTCTGTCTCAAACTTTCCTGAAATAAATAATAGATTGGAAGAATATAAAACAAAGCAAATAAGTAGGGACTAAATTACTTTTTATCTTGTCATGTGCCTATTCTTATCATGTATTTTCTTTAAATAACCAGATAGTCTATTATGTGAATTAATCCTAGCTTTTTTAGCTTGGTATATTTTTTGATTATCTCTTTTAGTGGTTGCGATTTTTAATATTAATGTATTAATTGTATCTGTTAAGTTATGAATTTTCATTGTCCATCGATTTATTAGACTTTTTTCATCCTTAATTTGTTGGTCAGTAAACTTGGCAAGAGCGAATGCTGCAATAGAGCTCAAAATAGTTAATGACTCGGGATTTATATTTTGTCTCACTAATTCGTTGAAAACCATCTATATAAAGTTTAATATTATCGTATGTTTGATTTGATTTCAATAGGTAACATCAGTATCGATCTTTACTTTAAAGGTAGTTCGCTCACTTTTGAAAAAGATAGATTTCAGTTGGCAATAGGTGGTAAATATTTTGTTGACCAGTTCCATACGGGTATTGGTGGAGGCGGCGTCAACGTCGCAATTGGAGTCGCAAAGGAAGGAATTAAATCTGCCGTGATGGGTACAATCGGTAATAACCCCTTTAAAAAAATGATTCTGCAATTATTGGAAGCAAAGCAGGTATCAAGTAAACTTTGTTTTATAGAAAATGATTATTATAATATCTCGAGCATTTTGCTTTCGGAAAAGGGAGAAAGATCTATTATCCACTACTCTACTCCTCACAAAAATATTTTGCGTAAGGCCAGCTCAATTAATAATCTGATTGAAGCAAAGGTCGTTTATATGGGTAATCTGCCGGATGTATCTTTGACAGAACGTGAGGTAACTCTTAATTTATGTAAAAAAAATAACATCATTACTGTCGTTAATTTAGGCGTCAAAGATTGCCGAAGGTCAAAAGTACAGGTTAAACATTTTTTAAGCAAAATTGACGTGTTGATTGTAAATGGGCATGAGTTTGCGGAACTTGTAAAAGCACAGTATAAAGATATTCACTTTCATGAAAATGTTGTCAGATGGTATTTCCGCGATCTGGAAGATAAAACAGTGATTATTACCGAAGGTAAAAATGGGAGTTATGGTTATATGGGCGGAAAAGTCTATCATCAAAAAGCTGTCGAAGTGGATAAAATAATTGATGCAACAGGAGCCGGCGACGGTTATACCGCTGGATTTATATCCGAATTTTTTCGTTCCCGAAACATTGAAAAGTCGATGGAAAAAGGTTCAAGATACGCAGCTAAAATTCTTTCAATAATTGGGGCAAACTAACGGACCTCTTCGAGTAAATTCCTTCCCGTCATATCTTGAGGTTTAGGCAGCTCAAGTAAAGATAATATTGTAGGTGCAATATCGGCCAAAATTCCGGTCTGTAATTTAATAAATCTACCATGAAATTTATTACCTATGGCGATAAATGGAACGGGATTATCGGTATGTTCTGTTGAAATTTCACCGGTTACCGGATTAATTTTCTGTTCGGCATTACCATGATCGGCTGTAATTAGTATGTTATAATCTAATCTTTCGCTTTCTTGGACTATTTTTTCCATGCATTCGTTGACTGTTTTTATAGCTTTTATAGTAGCTTCGATATTTCCCGTATGTCCTACCATGTCTGGATTGGCAAAATTAACAAGAATAAAGTGATATTTCTTTTCGCGCATTTTACCAATTAAAGAATCGGTTAACTCATGGGCGGACATCTCAGGCTTCAAGTCGTAGGTCGGAATTTTGGGAGAGGGAATGATCATTTTTTCCTCACCAATAAATGTTGTTTCATTTTGACCATCAAAATAAAATGTGACAAACCTTTCTTTTTCCGACTCCGACATCCTAAGTTGATTAAAACCGGCTTCGGAAATAACCTTGCCGATAGGATTATGAACACGAATCGGAGGAAAAGCTACATAGGTGGGTAGATTTTTTTCATACTCTGTCATCGTGACAAAATAAAGATTATTCAGTCTAGAACCGCGTTGAAAGGGAGGGCTAACTGTTTTATCCTTAGAAAGATGAGTTTTTTCATATTTAACCGCATATGGATCAAATGAGATAGTTTTATTAGCATCCTGCTCGAAATTTGGCAGGACAAAGGCTTTGGTTAGTTGACGTGGGCGATCGATACGATAATTAAAAAAAATGACCGCGTCGTTATCCTTAATTAGGGCGACTGGTTCCATTGTTGAAGAGACAATATTGGTCGGTTCGATAAACTCGTCTGTTTTTCCCTGTCTGTAAGATTCCTCCAATACGGCAATAACAGACTGTGATTTATTGAGTGAACCTTTAGTTAAACAATCGTAGGCTTTCTGTGTTCGTTCCCACCTTCGGTCACGATCCATAGCATAATATCGTCCCATAATAGAACTAATCGTTCCAACTTGCAGAGTTTCAATTTTTTCTTGGACATTTTTTAGAGTATTTATGGCCGATTTAGGCGGTGAATCGCGACCATCCGTGATAAAATGCAGATATACATTTTTAGTATTTTGCTCTTTGAGAAAATAGAGAAGCGCAAAAAGATGATCCGTGCTGGAATGAACGGCACCCTCACCGATCAGTCCAAGAATATGCAGATTGCTAGCATTTTTTTTTAGGTGATCAATTGTGCCTAAAAATATATTATTTTTATAAAAACTTCCGTCCGCGACAGCCATATTGATTCGAGGCAGATCCTGATAGACTATTCTTCCCGCGCCGAGATTAAGGTGTCCGACTTCCGTATTCCCCACTTCATCAGAAGGAAGTCCTACAGCAGATCCGGACGCCTTCAAAGTAGTGTTAGGATAACTATAAAGATAAGAATTGATATTTGCCGGATTTGCCAGATAAATCGCGTTACCTGGACCGTGCGGTGCAACTCCAAATCCGTCTAAAACTATGAGAATAACCGGTGTCATTGGAATAGTATAAAGTATTTATCTCTAAGTAGCTAGTAGTTAATAGACTGATTACTTATTCAGATAACAATATGCCAGACCGCAAGCAATAGCATCAAACTCGTCGTCTTCCTGAATTTTTTTATTTATTTTTAAGGATAACTCAAGCATTTTGCGTACGGCCTTTTTATCCGAAAGTCCGTAACCAGTTACCGCTAGTTTTATCTGGAGCGGTGCCAGAAATTCCAATGATAGATGATTTTGAGAAGCTAGTAAAATAATTGAACCCTGAGTTTG
This sequence comes from Candidatus Roizmanbacteria bacterium RIFCSPLOWO2_01_FULL_37_12, assembly GCA_001789645.1. Taxonomy (GTDB): domain Bacteria; phylum Patescibacteriota; class Microgenomatia; order UBA1406; family GWC2-37-13; genus 2-01-FULL-40-13. The sequence continues at coordinate 46,725 of MGAG01000023.1, forward strand.
AGCTACTGTGATAGCCGTTTTATGATTTTTAAAGAATAATAGCGTCTCAAGAATTAGTTTTGCAGGTTTATATTCGATTATCACGTCGTTTAATCCGTTATAGATCTCTTCCACTCTATGTTCTAATTTCTTTTTCGGACTAGTTCTAATAAGTCCCGAGGTGATAAAAGTAAAGTTCTTATTTGTTTTCTTGAAGACAGAAAAACCGGTTTTCTCTAATCCGGAATCAACCGCCAAAATATACATAAAACTAACTGGCTAATTTTTTTATTAACAAAAATGATGGGAGATTGCTACTTAGTACGTCTCGGTTAAACTCCTTACGAAGCTTACGCCTGACGCCTATTAATCCCGTATTCTTCGGGAAAGCTATAGGGAATTTTAATCTTAGAGTTTGCTTCACACTTGATATGCATTCAGTGTTTATCAATTAGAGATATAGCTACCCGGCGATGCTCGATTAGAACAACCGGTAGACCAGGGATCTCTTCTTCTAGGTCCTCTCGTACTGTAGAAGATTCTCTGCAAAATTCTATACGCCTACACCGGATAGAGTCCGAACTGTCTCACGACGTTCTGAACCCAGCTCACGTACCGCT
>MGAG01000024.1 GCA_001789645.1 Candidatus Roizmanbacteria bacterium RIFCSPLOWO2_01_FULL_37_12
TATTAACCATAAAAATGTTAATAAATAATTTATAACCAATATTTTTTCTATTAAGTTTATTCTTTTTTCGGTTGTATTATATCTTTTAAATAACATTTTAAAGTAGTTCTAACCAAACTTGGAGTGCGTATAACTCCATTAACCTGTTTTTTCTTTTAAAGTATTTTATCATTTTACCTTTTTCTTTTTTATCTTTTCCGGCTTTTGATAACCTAAATAGTCCACTTCGTAATTATGAAATGCTCTGCCGTTTTCCATAACTTCTAACCCCAAGTATTTTATTTTAACTTTCGTTCCAAACGGTACGCCGGACAAGGCCCTATAAAGTGCGGCGTTAGCCCAACAGTGTACCACCGCCCCCACATCCAGTTTTATTTCAAAAACATTTTTTCTCCATTTTCCAACTCCGCGATATTGGGCCGTAAAAGTACCCTCTAACTCTTTATATTTATCCCAATCATAAAATACGAATTTTGTTGTATTCATTTCTGCGTTTTTAAATAATACTTAACCTTTTTTGTCCATTTCCTGATGCCTTTCTCTGCCGCAATCTTAGCCAACCGGTGCTTTTCTAAATTGTTTATCGCTTTCCTCATCCGATAAACTTTAAGGGGCATAACATAACCGTGTGTTTTTCTACTTAATATCATTTTATTTAGTAACTTTTTCTATTTTAAATTCTCCGGTTACTTTATCGTATGCCCAAATTGAGGCGTGAGGGATATAACATCCGGCATCTTGAAAAAAGTTTAGTATCTTCTTCCGGCGGTCAGATAAGTGATGTTTTGTAGTTACTTGTATAAACTCCGTGGTAGCATCCACCTCATCTGATTGCCGGTAACTATTGAACGGATAATTTGTAATTACAATTAAGTCAAAAACACCGAAAAAATCCCACCTAAACCGGCCAAAATAAGGGGCTTTACAAATCACTATTTTGTTGCGTTTCTGTTTAGCCTCTTTTTCTATTTGCTTGATAGCCTCTGAAAGCAGAAATGCCTCGCTCACTTTTCCGGCTTTTTTATCTTCTCTCATATTCTCCCCATCATACTATGGGACAGGGGATTTGTCAATCCTTTCATTAAACCACATAAAAGTAATAACCACCGGCAACCAAACGGGCCACGCGGCCACTAACCAAATAAGAATAATCATTAAACTAATAACTTTGTAACCAAAGCCCTCTACCCGCACTTGTTCCCACGCCGTATGCGTTATTATGTTTTGCGGTAGCCACGGATTAGGTACGGTTAGACAATTACCATTATTAACTCCTAGCGGCGGCCTATAAATTAACTCTCCGGTGTCGTGATTGAAAATATCGTTTTGACATCCGGTAACATACTGGATTGACGGCAAACTCAAAGCGTATTCAGTAGCCGGCCTAACTCTATACTCGTAATTCAAATAATGAAGTGAAAGCAGAATTAGGAGTGTCAAAAACAATATCTTCATTAGGCCGAAACGTGTTTAACAACTCTATGCGGCGTTCCGTCTTTGTGTGGCGTTAAACATTTTTCGCCTTCCCTACACGTCATAACTACCTCGCGTAGTTTATTAGGTTGATAAGGCGGTAGCTCTGCGGTAGTGTCGTAAAGGTTGACTAACTTCCTACGGATAAAAATAAACTTAGGAAAACCGGTTTCCTCTAATTCGGCCCTGACTAGCTCATCTCTGATACTCTCTAGGGCCATCGGGTCAAAATGCCTCAATTTAATAACTCCCCAAACTCTTTTAGGCGGCGGCAAGGTTGCCGATATATCCCTATTACCAAACATTTTTTTAATTCTCCAAGCGGCATCTATTTGCCTACGGAAAGATATATCAATATCTTCATAAACCTGCGTATTAGCAAAAATCCGGTTTCCTCTTTTTCGTAAGTGTGAGAATACCTGTTTCAACTCTTTCGGCGTATCGTTCCAACTTCCTGCCGGTAAATCTTTCCCTATTTCATCCCATAAAATATCACTATCCCTAACCGCATATAATTGTTCGGGACTCGTAAAGTATTCAAAATGTTTATTGAGTTCTTTTTTCTCAAATTCCTCAGATAAAGGTTGATTTATATAAAACTTCCGGTGCGGTAAGGATGGATATTTTTTCTCAATTTTATAATAACTTTTGAGAAGTTTTAAAACCAAGTAGCTTTGATATAAAGATTTGCCCGAACCCTTTTTTCCGTAAAATAGGAAAATCTTTAAGCCTTGATAATCTGCGTTAAAAAACATCTTTTTATTTTACCGCTATCTTCTTGCCTACCATCGGTACTCCGGCCCAAATCTTTAATAAACTTTTTACTAAGTACCACAACCCCAAGAACGTCAAAATTGTCGCTAATACGTTAAGTAGTTCAACTACCGGCAATATCCCCATAAAGAATTTTAAATTTGACAGTATGTCAATTAGAGATAACTGTATTTCTTCCGGTATAACAAAAGCAAGTAAATTTAAAAGCCCACCAATTAAACTTAGAAAAGACACTACTACTATCAATAAAATATCTACAATCATTTAAAAAATAGTAACCCACATTATATATGCCGCCCCGACCCAAGCGAAATTAACTATTGTACTAAAAATAGAATCCTTTTTGTCTTCGCCTATAACATCTTCTAAAGAAGTAGGAGTCAATACTGTAACTGAGCTACCAAAGAAAACAGCATCACTCTCTAAGTTTTCCGGCGTTAATGTTTCTTCGCTTGCGGCTATAATAGCATCCTTTATGCCGGTAACTATATTAAATGGAAATCCGTGTTGTAAATAAATTATGGAGTTACTTAATGCCGTGGTACTAAAATCGTGAGGGAAAATGAGATTATAAACCAAACTTCTCAAACCGGCCTGTAAATCACAAAAGAAATGCCCGCCAGCATCACTAGCAAACCAAAAGCCGTCAAAGTAAGAAGCACTATACCCGCTACAATCAATAAACCAAAAACTACCTTCAATAGATGGGTCTAAATCGTCTGCGGTAGGTAGGTTAGGGTTGAGTGTACCGGTAATGTAAGGAGTGATGCTAAACCGGATAATATCTGAAAAAGTGTACACCGCCCCTAGATTGAAACTTCCAAAACCATCACTGCCCACAATTTCCGCGATAGCCTCCCAGTGGCTAGGACTAGAGTTCATTAAAACGCTTTTAGGTATTAGTGTGCTACTACCTCCATTCACCCCTATAAAAATACAATCCTTATATGTGAAACTTGCTAAATAATTTATTACTCCGTCTTGTTCGTTATCATAAATTATACAGGCCCAAGCATCGCTATTTTCTGATAAAACACTAACGCCCCAACTCCCGAAATCCTGTACGATACTGTTATGTAACGGCCCTGTAATGCTTATATCACTTTCATCCTGCCCTATAATAAAATAGGCATCAATAACATCATCATCACTTTCGCAACTTGTCGTACAAAAGAGGGCATCACCGTTTGTGTATAAATCTTCATCCACCCCATAAAAGAAATGCCTGTAACTAGAACTGTCCGCGTTAGTTCTAAAAATACAATTACTGCCGGATATATCACTACTAGGGTTATCGTTAAAAGTAAAAGTAACTACTTGCGGCGTTGTTATGTCGTAGTCAAAAGGTATGCTATCTGATGTAGCACCGGCAGTACACCCGCCGCCATCTTCCCAAGTTATTTGTAAGTTATGGACTCCTTGTCCTACTGAATCCGACTTTATCTTTAACTTTATGCTACTAATATTATCAAAAGTAACATTAGGCCCTAAGTTTTGTTTCGCTATTCCCCAACTATCGGCGGTAGGAGTGTTGCCGTTATATTGGGCTATTGTTTCGGCTTTAACAACTCCGTGAAGTAAAAACCCACCGAATAAAATAATTAAAAATAATAAATTTGCTTTTTTCATTATGGAGTGATAGGGAATTGAACCCTAAAAGCTAAACGCAGATTTAACTTGAAACCATACCACCCCATCTGCGTTGAGTTCCTAGCCCCTGTGAGATAAAAACCTGTATCCCATCCAGAAAAAACCCAAGACTATCGCCACCGGCAATAGAATAGGGAGAATACCAACGATAGTGTCCGTTAGGGTTGTTACGCCCGCGGTCAATACCGGTGTTACATCTGAATAAACCATTTGTTTATTTTTAATTGCTTAGGGCCGACTATTCCCTGTTGATTATATTTTACCATAATCACTTATTAAACACTCTCCTCGCTATCCCGATACATATCGCCGAAATTACCGCAGAACTCATAAACCAAACTAACACTTGAATTATATCCGGCTCGCTCAATAGAAAGTTAGTCATATTATAATTTTCTAACCCAAATTAAACCTTTAATTATTATTCCCAGTACAATAAAAGCACCGCCAATATAAACTACCCAGCGAAACATCCCTAAGAAAAAATCATAATATAAAATTAGGTTATCGTTCATATAATTTTATTTAAATAGCCTTGATAGCCACGCGGCCAATATTATTAAACCGATTCCAGCTCCGAAAATAATTGCGAAAGAAGTAGCCGAATTGTAACAAAGGGTTTCAAAATTTGCTATATCGTGGCTTGCCGCACCGGTTAAATATACGTTTTCTGTCCGGCAATAACTACCTAATGTTTGTTGATTTATAATCATTTTCTACTTTGTAAAAATAAATATCCGAACCATAAGAAACCTAAAATTATAAATACCGGTAAAATTATCAAAAGAAAACCTTTTATTGAACCGGATAAGTTATTGATGCCCGCTAGTAACACCCCCTCACTACCACCGATAATAGCGTTTGTTATAGTATAAGTAAAAGAATCATCTAACAAAACTAGCTCTTGCGGTGTACCGCTTTCGCAACCTTTTAACGACTCATCAATATGTAAATTTAAAACAGTGTAAGAACCGAATAGGCCTGTAAAAGTTATATCATTTGTAACAGGACTAAATGGATTTGCCGGAAATTCTATCAACGTACATTTTCGCCTATCGTAGATATTTTGAGCATCAGATATAAAACTTACGCCCCAATAGTAACCCTCTGTCAATTCACTTCTATCCTCACTTATGGAAACTGTTACCGGAGATATTAGCTCGTCTAATTCGTTCCAAGGGTTAATATCATAACTGGCCGCTAAACTTGTTCCGGCAAATAAAAATGTTCCTACACCAAAACCTAACGCTATGCCGATAATTTTATTTTTCATAAACCAAATGAACCTAGCATATCGTGCTTACTACTTTTTTTAATAGACCGATAAATTTTTCTTGTGCTACGTTTCGCCCTTAAAAACCTTTTATATTTTTTCAATCCCATTTTTTTTGCCGCTCTTTTTTCTTCAAAAAATAACATCATTATATAAAATAATTCTTTCTCTTCTGATTATAAGCCATTATAAACCCATAAAACTTTTGTATTTGCGATTTAATTTTCTAACTTTTCTGCGGCGGCGTTGTCCGGCATCTATACCGCGTTTTAATCCGCGTGTAACTTGCCTTACAGCTAAAGTTTTTCCGGCTACTTCTCTTAACGCCCCAAAATCCATTAACTTAATCGTAACATATATTTTTTAAAAAAGCACAATAGGGCCTGTGGATGACTAAAAACTAAAAAACGCCAAAAATCGTTAGTTATGTTTAAGATATAACTAACGTAACGTGTACGTAAGAGTCTTAGATG
>MGAG01000025.1 GCA_001789645.1 Candidatus Roizmanbacteria bacterium RIFCSPLOWO2_01_FULL_37_12
CTTATTAATTTTCTTATTTCCGTTCGATCAAAGACTTCATGGGTAGCTCTTTTACCTGCGGCATTACTTGGTCAACCGGTAAGCCTTGACAGCCGAATACTAAAAAAATTAGGCATAGTTTCAAGCATTATTCTATCTCTAATCCTTGGACTGGTTACCGCAGTAAACTGGCACGAGATCCTCAAGTTCCTCTCATCCACCCCTTTTGGAGAATCTGACCCTATTTTTAAAAAAGACATTGCCTTTTATATCTTTTCACTTCCTGTTTTTAATATAGGACTGGGCATTCTAAAAATGCTTATCCTTATTTCGCTTATCAGCAGTGGAATCATATATATTCTCAAAGGCAGCCTTAACCTGACAGATTTTCTGTCTAAATTTGAGATTCCTGGTTTAAAACTTTCTTACAAAGGGAAAACAGAACCCAAAGCACAACTACATCTTAGCATCCTGCTTTTTCTTTTTTTGCTAACAGCCGCTTTTGCTACCTATCTTTCCTTATTCAAACTTCTTTCTAGCCAAAGCGGTTCAATATTTGGAGCCGCCTATACTGATGTAGCCATTATGGTTCCTATTTTAAAAATTTCAATTGGCCTTACCGTTTTAATCGCTATTTTAATTCTGTTTTGGGGCATAAGCGGGAAACTCGCGCCGCTTATTACAGCAATTTCTCTTTATGCTATTATTGGAATTGTCTCCGCGATAATTCCGTCACTTTTCCAAAAACTGATTGTAGCTCCTAATGAATTAGTTAAAGAGACGCCATTTATTAAACATAATATCGCCGCCACACGTAAAGCATATGGATTGGATAAAATAGAGGAACGGGAAATCTCGGCAGATAAGTCATTAACATCAGATAATATTGCTTCAAATAATCTGACGGTTAAAAACGTACGACTTTGGGATCGAGAACAGCTTCTTTCTACCTTTTCCCAAATTCAGGAAATAAGAACCTATTATGAATTTGTCTCTGTTGACAATGACCGATATTTAATTAATGATGAAATCCGCCAAATCATGCTTTCACCAAGAGAGTTAGCATCAGAGAGTCTCCCCAATAGAAGCTGGATTAATGAAAAACTCACTTTCACTCATGGATACGGAATTGCGGGAGGACCGGTGAATCAAGTGACTGCAGAAGGACTTCCGGTATTGTTCGTCAAAGATCTACCTCCAAAATCAGAAGTTAAGCAACTTGCCGTCGGCAGACCGGAAATATACTTTGGCGAACTCACTAATGACTATGTAATTGTCAAAACTAAATCCAAAGAGTTTGACTATCCCAAAGGAGAAGAGAACGTCTACACCAGCTATCAAGGTAAAGGAGGAGTAGAGATAAACTCGCTTCTTAAGCGACTGTTTTTTGCGATTAGATTTAGATCCCTTAAATTATTTTTATCAAACGATATTACGACTGACAGTCGCATTCTCTATTACCGCAACATCAAAGAACGAGTTGAAAAGATTGTCCCATTTCTTACTCTGGACAGCGACCCATACGCTGTAGTTGCCGATAACAGAATTTACTGGATCTATGATGGGTATACAAAAACCAGTAACTATCCCTACTCTCAACCGCAATCTCTTAACGAAGGAAGTGTCAACTACATCAGAAATGCGGTAAAGATTGTTATTGACGCTTATGAAGGATCAATCGTCTTTTATCAAACAGATTTAAAAGATCCTATTATAAGAACTTATGCTAAAATCTTTCCTCATCTTTTTCAACCTCTTACTAAAATGCCAAAAAGTCTTTTTTCCCATCTTCGTTATCCGGAGGACATTTTTAGCCTTCAAACAAATATCTATACCACTTATCACATGGATAACCCGCAGATTTTTTACAATAAAGAAGATCAATGGGAAATACCAACAATCAGTGAGGGACAAAATGAGGAAGCCACCGATGCGGTACAACAAATGGGTCCTCGCCATATGATTATGAAACTGCCGGGCGAAAAGAAAGAAGAATATATCTTAATGCTTCCCTTTACTCCTCGCAATAAAGATAACCTTTCCGCTTGGATGGTGGCAAGAAACGACGGAGACAGTTACGGAAAACTTATAGCCTACCGTTTTCCCAAACAAAAACTTATTTTTGGCCCAAAGCAGGTAATCAGCCGCATCAATCAGGATGCCGAAGTCAGTAGACAAATTTCTTTATGGGATCAGAGAGGATCACAAGTTATTCAAGGACCGCTCCTTGTCATTCCAATCGAAGAATCGCTTATTTATGTTCGGCCATTATACCTTAAAGCGGAAACAGGAAAAATACCCGAACTCAAACGGGTGATAGTCGCCTATGAAAACAAGATTTCCATGGAAGTAACATTGGAGGAAGCCCTCGCTAAAATCTTTGGTCTAACAAGGGATGAAGAATTACCCGCCTCCCTTGAGTCTACAGCAACAAGAGAAAAAAAGACTGCTGAAACTGAACCTTTCAAACAAGCTCAAGAAGCTTATGATGAGGCAATTCACGCTCAAACAGAGGGTGATTGGTCGCGCTATGGCGAAGCAATAAAACGATTAGGCGAAATTTTAAGAAGGAAATAATAATGATTTCAATTCAACTTATTAGAAAAATAGTGTTGTCTTTATTGCCATTTCTTATTTTCTATTTACTTAAATCACGAAACAAAAAAAAGAAACATAAAACTTCTTTCTTCATTGATAAAGATAAAATACAGGAAGGAGAAATTATCGAAAAAAAAGATTAAATATAAATGTCTCAAACCATCGCTTAGTCGATTAAATCGCACTCTTCTGGCTGGAGCTTTGTGGTGCCGTCTGACCCAAAGCGTGCTGACACTATTAAACTTTGTCTACAACTTCTATAAAAAACAAATCCAAAAACAATTTATTTACACTCATCCAACTTTTATTTTACCTAAAAATATCTTTTTAAACTTTAATAAAGTTTAATTTGATTTTTTAAACACTTTATTTTAGCTATAATTATTGAATGGATTTAGTCATTATAACGATCTCCCTTCTTATAGGTACACTTGCAATAGGCAAAGGCTCCGATTGGTTCACCGATTCGCTAATACCTATTGCCAGAAAATTAGGCGTATCCGGAGTATCTGTTGGACTTATTCTAGTTTCAATCGCAGTTAGTTTACCCGAAGTATTAGTTGCAGGATATGGGGCAATAAAAGGCTATCCAAATTTAAGTCTGGGAGTCGCTTTGGGTTCTATAATCTGCAATATAGGACTAATGACTGGGATTTCCGCATTAGTAAAACCTTTAAGAATCCATACATACGTAATTCTTCGTGATGGTATTTTTTCTGTTATTGTCCCGATTTTAGTTTTCGCAGTTGCATCCAGCGGCTCATTAACTCGGATTGAAGGCGTTGCTTTTATGTTGTTGTTTATACCTTATGTTATTAATGTTTTTTTACAAGAAAGATTGACAAGCAGGCCACAGAAACAAAAAGAATATGAAGAAGTTGAAATCAAACTTAGACTCTTGGGTTTTGATATTGGTAAGTTAAGATCGGGTTGGCTTTCTTTTTTCTTAGGAATAGGATTATTACTTTTAGGAGCACAACTCTTTACTAACACTATTATTGAAATAATTAGTAAGTTTTCCGTTGACGATCTTGTAATTGGATTAACAATTGGTGCCATTGGACCTTCTATACCTAATATCTTAGCTGCTTATAAAGCCACTAAAAAGGGAATGGGAGACGTTGCGGTATCGGAGACTCTCGGATCAAATATTTTTACACTATTAGTAACGATGGGGTTTCTGGCCTTTTTATCTCCCATCAAAATATCTGAAAGGTGGATTTATTTTGAAATTCCAGCAATGATTATTATGAGTATAATGCTGTTGATATTCATGACGACACGGAAAACCATTTCCAAAGTTGAAGGCAGCATTCTTCTTGGCAGCAATCTGCTTATTTTACTTTTACAAATATTTATTTGACCAGTGTTTACCCTATCTTGAAAATCTGAATAAGCTTGTTGGCACTGGTTGAACAAGTCAGGTACTTTTATACAAATCAAAACTACTTATCAATAAGTTTATGATCCTCAAATGTCCAGCCAGGACTTGAGTAGGCATAAAACCAAACATCATTACCTTCAGCATAGTGAACTTCACCTGGATTTATAGTTATTTTTTCCTTTTCTTTCAATATATATTTTTTGCCCTCTTTATTTACTGTCAAAACTCCTCTAATAACTTCATATATCTCTGTGGATTTTTTGTGGTAGTGAGCAGCGGCTTTTCCAACAATTGCTATTACTGTACTCTTTTCAGGATGTAAAGAAGTAGGATCAATCTCACATAATATTTCGGAGGGATTTTCAGGTGGAATAAGAACAATATTTTTATTTGGATATTTTTCTTTAAGCTCTTTAACAATTGCTCTTTTTTTCATAAAAATGAGTAATTTTTATTTAACTTTTTGAAGTTTAAATACTAAAGCATTCGGGATTCTATATTTTTCTTCTGGTTTACCTTTATAGCTTCTGGGAATTGTTGTTTCTATTATATTAAGAAGTTTAAAGTTATTAACGTTAATAATTTGAATGTAGAAATCTAGTGGATAGTAGTAGTTGAAAACTTCTATTCCATAAGCATCAATATTTATCTCAATTTTATGAGCCTTTGAATAATCCATATTTTCAACTCTTTTAAGAAGCCAAAGAGGATGAGGTATAGAAAAAGTAAATAATCCGTCCTGTCTCAACCACTTTTTAACTTTCTCAAAAATGAGTGGAAGCTTATTTGAATATCCGAGGGTGTAACTTGCATTTATACAATCAAAACTTTCAGGTTTAAATGAAACTTTTTCATGTGTGTCAGTAAAAAATGATCCCTTATCACCACAGTATTTCTTTGTTAATTCAACCATTTTTTCGCTTGCATCGTACCCTGTAACTTTTGCTCCTCTTTTTATGAATTCGTAAGCATGTTTGCCTAAACCACATCCCATATCCAACACTTTTTTATTTTGTAAATCTCCAAGTAAGTTAAGCGCAGCTGGAAGTTCTGTCAAATCATTTGATGCCTTTCCACGATTAATAGAGTATTTTTCAGAAATGTGGTTATAAAGAGAACGAGGTGATTTAAATTGCATATTAGATTTTAAAGACTTTTTGATTTAGTTCATTGTCATGCTTGTATTTATAAAAATCAATTCCTATTTTTTGAGCTGCAACTTGATCTGTGTTTTCGGAATCACCTATTAGATTAAAATCTTTATCATTTCCTGAATTTTTTAAAAATGCGGAGCTTCTTTACCCGAATAAACAACCTGAATTGTTCTAAATTTACTAGCGTCATAAATTAAAATATTCGAAAATGTCGAATTTCAATGTGTTAGCCCTGCCTGTTTTGTTGATTCTTTTATTATTGTTGTTCATTTGTTGATATATGTCTTGAACAACTTCATTGTCAAAAATGAAGACATGGGCATCGTAATTATCCATAAAGCACCAGCATAGGCAATTATCGGATAAACTTGGGTTAATAAAATAATCGGGGCAATTACTCCGTTGGCGATAAAAAACCGCTTTATCCATACTTCAAGTTTTGACTTATTTAATGAAAAGGCGGCAAATAAAGTAGCCAGGCTCATTGAGGTATACCCCAAGGCATCGATTCCGGTCATAAAAGATTTGGGTATATATTTAAGCAGGGCTACTGCTTCAATTTCACCCTGCAACATGTGAGGCATGGTAACTGTTAAGACGGTAAAATAGACAATGCTGACAAAAACCATATAGGCAACGGCGAATAAAGTTCCAATATGGCTCCAAATCTTTTTATCTTCATTGGCATAGTAATGAATAGCTGTCATCATGACAAGAAATGATGGGGCAAGAAACAATGAAGGTGTCAATATCAAAACCAAAGTAATCATCGAATCCGGCATTTCAATTCCGATCACAAGCTGAGGAATTATGTATATCACTGCAAATACAGTTGTTGATAAAGCCGACCAATAGCCAATTTTTGCAACAGATTTATTCATGACAATAAAATCATAGCATAATCAATTTACTCCTTTGTACGAATCTTTTTTAAATTTGCACAAGTAGGTCGAAGCGTGTACCAAAAAAAGAAAAGTAAAAACACCTCTGGGGTGTAAAAATATTTAAATAGTAGATTCAAATTCAGCCCTGATCGCAGCATCGATAAACACAACATCCTTTTCTTGTTCAAAAGCGTCCAATTTGAAAAATTCCCCGGCTAATTCTTCCCGATCCGGGTTACCTTTTGCCCAAACACCATGAATTAAAAGAGCTCCTTCTGTTACCCAATTATTTCTAAATATTGCTTCTTCTCTATCTAATAACTTTTCTCCTGCCTGTTTTCTGTGCAGTAAATCCAGGATTTTAATTACATCGGCAGACATTTGTTTCAGGATTTCTTGTCTGTTTAGAATCATAATTAAGTCATTCGAATGTATATTTTTTTTAACGTTATCGACTCTGCTTTTGATTACTTTTAATGCGGCTTTTGTTGATTTAAATGTTCCCTGCCTGATATTATCCGGTACGTGACTTAAATCTACGTCAAGAATATCAACGACATACCCTCCTTCTTGATTTTTCCTTAAGGATTGGTTGTTCTGCTTTTTCAGTGCATTAAAGGTGTAACGATCATAAATATTTTTAAAATTTAAGGGCTTTTCTGCATTAAATTTAACTTTCTTCTCCGGAGTCTCGCTGGCAGAGATCTGATGCATTTTAACAATTCGCCAAAGATTATGGGAAATATAGGCGGCTCTTTTTACTTTTGTCGGCTGAATTTTTTCTAACAACCTGAAATGTTCTGGAGGTCTGTGTCCTTCTGTTCGCGTCATGACAACGAAGTATAACATTACCTATAGTATTTAGCAATAGTTTTTTGAAATAGTTAAAGCAGGTCCTTGTAATATTGTTATTAGAATCGATCAATCACACTCTTGAGATGTGAAAAAATAAAGAAACTTATTTTATAAAAATAAATTTAGTATTATGGAAAATTATATTTATGTTCAAAGTAAATATTGCAATCAGCTATAGCGGGTTTACCTTACAGGATTTCCGCAATCTTGTTTACAGCTGTGTCGTTATACTCTGTATATCATCAAAAGATCCGGGAACACTGGCACTAGGAGTAATCCTAATCATGGCTTATCCGATTCTCTGGTTGAATGACCGTCTGAAAAAAAGACAGGGATTGGATATTGAAACAGACTTTCCGACCTTCAGAAAATGGTCAGGTATTTTAAATAAATTTAATCTCCGTCTCAAAAAAATTATCTTCAGATTACCTTAACAATAATTTCACACCCCAGGGTGTGAAAATACTTAAGTATTTTTAAATTCGTCCAACAAACTAACTTTCCAGTTTCAAAAGAAGAGTGGGAAGAAATTAAAAAGTTACTTTAAGTAGTTTGAACCGTATCAACAACATCATTCACCCCAGGGGTGTCTAATCACTGGTGGACATCCCCAACAATTCACCAGCCATCTCCAGGTTCTGGCAATAAAGCAGTAATTTTCTACTAAAAATAAGCGGTTATTTATTTATCAGGTTTACAATCTTTACAGTAGTCGAAAAATATTTTTCAATTTCCTCAAAAAACTTTTTTTGTAACTCTCTTAATCTGTCCTTTGGGGTCTTTACCTCGGCAAAGAAAAACTTCTTTTCATTGTAGATAAACAGATCAGGGGGTTGTACTTTGCCACCGATTTCCTTACGGCGCAAAAATGCTAATCCCTTATCGCCTAATTTTTCTTTGATGATTGCCAGTTTTCTGACATGAGGTGCATAGATATATTGTTCAACAAGAATTTTGTATCCCTGTTTATAAAAATAAATTGCAGCTATCCACTCGGCAAAATGATAACTAGGCTGAGTTAATGCGATTCGCAAGTCATCTGCATCAAACAGATCCGGATACTTTTTTTTCCAATTACTTGATAGATTTCCGATTCTCCATTTTTCAACTAAAGATTGATCGTACTGTACAGTTAATGTTTTCACATATCTAAATTATAGATAAAAGATTTTTATTACGCCCCATTTCTGTCAGAAGCAAAAATCAAAGTCAAATTTGGATTGTAAAGATAGTCCATTACTCCTGTGAGGTGTAATTAGATTGGTGGAAGGTGTTAATTTGTGTCATTTGAAAATTGTTCTAGACTTTTACAGCAATCCAAATAATTTATCCTGAATAAAATTGAATGACCCCTGGGGTTATACTGATTACAAACCTGTTATGATACAATTACATTGATATGACAGGACGAAATGAAAATCCTTTCCCAAAATACATACCGGATCGGCATTTATTAGCAAGATTTGACAGCTTAGCAAGCATGGCGAGAGTTATTTTGCCGGAACCTGCTAAAAAAATGGCTAGAAAGTTATTGGGAAGATCAAAATTGGAAAATAGAATAGGTGAAATTATTTCGGTTCAGTTTGAGGGCATGAATGCTACTTTCAGATTACAGACTAAAAGTTGCATTTATAGAATTTTAGCTGATAACGCTGAAAGACCATTTGGAGAAGATTTAATGAAAACAATAAGACAATCAGTTAGTCCTATTTTTGCGGATGTAGGCTGCGCTCAAGGAATATTTACAATTCCTGCCGGAGTAATGGGAGCGACTGTCTTTGCTTTTGATCCTGATCCGGTAAGCCAAGCGTTAATTAAAAACAACCTGGAGTTAAACCCTGCAGCCAAAGAAAGTATAACTGTGTTTGACCTTGCCCTAGGGGATGAAAGTAAACCAGTTAAATTGAATTTCGACCGTAAAGGTATTCATACCCCAAGCTTAAAAAAAACTTCAACCGGATTAGTTGACACAGCTTTAGTACAGATGGAAACCCTTGATGGATTAATTGAGCAAGGCATTGTACAGCCTCCGACGATTATTAAAATTGACGTGGAAGGAGCATAAATATTAGTACTAAAGGGTATGGAAAAATTACTCCGGAGCAACGATAAACCTGAACATATTTTTATTGAGATCCATACAAATTACTTAAGAAAGTTTGGAAGTAGTGCCGGTGAAGTAGTCAATCTGCTTAGGAGTTTTGGTTATTGTGAGGAAGAAAATAAAGTATGGCAAAGAAATAAAGACTTCCTTTGTCATTTTATTTATAAAGGGGCTTAAAAATCGGACTTATCAGATTTGTTAAGTATAAATATATTGATACAATAGCCAGAATTAATTTCCAGAGTTATTAGTTTAGATTATTAATCCAACATCCCTGTCCCTAACGAAGCCAGATACCGGACAGTATCTGGCAAAGCGGGATTTCACTCCGCGGAGCCGAACCATAATACGTTATACCTGTGGTAATTAAATTAGCTTATTCTATAACTACAACAATACCATTAAGTGAAGATGGTATTGATGGACATGCCTTTACGGCTATAACAGTTTCGATTACAGCCTGATATCTGGTTGTATCATCAGCAAGCGGCGTAGCTTGGGATTCTGTAAAGTCCATAAATCCTGTTGGACATTGGGAGCAGTTTGTCCTAAATGTATCAGCTGAAGCCGGGTTTAAAAATAAAGGGGGCTTATAAGCATTTACCACCATATCTCCTTCATTAAGCTTCATTAACGGACATTCAATGTCAGTCATAAATATCATATTTTAACATAGTTATGCAGATTTAGATTATATTAACAACATCATTCACCCACAAGAAAAACTGAGGCAAATTTGGATTGTAAAGAAGATCCGGTACGCGTGAGAAGTTTTAGTAAATAAGCGTTATTTAATTTTTGGAGTAAAGCACTACTCCATCCTTTTTAATCTCTGAAATAATGGTCCATGATTTTGCACCGGAATATTCTTCAGGAGTGATTGCATAAGGCTGATAGTCGTTATTTTTGATTAAACCCGAGCTTAAGTCGTACAAAATATAATCCCTTTTTTTTTCAGGGATATTTTTGAAATCGGATACCACTAAAATATCTATATCACTCCATTTAGTTGCTTTATTACTGGCAAATGATCCGAATAAAATAATTTTTTCCGGATCGACAGTTTTTTTTAGCCTGTCGACATATATTTTTAGATTTTTTTTAATTTTTGTTTTATCCATAGGAATATTTTCTCCGCCATAATATATAACTTTTCAACATCTTTCCTGGATTCAAAATACTTTTTACTCAGATCCGGATAGCGGACTCTGACAAAACCTAAAGATAAATTTTTAACATCGGGATTCCCGATTTCTTTTAAATCAATTTTTGCATCTTTTACTAATTCTTCGATTGCATGTATTTTTCTTGGCGGTTTTTTACTGTGCTCGATTATATAAGTCTTAATTATCTTTTCCACTGATTGTTGGGCAAATAATATGGTATGGGCGTATTTATGATTTTTCCAGGCTAAATTCATCATTTCAAAATCTTCTTCGGCTACTTTCAACCACTTTTTAGATTCTTCTTTCATTACCCATATTTTAGCACAACAAGGGATTAGATTGGCATTTAAGGCAAGAAATTACCAATATTATATTTTTTTACCTCAACTCCGTTAGAAGACAAAATCAAAGTCAAATAAAGTCAAATATAGATTGTGAAGAAGGTCCATAGCACCTTAGAGATATAAGTAGTTGCTGCATAGACCCAGTCTGATTTTTAGAGTAGCTACTTTAGGCTGTATCAACAAAGTCATTCACCCCAGGGGTGTCTAGCCATTTACACACTCCCGGAGTGGAATATTGAATAAAAAATTCTCATAAAATCTTCTTTACAATTAATATTAAATTATATATGATATTAACATATATGTACAATACTCGCAGTCGCCATTTCCGTTCAAGAGAGTTCGGTGCGGTTGAACGGTTTATAGAGCCATGTATTCTTCTTCTTCTTTCAAAAACTCCCTCCCACGGCTATGGACTGCTTGCGGATTTAGCAACACATTGCGGCGAAAAGGTAGACATCGGAGATCTGTATCGGACTTTGCGAAGCATGGAGATGGACGGATGGGTAACATCCAAATGGGATGAAAAGCAAGGAGGGCGAAATAAGAGAGTGTATAAAATCACAACAGACGGGCGAGAAATTCTAAAAGACGCAGTTGCCTCTTTGAGGAAAACCGATAATTTAATACACCACTTATTTACCGGATACCAAAAAGTATTTCCGGATGCAAAAATCGTATGAAACTGACAGTTATTCTTTCAACAAAAAACGCTGAAACGAACTGGAATGCGTTAAGACTTGCAAACCTTGCCTTAAAAAAGGGTGATGAGGTAAGTATATTCTTACTTGGAGATGGCGTCGAATACGATAAATACGGTACAGAGAAATTTAATATCAGAGAGCAGATTGATAGTTTTCTCCAGGCAGACAGAGCAAAAATCATAGCCTGCGGAACCTGTATGAAATTAAGACAACAACAAAGCACAAAGATCTGTCCCATGGGGCAACTTGAGGATTTTTATAGTTTGATTGTAGAAAGTGATAAGGTTGTAACTTTTTAAAGGTAAACAATCTATGAAAAAGCTTTTATTGATGACGCTTTTTTTGACTATAGTAATATTTAAACCCGCTTACGTAAATGCACAAGGCATGATGAACAATTGGACCGTTTCTCCGGCATCTGTATCCTCTGATAATCACAGCGCCAAAGAAGAAGCAGAAGGCAAAACAATCTGGGAAAAACTTCAAACTAAACAGCTTGAATGCAACGCTCTCACCGATGAAAATTACCAAGCGTTGGGTGAGTATTTTATGGGAAAAGCAATCGGCAATACCCAAAGACATGCCGCAATGAACCAAATGATGATCGGCATGATGGGTGAGGAAGGCGAAGAACAGATGCACGTCGTAATGGGTAAACGCATAAGCGGTTGCGATAATTCAGCTCAAATTCCTTCAAGCGGGTTGGGTTTTATGCCAATGATGTTCCTACTTCACCAAAGCTTTGGAGGACAAGGGTTGATGGGATCCGCCTTCTCCCGATTGTCATCGGGATTCGGTGGGACGAAGGGAGGTGGAAATCCGATGATGGGATATGGCGGTTGGAATAATATGATGGGTTGGGGTGGATTTGGTTTTTTTGGCTGGCTTTTTATGATTGTTTTCTGGGCTATTCTTATTTTGGGAGTAATTGCACTTATCCGTTATCTTGGAATTCAAGGAAAAGGAAGCAATAAGGAAAAAGCCCCCTTAGATATTCTTAAAGAGCGCTATGCTAAAGGAGAAATCAATAAGAAGGACTTTGAAGAGATGAAAAAGGATTTGAAATAAAATCCGTAGACAACAAATAAATGACTTGTTTTTGGAACTTTGGGGATAATTTAATGAGCTTCGATAATCTTAGAACCGAAGAGACTCATAGTGGGTAATCACAAACCATCGCTTAATAGAATAAACCGTAATCTTCTGGTCGGTGATTACTGCTGCCGTCCGACCCCAATCGTGCTGCACACTGTGAACGCAGTTAGAACCTATTTTATCAATTCACTAAATCCCCAAAAATATGCTTTTCAGGTTAGTTATTGATCTTAACGTCAAAGACAATAGGATAATGATCTGATGTTTGGTCAAACAATGAATCTTTTAAGACGCTAAAGTTTTGGACGTCAATATTATCTGTATGAAAAGCATAATCTATTCTTAGAATAGCTTTGTTTACTTTTGCTGGAAACAGACTTGTAGGCACTGTGGGTTCTCTATTCATGTCTGCATCTTTTAATCCATACTTTCGAAGCGTTTTTATTACTTCCCCCCGCTTCATTTCATTTAAGACAGGTAATAAGTTTTCAAAAAGTTGAGGGTTTTCTTTACCTAATGCATCTATGAGAGGGTTTGCTTTGGGAATATCTTCTATATCCATGGTGTTATAATCGCCCATCACAACAGTTGGTCTATTCAAAGTAATGTATGTCAATAAAGCTTGTGCTTGACTTCTTCTTGTATCTTCACTTAAATCGTCGAAATATACTGTGAATATATCCATTTCACTTTCATTAATTTTAAGAGTTGTTTTTATTGCGTCGCGCGTTTGAATGGTAATAGTATCAAATTTCAGGACAGGTAAATTGGTTAAGACTGTTATTCCGTTATTGTGTCCTTTCTTTTTCAAGCGGTTGTCGTTTAAGTTTATGCAATAAGCTTTTTTATAAGAAAACATCCCAGCCAATTGGTCGTTGTTATATAGCTTATCCCATCTAAAAGTATCAATTAGCCCAATGAAGTCAGCATTAATCTCTTTTATTGCTGTTTTCAACATACTTAGCCGTTCAGGTGATGAAGAGTCGTAACTATAAGAATTAAAACCACCACTTAAAATGTTGTAAGATGCTATTTTCATCAATTCTATTTTATCAGTTCCCTAAACCCTCAACAATTCGCTTTCCAGGTCAGTTATTGAAGCTAGCATATCCATTCCAGACGTAGCCCAGACCTCACCAAATGACACTGGGTGTGTTTTCCAGCCTCAAGCTGAATCTATATCCACACCTAAACAACACTTGTTGTTATTCAGGCAATTTGGGGTATCCGTTTTCAAAAGCAGTCCACAAAGAAGTGATAAATATTCTTTCAAGTGTTTTTCTGCTTAATGCACTGCTATAGTGGTAATGTCTTGAATATTTACTGTCAAAGTATACATCTGATACTGTCATTCCCCAGATAGTAAAATTGGGTGGTTTTTCTTCTGTGTGCGATATAAGAGGCGCCATACCCTCATGAACGATGCTGCACCTCATTTTATAAAGATGGTTTGCTAAGTGACCAAGATAATAATTCAATTTATTATCATCTTCAGAAGCTAGCCATTTAATACAGGGGCAATGAATATTATCTGTTGATTCTTCTGCTGTACACCAATCTCGTTTGTTATATTCAAGTTCATAGTCTTTACTTTTATTCAGCATACCGCGATACATAATATGACGATCTTTACCAATATGCATTGGGACAGATTTGGCTACTTGTGCAGCAAAGACCATTGCATTTAGAAGTATTAACTTGTCATCCCGTATCAAGAATTTTCTAAAATATTGTCTTAATCTATATTCATGATAATCCAATAGTCGTTTTCTTTTCTTCGATCTGGGAACTTTTAAGACATGCATCATCACAGCATCAATAGCAAAGAGAATGATTGCAACTGCAAGAGTTGTTGCTTTTTCTGATAACTCAACTTTTCTGAGATGTTCATAACTTCTCGTAATGAATAAGAAGTTACGTAATCCCATCGAGTTACCAACATAGGACTGAGATGCTATTTTTATTTGTTTCTTGGTTTTTCCGAGAAACTTCTGAAGAAACTTTGAATCTTCTTTTATCCGATCCTGGGCATTTTTGTAAGGATATGGATTTTCAAAGAAAAATTCATTATAAGATTTCATTGATTTAATGATGCGTTGTGTTTGCACTGTTCCTGATAATACACATCATTCATAACTATCTGTTCAAGCTTGTTCTTTGTTCCAGTCCAAACACACTCATTGAACTGGTTTGTTGTTAGATTGTTTGCAGTTTTCAATGTGTCGCACGCACTGTATGCTTCTGCTTGGACTTGATCTATATCAAGTAATATCTGAAACGCTGGATTTGCCTCAATATTTTGTTGAATACGAGCATATATTGATCTGACTTCTTCTTGCTTAAGTTGCGCCAGGAATATAGCTTGAGAAGTAAACGCTTCCGCTTCGCTTGAAAAACAGTTTAGTTCTGTTTTAGAGGTGGTTTCATAAATATATTGTCCTACATGAGTTAATTCATGTGCTAGGATTGTGGCAATAGTTAGATCATCAAACTCTTTGTATTCGGGATTTATTGATACTTGAAGCTTCTGAAGACTTGGATCTTCTGCAAAAAACAGACCCTCAGCACCAAGATCTTTGTTTATATCTGAATATTCAATATCAATACAGTTTCTGTAATTAAATGCATTTCCCCAAAAAGTTCCGTAGTTATTTTCAATATCTAGTCGCTGTGCAATTAAATCCAATACTCGATTAAACTCACTATCTATCTGATAAGGTGCTGATCTCTTACAAGATAATGAAGATTGATCTTTTAGATATAAGAATGCCCAAAAAGCGATGCTTATCAACCAGCATAATATTAGAAGTACACTTACCATTCGGAATCTCTTTTTCCAAAAAGTAACGACAGATACTATTGCTGTAAATAATCCCCACAACGCTATCATTCTGAAAATATTTTCCCCACCAATAGAGGCTTTTTGCTCATACAGCAAACCATCAGCCACACGCAAAAATGGAATCATTGCAATACCAAAAATGATACCGATAACAGCTGGTCTCCTGATAATAAGTATGCTTTTGTCATGGAAAGTACTCCGGAAAAGAAAAGCTATTTCGTCCTTCCGGCTTCGGACTCTCTACCTGACAGTGACCTTGAGAATATCGACGTGAACGATCTGTTTTCACAAAATTATCCCCAGTATGCTCTGACAGAGATTACCGGCTGGGCTGCTCCCAATCTGCTTATCTTAAATACAACCGCCGAAGGTGGCGAACGCGGTCCTTCATTCTGGTTCGATATTAGCGCTCAAACTTTTATCCAGCTCGGTACTCTTTTTTAAAGCTTAATAAAATAATAACTGCTTTTTGTTAAAATAAATTCATGAGCTGGTTTATCTATGCACTGCTTTCAGCTTTTTTTGCGGCACTTACTGCAATTCTGGCTAAAGTCGGGGTCAGGAATGTGGACTCCAATCTGGCAACTGCGATCAGGACTGTTGTAATTATTATTTTTGCCTGGGGAATAGTTTTTTTTCAGGGTACCGCGAAACAGGTCTCCTCAGTTTCCCAGTTTTCACTAATATTTCTGGTACTTTCAGGCATAACAACCGGCCTCTCCTGGCTTTTCTATTTCCGCGCTCTCCAGCTTGGCAATGCCGCTCAGGTTGCACCAATTGATAAACTAAGTCTTGCTCTGACTGTGATTCTGGCAGTTCTGGTATTGCGTGAGAAAGTGAACTTGTCAATTATTCTTGGTGTGATTCTTATGACAATCGGTACATTCCTGATAGCTTTTGGAAAATAAGGAGGCGAAAAAAGATGACAGGTTATTTAGATAATATCGAAGAAAAAACTTTACAAAATAATTATTTCAGACAAGTGCTTTTTACAAGTCAGCATGTCCAGTTGGTGGTAATGAATTTAAATCCAAACGAAGAAATCGGTCTCGAGTTGCATGAAATTACCGACCAGTTTTTGCGGATCGAGGCGGGTGAGGGAAAAGTGATTATGAATGGCGAAGAAAAAAGTATTAAAACCGGTGACGCAATTATAGTTCCGGCAGGTGTCAAACATAATGTTATCAACACCTCGACAACTGAAAAACTGAAACTCTATACCGTATATTCTCCACCGCATCACAAGGACGGAGCAATTCACAAAACAAAAATTGATGCAGAAAAAGACACTTCAGACCACCTGTAATTATTAATTAGATTATGTCTGCACTTTTCAGCTACAGTATTTAAGAATCAGCCTTTTTCAATGCTGAAAATTAGCTGAAGTAATTGGATTTTGTGAATGGAGTTAAAAAACGTCTTAGCTTCAAAATGATCCTGTTTTGACTTCTCCTGCACGTTTATAATAAGCAAAAATTACACCGGATGGAGATATTTTAGATTTTATTAATTTAAAGGCTGTAGGTATAGTACCCTTATCAAACAAGCGTTTTCCTTTACCCAAAATTACCGGAAAAGTTTTGAGCCATAATTCATCAATAAGATCATTCTTCAATAAAGTTTGAATAAGAATACTGCTACCGTACACTTGCATATTAGGACCTGATTGTTTTTTAAGCTTTTTAATTTCTTCAACCACATTTTTATTTATAAAAACCGAATTTTCCCATTTATGTTTTTTTAATTTTTTCGAGACTATATACTTTGTCATCTCATTAATTCCCGACCAATCTTTGGAGTGTTTAGGCCAGTAACCTGCAAATATATCAAAAGTTTTTCTACCTAAAAGCAAGGCAAAAGGTGTTCTCATTTGTTTTCCCATTTCCTTGCCTGACGATTCATCAAAGTAAGGCACTGTCCATCCGCCATACTTAAAACCACCGCTGAGATCTTCCTTAGGCCCACCGGGCGCCTGCATTACCCCGTCAAGACTAATAAAAGTCAAAACATTAATTTTTCTCATACAAGTTATTTTAGTAAACTCTTTGATAATTCTGCATTTGCAAATTAGTTTATCAGTATTTGATTGGTCCGGTTACTTCGATTATAACTACTTCAAGAGGAATCCCCATTTCGATTAATTTATCTTCTACTTCATCTTTTATTTCTTGGTTTTCTATACCAATACGAAGTCTGTTCTTCACTTCATCTATGTCTGTCATTACAACTCCCGGAATACTGAGTATATTATTCATCCGGGAATACCATTCGTTTAGTTCCATAAAGTTATATTTGCATGGAACAACATTAACATCGCCTACTTCGGAGAGTCGTGGGTCATCTGCAAAGGCAGCCTTGACTTGTTGCTTGACATATTCTACTTCTTCATTCTGAACTTCCTTTAAACAAAAAGTCAATTGTCCATTTTCATCATAGTACATTCCTCCAAAACTGGGTATCTGTGAGGCAACCTCAGTAAATTTTCCGTCGAGAGTTTGTCTATTAAGAATTAGGTTTTCTTCTGTTTCATACACTAAAGGAATATCTGAAGTATAATCTTGAGTACACTGAACTAAAATTGACTGAAAATGCATCCCAAGAACAAAAGCTAATATCGGTAGCATTATAAAAAGGAACAGTCCAACAAATTTTGAAAATGGCGTTACTACTATTAACTCTTTTGGCAATCGCATGAAATAAGTATCTCAAGATATTTGCATCGTTGTCAAATAATTACTAAATTATCAATTCAGTATGAGATAAAGTTTACTGGGGGACGTAGACGCAAGTCAAAACTAGAACTTTTGTAAGTGGTGCATTTACAACAATTTGTACAGTTATAGGATTTGTCATTTTCGTTCTGCAATTTTTTTTAATTTTTTAAGCGCTTCTGGCCACATTTTTTTAAACTCTTCTGCCATCTCATCTGTTGAATCCATGTCCACCAATACCTCTGTAACCGCTTGCCCTGAGCCTGCCGAAAGGTCTTTATCCTTAAATGTATAATTTTCAAAAGCAGGTGCCCACTTTTTTGCTTCTTCACTGGTTATATCCTCAACTCCATTCTGAAAAAGACCTAGATGTTCTATCGATATGTATTCATAAGGTTTGTTTTCCGCTATTCTACTTACCATACCGGATTCTTCTCCGGTTTTTGGATCAGGTCCTAAGAAAAGAATTTTTGATCCTTTTTTCCAATCGCCTTTATAATATGAACCAGGACTAAATGCAGTTGTCCATTCACGATATGGTTTGTCATCAAGCATCATGTGCCATACTTTTTCTTTAGGAGTATTTATTTGAATAGAAAAATGTAATTTTTGCATTAAATTATTTTAATATAGATTTGTAAGACTTGTGTAAGAATACTTTAATTAAGCTTTAAGAAAATTTAAATAACTTCTAAAATTTAGCATGTTATATATGCCGGTAAATAAATGATTAAGTTTGCTATTTGTGACTAAAGTATAACTATAATTCTTTTCACCGAATTTTTTAATAAGTCTTTTGCCAAGACTAAAAGGAATCACTTCATCCTTCTCTGATAAATAAACTAAAATTTTCTTATCTTTTAGATTACTGATATTATTAGCAGGAGTAATATCTCGCCATATTTCTTTTAATCTCGAAAGTGTTAAGTCTTGTTGGGTTAAACCTTCTTTAAATGATGGGTTTACCTTATCCCATCTCCAAACAGTCTCAGACAGATCAATGCTTGTGGTATTAAGAATAATCTTGGATATTTCGGGTGATTTATTAGCCACCATCAATGAAATTACAGAACCTAAACTTATTCCAATAATGGAAAATGACTTATAACCCGCCTTTTTCAGTTCCTTAATCTTGTTTAAAATATCTTCTTTTACTTCATTAAAATGTTTTATAGTTTTTTCAGTATTCGGAGACAAAACATCATCATCATAAGCATAAGTAATACAGTGATAACCATTTAATACGAGGAATTTTGAGAATAACCGGAACATCCAAAGTTTGTTTTGCCAACCCGCAAGTAAGAAAATTACTTTTTTATTCATTTTACCCATTCTCATAACTTGGAACTTTTGCATGAAAATATTGTAACAAAGTTCAGGAAAGGAGTTAATTTACACCTTTCGGGTGTAATAGATTGTTGAGAAAGTCTAATTTTATTTTTTATGCAATTTTATCGCACTGAGTAACCATGTAGGAATTTTTTATAAAAATAATGCAATATTAATTCTTTTAAGAATATCTTGCATCAATCGCTGCTTTAGTTAAGCTATGAATTATTCTTTTAAGGAAATCTGCTGAATCATATACGTATGGTCTATCAAAAGTTAACAAATTATTTAAAGATGCCCTTGCAGCAGATCCAGCATTTTTAATATAGCTTATATCTGCAATGCCTGATCTATGAGCGATTATGTGCCGAGACTCTCTGAGTTCAATAAGACTGCTTTCATCAATAGGAGTGATATTGGCAATATTCATTTTGCTCCGAAAATCTTTGAAATTATTTTCAATATTTATGGTTTGTTTAAGCATAAGTAACCCCAGAAATTCAATAAAAAAATCATCTAAATAAGAAACGAGCTGATATATAACAATCTTAGGTAATTCTCTATCAAGATAAGTAAATAGTATCTTTGAGAGTTCTATTTCTTTTACCGACGTGTCTGTGCGAGTATTATAAACAGATCCTTTTTCATAACCCGCCTTAACCATTTTTTCATATCTATCATAACTAAAACCTGTAAATACATGAAAATCCTGTAGTTGATTTATTTTCTGTATAGTTGATTTTTCTAATTTTCGAAATTTACTCATAAGGACCAAGTTCGGAAGTTATTTTTTAGCCAAAACAACTAAATGCTTTTCGTTCCCCGAAGTGTCTATTTCCTCAAAAATTATTTTAAATCCTGCTTTTTTAATTAATTCTTTATTCGAATTTGCATCATAATGACTCCAAGACATTTCTCCACCAAAAAAATCTTTTTCAGTGCCAACCCAATCACTTGAACCCATCGTCACTAACAAAAGTCCGTCATCCTTCAAGAATGATTTGAATTTTTTAAGTAAATCCAGGTGTTTTTCTCTTGGAGTATGAAAGATTGCATAAAAAGAAATTACAACATCAACCTTATATTCGTTATCTTTTAACAAAGACATATCTTTTAATACAAAGTCTGCTTGAGGAACATTTTTCCTAGCAAGTTCTATTTGTTTTTCGGAAATATCTATGCCTTTTACTTTAAAACCCTTATCAACAAGAAATGAATCAATTGGAATTCCTGCACCACAACCAATATCCAAGATTAGGGATCCTTTCGGAAGAAGTTTAATTAATCTTTCTAAATATTTATCGTTCTTAAATTGATCTCTCCCTTTCAGATAATTTTCAGCTACTTTGTTATAGCCTTTCCTGACATTATCATTACACATAAAGGAAGTATAGCAAAAGTTTTATTCATACAATCAGGCTAAAGTAGTTTAGAGCTATGGGAATATTGTCTGAAAGAGTGCTAAGGGTTAATAAGAGTTTATGTTAAAATTATGTCACAATGGATTTGAAGAAAATAACCTTTTTTCTGATATCCGCCTCCCTGTTTTTTATAGTCTTGCTGATCGGCTGGTTTTTTGTATTTAAAAATCCAACCGGTACAAATATTAATACGAGCCGTGTTGCGGTAATTAAAGAAATCAGGAATTTACAAAGATTTGAGACTGCCTCATTTACAATTGAAAAAATAATAGATGCGGGAACCAGTGGGAATGTTTTTCAGCAATTTCTTTTCGGAGATAAAATATTACTTATTGCTCACGGACAGGTAATCGCCGGATTTGATCTGTCCCAAATTTCGGAAAAAGATATCGAAGTAAAAAACAAAAGTATCCGCTTGACTTTACCGAAAGCACAAATCTTAGTTGCCACTTTGGATAATACACAAACCAGGGTGTATGACAGAACCAGGGGGATTTTGAATCCCGGAGATATTAATTTAGAATCCAAAACCCGGGAGGCAGCCCAAAATTCAATCAAAGAAGCAGCCTGTCAGGGAGACATCTTAAAACAAGCCTCCGATAATGCCAGAAAGCAACTAACGGCATTTTTATCCGCTCTCGGATTTACCCAAATTTCAATAGACATACCCGAATCTTCCTGTTAATAAAGAATAGAACTGGAGAGGTAGTTTTTTACTTTAAAAAAACCAAATATTAGCTGCAGACCATGAACGATCTCAGAACCTATTATACGCACAATTTCCTCCAGATTCCAGTTTTTAAATAGGTTAAA
>MGAG01000026.1:0-21477 GCA_001789645.1 Candidatus Roizmanbacteria bacterium RIFCSPLOWO2_01_FULL_37_12
AGGATAATTATTTTTTATAAATTTATTAACCATAATTTTATTAAAAAGTAGATTCTGTCACTCGTGATCCCTTCTCTCCTGCGAGGCTCTGTGCGAGATCCGCACAATCCGCTTCTCGGAGAGTCACCTCACTCGTGACACCTACTTTTTATTTACCATTTAAAAAATAAACATAATAAACCCCTTGATTAAAACTGTATAGCGGTTTTTGGGTTAATTTTTTTTTATTTTCCGATACGATTACTTTTAAATCCGGTTCTATCTTTAAAATCTCATCAGGATAAATCCAGCCGAGCACTGAGTCTATATTGCTTCGGCCCGGGGTTCTGCCATAGAGTTTGAAAAGCAATCTCCAACCGGCATAAGCATATTCGGGATTAGGCAGGGGGCCTGCTGTTTCTAAACTAAAAGATTTGTTTCCTATAACTCTCATTGTTTTATTTATAAGTTTTTTTCTCATAATTAATCCATAATCTTCTTTTGTAGTGATAACGGTTAAAATATTAATCAGAATAAAAACCGTCATAATAAGATAAGCTGTTAAATTAGGTAAGGAATTCAGCCAATAACCGATTGCAATAGTCAATAAGGTTATAAAACCCATCAGGTAGTATTCCGGGTTATAACTGGGATAGATCAAATAAGCCAAAACAATAGTAACCATCGAGATCAGAAAAAAACGAAATCCTTTTTGCCTATTTTTGAAAAAAAAATAAACTAAAGCGATTAGGGTCAAAAAAGAAAGAATTATATTTCCCTGAATTTTATAAGTATTGGTTTCCAGAACAATATCTTGAAGGTTTGAGTTTAACTTTGTAAACCAAATGCGGCCAAGAGTTGAAGTAAAACTTTGGAGATGAATTAGTACATTTTCCAAACTAAAAGTGTAAAGGCCGGTTTTTTTTCCTTCAAAAATAATTTTGTATGGGGCAAAGAGATTATCAAAATTATGATTGAGATCAAAAACAATTAAAGGAAAAGTAAGAAGGAGATAAAAGATAAGAGATAATAGATAAGTAACCGGTTTTATTTTTTTAATATTTTTAAATACGCTATAAAAGGTCGGCAGCAAGAATAATAAAAGCAAAAGGTGAAAATGAAAGGACAGACCGATCAAAACTGCGGTGAGAATATACCAGCGCGTGTTTTCATTAGCCTTAATCAGACTGTAAACAAACAAAAGAGAGACGAGCGGGACAAAAGACGGATTCCAGAATCTCCGGTCAAAGTAGTTAATCAGAGTTGAGCAACCATAGATGAGCGCTGCAAAAACAGCGACTTTTTTGGAAAAAATTTTTTCCGTTACGAAGTACAAAACGAAAATATTTACCATTCCCAGAATTGCGGAAAAATATGCCAATACAGCTGGGTCACCGTTTTTAACCAGAAAAAGCAGATAATTGAGATAGATAAATCCCGGGGCAAGAAAATAGTTGATATTGGCCTGACTGACACCGATCCAGATCGGGTGAAAATCTTTTATCTGCGCCCAGGCAAGTGTTCCCTGCCATTCCTCGCTGAAGGTAAAAATAAAAAATTCGGGTACTTTCCAAAACCGGAGAAAAATTATCAGCGGCAGAAAAAAAATCAGAGGTTTATACTTGGACAACGATTTAATGTAACCTTTTAAAAGTTCAATTGCTATTGGCAGAGATATTTTTAAAGCAGTACGAGCACGTAATAATAAAGAAATCAAAGACAGAGGGAAAAAAATATTTTTAGCCAGATATCTGCCGTAATTGGCAAAAATCAGTTTTTGTTTTGCCTGTTTTTCTTCCGGCCTAATTCCGCCGAAAGTCGCTTTATGATGGTAAACAAGCGCTTGAGGTTCAAAGATGATCTTTCCCAGTTTTTTAATCCTCTTTGACAGGTCTACTTCCTCAAATATTTTCGGAAACTGTTCGTCAAAACCTTTTATTTTCAACAGAGCGCTTTTTCTGAATGACATATTGCAGCCGTAGACAAAATCAACTTCCTGCTTTTTTGTACTCCAGAATTTATAGTCGAATTTAGTTCCCATCAAATTTGTTTTTCCCGTATCAACATCGGTATTTCCGGGCAATCTATCGCTGTCATTGATGACCCTTCCGGCAACTCCAATTATCTTATGATCAGAGTAAGTCTGGAGATGGGATGGGATAGTTTCTTTAGTAATTTCGACATCGTCGTCAAAAAAAATAACAATTTCTCCCCGACTCATTTTTATACCCTTATTTTTAGTTTCTGAAGTATTTCCAGAAGATTTGACAATGATAACTTCGTAATTATTGCGATGGAACTTTTCTATTTGCAACTTAAGTTTTTCAGCCAATCCTGGTCTGCCGAAAGTAGGGATAACTATTGATACGATCATAATTATAAAAAGTAGATTCTGTCACTCGTAAATAAAATTCGAGCACCTCACTCGTGACACCTACTTTTTAAGAAGCAACGCTTTTTTATAATATTGCCATAGGATTTCACTCCCTATTATGCCAGTAAAAAGCAGAGTTAGCAAACTGGCGGTTATTGCAAATTGAGGAGGTAAAAATTTGATTAAGACTGAGCCAACGACCCAAGCAAGAGCAAATGCAAAAATATTGAGAATGCCAAGTTCTTTTTGTTTTTTTAAAGCGATTAACGGCTGGAAGAAAATATTATTGATACCCCAGCCGACTGCTGGCAATATAAAAAAAGGTATAAATGCCAGTGTTTGTGAAGCGTCACTTGCGGTAAATTTTCCTCCAACAAATAATAGTCGAATCAGATACGGCGTTAACATAACAGTAAACATCGTTACAACAAGACTTATACCGAGTGTGATGAATTTAAACTTTCTGACATCAAAGATCGCCTTGCGGAAATTTTTAAGATTAAAATCTTCAACCAGCTGGGGAAGTAAAACAATTTGAAAACCGATGGACATAATACTTGTTGCAAGAGAAAAAATCCTGAATATAAGATTAAGTCGGACTAAACTACCCTCAGGCAAAGTCGACCCCAATGATCTGACCAGCAGTATATCACTTCTCAGGGCTAAATAGCCGATAAGTAATGGCAGCCAGGCGATTAAAAAATTTCCCGTTCCAGATCGAGTAAACTTTAGACCTGCAAATAATTTAATTTTTTCCGGCCGAATTATGAAAATTACCTGGATTATCAGATTCAAAATAAAGGCATAGACCAGTGACCAAATCCCAAAATATTTGGAGAAAACCAGAATAAATAAAACATTTGCCGTGCTGCCGATTAACTGAACCAAGGGAAATCTGATGAAATTTTTGTGGAGGTAAAAATAAGCGCCGAAAAAAGTTGTAATTATAGCCAAAGGATAGCTCAAGCTCATAAATGACATCTGCCGTGCGACAGCCTGGACAAACACCTCTCCCCTACTTCCGTATAATAAGTGCGAAAATGAAAAACTGAAGAAGTAGATTAGCAGACTGAATGCTGTAACAATAAGGGAAATATTTATTAGTATTTTGGAGAAGTAAAAATCCAGATTATTTTCCCCACTGCTTTTTTTATCACCCAACAGGGGAAGCAATACGTCATTCAAAGTTCCGTAAATTACGGTTACGATGATTGTCGGTAGCGCAACCGCAGCAAGAAATACATCTAAATCAAATGTCGCACCGAATAGACGGGTAACAACAATTTGACTTATTAACTGCACAAGCGTAGAGAAAACAAAAATGGCGCTGACAATAAAACTTTTTTTAATCATAATCCCCATGAATACAATTCTAATGGCCAAGGATCATTTTTTGCATTCGGTAAACTTTCTACCCTGAGTTGTAGTTTCAGATTTTTTTTAGCATATTGTTTGATGTCTTCGGGTAAAATGCTTTCCCAATCTTCCACTATAAGGAATCCCTTTTTATTTTTTTCTTTTAATACCAGAAAGTCTTTGAGGCTACCGTAGATTTTTTTACCCGTTAGTCGGTGTGTAAGAGGTTTTTTAATACCTTTTGAAAAGTAGGTATCCGGTTCCTTATTTAAGTACCAGCGCTGAGCATCTAAAACATCATTGAAGACCACCACACTGTTTAAATCAGAATATTTTGCTTTTAGTTTAGTGTAAAAAGTTTTATAATCGGCAATCTGCACGTCTCCGTAAAAATCCAGATTGGGATTGTAGTAAGCTTGAGGACGCAAAACAAGTTTATATCCAGAAATAAAGAAAAAGATAAAAACAGCCAATAAAACAATCCAGCTCTTTCTTTTTAAAATCAGATTACCTAATTGTGCAAAGCCTGTACCTGCAAAAACGAAAAGCAAAGCCATATATGGAGCAATATAACGTAGATTATGACTGTAGCTTTGGAAGTTCCACCAGAATAAGATTGCAAACGAATAAGTCAAAACCGAAATGACAAATGTTTTACGTTTTTTAAACAAAAAAAACATTGAAAGCAGCATCGGTATTAAAAATATTCCATACTGTTTTAGCAAGAGATTTTTAAGATACATGGTATTATTGAAAATTCCCGTACTTACTCCTGCATTTAAATAAATAATAAAACCTAGAAAAGCAATCATAAGCAAGAAGAATCCAGTCCGAACGTTTTTTTGGCTAAATAAAAGGTAAGAAAAATATAATATCACTGCAATGCCGCCTAAAAAATGATATAAAGCAGATCCGATTAAAGTTAATATAATAAAAAAGTGAAAAATTATTTTTTTATCCGAGGTAGAATCCTGAAGTCGTATAAGAAGGTAGCACATGAGCAGAACAAGAGTTTGGGTTGCCGCAGTAGGTTTCGCCTGGGTTGAGTTTGCAAGATTCAGTTGCGAAAAGGCGATCAAAAAAGCGGCTAATAATCCCCCGGCCCTTCCGCTCAGCTTTTCGGCAAGCAAATAAGCTAAAATAATACCGACAGCACCGAATATTACATAGGGCAGTCTGGCTGAAAATTCGGATGTACCTAAAATTTTCATAAACAAAGCCATGGTTAGCACGTGTAAAGGTTGATACGATATTGTTGTTGCTCCTTTGATAATTTGCGTTTGATTCAACACAATATCCCTGGCGAAACTGGCAGATAAAGCTTCATCCGACCAAAAAGAATGATTATCTATAACTCCATATAGTCTTAACAGTAACCCCCAAAACAAAATTACTATAAGTAAAATTTTTACTATTACAGAATTATTTATGTGCATATTTTTTACCTATGTTATAAAACACAAATATAATACTACCAACTAACGCCGTAATCGATATGATTAGCCCATACTGAAAGTATTTTTGTAATTCAAATTCGATTAAAATATCGTATTCTTGTCGATCAGATTTAAATGGTTTAATGATCCAAGCATTTGCATATCCGTTGACAAGTAAATGATCACTTTCAGAAATCCGGAGATTATTTTCCGGTGGCATTTTAATAGTTGCATTCCAATGCGGACTAAAAGTTTCCGAAAATACCAAAAGGAAAGGCCTGTCGATATTTTTTAATTTTACCCGATACTTTGTTGGATTGATTTTAAGAAAATTAACTTTAGGAACCGATGTAGAGGCGGCTAGTTCTAAATTAGAAAACGGTCTGGAAAGTATTGCGATATCCGTATTTTTGTTTTTTGACGATTTATTAAAAAGAGCACCAAATTGATTTTGGCTTGTAATTAATTTTTCGGGAATATAAAATCGTGCAAGAATATCTTTTTCAGGCATACGATACAAGTTGAAATAAATATTATCTTCAATAAGCTCAAGACCTTTCACGCTTTTCAGTAAAGCAATCAGTGTCCGGGATTTAAGTTTGCCTGTAATTTTTACATTAACGTTGTTTGGCTGGAAGATATAGTTTTCAACAAAATCTTTGTGTACCACTAGGTATTTGATATTCAAATATTTCAATACGTTAAAAGCTTCAAGAAAATATTTTTCAAATTTTGTCCCCTGCCAAGAATCTCCATTGTCAAGATTTTTAAAACCGTTACCGATAAACCAAAATGAATCTAAAACGGGGTAGTTGAAAAAAAATCTGTCAGGATGGGGTCCAACGTATTTATTTTCATTCCAACCAAGTAGTAATCCTGAACCGTTTGGTGCGGGTGGAAGAGATAATATTTTAAAGTCAGAAGAACCAGCATCCAGATATTTATATGCTAAAAGATACTCTTCGGGTATTTTTGACAGATAATCCTTGTTTGGAATCTTACCTACAAAAAAAGGGAAATTATATAAAATTATTAGAAGCGGGATAAAGATTATAAAATATTTGTATTTATTCCAGTGATTTTTCCACAAGTGAAGATCGACAATAAAGATACCGATTAAAACTGAGTAAGACAAAACAATGTAATAGGCGAATTTCGGGTAGATAGCTCTATACATTTCGAAGTAAGGCAGGTTATTGAAAATTAACAAGAATAAATTATTAAAAGGTTCGTTAACTCCGGCAGTTAAGAAAAAAGTAAAAATTATTAATGCTAAAAAAAAAGTTTTTAGCTTATGAAAGGAAGTTGGAATCAGATAAGATACTATTACTATAAAAGGAATAAAAAACCCCATGAGTATAAAAAAAGTATTTTGATTATATAAATTATAAAACGGAGTATTTTGCCAGGTAGGAACTCCGGCCATTCTAAAGAGATTGTAAAAAGCAGTAAAAGTGCTGTTTAAAAAGAGTGATCCAAGCTGGTCCTGTGAAGAGCCAACATAACCATACGGATTTGATTTTGAGGCTAAGACCGGAATATATATGAAACTTGTCAATAACAATACAAAAAATATGGAAGATATTACAAATATGACTGATGATCTTTTAAGTTCCTTGACAATAAACATAAAATAAGCAATTAAGAAAAAAAGTATGCTTAAAGTATTTGAAGGATTTCCGCTAAAAAGCAATAAGGTCAGAAGTGAAAATGCAAAAACCGTAACAAAGGTTATTTTTACTTGTAAGTTATATATAAATAATGAAATTATCCAAGGTAGTAAAATATATGAGGAATGATAAGGAATTATGGGAAAACTTGCCAACCACATCGAATAATGATTGAACATATATAACAGACTGGAAACAAATGCCGCATAGTAAATTAGATTTTTCCTTAAAGAAATTTTTTGAATTTTCAATAAAAGTGTAACCAAGTAAAACATTCCGGTCCCGGAAAAAGAAAAAAAAATAAAATAAGACAGCCGAGAAATCAGATTAACATCAAGGCCTAATTTTGAAAGCGTTAGAATAAAAGAAGACCATAACAAACTTAAAATCGATGTTACGTTAAGTTTTCCGGGGGCACTTAAATTATCCCATGTGTAAAATGATAAATTCACGAATGTTTTGGCGAAGAGACTTGCCACTCCCGCATCATCTCCCACAAAATTTTTTTTGAAGCCCAAATTGGTTATGGTTACGATTATGGATAGGAATACAATAATTCCAATCAAAACCGGCTTTAATTTTGTTTCTATTTTATTTCTCATTTGTGAATATTAATTGTGAAGATGACACCCTGAGCTTTTGTAATAGCGAAAAAATTATTTATTTATTCTGGAAATGTTTCCCAATTTATCAACTTTTCCGTATTTTTGAGCAGGATTTCCATAGACCAAAGAATAGTCTTGTACGTTTTTGGTAACGACGCTGCCGGCGCCGATTAAAGCAAATCGGCCGATAGTCACGTTCGGTAAGACAACGCTATTGGCACCTATTGAAGCGCCCGATTTTACAATTATTTTACCTACTTTCCATTGATCAGCCGATTTAAGACTACCATCCGGATTGATGGCTCTCGGATTATTGTCATTAGTTAATACGACATGCGGTCCGATAAAAACACCGTCTTCTATTACTGCGCCATGGTAGATTGAGCAATTATTCTGAATTTTACAGTTATCGCCGATTTTGACACCGAAATCAATATAGACGTTTTTTCCAAGAATACAATTTTCACCTATTTTTACACCTGCGCGAATTTGGCAATAATGCCAAATTTTAGCCCCCTTAGATATTTCTGCTTCAGAAGAAACTTCGGCTGTATCATGCACAAAAAAATTGTTTATTTTGTTCAACTTAAGATAATGCAACTTTTAACGCATCGACGGCAAAATAAGGGTATTCTGTTTTTTTTAATCTTACCAAATTCAAAAAGTGATTGAGCTCTTCCATGAGCGGTTCTTTTTTTGAAATAAATATCTGTTTTTTGGGGTTTTTTACCAAGGTCTGAAGACTTTTAAAATTATTTTGAATTTTGTTTTGGCTGGGATGTTCGTATAAAATAAGTTTTTGGCTTATGTAATCGAGTTCGGCAAATCCGTAGGTTCCGGTGATGTAGAGTTTCCTTATTTTTATCGGGGTCATCCAGTTGGTTTGAATAATTCCCGAGGCAAATCTGTAGCGAAGCAATATCGAGGCGTGATCGGCGATATTTTTGTCGTGAATTTTACCCCTTACGACTTTTGCTTCAATAGGAGTTTCTTCAAGTAAGTAACTGAAAACGTCGATATCATGTATTCCAAGATCAAGAGAAACATCCGATCCCTTGGTTGGGGGCGGATTGATGCCAACCCTAATACTGTTTAGTCCGATGATCCTGCCGAATTTTTTTCTTTCGATCAGCTGCTTAAGTTTAATTACCGCCGGATTAAATCTTTCTAAATGGCCTACCATTAACAGCGTTTTGGATTCTTTAGCCTGCTCAACGATGCGTATGGCACTATCCAGATTGTCGCTTATCGGCTTTTCCAACAAGGTGGGAATTTTATTTCTTAGGCTATAATCTGCTACAGTTTCATGGTATTTGGTTGGAACCACGATTGATAAGGCGTCTATTTTTTCGTTTCCGATCATCGTCTTGTAGTTTCGGTAGTATGCACAGTTATATTTTTTGGCGATCTGTTTAGCTATTTTTTCGACCGGATCGGCGACCGCGATAAGTTTAGCCATTTGCGAATAAAGCCTGGCATGATGTTTTCCCATATTCCCAACTCCGATTACAGCACATGAAAGTTTTCTTAACATTTAATTATTATAAATAATCTGTTTCAGTCTTTTTATATTGTTTTGACCATATATCTTGCTGTAATGATTTAAACAATATTTTTCCTTCTGCTTGAGAATTTTTCTATTATTTTTCAAATAATTTAACAGCTTTAATGCGCTTTTAACTTCTTCCTTCAGCAAATACCCGATTTCCGGGGGTATAGTCTCTGGATCGACATATTTAGCGAAAGTTAAGTCGTTCGACACAGGTATCTCGGAAGCCATGATCGGTTTACCGCAAGCTAAGGATTCAATCGCGGTTAAACTTAAATAAGAAAGCGAACAGACTCCCCAGGTTATATCTGCGGCGTTTAAATAATAAGGTAGCATTTTGTTATCGACTTGCGGTTTCCAAATAATATTTTTGTATTTCTGGGACAGCCGCATGACACGGGTTCTCAAATGCCCGTCACCAATAAACAAAAATTTTATATTGTTATTTCTCATTGATTCCGCAATATTTATAAGAAAATCAATTCTTTTGTCAGATTCCAGCCTATTTGAGGAGACGATAATAAAACAGTCTGAAGGCAAATGCAGCTTATTGCGGCATTCTATCTGGCCAAGAGGCCTAAAAAGTTTGGTATCGGTAAAACAGTTGATTACGGTACTTCTAAGATTTAGTTCTTTAATTCCGCTTATATCGTCGGCTACGTCATTTGAGTTGGCAATTATTCCCTTGGAATTTAAGAAGAAAGATCTGGCTAATTTTTTAAGCAGATAATTTTTTATTAAAAATTTTTTATTGTTGAACAGCTCGGTAAATCCAAAAAGACCGTGAAAATGAAGTAAGTATTTAATACCTTTTTTTCTAAAAAGTAAATATGCTACGGTGGCCGAAAGAATTCCGCCGTTTGAATAAATCAGATTGACTTCCTCTTTGGCGAGAATTTTATTCGCTGTTCGATAAAGCCAAACTATTCCCCATAAGAATGTAATAAATCCGAGTATGGGATATGAATATTGGAATTTAAGTACAGTATAATTTTCCAAAAATCTTGTTAAATAACTGTCATCGATGATGTTTACATATTTTGAATAAATATTATTTTTTTTGTTGAAGGTTGCAAGAAAGAATTTGGATTTTTTATCGTTTTCACGAATTTCCTTGAGTAGATTCTTTAGAAATATTTCAGTACCGCCTGGTAAAAAACCCCCTCCGTAAATGTTTAAAAAAAGTATACTTGTTTTATTATTTAGTAATTTCATTTATTCTTGACGTTATTAAAATTTTTTCCAAAGTTTTATTTATTGACGAAGACGTTGGAATAATTGGAACATTTAGTTGATCAGCTATAAATTTATAATAAGTCCTGAATCTTTTAATTTGGTATTTAGAGTATTCTTTTTTTCGAAGCAGGGTTATATTTTCATTTAGATCCAAAACGAAAATGTAATCAGGCTTAGGAAGTAATTTTAGATAAAGTTTGGCCAAATTTAGGCCGATCACTCGATAATATAAAAGTCTGGCAATTTTATCGTAAAAATACCGGTCGCATATCAATATATTTGCTTTTAAAATCGGTTTGTACTTAAATAAATAAGTAATCCAACTGTCAAACAAAACAACCGGAGAAGCCAACTTTAACATCCATTTATATTTTTTAACAGCTTCCTTGCTAATTCCAAAGCTATTCTCAGAGATGGTGTATCCGTGCGCGTGTTTATATGCTACTTGGAAGCCCTTCCCTTCGAAATAAATTTTTATTTTTTTCGCTAAGGTTGATTTGCCGGTGCCGTCAAATCCGCTAAAAGCGATTAATAATTTCTTCATATGCCCAATCTGTGCTTGATAACATATCGTCCACCCCAAAGTTTTTGCCATGCCTTTTTTTCAATTAACGCCAAAGCAAGGTCTGATAAAGGTAACTTATGGGGAAAAACTAAATAATTTTTCTCAAAAAATAACTTATGGTGAATCTCAGCAAAAAAGTTTTTTGTCCGGATAAAAGTTTTTGGCCAGCTATTCAAAATTGCTTCCTCGGATACTATCGACCAATTAATATTTTTCATTTGGTTGAAAATGTGCAGTAACTCTCCCAGTCTAATTTCTGCCTGTTCAAATGGTAGATGGGCAGATCTTATCAGAATGTCAAGTTTTTGGTTTGGAACAAGAATTTTTATACCCGCAAATTCAGAATTTTCTGTGTTTGACCAAATGAAGTTATGGCTAATCTCCTCATCTCCAGTCCAGGAAATCTGATGACTAATATCATATGCAATCGGCAGCGGAATATTTTTAAATTTAACGGCAGTATCAGCTTTTTCAACAACTATGTCAAGATCGCTTGTAACGTGAGGATAGGAAGACAAAGTTTTTATAACAATAAATCTATTATTTTTAAGTTTTTTCCTGAGGATTCTTAATGAGTTAGCTATTTTTAATTTGTAATTTTTATACTCAGCAATCAATTTTGATTCTTTGTCATATTTTAAGGCGAAATAATGGTCTAAACGGTTTTTTTTTAAGAAGATATGCAGTTCACTGTCTGATTTTAAAAGCAATGCGGAAATTTTTTTTGGATAAATAGAATAGCATAAAGCAACCAATCTATTGCGAATTTTCTCGGTGTGCATAATAGTCTATTATTTTACTATATTCTTTTGACGTATAAATCTTCGTTATCGTTTTTTTAGCTTCAGTTCCCATCTTCATGCGTTTTTCATAATTATTGACTAAAGATTTTATGATTTTAGAGACTTGATGAAGCTGTTTGAAATTTATAAGAATTCCATTTTCTTTATTATTAATAATCTCACTATTTCCGGGAAGATGAGAAGTGATAACACAATTACCGGCAGCCAGGGCTTCTAATAAAGAGATTGGCGGGCGAATAAGCATCCAACGGTAAGGCAGAACCACTATCTTTGACTTTGATAACATAGAATGCAGATTCTCTCCTTGAGGGTAGAAGGAAAGTTTGGCATTCGTCAAATTTTTTACGATATTTATTTCTTTTTCACACTCTTTTTCCTGAAATCGAATTGAGAATAGAAATTTAAACTTTTTCAATCTTTGCGCAAGCTTAACCACTATGTCAAAACCTCTTGCATAATTACTGTCACCAAAATAAAAAATATCCCACAACTGTTCATCTTTTTGATTTGATTTTAAAAATTTTTGATCTAAACCGATCCGTACTACTTTAATTTTATTTTCATTTACTCCAAATTTGATCAACTGTCCCTTAATGTAATTGCAAGTGGTAAAAACAGTTTTAATGTCTCTCGAGATGAATGAAAAAAAAATTTTAGCTAATGGGCTGATCTTATCAGTTGTTTCCGATATCAGAGAAAAAAGTTTAATCCTCAAAAAGCGGGCCATGATCCAAACGTAGAGGCACATTAATAATCCGTTTACATGGATTACATCCGGCCTGATTTTTATCAGTATTTTTAGAATGTAAATTAAATTAAAAGCGTAAGATCTGAAATTATCATTACCCGCGACTAAAAAATAATTGACGTTATTTTTAATGAACTGCTTTTTCTGAAGCGCGTTTGAAACAACAGATACCTGATATGAAGATTCTTTTGCCTTGGAGATTAATTTTTCAACTAAGGCCGGCTGGCCGGTAATCTCAGCAAGGTGGTAATTTGAGTAAAAATAACAGATCTTCTTAGTCATTTTGAATTATTGGTCAATCTTAGTGCACGGTCAAAGATCCTATCCCAACCGTATTTCTTTTTTAGCTGCAAAACGTTTTTCCGATAAATTTTTAAATTATTTTCTTTAAGCAGTTTGACAGCCGCATTAATAAATTGCTGTTTTCTGTAATGAATTGCAATTCCCGCTTTTGCATAATCAATCTCATCGGCTATCTTCGGCACTTTGGTAATGATGATAGGCAAACCTACCGAGAAATAATTTTTTGTTTTGCCGGGATCGCTAAATTGGGAAATATTTTCATTGGTTTCTTCATATGGTGCAATTGCAATGGCGCATCTTGCTAGTATTTTGTAAACATCAAATATGTTTCCTATAAATCCGGTAAATTCGACAGGCAAATTTTTTGCCATTAGTTTGAGATGGTCTTCATAGGGGCCGCTGCCGATAATTAACAAAGAAACATCGGGTACGGTTTTTTTTATTTCGGTCAGAGACTCGATTGCTAATTGAACCCCCATTTCCTTTTTCAAGTGTCCGACAAAACCAATTCTGTAACGGTTAATTTTGCTAAATTCCGGAATTGGGTAGTCGTCGGTACCGTCTGAAACCTGGATCTGCTTGTTTAACCACTTTTTAGGGTATCCAAGGTTTAGCCTCTCTTTCATCATTGGATCAAGTTTCATCTCGTGTGAAGAATTCCAAACGATATCGGCATATTTGACACAAAAATAATCAAGCTTTTGAAAGAAATAATTTAATAAGTTATTCTTAAAGCGCTTCTGCGACCAATCGGGAGAAAAATAGATCACTTTTTTTGCTCTTCCCGCTTTTTTTAACATAATTCCAACTGCGGTATTCAGCCTGTTGGAGCCGAAGAAAAGGTCATATTTTTTACCCTGTCTAAAGACTTGCCAGAATGTATCCACGGCTCCCCAAAACCAGCTGAATATATTTCCAAACAAAGGGTGTTGAATAAAAATTGCATTAAATTTTTTGCGCTGACAATATTTATAAAAAGCTTGAGAAGTACCCGGAGAAAAAACATGGGTAGCGATGACAACTCTTTTTTTCATTTAGTTATTTTATCAGGATTCGGAGTTAAAACACAGATTAACCTAGAAGCAAGCGGTGGGTAATTTGAAAATATTTTATCAATAAATTTTATCGGTGCCGGCAAAGACTCTTCGTATATTCCATAAGAATAATTATTTTTTAAACCGTGCAAGTCAGCCAGTAAGGAAAATGAAGATAAGTTAAAAAGTCGGATAAATCCGGTAGACCCTCCCCTCTTGACAGATCCGAACATTTTACCAAGATCATAATGAGTTGATACACGGTAATAAAACGGCAAATATCCACAAAAAAGCGCAATTCGACTTAACCAGGAAGCTATATTGGGAAAAGTAACCAGACAAATTCCATTTGGTTTAAGTGTTCTTTTAACTTCGCTTAATAAATGGTCGGCATCTGCTACCAACTCAATAATATTTCCGCAGAATATGAAGTCAAAATAATTCACCGGGTAAGGAAAATTACTTTCATCGATATCCAATTGAATAGCATTAATATCTGACTCTTTTGCCATCTTTACGGCTTCTGACGCAATATCTATTCCAAAACTTCTTTTAGCTTTTAAAGCGGCTGCCAATATTTTGGTAGAATACCCGTCCCCGCAACCCAGATCAAGCAATTTATCGACCTTACCGCGGTAATTTTTTTTTGCAATCTCCAGTACTTTGGTTAAACGGGGATCGCTAAGAAGATGTTTGGTTTTGGCGTATCCTTTTTGATAGACTTTTTTGACGTGCCGGGTTGTAGTCATTCTGATTAACCCTTTACCGGTTGCCAAAATTCTGCGCCGAGCGCATCCCAAGGCAATCGCTGTTCGTCAGGTTTGTCCGGATTAAACTCATTATTCATGAAATAAAATATAGTACCGGTATAATTATTGACATTAAGAATGCCGTGAGCCACTCCTCTTGGAATATAAACCAATCTCGAATTACCCGCTCCGAGAGTAATTCTCATTTTTAAGTCACTGGTTGGTGAATCTTTTCTCAGATCCCACAAACCTAATAACATATGATTTTCGGGCGGAACATACCAAATATCTTCTTGATTAAAATGAACATGCCAAGCCTTAACGGCTCCCGGTAAAAGTTGTGATCGGCTAATTTGTCTAAGCTGAAAGTCAGGAAAGCTGCGCAAGATTCCTTTTTGGTCTAGTCGGAGCAATTCCTCAAAAGTACCGTCTTCACCTGTGTGGACTTTGATGCTTATTGTTTTTACTCCTTCGATTATTTTCTTTGGCAGATAAGATTGAATTGAAAGACGAGCGGTTGCGGTTCCTATCAGATTTTGTGAACTCAGGATTTTCATAGCTAAAAAGCAACTTAGATATAAGTATCTATAAATTTATTTACAGTTTCAACTATATATTGTACCTGATTTTGTTGTAAATGCGGACCCATGGGTAAACTGATAACTTGATTTGCGATTCTGTTTGAGATAGGAAAATTTTTTTGCAGATGATTTAATTCAAGGTAGGCTTTTTGCTTGTATAAAGGCAAAGGGTAATGTATCAAGTAACCGATATTTTTTTTATCTAACAATTCAATAAGTTTGTCTCTTTTTTTGCTAAGCACTGCAAACAAATGCCAGACAGGTTTATTCCCTACCCCTATTTTAGGCAATATAAATGAGTTTTTATTGTTTGGATTTAAATTTTCAAGATAATAATGGGCTATTTTTTGGCGTCTTTCGTTCCATAAATTCAGATATTTTAACTTTATTGAAAGCATTGCAGCCTGTAGCTCGTCAAGACGGGTATTAAAACCTTTAATTAAGTTGAAGTACTTTTTTTCCGAACCGTAATTTCT
Organism: Candidatus Roizmanbacteria bacterium RIFCSPLOWO2_01_FULL_37_12; assembly: GCA_001789645.1. GTDB lineage: Bacteria > Patescibacteriota > Microgenomatia > UBA1406 > GWC2-37-13 > 2-01-FULL-40-13. The sequence goes on from MGAG01000026.1 coordinate 15,465, forward strand.
CGCTATTTTTACATATCCGGCAACTTTTTTGTCATTGGTAGTTATTGCTCCAGCATCACCATAAGCTCCAAGGTTTTTCCCGGGATAAAAGCTAAATCCTGCCGCATCTCCCAGTGATCCGGCTTTTTTGCCAAAGTGAAGTGCTCCGTGCGCTTGCGCGGCGTCTTCGATAAGTTTTAATTTATATATATTGCAGATCGGTTTGATCTTTTTGATGTTGGCTGTTTGACCGTAGAGATGAACCGCGATAACCGCTTTGGTTTTTTTAGTTATAGCTTTTTCAATTTTGCTTGGATCTAGATTGTAAGTAGCCTCTTCCGGTTCAACTAAAATCGGGGTTGCCCCAACGAGATTTACCACCAATGAGGTTGCAATATAAGTATTCGCTGGTATTATCACTTCATTACCGGGTCCAATATTGTAGGCTCTTAAAATCAGTTCCAAAGCGTCCATGCCGTTTCCTACTCCAATACAGTATTTTACGCCGCAGTATTTTGCAAATTCGTCTTCGAATTTGCTAACGCTTTGACCTAAAATATACCAGCCGCTGTTCATGATCTTTTTAAATTCCTTATCTATTTGTGTTTCAAGTTCTTTATAGGTTGCACCTATGTCTAAAAAAGGAACTTTCATATTTTTTTTACTAAAAAACTAACATTCCCGAGTTTTTGAATATATTTTTTAATACTCCGGTTTAAATTCCCCGAATATTTAAATCCCTTTTTTAGAGACTTTTCATTACTTACAGAATAGGATAATTTATTCATGATCGCAGATTTTATAAAAGATATTTTGACCTGAGGAATGAATTTCTTAATTTCAACAATAATATCTTTGACTGTCAGATTTAGTGTAACTATATTATAAATTTGATTGTTAAACAGATTGGATTCGATTACATAATTAATTGCCGATATGCAATCAACAAGATCACAGTATGGCCTTTTTTGGTTTAAGGCAGTTTTCCAAACCGTAATATTTTGATCGGTTGCAGCCTGGTAAACAAATTTATTTACTGCAGTATTAAATCTCATTCCGATTGAATATCCAAAGATTGTACCAAATCTGAGTATTGTATATTTAAATCCTTTTTTTTGCGCTTCCGACATAATATATTTTTCTCCGTAAAGTTTAGATTCAGCATAGGGCGATTGAGGTTGAATATTTTTGCCAGTGGACTCTTCATTCAGTATTTTAGCCGACGAACCGTAAACACTGGTCGTTGAAGGAAATAACAAGGACTTATGGTATTTTGAACACAATTTAACAATATACCGCAATCCTACCCTATTTACTCTGTTTACTTCAGCGGCTTCCTTGATGCTAGATTCTGCATCGCTGATAGCTGCCAGATGAATAACAATATCCGAATCTTTAACTATTAACTCCATTTTTTTGGAAAGAATATCAGTTTCGACAAAGACAAATTTTGGCTTATTCGGCAGATCAAACAAGGAACAATACCGTTGTTTATTCAAATTATCAATAAGAAATACTCTGCCAATATCACGACTTTTTAAATTTCTTATGAGGCTTGAACCAATATGTCCCAAAGCACCAGTAATGCAGATGTTCATCCTAATATATTAATTTTTTTTAGTCTGACTATCAATGATTAGTTTTGTTTTTATTAGTCCGTTCTCAAGATTGTATTTAGGTTCCCAGTTGATCTTGTAAAATAGTTTAGCTCCGCTGATAATTACATTGTCGATCTCAATTTTTTTTCTGATGTCAGGCCAGGGAATTCTTTTCAGTATACCTTTGTTAAATACCTTAACTATAGTTTTAGCAATTTCGTAAATAGAATAATGTTCACGATGAACTGCAAAATAAACATCATTAAAGATATCTTTTCTTAGAGCACAACGGTACAGAAGTTCTGCAGCATCCTCAACAAACATTACATTTCTTTTTTGCCTACCGCTGCCAAAAATCGTTATTTCTTTATTGCGGTTGGCAAGATCGATAAAATAATTAATGAATCCGAAATCCGGCGACCCTTTGCCATAAGGACCGTATAGGTTGGCAAAACGCAAACTTAAGGTGGTTAAGCCGTGGACTTTTCCGTAAATATAGTAGTATTTTTCGACTATCCCTTTGTTGGCAGAGTAAATATCAAGGGGTTTCTCGGAATGTTTCTCATCCACGGATTCATCTCTGGCCTTACCGATGAGCGTGCTACTTGACGTGTAAATTAGTCTAGCTTTTTTGTTGTATTTTTTGACCGCCTCTAAAACAGTCAGATTTCCAAGACAGTTAATCTCAACATCTAAAAATGGATTTTTTAGTGATAGCGGGTGTGATGTTTGCGCAGCACAGTTAAAGATAATATCTTGGTTCTTTACTGTTTTAGCCATTAATTTTGCGTTGCGTATATCACCTTTGATAAACTTTATTTTATTAAGGACGTCCTTCAGGTTATAAAGGTTGCTTTTTAATCGAGGGTCGAGCGAATCAACCACAACTATTTTTGTATTTAATTTTTTCAGACAAAGCCTAATGAGATTATTGCCCAGAAAGCCTGCCCCGCCAAGTATTAAAATATTCATTTTAAATTCGCAAAATACTCTACAGTTTTTTTAATACCTTCCTGAAGCATTATAGCAGACTTCCAGCCCGAGTCCCGTTTAAAGGAAGACGGATCTGCGATGAAATTGCGCAGTTCAATGCGTGACGTGCCTGGTAGAAATTCACGAAAAACAATTTTTATTTTTTTATTTATTCTTTTTTCAACCTCCTTTTTTATTAAATTAACCATTTGCAAAATTGAATGTCCCTTACCGGTTCCCAGAATATAATAATTGCCGTTGATTTTTTTAATTTTTTTAGCAGCAGTCAGGAAAGCGCTTACAACATCGTCGATATAAAGGTAATCCCTAATATATTTTCCCGAGCCAAAGACAGTTAACGAATCACCTAGAAGTGCTTTTTTAATCATTAAATTTACTATGCCGCGGTCTGCTCTGCTACTGGCCTGACCCGGTCCGTAAATGTTTGGCAGCCTGAGAATTGTCGTTCTACCGTTAAACTCAGAGCTATAATATTGCAGATATTTCTCCGCGGCAAGTTTGTGAATGTCATAAATCGTAACAGGATTATCCCTGAATTTTTCATTCACCGGGATGGATTTCGTTAATCCAACTTGTGTTACCGTACCGCTGAAAATAAAATCCGGCCTGAAGCCGTAGTTTTTGCACGTTTCTATAAATTCTGTAATCGGTAAAAAATTATGTATTGCGTCTTTGGCTGGATTTGAGTTTGCAATTGCCGAACTAGTCTGAGCGGCAAAGTGAAAAACCAAATCTATATCCTGCAAAATTTTTTTCCAGATACCTTTTTCAGTAATATCCCCCTTATACCAGGTAATATTTTTCATAGATTTTCCGCCTTTTCGTGAAAGCAGAAAAAGCTTGCAGTCGCTCTGTTTTAGTTTATTAGTTAAGGAGGACCCTATATACCCATTTGCTCCTGTAATTAAAATATTTTTTCTTGAAAAAAAATCCATAATTCCTTACTCCACATTTACTTTAGGAAAATAAGTGATAAATTTACCGCCTTTTTTGCGGTATTCTTTTTCTTTAGCCAGAATCTCCTTTTTATGATTATAGGCAAAAAGTACCGAGTACATTGGGTGATGTTTAGAAAAATATTTATAGTCTTTAACGGGTATTCCCGACCCCGGTGAATAAAGACCGATTTTAGTCGGAGTCGTATCCGAGATATATTCAATAAGATCAGGACCGATTTTGGCATAGTTAAGCAGAGTCGTGCTTTTTGATGTAGCCGCATATCCCACAACCTTAGCCCTTTGTTTTTTAAGTTTTAAAAGAAGTTTTTTCAGGTCAGAACATATTTTATTTACTTTTTTTCTAAAGTTTTTATAACCTTCTATTGTATTCAGTTTTATTCTTTTTTCCAAAGCTATATATTTTTTAACCGCACTTGAAATTTTATTTTTATTTAGTTTTTTAAGATAGTAGCGCATTGATCCTCCGTGAACATCCTGATGTTTCATATCAACCAACTCCAGTCCATTGCGTTTTGCTAGGTTTGAAACAGATAAACCGGAATAATAAAAGACGTGTTCATCGTAAATTTGATCGAAAGAAGAATTTTTTATAATATCGTAAATATAAGGTTCTTCAAAGAAAAAAATACCATCGTCAGCTAATAATTCTGCCACACCCTCAAAGACAGAGTTGATAAATTCGATATGGCAGATTACATTTGAGCCGCAGATTATATTTGCTTTTCCGTATTTTTTAGAAATTTTTTTGGCATAATTTTGATTGAAAAATACAGACTCCACATTTACGCCGAATTTTTTTGATACCTGAGCTACATTTTTTGAGGGTTCTATACCCAGGTGTTTGATTTTTGATTTGACTAAATTTTTTAGCGTTATTCCATCATTGGACCCGATTTCAACAACAAAAGGATTTTTATTTTTCTTGATTAATTTTTTTATATGCTTGGCCTGTGCCCGAAAATGATTCTCCATTCCTTTTGACGTAGACGAGAAAAATTGATAGTGGTCATGAAACATTTTTTCCGGCGGCACGGTTTCCTCAAGTTGAACCATAAAACATTTGGGGCAAAAAACAATTCCGAGCACAAAGACGAATTCTTTTGGAGAAGGTTTTTTGACAAAGCCGTTGGCGATTGGCATTTTACCGAAAGTAATGATGGGAATTACTTTATGTGAACAAATTCTACATTTAATCATTTCGGTTATTGTATCAAAAAAATTTTAATCTTCTAATTATATTTTTGCAAAAAGTAAAACCATAGATATTTAAAACCGCAAAACACATGACGGGGTGTATGAACCATGCAATATCCTTTATTTTTAACCAGCCTCTTAAGCTGTCCAATATCGGTTTAATGAAGGTAATTGAATATAGAATGAAAAGCAGTAATTTCAAATTATCGCTTGAGTTATATACGCTGTAGCGCCTTAATCTCAAGTTTTTAAAATAATATTGATTTATAAATAATATCCTTCTTTTGAGAAAGTCTAAAATGGTACTGTCGGTTAAATGAATAATTGTGGTTTTTACAAAAGCATATTTTACAAAACCCTTTTTAACCAAATCTACGTTTATATCTATATGAAAATATTTTTCCGGGTTAATTTGTGCTTGAAATAAAAATTTTTTTCTGATTAAAAATCCGTTAGCTCCAAGGGTGGGAATATTATTAGGCCGGTTTTTGTCAAAACTCACCAGAAAATAACTATCTTTTTTTTCCGCTTTACCGATCAGATTATAATTTTCGTGTATATAATCCATTCGATCAGCCTTACCAAGATAATAAGGAACAGGATCATTAACTCCGAATAAGGCAAAATAACGATCAAGCAGGCTGAAATTCGGGTCATAGTGATAGCGTATCGGCTCGGTGGCAACAATTTCATCGTTTTTAACCAAGGGATAGAGCATATTTTTTAGCCAGTTTGGGTTTGGGAGCACATTGTCGTGATCAATACATAAAACATATTCGCCGGTTATGAATTTAAGTCCGAACCCTTTATTAAACTCTGCGTTTTGCCTATTTTTAGGCACCCGAACAATTTTCGCGTTAAATTTTTTACTAATAGACTTTGTTTTGTCGGTTGAACCACCATCCGAAATAATAATTTCCAGTTTATCTTTGGGATAATTCTGCTTGTATAAAGAATTTAAGCATTTCTCTAAAGTTCGGTCAGAATTGAAGGTTGCGATTACAACTGATATCTTAGGAAATTGCCTCATAAATAATCTCTTTTTAATTTAATTATTATAAAATATGATAAATGGGTATCAATTGGATATTTTTTGTATTAAGCTTTTTTCTTGCTAAGCAAAGTAATTTTGAGATTTTTTTACTTTCAGTAATTTTTATATATTGTGTGGCTTTTTATTTCAAAATATTCGATTCTTTTAAAGAATTGCTTAAAGAAAATTTAATTTATTACAATATGAATTCGACAAAAATAGTTAAAAGAATCTTTTTATATACGTTTTATATTTTA
>MGAG01000026.1:21487-59782 GCA_001789645.1 Candidatus Roizmanbacteria bacterium RIFCSPLOWO2_01_FULL_37_12
TGGTAATAAGTATAAATATTAATTTTAAAATAATGTCATCTAACAACTTAGAAAAAGTTGTCTTATTTTTCCTGATTTTCGTCCCACTATTAATTTTGGTTAAATTATCTTATAAAAACACAATATTCCTGACACTTTTTTTTATTTTTATCAGCGCTTTAGCCCTCTCACAAAAAATGATAAAAACTGCAGAGTTTACTTCAATAGAGGTTTTTTTATTGTTAACAATTTCATATATTCAGATTATCTACCAAGGACAGTCAAAAATGAATGATAAATTATAATCTTTATATAAAAATACTTAGAGAATTTGTGCTGTTATTGCTTTGGCTCATATCAGGTGCCTTTTTTTTATATGTTACGCTGGTTTATCTGCTTGATTTCCTAATTCCAGAAATACAGATACCGTCAAAAGAGTTACTTTTTGCACTAACCATCAGGCAGTTAAGTGCATATTTGGGTGTTGCTTTTACATTTGCAGTTGTATGCATGTTTTTTAAGCTGTTGCAAAAAAAAATAAAATTGATATTTTTTTTTGAATTAGCAAAAGAAGAAATACTGATTTATGTCTTTACTTCAATATTTTTAGGACATTTTTTCGCAAACAGTCTTACTGATATTTTAAATATTTATTATGTATATTTGATATTTTTATCACTATTCTTTTTGGTTATTCTTCCTACGCTTACGGAATTATATAGGAAAGGAGGAATAATATTTTTTGAGGAATTTATTAGTTATTTTACCTCATATTATGACAAAAAAAGAGACTTCGATCTAAATTCTACTAAACTGTTAACCAGTTACGAAAATATTAAAAGGTTCGGTAATAACACTTCGCAAAATATTGCAGTATTTTTTAAAACTTTCAAAAATAAAATACACTGGCACAGACTAAGTGAAGCCTTTTTTTATGTTTCTTTATCCTTTTTGAGCATATTAATCATTACATTAATTTCCGGTTTTCTGATCCTAAAATCATATCAGTTTGCAAAGAAGCAAAAACAGATTAAAGACTCGTTAAGCATAATAAAAATTGATCCGAGCACATCAACTGTTGCAGAGAAGGTAATACTAAAAGGATATAATTTCGGTCAGCGTGAAAACGTTGGTGATAAATTAATGAGCAATTATGGCAAAATTGACGATATTAAACTATGGATAAACAATCAGATTGAATTTGTTGTACCCTTACATTGGAAAGAGGGCAATGTAATAATATGGATTGAAAAACAAAAAAACGATGAACTCAGTAAATTAATAATCAGCAATTCGGTTGAATTGAGTTTAGTATCCCGCTGGAATTATTATCCGACTCTTGAGGATAAAGAAAACGATAGATATTTCTTAATCAGATTAGTTAAAAAATTCAAAAGATATTTTTATCTTCATAAAGGAATTCTTGAATAATAGAAGCTATTTATTTCGTCGACAATCTGACGGATTTTTTGTTTTTTTAATTCCGGGTATATAGGTATTGATAAGTTCTGTTTTGTAATTTTTTCGGCATTCGGGAAGTCTCCCTTTTTGTAGCCTAAATATTTGTACACCTTTTGCTGGTGGAGAGATTGTGGGTAATGTACCATAGATTTTATACCTTTTCTATCTAGAAACTCCTTTAATTCGTCTCTTTTTGAGGCCCGAATGACAAAAAGATGATAGACACTTTTTCTTTCCTTAAACACGCGCGGGGTTTTTATTTGAATTTTAGATTCGGCGAAATATTTAAAATACAGGTTGGCAAGCAATATCCTTTTACTATTCCACTTATCAAGATGCTTTAGTTTTACTCTTAAAACTGCTGCTTGAATGGAATCCAAACGCGAATTAATTCCAAAAATTTCAGAGAAGTAACGCTTCTTTTGGCCATATTGTTTAATTAGTCTAAATTTTCTTGCGAGAATTGTGTCGTTAGTCAAAATAGCACCACCATCGCCAAATGCTCCCAGATTTTTTGTCGGGTAAAAAGAAAATACAGAAAAATTACCAAAACTACCTACTTTTCTACCCTTATATTTCGCGCCATGAGCTTGGCAAGCGTCTTCAATTAAATATATTTTTCGTCCTGACTTTTTAATAACTTGTCTAATCTCACTTATTTTATCCGGTTGTCCGAAGAGGTGTACTACGATTATCGCTTTTGTTCTTGGATTTATTTTTTTCTCCAAATCTTCTAGGTTCATACCAAAATCGTGAGGATCAACATCTACAAATACGGGTTTTAAACGATTTTCTATTGCAGCAACTGCCGCAGCTATAAAATTATATGTAGGAATAATGATTTCGTCTCCCGGTGAAAGGTCAAGCGCACGTAAACCGATTGTAAGCGCATCGGTGCCAGAATTTAGAGTAATGCAATTTTTAATATTTAAATAATCAGCAAATTCAATTTCGAATTTATCAACTTCTTCACCCTGTACAAAATCTGAGCTATTTATAACTTTTTGTATTGCGGAATCAACTTCTTTTTTAATTGAATGATACTGGGCGAATAAATCAATAAAAGGTATTATCATAAATTTTGACTATGTAATTATTATATATCAGTAAATCAGTAACTATATTAATTGCTGACTTTATCCGATCTGAACTTATTTAAAGCGCGATAAATTAAAGAGTAACCGAAAGACTCAACTCCGTTGGAAAATGTATCGATAATTAAGTGGGAGTAAATTCCGAGATTAAGAGCTAAAACAAAGGCAAGAATTATTTTAAATACGGCCACTTTTTTTTGCTTCCATTTTTTTTCAAAATAAATATACAGGATATTCAGAATTACAACATATTCCCAAGCATGAAATGGAACATACAACTTATTACTAATATCAAAATGATAACCCTTCAAGAAATTTACCAGATTAAAGTTAAAACCGTAGACAAAAAAATAATCAACTAGGTGGTCAAGGTCAATTAGAACACCCCCAAGAAAAGCTGCAAAAAATGACGGAAACGGCTTTTTGTAGATGCACCAAACCAAATAACCAATAATTAAGCTGATTAAGATGTGAACCGATTCATGTAAAAAAAGAGTCATAAGAAATCATTTTAATGTAAATATCGGATAAAAAACAGGTTAAAGATTTACTGCGCTGTCGACAAGGTAGCAAATAATTTTAGTTCCCGGCAAAGTTTTTTAACTTCATTACCTTTCCAATCAGGCCGTAACAATTCGCGCGGTAAGAATGGATCTATAAAATAAGTACTCACTATTTGGTTTCGTAGAGAGTTTAACCATTTGTTGCGATCGCCATACGGAGTTAAACGCTTTTCTTCCTTACTTTTGAGGTCGAGTAACTGATAATAAATTTTCCAATACAAAGTATCTAGTTTATCTAAATTCCATATTTTAGAAGCAAAACTAATTAAATCATCCGTAATTAAGGTAGGCGTTTCGATCAGTATCACGAATTCTGTAAGTTTTTTTTCATCGATATAGTCTCTGAAGTCGTCTAGAAAGTCATGAGGTGTTATCCATACGGATTTTTGCAATTGTCCAAATCCTAACTCCTTTAGTTTTCTTCTTAAAGTTTCTCTAATAATCTTGTTTTTTTCTTCGATATCAAAAATTACTATTCTCCATTTATTATCCCAGACTTTATGGTTTAGAGTAAATAGGGGAAAACGCTTTTTAATATTTTTTTTACCCTTCTCGGTTAATTCTAGGCAGGGTTTACCGTTGATAACTTTTTTTTCAATATTATTGACTTTTAATCCTCTCCAGACAAGTTGTTTATAGTTATTTCTTCTGAATTGAGTTGGGATAAAACCATAGAGGTTCAAATAGTAGCTTGAATATAGGTGAAAAGGATCGCGAATTTCTTCGATAACGTCAAGAAACCCCGCAAGTCCTAAAAATAACCAGTCAGATGGCCTTAGTAATTTTCTCATAGAGTCTAATCATATGTTGCGATCGCAACATATGATTAGATATTAACATAGATTTAAATAAGCTCTGTCAAGAAATAAAGTAGAAATATAAGGTAGTATTAAATGGTAGTATTTTTTCTGGTAGAAATAAAATTAAGTTATAGATTTACGACGCTGTCGGCGAGGCGGATAGCGTCTTTTTCGTAGTCAACAGAAGTTTGTGGCGCCACAAAATGTTTCATTAATTTGGAACTGGCTTGTTTCCAGAAAGCGAAAGAGGTCCAGTTAACCTTGGTTTGATTCGGATCAAAGTCCATAAGATGCCCCAGGAGTTTTTTTGCCATATAAAAGAGATATTTCGCATCGTGCAGACTTCTAATGCTCAACAATTTCCTTGTTACATATTGAGGCGTCATAAAAGAAGAATATAACTCCTGTTCCAGTTCAAGTATCTTTTCCTTGGGAAAGGGAATTTTCATAACAGCCTGGCGCATATCAAATTTGTCATAATCATCAGTTAATAGCCAGCCTTTTTCTTTGCATTCTTTATATAGTGGCGTCCCGGGGTAGGGAATCACAATCGTGGCCTGCATTGTTTCATAATAACCTTTTTTAAAAGCGTACTTGGCGATTGCTATGGTTCTTTTGGCGTCTTCATACGATTCCCAGGGGTAACCTAACATTATAGTAATGTGAGGGTCGAGACCGGCTTTTCTCGCCATTCTTGGTCCGTTGATGGCATCGGCCTCTTTGGTTCCCTTATCGAGTTTGTCGATTGTCTTCTGATTTCCCGACTCCATTCCAAAAAGTATGAATCTGAATCCGGCCTTTCCCATTAGATCGTAATATTCCTGCGTTAATGCATTAAAGCGCATGTTGCATCCGTACCTAACTTTTTTGTTGTAGCCGCTTTCGATCATCAGTTCACAAAATCTTTTGAGTCTTGGACCGATAAAGAGTGTTCCGGCATCGTCAAATATTTCCTTAACACCGTATTTATCCACAACATGTTTTACCTCCGCAAAAAGTCTTTCAGGTGAGAAAGTTCTGTACGAACTCATCGGATTTATCGTATGATTCCAGACGCAAAAAGTGCAGCGATTCCACCAGCAATCGCGGCCCGAGTACATATATGTTGCAGGTGTATATTTATAATTACCGTTTTCATATGCGTATAGCTTCCACTTGGTCAGATCGCGGTCTACGAACGGCAAAGTTTCCACATTATGCCTGACTGATGCGGGTCCCGAGCTATAAATTATTTCACCGGTCTTTATTTTGAAGGTAAACTTTGGCTTGGATTTAATATTTTTGTCTCCCTTTCGCCAGTAGATTCCGCTTTCCAGCTCTTCTCCCTTATGGATATGATTGAGCAGATTGACACTTACAAAATCATAATCAGCGCCTGTTATGGCATAGTCCAGTTTGCTGTTCTCGAAGATTTCGAGGGGTAAAAAAGTTACATGGTCCCCTACCCAGATAAGTTTAAGTCCGGGAAACTGTTTTTTCAGATCATTTATCTGTTTCCAGTGCTTTTTGACAATCGGTGATTTTGTCTCCACCATCAGATAGTCAGGATCGACTTCCCGCAATTCTTCAATCCAGTCAACGTACTTTTTTCTTTCGGCAATTCCGTCCATCCAGTAGGTTTGATAGCCTTTGTCCTGCAGATTGGAAGCGGCATAGGCAGGGATCATCGGGTAGATATAAGTTGGTGCGTTAAAGTACTGAAATTGCCTGTTCTGTGACAATAAAGCAACACCTTTTTTGGATTCGATCGGTGGGTAACCTACAACTATTTTGACTTTTCTTGAGGAAGCTTTTCTTCTCACTCTTTCATTATCCAGATTTGACAAATAAAAGTCAACAGTGATTTAAATCACTTAATCTTTGGGGAAGAGTTTTTGGCCGGACTGGAAAACTTCGATGGCCGCAACCGGACAGGATTGCGCGGCGGCAACGATTTTTTCCAGTCTATCCCATTCACCGTTTTTAATAATAGCAATATTGGTTTTATCAAGATCGAACGTAGCTGGCGCATAGACTACACAGGTTGCCGCACTGATGCATTTTGGTCTCGTGATTCTGATTTCAATGTCGCCCTGCTTGATTATCTGTACGTCATTCTGAACGTCTTTCATTGATTTTTTATATATAAATATTTTCTTTATTGCGAAGGCCTTTTAAAAGTCCTTTAACAAAAAGTATACCATAGGTCAGGTGGGTTAAAAAAAGGACAAGCGGCGATAAAAAAGCTACGATAATATTTCTGCTGTCGAACAAAGCATTAAAAAAAAGTTGTGCGGAAAAAATAAGATAAATGATAGCAGGAAAGTAAATAGTATTTAGTATATTGTATCTAGTATTGAAGAAAAAAGTAAAAATAAAAAATATTAATAAAATAATTAAATAAAAGACAAATAAAGTTGGTATGAAATATGATATTCGTTTTGAATTTTTGTCACCATGCGCAAAAAAAGCTCCTCGATGAAAACCATAGTTTGAGTGTTGCTTGAGAAATCCGGCTAGATTATTTCTTCGATGATGGTAGACTACCACTTTTGGATGATAAAGAATCGTACCATTTTCTTTGTAAACTATGTCTTCGCACAGTTTACTGTCTTCTCCTGGCCAGTAGTTGCCTTTAAAGCCGCCGATCTTTTGAAATATATTTTTTTTAACAAAAAAATTCATCGAGGGATAATCATCCACATATCTTTGCTTTTGGGGAATAAATCTATAAGTGTATTGACCGCTGCCTAAATTTGAAGTGATAACCTGGTCAAATATTTTTTCCCAGTTTCCCGCATTTTTTGGCAATAGTCCAGGACCGCAGACTGCAGAGATGGATTTATCAAATTTTTTCACAGCCTGCTCAAGCCAATCCGGTCTAGGATAGGCATCGTCGTCGATAAAAGCAATAATATCTCCTCTGGCCGTTTTAACACCAAGGTTTCTTTTTTCAGCAGGTTTGATGACTTTACCGGTTGGAATTATTTTCAGCCATTTATATTTTTTTAACAACGTCAAATCGTATTGAGCATGTTCGTTTGGAAGAATGATAACCTCAAAATTTTTATAAGTCTGTTTTTCAAATTCAGGAATATTTTCAAATAATAAGTAATAAGTAAGTTTTTTTAACGGGATAATAACCGATATCAGATGTGATTTATTTTCTTTCATTAGTTAAGACTTTTTTTGTGAACCTTATCGTAGTAATGCAAAATATTTTTACGATAAAAAATTGCCAACGTATCGATAAATATTCTAAAAATTGATTCTAAAGTGGCGGCAGAGGTAACGGCGGAAAAATTGTAGTTTAGTTTTATCGGAGCTTCATAGATCCGATTGAAACCCAATTGTTGAGCAACAACTAACATCTCCAAGTCTCCCGCAAATTTCTTTTCGACTAACCTAGGTAGAACTTTTTGCAGGACTTCTTTTCTAAATATCTTTATTCCCGCTTGAGTGTCGCGGATTTTAATACCAAAGAGTAGTTTTACGAAAGCATAGTAGCCTAAGCTTAAAAACTTTCTTAATAGCGAGTAATGTATAAAAGAGGCGGGATGCCTTTTTGACCCGACTATTACATCGGCTTCATACCACTCCATATGTTCGAGGAGCATCGATATTCCGTTGGGATCAATTTCCATCCCCGAGTCGATGAACATGACAAAATCACCCCTAGCTTTTGTCATTCCTAAACGTATTGCATAGCTCTTACCCTGATTTTTTAGATAACCTAAAGTTTTTAAACCTACAAATTTTGCCTGTTTTATTTTTTTGAGCGAGTGATCAATAATTCCGTCTACAACTGCAATAATTTCGTAAGAGTAACGGATTTTATCGAGGACATTTTTAATCAGTCTGAGATTTTTAACAATTGTTTTTTCTTGTTTATAAACTGGAACAATTACACTAAGAAAGTGCTGCTGATTTTTCATTTTAATCGCGTCTATTCTATCACTTCTTCTCCTTCAAATACAACATCTTCACCTGTAGATTCTGAGTCGGTAGTTTCTAATGGGGTTTGAGGAAGCTCAAATGTAAAGCTGGAAACTATAGTATCGGTTGCGGTTTTCCAAAATTCTTGATCAACCGCGTCATAAGTTGCAGTTATGGTAAAAAGAGTCTCAAGATCGACCGCCACAATTATTTTTTTCCCTTCAGAAGATATTTCTTTTGCATTTAGGTCTGCAAGTTTAATATCTTTGGAATTGCCGATAATTTCTTTGTTATTTTTGATCCAATCTTCAAGTGAAGAATATTTAGTTGCGGTTGCTTCTATAGTCAAAAGCCCCTCAGAGGACGGCGATTTAAACCGCAGGGATGAATAGTAGGCGGGATCTTTTTTGTCTATAACTTCAAGTTTTAAATTTTCCGGATATGAAAATTTGAAGCCCGCTGGGTCAATGTATTCTTTTGCTTTGTTGACCGTTTTCTTAGGGGATATTTTTTGAGTCGGCGAATTCTGGGAGATTGGTGACTGAAGCTTTGAGGATTTTTTTACCGCACGATAAGCAAAATAACCAACCAAAATAACTACGATAAGTGTGATAAAAATTAAGATCTTAATTTTCATAGTTCGATTACACTCATTCTTCGACTACGCTCGGAATCCTGAGTTTACCGAATAAACCATTTTTTGCTATAATTTTATTATACATAAGATAAAATGAAAAAATTAATTTTGATTATTATTTTGCTTTTTTTATTTTTAGCCAAAACAACTCAGGTTGTCGAGGCAAAATTATTGCCAAGATTTAGAACCGTTTCTAAAAAGGGAGTCGGTTTCTCAAGCGGAGTTGTAGTGAGTCCAAGACTGAGGCCAGACAGAAAAGCCCTGAATGTTTTTTTTAATAATTTAAGCAAGGCTAAAAATATCACCTATACTTTGATTTATCAGACAGACGGTAAAGATGAAGGAATCAGCGGTTCAATCGATTCCTCTTCCGGCAACTCAACAACCAGAGAATTACTTTTTGGAACCTGTTCTGCCGGTGTCTGTCGTTATCATACAAATTTATCCGGTATGAAATTAGAGATCGAAACGACGCTGTTAAATGGAAAAAAGACTTTAAAAAGATTTAAAATAAGAGCGTAATTTATCTTTGAGGTAGATTGAAAAATATAAGAGTATTATTCCTAAGGAAAAAAAGATATTTAATCTTATTACATTGAGTATATTCTTCTTTATAAGAAAAAGCCCCAGAAGGTATAGGGGAGTAAAAAGGGGAAGAATTAAGGCTGCTTTGCTTTCTTTTGCCAAATAATAATTATTAAGATAAACAAGTACTGCATATAAAGCCCCAAACACACTGGCATAACTTAGAAACGGAAGTAATAAATTAAATTTATTACCAAAAAATATATTAATTAGTGTTTGGGGAAAAAAACTATAGATAACATAACTCACAAAAAAAACCAAGAATAGGATTATCAGAGAAAGTTTGAGAGTAAGCGAGTGATTTGAAGACTGAGATTTTGCAGAGTAAAAAATAAAACTTATTGAGATAAGCGGACCTAATGCATAGAGAATTAACTTGGAGAATATCGACCAGGATGCATAAATACCCGCCTCAAAAGAAGTCAGATATTTTTTAACATAAATGACGTCGGCGTTGTTTAAAAAAGTCAGAGACAGAGTTGACAGGAAAATCAGCTGGAAATTTCTATTTTTGAAAACACTAATGACGTTTCGGGAGATTTTTCGAATTTTTAATCCTGAAATTTTTGCGACTTTTGCTTTCAAATAATAATAACTTACAACTGGGAAAAAAACAGATGACAGAATTAAGAAAAAAAGAATAATAAGCAAGCTGTTAAGACTAATTAAAATAGAAAAAGCCCCGAGCAATTTTATTAGAGCGGTTATGATTCCGAATAAAGAAAAAGCAAAAAAGTAGCGCAAACCGGGCAGGGCTCCGTTATAAAATGAGCCGAAGTAACCAAGAAAAACCAGAATAATCAACGTGAAAGACGTCTCAAGGGAGAGATTTGTTTGACTGGAAATCAAGGGAACAATCAAGATTAAAGCCAAAAACAGCCAAACTATTTTTTTCATCCGCAGCTTAAAAGATTGTTCGATGGAAACTACATAAGGGAGTTCATTGGCGGTTTTCTCTCCGATTTTTTTAATTATATAAGACGAAAAGACCACGGTCGGAGTTAAAGCAATATTGGTATAAGAAAACATGGTGCTGATTTCACCATATCCCTTTGGACCAAGCCCGCGGCCAATCATAAAATTAAATATATAATTGAGTAAATTCACCAAAAACGACGTAAGCAGAAAATAAACACTTCCTTTAAAAAATTCATTTGCCCAGATTTTTTTTGCAGTTTTAAGCATTGGTTCAGTATAACATGATGAATTAGTCGTAATTAAGTTATAATGTGATTTAAACTTAAAAGATGAACAATATTCGAAACTTTGCCATCATCGCTCACATAGATCATGGTAAATCAACTTTGGCCGATCGATTTTTGGAAATAACAGGTGTAGTTACTGCCGGAAAACACGAAGAGCAGTTGCTTGATCGAAATCCTATTTCCAGGGAGAGAGGCATAACTATAAAATTAGCACCAGTTAGGATGGAATATAGAAGCAAGGGATTAGGTTTAGAAGCCAGTATGGAAAGTGGAAATATGAATTTGGAAAAAAAACCTGCTTCACAACCCCAAATACCTAACCAGCTTCCAATCCCAGATACTTATATTTTGAATCTAATAGATACTCCGGGACATGTTGATTTTTCCTACGAGGTTGACAGAACCCTGTCCTGCGTGGAGGGTGTTATTCTCTTAGTCGATGCCACACAAGGCATTCAGGCGCAGACCATAGCAAACGCCTATAAGGCTATTGAAAAAAACCTGGTAATCATTCCCGTTATAAACAAAATCGATTTGGCAAATGCCTACGTTGAGACTACTAAAAAACAATTAGTCGACTTTTTGGGAGTGGATTCTGCAGAGATTTTTGAAATTTCAGCCAAGACCGGTAAAAACGTCGATCAATTATTAGAATCGATTGTTAAAAAAATACCTCCTCCTCTATTGAATCATCAGGATTTGATAGATATTAAAAAAAACCCTGAAGATTCGGACCAAAGGCAGGCTTTAATATTTGATTCATATTACGACCCGCATCGGGGGGTAATCACTTTTATCAGAATTTTTTCTGGAAATTTCAAAAAAGGATTAAAAGTAAGCCTTGCGTCTAATTCAGAAAAATTTGAAGTCTTGGAGGTTGGCTATTTTTTACCAGAGTTAAAACAGTCAGATAATTTAGGAAACGGTGAAATTGGGTATGTTGCTACAAACCTCAAGGATATTCATCAAGTGAGAATTGGTGATACCGTTGTTGATGAGAAGGGAACTTTGCCACCGCTGCTTGGTTATAAAAAAGTTAAACCAATGGTATTTGCGTCAATTTTTCCTACTGATACTGGCGACTATCTCAACCTAAAAAAGGCATTGGAAAAATTGTATTTGAGCGATTCTTCTCTGGAGTTTTCGACGATTTACAGCAAAGCCTTAGGGACTGGTTTTCGTGTAGGTTTTTTGGGACTTCTTCATGCCGAAGTGGTAAGGGAGCGTCTGGAAAGGGAATTCAATCTCGATTTGGTTTTAACTCCTCCCAATGTTGATTACCGTATTGATAACAATCGGCAGCAATACGGTAAATATCTAGAACCAATCGTGAAAATAATGATTTTAACGCCAGAAAAATATTTAGGTAGCGTGATGAGTCTTTGCCAAGAATATCGGTCTAAGTTCGTTACGATGGACAATAAAAGCCAGGTTTCTATTGTCTATGAGATACCTCTGTCTGAAATGATTTCAGGTTTTTACGATAACTTAAAAAGTGTGAGTTCGGGATACGCTTCGGTTGATTGGGAATTTATCGAATACCGTGAAGTCGAAGCAGATAAACTTTCATTACTATTAAACGGTGAAACGGTGGAAGAATTTTCCGAAATAATTGTCAAGCAAAGAGCTTTTGCTAAAGCCCAATTTTTGGTAAAAAGATTGAAAGAGCTGATTCCGAGGCAGCAATATGAAGTAAAAATCCAGGCTCAATACAAAGGAAAAATTATTGCCTCAGAGCGGATTGCTCCCTTTCGAAAAGATGTGACAAAAAAACTTTACGGAGGTGACAGATCCCGTAAGGATAAACTTCTGGATAAACAAAAAGAAGGTAAAAAAAAGTTAAAGATGATAGGTAGAGTTGAGATACCAAAAGAAGCTTTTTTGAAACTGTTTAAATCGCGTTAAACTTTTCTCCATTTTATGTTTTTATCTGTTTTCATAAACGTGTACTGTCTTTTTGCATATTGTACTTCTTTGTTAATCCATAATTGAATTGCCGTATCAAAATCTATTGCACCTTTAAGGTACATCATTAGTTGTTGGTAGCCGATGGTTTTGAGACCGGGATCTGTTTCGGAATAACCCATTTTAAGAAGTTTTTTGACTTCAGCGACTGCTCCGTGTTTTAGCCTCTCCTCCACTCTTTTTTCGACAGACCGTTGAAGCAAATCTTTATTTTTAAATTTGAGACCGAAAAATTTAATTTGCATATTTTCCAAACTCAACTTTTTAGTTAAAAGTAGTTTTTCATTAGTTTTAGAGCCTTGTGTCTGAATTTCTAACCCCAGAGGTTGGACATAACGTCTTTTTGCTCTAGATTGTAAGATTTCAATTTTTCTTATCAAGCGTTGGGGATTGTTTCTTTCGCTTTGACTTAATTGACTAATTAATTGAGTCGAATGTTTTGCTAATATTTTTTGTAACTCATCGACAGATTTATCCTTGAGTTTTATCCGGAGTTTCCAGTCGGGTGGTATATTCTCGGTATCTACTCCATAGAGCAAATGTTTCAGATAAAAATATGAGCCTCCGATAATAATAGGTGTTTTGCCTCGACTTTTAAGACTGTTTATCACATAGAGCGCACACTGTTTGAAGTCAAATGAGGAGAAATACCGGTCAGGTTTTACTATGTCATACAGCCATAAATTGGTAAAAACTGGTAAAAACCGAGCTGAAAAGTTGTTAAATTTGGTAAGAACCGGAAAAAATCCGATAGAGAAATTATTTAATTTGGATTCTTCGATAAATTTTGTTTTTCCGACATCCTTACCGGTAATTACGTTCATGTATTTATAGATTTGACGCGAGTCGCAGTTAACAATTTCTCCACCATGCTTTTGAGCCAATTTCAGAGCCAGGGATGTTTTTCCGGTTGCGGTTTGACCTGTTATAACAATAATATCTTGCATTGCAGACTATAAGTGCAGTTTGGCGGCGTCAATCAAATTTTTGAAGAGATACAAAACGTCAATCGGGCCGACGCCTCCCGGAGTTGAAGTATAAAATCCAGCAATATTTTTTACTTCTCTTTCATCATAATCCCCTTTTAATCTGCCTTTCTCTCGCCGTAATCCTATATTAATTAGCGTAGTTCCCGGTTTTAACATCTCGGGAAATAATATTTTTTTACCGACGGCCGTGATGATCACATCAGCTTCTTTGTAATATGAGTGCGGATCTGGAGTCTGTGAATTTACATTGATAAAATTAACTCTGGCCTCAGTCAATGTCTTTCCGATTGGTCGGCCGCCGGTAACTCCGCGACCCACCAACACAACCCGTTTGTTTCTAAAAAGTTTCTTGAAGGGTCCTCTTTCTTTCTGTATATCTATTATCAGCTCTTCACCACTGCGCGGTTTGGCATAAATATATTTTAAGACAGTTAGAATCGCCAGTCCGATCGGCGGCAGATATGTAGTTTTACGCTTATGTCCTTCTATTTCTTTGACTGTTGGAATATACTCATAAAGACTTTCAGTCGATAGTTGCGCGGGAAGCGGTTGTTGAATAATAATACCTGTCGTTTTCGGGTCCTGGGATTTTTCCTTGATTTTATGCATGAATTCTTCAAAAGACGGAGTAGATTTTAGGTGGACAAGCTCAAATCCGATTCCCAGTTTTTTGGCGATTTTAGCTTTGATTCTGACATAAGACAACTGTTCTCCGGCTTGCCCAACAAGAAAGGTGGTTAATTTCAATGCCTTTTTTTTCCGGAGTTTTTTAGCTTCTTTTTTAAGTATTTTTTCAATCGTAGAGATTATTTTCTTGGCAGGAATTTCCACCTCTTCATTTTATCATACAAGAGCTGCGCTTACAACCCGATCCTCTTTTTCGGAAAAGCGCATCAGTATAACCCCTTTAGCAGTTCTTGAGCGTGATGGGATAGCTTGGAGAGGAATTTTTACCACCTGTCCTTTTAGGCTGGTTATTATCGCCGTTGATCTTTCCGGATTAATAATCTGGACGAAACAGATTTGTCCTATTTTCTGGTCTACAGATGCAATTTTTACCCCCTTACCGCCGCGATGCTGACCTTTGAAAAATGAAAGTTTGGTTTTTTTCCCGACGCCTTTTTCGCCGAGAACCAAAATATTTTTTTTGAATTCTTCATTGGAAAATACGTCTGCTGCAGTAACCTGATCTGATTTATCAAGTTCCATTCCCTTAACCCCGATTGAGGAGCGGCCGGTCGGTCTAATTTCCGATTCTTTGAAGACAATAGCTTTTCCTCCCTGGGAAGTTAGGATAACATTGGCTTTTCCGTCGGTAAGATTAACCCACAAGAGGCTGTCTTGAGGTTCCAATTTGATAGCTATAATTCCGTTGGAGCGAATGTTGGCAAAATCGGCAAACGGGGTTTTTTTGACGGTTCCCAGTTTGGTCGCCATCAAGACAAAATGACCGTCAGTTTTTTCTGCGGATGTTTGATCATAAGTTAGAATTGAAGTTACTTTTTCGTCCGGTCGCAGAGTAAGCAAGTTTTGCATAGCCTTACCTTTTGAGGTTCTTGAACCTTGGGGAATATCCCAGATGCGTGTCTGGAAAATTCTCCCTTGGTTGGTAAAGTAAAGGACGTAATCATGAGCCATAGCCGAGGTAATAAAGTAAACATTATCGGTTTCTTTTGTTTCGATGCCGGATACTCCTTTGCCTCCCCGATGTTGTACTCTGAATGTCTCACGAGGTATCTGTTTAATATAGCCTTCCTTGGTCATAACGACGATGACCTCTTTATTTTCAATCAGCTGTTCATCAGTGATCTCGCCGGGTTTTGATTTGATGACTTTGGTTCTTCGATCATCGCCGTATTTTTTCTTTAGTTCGAGTAATTCATCTTTTATAACTTTAAGAATTTTAAAAATATCTTTAAGCAATGATTCGAGATAACCGACCAGTTTCTTTAGCTCTGTGAGTTCAGCCTCAATTTTGTCCCGCTCCAGTCCTGTCAGACGCTTAAGCTGCATGTCGAGTATGGCCTGTGCCTGGATGTCGCTGAATTTGAACTTTTTTATTAAATTTAATTTTGCCGTAGGTTCATTCTCAGATTTTTTTATGATTTCAATGACCTCGTCTATATGATCAAGCGCTATAAGATAGCCTTCCAGAATATGTGCGCGGGCCTTTGCCTGCTTAAGGTCATATTCGGACCTGAGAATTACCATGTTTACTCTGTGTTTCAGATACTGTTCCAAAATTTGTTTAAGTCCCAGGGTCTGCGGGATACCGTCAACCAGAGCAACAATATTAACGGGGAAAGAGGTCTGAAGTTCGGTAAATTTAAAAAGATTGTTGAGTACTTTTTTATAGGAGGCGTCCCGTTTAAGCTCGATGACGACTCTGATTCCATCCCGGTCCGACTCATCTCTCAGGTCGGAAACTCCGACAATTTTTTTGTCGTTAACCAGATGGGCTATTTTTTCGACAAGATTGGCCTTATTGACTTGATATGGAAGCTGGGTTATCACAATAGAGCTTCTGCCACGATCTAATTCTTCTTCCTCGATTACCCCGCGGATAAGAATTTTACCTTTTCCGGTTGCGTAGACCTGTTTAATGTCGTTTATGCCGTAGATTACGCCATGAGTCGGAAAATCAGGTCCTTTAACAAATTCAAGGAGTTGTTCCAGATTGGCGTTATAATATAGATTAAACATATCTTTTTTGGCATCTTTTAAAATATTTTTACTTTTTTCTTCCGGACCGTTGAGCAGAGCTTTATCTATCATCAAATTGATAGCATCAACCAGCTCGGTTAAGTTATGCGGTGGTATTTTGGTCGCCATTCCGACAGCAATCCCTTCCGCGCCCATAAGAAGCAGATTGGGAAGTTTAGACGGAAGAAATACAGGTTCCTGTAAACTCCCGTCAAAATTATCGATAAACTTAACCGTGTTTTTATCGATATCGACCAGAATTTCCTCGGCAATTTTGGCGAGTTTAACCTCGGTATATCGCATGGCGGCGGGAGGATCTCCGTCGATTGAACCGAAATTTCCCTGACCACGAATCAGCGGGTATCGCATGGTAAAATCCTGAGCCATGCGTGCCAGCGCTTCGTATACGGGTGCGTCGCCATGAGGGTGATATTTACCTAAAACCTCACCGACTACTTTGGCGGATTTTGAATAACGTCCGCCGAAGGTAAGTCCCAACTTGTGCATAGCGTAGAGTATTCGGCGATGAACCGGCTTTAAACCGTCTTTTACATCGGGAAGTGCACGGGAAACTATTACGCTCATGGCGTAATCAAGGTAAGCCCGTTTCATTTCGGATGCAATATCAGTATTTTGGATATTTGACATAAATTTACTTTGTCTTGCTGAATTTATTCAGCAACTTTATTTTTTTAATTGCAGATCCCGAAACCAAGTTCGGGATGACAAAACAATTATTTTAGAGATTTACTTACCGCTTTCAAAGCTTCACTTTTTCCGAGAAAGCTTTTTGTCTTAACCCATTTTCCCGGTTCGAGTTCTTTGTAATGATTAAAATAATGCTGAATTTTTTTCTTGAGTGTTTCGTCAAGGTCATCGATGTCTTCTATGTTTGCGAAAAAAGGATCGACTTTTTTAAGAGGCACTGCGATGATTTTGGTATCAATTCCGGCTTCGTCCTCCATTTCCAGCATTCCGACGACACGAGACGGTATAACAGTTCCAGACTGCACAGAATATGTGGCGATTACTAAGACATCCAAAGGGTCGCCGTCCTCGCCGTGCGACTGGGGGATAAAGCCATAGTTGCCCGGGAAAGCCATAGAGGTGAAGGCGAATCTGTCAACATGGATAAATCCGTCTTTCTTATCCATTTCGTATTTAATAAAAGATCCCTGCGGAATTTCCACTACGACATTTATCTCTTCCGGCGGATTTTTACCGGCTGAAAGTTTTTTTAAGTCCATAATTATAATTGTTATAACCCTAAACCAATTCCAAGATCGGTTCAGGGCAAGAATTTATAATTGTTATAACCGCTAGATATCCAAATTAGCAAGCTTAGCATGTGTCACGATAAATTTTTTTCTGGGAGGAACTTCATCACCCATTAACATGGTAAAAACATAATCTGCGTCTTGAGCATCCTCAATCATAACTTTTTTAAGGATACGGTTGTCCGGATTCATAGTGGTTTCCCAAAGCTGTTCGGCGTTCATCTCTCCGAGTCCTTTATAGCGTTGAATTGCCGGAGCATTTGATCGTTCTTCGGAAACAGATTTAATTATTCCATCCCTTTCGGTATCGGAAAAGGCATAGTGTATTTTTTTTCCGGACTGTATTTTAAAGAGCGGCGGTTGCGCGATGTAAAGATGACCTTTGACAATAATATCCGGCAGGTGCCGGAAGAAAAAGGTCAAAAGCAGAGTTCGGATATGTTCACCGTCGACGTCGGCATCAGTCATTATGGCAATTTTGTGGTATCGGAGTTTTTGATAATCGACGTTTTCACCAATGCCCATACCAAGAGCAATAACCAAGTCTTTCAGTTCTTTAAAAGAAAGAACTTTATCAAGGTAGGCTCTTTCGGTATTCAGTACTTTTCCCCTAAGAGGCAGAATTGCCTGGAATTTTCGGTTTCGACCTTGTTTTGCAGTTCCACCCGCCGAGTTGCCTTCTACCAGAAAAAGTTCTGATTTTGCCGGGTCTTTTTCCGAACAGTCGGCAAGTTTTCCAGGCAGCGTGGCACCCTCCAACATTCCTTTTCTTAGAACAGCTTCTTTGGCTGCCTTAGCAGCCAGACGGGCTTTTTGCGCCAAAAATATTTTGGCTAAAATTTCACGACCTACCTTGGGATTTTCTTCAAAATACACATCTAAATATTCGGACACAGCTTGCTGAACAACGGTTTGAACCTCCGAATTTCCAAGCTTGGTTTTAGTCTGGCCTTCAAATTGCAGATTGGTTGCGGGCATTTTTACATACACTATCGCGGCAAGACCCTCTTTGACATCATCGCCGGTTAACGAATCTCCTATATCTTTTTCACTTAAAATTTTTTTTGCGTAATTATTGACCGATTTTGTCAGCGCGCTTCTGAATCCGGTTAAATGAGTACCACCTTCATGCGTATTAATAACGTTTACGAATGAAAATACGTGTTCGTTTATTGAGTCGTTATACTGTATGGCGACCTCAATTTCCTTATCGTCTATTTGTTTGTGGATGTAGACGGGATCATGAAGAACTTTTTTTCCGCGATTAATATCCCTGATGAGCGAAATAATTCCGCCGTCAAAGTAGAAGGCAAGTTTTTCTTTAGTCTTATTATTTAAAATCTTAAAATAAATGTTTTTTATCAAATAAGCTCGTTCTTTTATCTGTTTTTTGAGGATAGAGTATTGTATTTCGATCGTTTCTTTAAATATTTCTTTGTCAGGAAGAAACGAAACAGCAGTACCTTTGTTAAAGGTGAAGTTAAGAATAGATTGGTTAACTTTTTTTACCGGATAGACGGGATTACCCTTTTTATATTCCTGACGATAAAGTTGACCGTTTTGTATTACTTCGACAATAAAATGAGAAGAAAGTGCATTGACTACGGATGCTCCAACTCCGTGGAGGCCGCCGGACACTTTATATGCGCCTACCTGAAATTTACCCCCGGCGGGTAGGTTTGTCATCACGACCTCCAGAGCGGATGTTTTATATTTTGGAATTTTGTCAACCGGAATACCCCGACCGTCATCAAAGACCGTCAGATAACCGTTTTCGTTAAGAACGACTTGGATATTGTTGCAAAAGCCGGCTAAAGCTTCGTCGATTGCGTTATCGACAATTTCGTTAAGGCAGTGATTGACTCCGTATTGTGAGGTAGTCCCGATATACATTGCGGGTCTTCGTCTTACCGGTTCTAGTCCTTCAAGAACTACAATGGAATCCGCGCCGTACCCTTGTTTTTTATCAACAGTCATAGCTTAAAAGTCTACCAAAAATCAAAGCTGATTGCTATCTAAAATCCTAAATTCTAATATCTAAACTCTAAAAAAATCCAAATTAATCAAATTCAAATTATCAATACAAATAAAGAGTTTTGAATTTCAAACATTTGAATTTTGATATTATTTAGGATTTAGAGTTTAGTGCTTCGAATTTATTTAAGTTCTACCTTACCACCTGCCGTTTCGACTTTTTTCTTTGCTTCTTCAGCGATATCTTTTTTAACGTCTTTTAAAAGCTCTTTGGGAGCGGATTCTACTAGTTTCTTAGCTTCCATCAATCCTAGATTCGGTAAAATCTCTCGTACTGCCTTGATTACACCTAATTTATTTTCTCCGGAAGATGCTAGCATAACCGTGAACGATGTTTTTTCTTCTTTATCCGCCGAAGCCGTAGCGGAGGCGGTCTGAGCTGGAGCTGCTGAAGTTGCAATTGGCATAACACCAAATTTATCTTCAAGATATTTAGAAAGCTCTGCCATTTCAACGACCGTGAGTCCTTCGAGCTCTTTGGCTATTTTTTGTAATTTTTCAGAAAGTTTTGTCTCTGCCATAAATTATCACCACCGTTCTTTTTCGTCATTCCTGCGAAAACGGGAATCCAGATTTGTAAATCTGACAGACCCCCGTTTTTACGGAAATGACAATCAATGACTTTTTTTAGATTTTTCCTTCAAAATATAAACTAATTTTGCAACATTGAACTTCATTGAGTGCACCAATCGTGAGGTCGGAGCCTTAAAAGAACCGACAAGATTGGCGACGAGTTGATTCTTTGGCGGCAATTGGGCTATTTGTACTAATCTTTCGCTTGGATAAGTCAGATTGTCTAATAAGCCAAATTTAAAAGAAAGACTGACTTCTTTTTTAATAAACTGATAAAAAGACGCTAATCCGGTGCTCCACTCTTTTTCCAGAAGCAATAGTGCGCTGGTATCGCGCAAAGGGAAGAATGTTTTTTCAATTTCTGCCAACACTTTATTTTTTTTAGAAAGTTTATTGATTGTTTTTTCGAGGAGCGAATTTTTAATTACTTTAAGATTGGCTTGACTTTTTTTCAATTCTTTACGCAGATTTTCCAAAGTCTGGTGACTCGTTTTGTCTATTTTTATCAAGACAAAGTTTTGATATTTTGAGAGCAGATCTTGGATTTTTTGTCCAAGGGCAAGTTTTTTTTCGTTTACCATATTTTCACTGCGCAGGAAATATTTTTTAATCCCGCCCTTAGCGGGAAACCCGCGGTCTTAGTGAGTCAATATTATAACTTATTAAATTTCGCTTAGCAAATCTTTTAGTGATTTTGACTCTTTTTGTTTTTTGGCGTGTTTCTTTGAAGACTGAGCCGCTTTATACTTTTTAGCCATTTCGACTTTTTTTTGGAAGGTGTCGACCCTGCCTTTGACATCCAGGAATCTGTGTTCACCGGTAAAAAAAGGGTGACATTTAAAACATACCTCAACTATTATTGATTGCTTGGTTGAGCCGGTGGTGAATTTATTTCCGCAGGAAGTACAGCTTACAACTACTTCGGAATAGAATTGCGGATGAATGTTGGTTTTCATAAGATAGTTATTATAGCATTTAAAATTTAAAAATTAAAAGGGAAAAACGATATTTAAAAATTTTTAGCTTTATTCTATATATTTTTTACTTTTTAGATTTTATTTTTTAATTTGAAATACCTTTTCCCATTTTCCTTCTTCAATTATCTTTTCGAGATTATGAAAGCTTTTTCCAATTCTATGATCGGTTAATCTATTTTGAGGGAAATTATAGGTTCTGATTTTATCGGCCCTTTCTCCGGTGCCGACATCCTTGACATAAGAATGCATCATGCCTTTTTTCTTTTCCTGTTCAAGCTGATAAAGTTTTCCCAGTAAAAGATCCATGGCAATTTTGCGGTTTGCTTCCTGATAACGTTCACGGCTTGCCGTAGTAACTATACCTGTAAGTTTATGTGTGAGTCTCACGGCTGTCGAAACTTTGTTGACATTCTGACCTCCATGTCCGCCGCTTCTGTAAAATTGCCAGACAAGTTCCGATTGATTGATCCGCACCTCAGACTGAGTTATTTGCGGTAAAACAACTATTACGGCCGTTGATGTGTGCAGTCTTCCTTTTCTTTCGGTCCGGGGAATTCTTTGTACGCGATGGACACCGGTTTCATTTTGATAAAATTTAAAAGCATTTTCTCCGGTTATTTTAATTACATTCTCTTCGAGGTAAATAAATTTAAACATTTTTCTTTGTGCAAACCGAATATAAGAAAGCAACAGTTCTTTCATCCAAAGTTTAGCTTCGTCTCCACCGACTCCCGGAATAGCTTCAATTATTACAACATTTGGGTTTATTGTCATTTAAGCAATTTAACAATTTGGTTGACATTCATTTCTTTCTGTTCGCCGGTTTTCATATTTTTTAACTTCACTTCATTTTTTTTAACTTCTTCGGGACCGACAATCACGACATACGGGATTCCTTTCCTATCGGCGTATTTAAGCTGCTTATCTAATTTTACCGCTTCAGGATACAGCATTGTTGGAACATCTGCTTTTCTTAGAATATTTGCCACTTCCACAGTTTGTTTTAAAAGAGAAGCATCAAAGAGAGTTACTAATATTTTAGTAGCATAAACAGATGAATTAAACATTTTTCTGTCTTTAAGTACTTCAACTATTCTTTCAATTCCAAATGATCCACCCGTTGCTGGCACTTTTTTTCCAACAAATTTACCGATTGTATTATTGTACCTACCTGAACCGGACACGGAGCCGACGTTTCCATCCAAAATCTCTGTTTCCCAAATTGGACCTGTATAATAAGCTAAGCCTCTGGCAATATATGGAGAAAATTGATAAAATTCAGCTTTTACGCCTGCATTTTTAAGATAATTGAATATTTGTTCTAATTCGTTGAGTCCTTCTTGTGAGATTGGACTATTTTTTAATAATATTTTGAATTTTGAAATTAAATCTTCTATTTGTCCTGTTGATGTTACAATATTTAAAATTTCAACAATAACTTTTTCGGAAACTCTCTTTTTCTCCAACAATTCTTTTTTAACTCCGCCTTTACCTATTTTTGGGAGTTTGTCAATGCTCATGCATATAGAAATAAAATCATCGACCGAAGCTCCGGAAAATTGAATTATCCCGTTAAGAAACTTGCGATTGCTAATGTTGGTCCGAAACTTATCAAATCCTAATTTTTGCATAACTTCAATTCCCATCTGAATAAATTCCGCATCACATATTACAGACTCGCTACCGATCGTATCTGCGTCACATTGAGTAAATTCCCTGTAGCGGCCTTTTTGGGGTCTGTCAGAACGCCAGACTCTTTGAATTTGGTACCTTTTGTAAGGAAAGACTATTTTATTAATATTTTCAGCAACTGCGCGGCACATCGGAGTCATTACCTCGTATTTAAGCATTACGTCTCTTCCGCCATTATCTTTAAACCGGTAAAAAAGTTTTTCGGCTTCTTCACCCAGTTCCCCCTTAAAAATATCCGTATATTCAAGAGCAGGGGTTTCTAAAGGTTCATATCCGTATTTTTCAAATACCTTTTTAAATGTATTCATAACGAATTCTCTGACATAGATATCCTCGGCGAAAAAATCCCTGAATCCGGGCAAAATTCTCGGTGTAATGGTTTTCGTAGACATGTTTGAAATTATACTAAACTTCTAAATAAAAATTTTGACCGGGTTTTATCAGCTCTACTTTACCTTCAATTACTACTTTTGTAAATGAGTCTCTATTTTTTTGTGCGTTAACTGAAATATAATTTCCTGACGGTTGCTTAATTTTCAAAGATATTTTGTTTAAAATACTATTTTTTAATATAGATAATCCAACAGCAGTTGCACCACTGCCGCAGGCTGTTTCATAAGTTAAAGTTTTCACGTCTCTTATCCAAACGATCGGATTAATTCTTAAGACTCCAGATATTTCTTTTTCGACAAAAATACAGCCTGAGCATTTATATTTAATTAAACCGTATTTTTCTAATAATTTTTTTGCTTTAGTAACTGATTTATCCTTACTTATTTTTTTATAGACAACTAAATGTTTAATTCCTCTGAGTCTGACTAAAAATATATTTTTAGTTAATTGCATTACAGATTCGTAGCTTTTGAATATTGGAATTTCCGAATAGACAGATTTATTTTCATTGATGCCTGATTGAATGACTTTTTTAGCTCCTGACGAAAGAGTGGTTAATTTTCCTGATTCGCCTTTAAGAATAAGGTATGTCAAAGCCAATATTGCATTACCACTAAATTCTCCACCCATCATGCAGAAATTTACAGTTTTATTTTCGTTTTGCTCATAAAAACCGCATTGTTCCACATTTGGAAATTTACGAATAATTTCCTTATTTAGTACTTTTCTTAATCCGTTAGGTATAAAACCATTAATTATGGCTGTATCATTACCTCCCGGTCTAACTAGTGAAATATTATATTTTTTTAACATATGATTTACTAATTTCTAACCCATAAAAAAACCCTCCGAATTTGGAGGGTTATATTCAAAAAATAATTACAAACGTTACAACCCTCCGCTAAGAGGGTGATGATGAATTTCTGTGAATTTCTCGAATCTATTTTTCATACTTGTAGCACAATACTATCAAACGAGAGTTAAATATACAAGCGGAAGTAATTGTATATAACCATATTGATATCGGTCGATACCTATATGGTTAATAATTTCGAAAACAAGAGAGTTAATTATTCAATCTATAGTAATTGCTGTAGAAACAGCAATTTGAGTGGCTTGGTAAAAAATAGAAATGCAATCGGCCCAACCTATATTTAACTCCTCTGCAACAGGTTTTAAAGATCTATTTGGTTTTTCAATTTGAAGGATTCCTTTAGCAAGTACCAACCTATAAAGAGATAAAGTTTCTGCGTCAAGTTCTTTGGTAAACTCTCCACCGTCAGGAATGTACTTTATGGCAATTTGAGAAGTCAACCATGCAATTTGTTTATCCGAAGGTAGGCTCTTTATCGAATCAGGAATTGACAGGTGATTTTGCTCTATACCCGTTTTTAGGATAGGAATACCACTACTTATTGCAGGATCATCAATAATTAAATTTTCTTTCCTTCTTAGACTATTTTCTAACCTTTTTCTTTGAAATTCGCTGAATGAGCTCAAAGTATTTTCCACTCTTTTTAGAAAACCCATAATTAGATTATTTTAACAGATAGTTTATCGGTATTTATTTTGAAATTGTGCTAGTGTGTTACTTACCATATAGGTATTGATCGATACCTATATGGTTATGGTTAAAAATTATTACGATTGATATAGAGCAAAGGATGAATTCAGATAATTGAAAACAAATTATAAATTAAAGTAAGTTTTGGCGGATTGTTCGTTTTCGATTTTTTCGGCGACGATGTAGCTCACGTATTTTGCACTTTCTACGACTTTTTTAATGAGGGCTATTTCTTTTTCACACTCATAGGGAAAAATGTAAACGCTTTTTTGATATCCATAAAAACCAATGTACTTTAAAAATTTTCTCAGGTATATTCTTTTGTTCCTTTGAATTTCCGGCACATCAAACATTACTAAAAACCATTTACCCTTCCACTGTTTATTCATTTTCTTTAATTCAAGAATGGCTTTGAGAGAATATTTGACAGTTGAAGGTGTTAACCAATTTTTTAGACTGACAAAGATTTCACCATTCTTTATTTGTAGACTGACAATTTCTTTCCTTTCAAGATTTTTTAAGACTCTCTTAATTTTTGCTGAAGGAATATCCTTTTTCTTGAATTCCTTTATCAAGCTAATAATCGACCCCATTACTATTGGGAAATTTGGCGTAATCACTATTCCTCCAATTAAAACACTCACACCTAGTGCAGCCAATACTAGTTCTCTTAGTTGCCTATGTTTAAATTGTTCGTCAGGAGATAAAGTCTTTGATTTTTCGGCTTTTTTCACCTTATCTATAATATACCATATAGATATCGATCGATACCTATATGGTTAACAAACTAAAATTTGAGGGAATAAAAGAAATATTTGGGAATTCTATTGTTTAATAGTAGATGTAGGGTCGAGTTTGGACTCTTCCGGGTCTACTAATAAATTTATTCGTTGTAGGGTTCGAGGGTGAGTTGTTTGTTGAGAATTTCGCCGTTTCGCCAGATTTTAAGCTTTATGCTTTGGCCAATCTTTTTCTCCATAATTTGTTTTGTTAAACCCTGGTCGTCACCGCCTTTTACCTTTTGACCGTCAAATTCAATTATGACGTCTTCCTCTTGAATACCAGCTTTATAGGCAGGAGAATCCTCGATTACTTCTATTATATATGCGCCCTCAACAAGTTCATTTAGTATAGCCGTCTGCTTATCAATTATCTTATATCTCACCCCAATATAAGGACGCTCAAAATTTCCACCTTGTTTATTGAAGTTATCGATAAGTGTTTTAACGATATCTATTGGTAGGGCGAATCCGATATTTTGTCCCTCCTGAGCAAGGGCTACATTGACACCAACCGCCTGACCTTTTGAATTTAAGAGCGGCCCGCCCGAATTACCCGGATTAATTGCGGCATCCGTTTGAATTACGTTATCAAGTTTTTCAACATAACCCTCAAAAGGAGAACCGGCGGTAATTCCCCTACCCAGTCCGGAAATAATTCCAACGGTAACAGTATTGGTAAACTCCCCTAGTGGCGTCCCAATAGCTATTGCCATCTGACCAAGTTTTAAGTTATTCGAGCTCCCCAATTTAAGCGGTTTTAATCCGGTAGCATTAATTTTTAGAATAGCCAAATCGTTTAAAGGATCACGATAAATTTTAGTAATATCGTATTTTTTGTTGTCATTAGACAGTACTTTATAAGTGGCATCCGAATCCGAAACCACATGCTTGTTTGTAATAATGAGACCGTCTGATGAAATAATAAAACCGCTTCCTATATTTTGATCAACATTTTGTTGACGTCCAGGGATTCGTCTAAATGGGCTAAATGGATTAAACGGATCGACTTCAAAAAAGTCTCCGGAAGAAGTCATTTTGTTAATACCGATTGTAACCACCGACGGAAGTGACTCCTCAACAACTTTTGTGATTACCGACTCTTCATAGATAACCGTTTGTTTTTCGACAGTTTGACCGGGAGTCGTTTGCTGAAGGTTAAAGGGAAGTCTGGATTTTTGACCGATGGCAAGAACTATTATTAAAACCGCAAGTAAAAAAAGAAGTTTTTTCATAAAAATATTATATCAAAAAATCAGATTCCGTCGGAAGTTTCATTCCCGCCAGTGCTCGACTGGCGGTGAATATCGCCAGATCTGCGCGCTGTCAGGAACCCTTTCACTTCCGCCACCTGATTTTTTACTTTATAAGTTGATCTATCGCTTTATTAAGTTGGGTATCAGTCTCACGACTGGGCGAGGACCCTTCTTTTATTTTATTTTCTACCTTAATATCGGGTTCTATACCTTTGGAATTAATCCAATCTCCCTTGGGTAGAATCCATTTTGCTACAGTGATATGGAGTCCGGCTCCTTCACTGAGATTGGTTGCTTCCTGAACCGATCCTTTACCAAAACTTTTTTCACCTACCAATTTAGCTCTATTATAATCCCTTAAGGCGCCGGCTAAAATTTCTGAGGCCGAGGCAGATCCTTTATTGATCAATACTATAAGGGGTATATCCAAAAGTCTTCCCCGCCTTTGGACATCATAAATTTTTTCTTCCTGAATAGTCGATGTTTGTTTGACAATCTGTTTACCCAATGGGAGGAATTCCGAAGCAAGATATACCGAACTTTCAAGATAGCCTCCCGGATTGTCTCGAAGGTCTAAAACAAGTCCCTTGATCTCTCCGTTTCGCCATTTTCTCGCGACTTCATCGGTTGATTTATCCCACTCGTCATTGGTGTTGTCGCCAAATTGATTTAATTTCAGATAGGCGAAAGACTGATTTCCTTTTTTTTCGTAATTTAGCTCGACCGACTCTACGATAATTTGATCGCGTATTATTTCAACTTGAAACTCTTTTGAATCGCGTTCTAACATAAGGTTTACCTTTGTGCCTTTAGGTCCGCGAATTTTTGAAACTGCCTGGGGCAGGGTCCAGCCTTTAGTGGATTGATCGTCGACTTTATTGATATAGTCCCCGGCATGCACATTTGCTTTTTGTGCGGGTGAATTTTTAAGCGGAGCAACGATTACTATTCGGTTGTCCTGGAGTCCCAATTGAGCGCCTATTCCCTCAAATTTTCCGGCTAAATCGTTTTTGGCTTCTTTGTTTTCTTCAGGAGTGAGAAAAAAAGTATACGGGTCCTCGAGCGAGGAAACCATTCCTTTTATGGCTCCATAGAACATTTTTTGTGTCTCAATTTTGCTTTTATCTATAAATTTTTTTTCAAGCTCGTTCCAGACTTCCCAAAAAAGAGCAAAATCGAGATTTTTTTTATCAATGGTCGGCTGATTTGAATCATTCAAGATCGCTGTGTTCAAACGATCAACACCGGAAATTCTATTTTTGTATTCGCTAAATCTAAATCCTAAGCCAAAAAGAAATATGGCAATTGACAGTATGAGTAGAATTTTAGTAATTTTTTTCCTTACCATTTATTTATAGAAGTATATCTTACTAAATTGTTTGTTAATTAAACAGTACGGTAAATTCAGATGGAGGATCATTTTGAAATCATCGATGATTTTAATCAGGGCATTAGCTAAATTTGATACTTGTGGGGGATTCTTGAGAGTAACGAATCCTTTTATTCCAAGCGCTTCGGCTTTAGCTTGAAGATAGGATGTGACAGACTCGGTAACCATGATTTTGTTAGACGATTGAGTAGCAAAAATTGGTTTAGTTGAATCCTTAAGATAAATCGTTTCTCCGCCAAAATCAGAAGTTGCTTGTTTAAGATTAAATTCGCGGATTTCAGCCGTTTTAACCTTCAGATATTTTTTTTCCAGTTCTACAACCTCACCCTTAAAATAGGACTTGATATAACCACTTCGGCTAATTGAAGTGGAAATTGTAACCTCACCGGTTTGATGATTTATTTCTTTTATAATTCCTTTGGAATCACTAACAACCTTGTAATTATTTATTACACTCTTTTTTTCGGCAAATACTTCGCCTGAATCGATAGCGTCTCCGACAAATTTTTTTAAATAATTAAAGATTTTATCCGAAGGAATGTGTAACTTATTTGCAACCGGAATTGAAATGTCAGAAATTATTTTGTTTTCAAGAAAGGGTGAGTTAAAATCCACAATCTGCCCTAGTTTTAACAAACATTTTGTATCTTCCGGGATAGTCACGGTTAAGTACATATTTAAATTATAGCAATTAGTAAAAGTTGGGAATACGTAGTTTAATTATCGAACTATTTTATCTTAATCCTTGATAGGAGACATAAGGCATTAAAGCCAGAAATCGGGAATATTTAACTTGTTTGGTTAGGGTACGCTGATGCTTTGCACAAATGCCTGTTTTGTCCCGACCTAAAATTTTTTTTCTGGGTGATAAAAATTTGGTCAAGTTTTCTACTTCTTTATAACTTGGCTCGACCTTGTATTGACAAAAAAAACAGTTATTCATAATTTAGTTAGATCATTAGTGACTTAGAAGCTTAGCTTTTTGGAATTTTATTAGCTAATTAACTAAGTAACAAATAACTGACTAACTTTTAAAACGGTATATCGTCTGGATTTACTTCCTCACTTTTCTTATCATCTTTTTTTAAGACTTCTTTTTTTTCTGGATCTGAAGGAATATCCTCCGTAGGTGTTAGATCACCAGCAGTATCCTGATCGGCTGTTTTAGCCTCTTCCACAACGGCTTCGCTTTCAACAGCAGTTTTTCTGCCATCACCAAAGACAATAAAATCATCCAGAACAATTTCGGAAACGGTTCTTTGTACGCCGTCGCGACCGTTAAAGGTTCGGTAAACAAGCCTTCCCTCGAGATATACCTTTCTGCCCTTACTTAATAATTTTCCGCAAAGTTCCGCTAATTTTTGCCAAGCGATGATTCTGTGGTACTGAGTTTCTTCCTTAGTTGATCCGTCTGCTGTTTTCCAAGATCTGTTAGTAGCCACACCGAAGCTGCAAACGGCAGTGCCAGATGGCGTATATTTTAATTCGGGATCGCGCGTCAGATTTCCGATCAAAATGACTCTGTTTAAAGATCTGCTTGCCATTTTTTAAATTTAAATTTTTAACAATAAATAGCGGATAACCTTATCATTGAAATTGAGTCTCTTTTTTAATTCGCCAATATTTTTCTGATCGATTTCGATAAGCAAATGAAAATAATATGCGTTTAGATTTTTTTTAATCGGATATTCCAATGTTCTTTTACCCCATTCATCAGCTTTTTCAATTTTGCCCTTGAGGAGGACGATTAATTCTTTTAAATTTATAATTTCTGCTTCTTCAGGAATGAGCAAGGTTAGTTCGTACTTAATCATAATCTAATACTCATTTGCGATTTGAGAATAATCTATATAATAATATTCTGTATGCCAAAAATCAAGAGAACTTTATTAATTGTCTGTTGGATATTGGCTGTAGGGATATTAATCTATACCAGATTTGTGGGACTGGATTGGGGTCTCCCCTACCATATGCATCCCGATGAGCGAAATATGGCTAATGCAATTCAACAGTTTGACTGTAAAATTCCAATTTTCTCCCGATTTAATCGGGATCCAAACGATCCTAAATTTTCAAGCGGTAAATTTCAAATTAAAGAGTGCCTTAATCCCAATTTTTTTGCCTATGGACAGTTTCCTCTTTATTTGGGATACGGGATTGTTTTTATATTAAAATTTTTTGACGGAGATTTGACTGCGCCGGTCAGTTTTGAGGAAGCGGCAATATCTCTTAGAATTATTTCGGCATTAGCATCAATCGTAAATATCTTGGTTTTACTAAAAATAGTTGGGCTGATATCAGAGAGATATTCGATATTAGATATCAGATATGACCAAAAAGATAAAAAAATCCAAATATCAAAAATCTATTATCTAATATCGTTGTTAATTCTTATTTTTTCTCCCTTCTTTATCCAGTTTTCACATTTTGGAACTACCGAATCCTTGTTAATGTTGCTGTACAGCATAATAATTTATTTATGTATTAAATTTGCTCAAAATAAGATTTCAGTATCACGATTTCAAATATTAGTTGCCTTTTTTTCAGGAATTGCAGTCGCAACAAAAGTTTCATCGTTATTATTTTTGATTGTTCCGGCTGCGCTGGTTATTGATAAAACCAGAAATAACTTTTTAGCGAGGGTTATATCAATTTGGTATGTAACTGTCCTTGCCCTTGTTTTCAGTATTCTGTTTTCACCGCATAATTTTATAAATTTTTCGGACTTTTTGGGTTCGATGAAGTATGAATCGGATGTTGCCGTAGGCGCTTATAAAGCATTTTATACCAGACAATTTGAGATGGTCGACCCGATAATATTTCAAATCAACAAAATTTTTCCTTATGTCATGGGGTGGCCTGCTTTTATATTTTTTATATTTGGATTTTTATTTTTGCCCTTTAAACCGGAATTTAATTTACTGCGCTTGGCAATTATTGTAGGTTTCTTACCCAATGCCTTTTTTTATGCTAAATGGACGAGATTTGTTGCGCCAATTTTACCGTTGATGTTGTTAATAGGAGTTTTGTTTCTGGTTTCAGTATATCGATTTTTTTTGAGAAAAATATCAAATATCAAATATCAAAGATCTAAATTACATTTCAAATATCAAAAATTTTACATTTATACCTGTCATTTTGCATTTTGCATTTTAATTTTTGCATTAATAATCCCGGGTATAGCCTATCTTTCCGTTTACCAAAAACCCGACGTGCGTTTTACGGCTTCGGAGTGGATTTACAAAAATATTCCCAGTAAAAGTTACATACTTTCTGAGACTGCGAATGTCGTAGACGTTCCCATTCCATCGCCTAAATATCGCAATGATGCGGTATTAGAACAATTCAGCAATCTAAAGTATATCTCGTTTAATTTTTACGATTTGGATGTAAATCCGGAACTTCAACCCCAACTGCCGGAAAATCTGGCAAAAGCCGATTATATCTTCATTCCCTCAAGAAGGATATTCGCCAACCACTATTGTCCCAGGGATGAGATTCTGCCAATCGCAAGCAGAGAGTTAAATTTTAAATTAATGAGCATTGAGGATGAAGACAGATGTAGTTATTTAAGAAAGGCCTATCCCCTACTTAACAATTATTATGACAAGCTTTTTTCCGGCGAACTTGGATTTAACAAAGTAGCCGAGTTCAATTCGTTTCCCAAAATCCAGTTATTTGGAAAGACTTTATTGGAGTTTACCGATGAAGAAGCCGAAGAGACCTGGACCGTCTTCGACCACCCGGTTTTAAGAATTTATAAAAAGTTATAAGCCAGAATTGGATTTAGTTACGGTAACTATTTTAGTTGTAACCTATAGCACTAGAAAGGATTGATGCGGTTGATCTTCTATGATATAATAAAATCCCTTTTTAATCGACGGAGTTAAGATTTAACTATTCCTATAGTAGTAATGAAAAAAATAATTGCTTTAGCCAGACGTTATATAGCTATAAAATCAGTTGGGGATAACAAATCGGATTTAAACAGAGCCATTTCATTTTGCAAAAAACTTATACCTAAATACAAAAATCTTGTCTTGAAGGAATATGAATTTAACGGAAAAAAGTCACTCGTTATTAGCTATAAAGGTATTAAAAATGCTACCGTAATGCTTCATGGACATATAGATGTAGTACCGGGTTCAGGTGATAGTTTTGTTTTAAAACGAACAGGAGATAAATTAATCGGACGAGGAGTTTACGATATGAAAATTACCGTTTTAATTTTTTGTAAGATTTTGGGGGAGTTAAGTGAAAGCGTATTAAAAAAAATTGGAGTAATGATAGTAACTGACGAAGAAATCGGGGGGGAAAATGGAACAAAAAGACTATGTAAATATTATAAACCTAAATTTTTTCTGACAGGTGAACCCACTAACCTGACAATTTTTACTCAAGCTAAAGGAGCTTTATGGGTTGAAATAGTACAAAAAGGAAAGGCGGCGCATAGTGGCGGGCCATGGTTGGGAAAAAACGCCATAGAACTGATGAATAAAAATATTGTTAAACTCTTACAAAAAAGACCAAATCCAAAGAAATATGAATGGAAAACGACGTTTAATTTAAGCCAAATCAGCGGAGGAAGCTATATTAATTCAGTAGCAGACTCCTGCATTCTGAAGGTTGATGTAAGATATCTGCCCAATGCATCGGTTAAATCGATACTGAAGTTTTTAAAGAAGACTTTTATTGGTGCACAAATAAAGGTATTAAGAAACAATAGCCCTACTATTAATAATGAAAATAATTTCTATATTAAAAAATTAAGCGAGACATTTGAAAATGTGGCAAAGATAAAAAACAGATTTGGAAAAAACTTGGGATTTACTGATGCACGGTACTACTCTGCTTTAGGTATTCCGGCGGTTTCCTTTGGACCTTTAGGAGGAGACGCACACTCGGAAAAAGAGTGGGTAAGCTTAAAAAGTGTCAGACTTTATGAAAAAGTGTTAATTAATTTTTTGAATAGTATAGTGCCTGAATAATTCCAAACTATGACTCAGATTAAAACAGAAACTCCCAGTTTACAAATAATCGGACTTGGAAACTATGGCTACACTTTGGCTGCTTTGACGACAGAGACTGAAAGGTTAAACAGAACTGTACAAATTGGTGATGCAGGAATTCACGAAGATACACGGCACAATTTAGGTTTGGCTACAGTTCGGAATTTGGCTGGACGTTTGGGAGCTCCTCCATTAGCCGTTGAACCGTGGACGGTTCGCCAAGGTACAGATATGAAGAGGTGGGAGACTGATGAAATGTGGGTTGCCAGCACTCAAGCAGAAGTTAAAGTAGGTCAAGACCAAACATTGAATATTACGTTAGTTTATCCCGGTCGGGGTATAAATGCTTCACTAGAAGAGCTAATACCTTGGTTGGAAAAAAAAGGTATAGAACCAAGCAGAATGCTTCTGGTTACTGACGATGCTAGGTTGCCGGTCGGTGAGACACGTCTATCTTTATCTGGCCCTGCCGAACATAACGGAGCTTGGCCGATATCCGGACAGGCATATTGCGGACTTCTCCCAGTTTTCGGTATTGGAGTAGATCAACCGAATAAAACTGAAGAATGGTATAAACAACCTTGGGATTTTAACTATCCCGTCGTTGAACGAGCTAGCGATGAAATATTGGCTGTTATTAATAATCTGGCTCAGCACCGATTCAAATTTCCCATAGACAGACAGCGTGCTTCTAACGATGCGCTCAATAAATCAGGTGACCGAACTTATAGTTTTTGGGAAAAGTTAACTCCAAATGATATTTCCGCTTTACAGCTGACTAGTGAACAGGTTGCCAGACCATTAATCGGAGCTCCATTGTTTTTGCCTAAGTCTATATTAGAACAGAAGATACATGCTTATAGCAGAAAGCTCACCAAATTGGCCAAGATTTTATTAGAAGAATATAAGGCTGGTGATGAGGATGTCAGACATTTATTGGAGTCATCTGCCGGACCCGTAGACCAATTAATTTTAGAATTCTATCACCATTTACAATACGAACAGGATTCACATGCAGTTTCTCTGGGTGCAGATACTGCATGGGACTTTATGATAACTGATCAAGGTGAGTTATTTCTTACCGAAGGCGATCGAAATGGCGGCGACAGAGCCGATGTGATAAAAATTGCCGAGACAATTATGAATATATCACGGGAAGAATTAGGGACAGCAGTTAGAGAACAAAGAGAAGCAAATTTGAATAAAGCAGTAACAAAAGAATACCTGGAACACTGCAAAAGATTGGGGCTGACTCCCAAAGAAAAACCCAGCATAGCATTTCTAATCCCAGCGACTTTTGTTGACCAGAAAGGTCTGTATGAAAGAAAAGATATGTTGGATTCAAAAAACTTAGCCGCTATTTTTAGTGAAAATTTTGACGCACAGTTAATAACGGAAGATGATCTAATTGTAAGAGAAGGGGGGATTTTCTTTACAACTGTCGAGGGGAGACAAGTTGAATTAGATATACTCTGGCAAGTCACTTCACCCAATACCTTTAAAATGAAAAATTATGGATCCCTGATAGAATCTTTTCTTAAAAGAAGCAATAACGTTTTTATACTAGGAGATCAGGCTAAAGACCTTGTATTTTTAAATAAGCCCTTATTCGCCAGATTAAGAGACTTAAATTTAATGGAAAAAATATTTAACAAAAGTCTTGAAGTAAGACTCCTGGATAAAGTTCCTACCTCTATTCGCAAGGATATAGTTGAATTAGACAGACAGGGATTCCTAAAGAAAAGTTTGGAAAGTGGTTCTTTTGGTAATTGGACCGATTTAATAAAATTAATATTTAATAAGCATTTAACGCATAGAAAAATTTTTTCTCTGATTCGAGAAATTCAAAAAGTTTTACCCCAACAGTTTTATCTTGATAAAGAGCAACCTAAATTTCCTGAGGAGTTAATCGGAACCTACTATATTAAAGGATTTGGATTTCAGCGTTGGGGAGGAAGAGGGACAGCAGCTCCGTCGGAAAATCAGAAAGCCAGAGAAATTCTCGATGCTGTTCAAAGGGGCGAGACTACAGCAGTTGCCGTTGCACCAATTAAGAATCAGTTAAGCCATCCCCTTCTTCCCGATCACCCGGTCGAGATCAGAACTTGGGAGATTAACCTATCTGAAGACGAGGTTGATAAAGTAGGTAAAGATGTGGCACCTTTTGCTCGTCATATCCATTATGTTAGGGTAAGGCCGGGAAATATTGAAAAAGTGACATTAGCTAAAGGGTCAGGGGGAGGTGAAACTGTTATTTTAGTTGATTAAGATTTGACATCTCTCTAACCTTCCCTACGGCAGTTAGTAGAGTTACAGGAATAGGTTCAATCAATGGATATCCTCGCAGTTCTTTTTCATGTAGTCGCATCAATTCATCTCCGACTCCTCCAAGAGTCGTGCAACCAAAAACAACAGCATTAGCTCCTTTTTTTTGAGCGGTGACAATTTTGCCGAATAAACTTTCAGCAACTTCTGTTAAGTCGTGAAGAGCTGAAGGCACCAGTCCTTCTTCTAGAACGATATCAACCAGACGGTTGGATACGCCATACGATCTTGCCAGGCGTTCGAAGATTGCATTAGCATCTGCAATTCCAACAATTGCAAACAGTCCAAACTTATTTGCTGTCATTTTTAGGCTTGTCTCAGCTGGAGCGACCATCTCCATTTTTCCTGTAGCTCCAAGTTCTTGTAGCATCCTCCTACCCTCTTCAAGTCCTGGGTCGGCCATGCAATCATTAATAACAACTCCAGTCCAACCGTCCAAAAAAGCCTTACGTATATTAGTAAGAATAAATGGCACCGATTCTTTTTCTGCTTTTTCGTTCATTATTTGTCCAGGAGCATCAGGACCTGCAAAAGAATGAATTCCGAAAATGTCTGGCGCGAGCTCACTTAATTGAACTAGTTGCCTTAATTTAGCACGGGCAAAAACCTGCGGATTGAGATTACCGCTAATGGCAGATTGGATATAGACAACCGGTTTCTCAATGTGAGGACCGGTAAATGGTTCCAATGCGGTGCCGGCATCATTGAGGTATCTGGGTACAAAATGGTTCTGGGGTAGTTTTTCGATAGCGATTCTCCTGTCTTTGGTCATAGGTTTTTTCATTAAATGAAAAATGTCGGACTTATTTTAATAGAAAATTTAAATTCGTGCTGTTACTGCATTCTTTTGGATCCTTTTGTCTTTCAAACAATTTTGCACCGCCAGTTCCTTTCAACTTTATATTCTTTCCCTCTACCCTAAGCCAGCTACCCTCCCGTAGTCCCAGCACCGATGTTTTATTTTCTTCCAAAAATTCTTTGATTCTTGTTTCCCTAGTTTCACCCATGTGTTTGGATTTTGGATCGGAGTCAATATAATGCGGATTAATCTGGAAAGGGACCAGATTTAAGGCTTTGAAGCTTTGTGGCTGAATAATTGGCATGTCATTGGTGGTCTTAATTGTCGGACAAGCAACATTTGATCCAGCGCTTGAGCCAATAAAAGGTATCCCCGAATTAACTCTTTTTCGAATTGAACTGAGCAATTTGTTTTTATAGAGTTCGCTTAAAAGTCTAAATGTATTTCCGCCGCCGATGAAGATTGATTCGGCAAGCAAAACGGCTTTGATCGGATTTTTTTTGCGATGAATCGAGGAAAGAATAATACCCATTTTCTTAAATCGTTCGGCAGCAGTCTGTTCATATTTATCCCTGTTTTTTAATGCATAGGGAACAAAGAGAACAGATTTTATTTTTCCTAGAAAATCGAAAATTTCGTCGGCACAGTGATCAAGATATCCTCCACCATGAACCAAAGAATTGCTGATTAGAAGGATGCGTTTATTTACCATGGCTTAATTATTATATTTTAACCTTTTTTCTTCTAATTTGGGTTAGTTTTAAACTTTTTTCGTAGAGATTAAGTATTAACCAAGCCAATTCTTTTATTGCCAGAATGCGTATATCCTCTGATTTATTTGCATCTAAAATTTTTTCAACACAGTTAATAGTATGATTTTTTTCACCCCTCACTAGATCTTTAAGTACCGCAAAAGTTCGCAGTCCGGTAAGAATCTTATTAATTTCAATTTCATAATCTTTTTCAGTAGGAATTGTCGGATAATAAATATCGTTGATTAGCGAAGCTAAAGCTGATTCAGAAAGATTATGGAATTTAATTCCAAGAAGATAACTTGCAATTGTTTCTGGAAGACCACCGTCAAGCAGAAATCTATGTCGTGAGGCGTCAGATTGCAGTTGAGCAGGTAAAGTATATGTTTGAAAAGTTTCTAAAACAGCATTGTTTTTATCTCTTAAATCTAAGTTTAAAAATTCTTCAGCCCATTGATCATCATGGCGTGTGATTGCAATTGGGACTGACGCATTGTTTATTGCATTCATAATAACCGGAACTCTCTCATCTTGAAATTGTTGAGATATTGATCTTCCAGTCGAGCGGGATTTTAAAAAAAGATAGTCGGTACTATCGAAAAATATAGGAATTCTTAATCTCTCTGCTTTATGAATAGCATCCGCAACTTCAATACCGCTAACCTCTTGGTGGTGTCCGTCGATAAATAAGTAACCAATGTTTAATATGTCACATATTTCTGACAGGCCAAAAAGGATAGTGCCCTTTCCGCTTTGCGGTTCACCGATCACCTCAATACCAGATCTTTTATTGTTAGCAGTTTCAAGTCCAAAAAATATTCTTCCCGCCTCGACTGTTTCTTCCGGTCTCCAAACGTGTTTTTCTTCACGTAAATTATCTACAGATATTGTAGGAATAAGTCTATTCAAGGTTTCTTGATCAGGAAGAGGAGCTCCCCTGAAAAACTTTATGCCAGACCAGTGATCATGTCTAGCTTCTCTCGGAGTTCTCCTTCCGCCGCGGTTGGCATGCAGAAATTCATCTATCATAAAATTAACGA
Source organism: Candidatus Roizmanbacteria bacterium RIFCSPLOWO2_01_FULL_37_12 (assembly GCA_001789645.1). Classification (GTDB taxonomy): domain Bacteria; phylum Patescibacteriota; class Microgenomatia; order UBA1406; family GWC2-37-13; genus 2-01-FULL-40-13. Next base: position 59,244 of record MGAG01000026.1, read on the forward strand.
AGCTCCTGTAACTTAGCTAGACTGCCGTATTTTTTAACGATGAGGGGAAACTCTTTTTTATCGTAGAACTGACATTTATTTTGTCCAAATCTTTGGGCAACTTCGATAGCGAATCTACCCACTGCGTCAATTTGGACAGGATTGGTTACTCCCGTAGCGCAACCCGCAACGGGCACTTCACCGGTTATGGCTATACCGACAACCGGAGACTTAGTAGCCACGGCAGGTTGCATAATGCTGTTAAAATGATACAGTCCATTACCATAGGGAGTAATATCCTGGACTGTAATTGGAAAAGTAACAGGTAATTTTCCGGTTGTTTGTTCCATCAGGGCTAATAGATCATCGCTAATTCGCAATATATATCCTTCCTTGACTGTAGGAGAAATAGCGAACCCGACATGGTTGATAATTTTATTTCCACGAGATGTGTCGATTGACAGAACTGCGTCCATTCTTGGGTCAACCTCGTATCTGTTCATAGTTGAAAGTTCAACGGGTGAACCCATAAAGGGTACCGGGTCATGCGGCATAGTTGG
>MGAG01000026.1:59802-96525 GCA_001789645.1 Candidatus Roizmanbacteria bacterium RIFCSPLOWO2_01_FULL_37_12
CAGATAACGCGCCATCTCCATCCGAAACAAAACCGGTTATTTCTGGTCTCGCGCCTACTCCACCCAGGCGTCCGATAATACCCAATGTCGGAGCATCTCCTCTCTTTGACTCCCCCTTCCTCCCTTTAATTAAAATTTTTATGAACTCGGTTTTGCCCTTTTTTTCTTTAACTTCTTTAAGAAGTATTTGATCGACTTTATGTTTTTTAAATAACAGGATTAAATTTTTTCCCGGTTTACCTGAACGGTCAAGATAATCGTAGATGGTTAATACTTCATTTAATAACATATGATTTGTTAAATACTAAAAACTCTGGTTTCTCTCATTGCAAAAGCTTGTTGATCGTCAATTTTATCATAAAGATAAAGTAAATAAGTTTCCAGTTTGGGAAATATTTTCAGCATCAGTTCTCTTAAAGCATTTGTATAGGGTTCCCTTAAAGCTACGCGCTGGTTTTTAAGCTGTTTTATTTGATCAGTTGTCGATAGTCTTAACTCGTCAGCTTTCCGTTTTCCGTCTTCAGCACCTTGCAATGTTTTTAATCTTATTTCCATATCGTTTTGAAGTCTAGATATTTCCATATCAATACCTTCTCTTAAAGGTTTTTGTTCGCTTTGCAATCTGGCAGCTTCGTTCAGAAAGAAGACAAAGTCTGAATCCCATAAAAAATTCATGGCATGATAAACTATCGGGTTTTCACTTAAAGGAAAGATATTTGCATCCGTCATAATTTTTAATTTCTCTGTAATTAACTCAACCCTTTGAATTTGCGGTTGCATTACAGTCAATGTTTTCTGACTTTGGGACAATGATGACCTGGATTTGGTTAGATCCTGATGTTTAAGTGCGATCTGCGAATTAAGATCGGTTACACTTTTTTCCGCACTTTGCTGTGTGTCAGCTAACTCATTTTCAATTGCTGATAAATCCACATTGATCTGTTCACCCTTTTCAATTGCATCCAGGATATTAATTAGAATTGGAATCTGGACTATATCTTCACGGTCTGCTGGTTTTAATTCTTCCTCAGACAAGCTTAATATAGATTCCAGAGCTTTTTGTTTTTGCTCTTTTAAAGTTTTAACCGCTAGCCTATGTTCAGGAGCCAAAGCAACTTCCTCCGGATTTAGGATATAATCCACAATTTCGGAAAAAGCCTGTTGCAAATTTTTCTGACTTGTCAATTTGTCTATTTTACCTCCAATCTGACTGATAATTCCTAACTGCTTTTTTTCTTCAGCTTGTATTGGACCGATAGTCTTTAGAAGGCTGGCTTTTTTCTGAACGAGAGCTTCTTTGGCTTTTTTGTTATCGACCAAGAAAGAACTTAAATATTGCAGGTGGGCATCTACGTTATGCCGATGTAATCGGGCAGGTGAATTTAATTGTGCCTCAACCGAATCAAGAAACGTTTGTTCACCCGGTTTACCCTTAAACCTATGACCCATATCCCTGTCTTCATGTTGGACGCGATTTCCGTCTCCGGGAAGATCTGCAAATCCTAAATATAAAGCGGTTGCGCCACCGTCAGACTGGGCAATATTTACATCTCGCATCAATCTTACACCCAGGTTGAAGGCAGGATCTTCAGTCATTTTTGACAATTCATCTACATTTGGTTCTCTTAAACCGACGAGCACCTCTTTGGGTAGATTCATTGATCCCCATCGACCGTGGTCAATCTGTTTCATTCGCACTTGAAAGTCAGCCTGAAGAAATCTTCGGGCAACTTCCATTTCTTCCTGGGTTAATCCCCCATTTCCCAGGCGGTGAACTAAAGCATTTTTTAATAATTCAAGTTGGCGTGGTCCAACATATGTATAGATAACTTCTTGAATCCTGTGTACAGGATTATAAGGGATTCCAAGTCTTTCTACCCATTCTTTTATATTGGGATTTAAGTCGAGTTCGTCGAAATTGATATTTAACATAACGGAACGCGGATTGATTAAGCGTGATCTTTTATCCAGTGCATGATTTATTCTTTCATATGAGGTAGAAACTATGCTTTGTGCTTCCTCTTTCGGAATTCCGTAACTTACCAATTTTTCTGTCCACATATCGCTTTCATTAAAATGAACCAATCCGTCCTGACCTCCTAAAATCCCACCCGAAATATGGGTTATGGTTGGGCCAAAACCCGCAACTCTCCTGGCAAAGTCGGGCAAAAATTGAGACGGTAATCTTGTTTCTTCAACACCTTTTTTAATTTCGGCAATAGTTCTTTCTCCCTGCGTTTCTATAACGCACGAACCTCCCGTAGGAACAATTGTAATATTGGATGAAATAATATGGGGTGGAACAGCTCTGACTCTGACATAGTCCGAGGTGCCTAATTTATCTACTACCTGCTCAAATTCTAAAGGAGTTAAGTTTGCCAAATCTCGATTATGAGGACCGAACTGCGTATATCCGCTTAAATCCCCTGAATCAAATCTTACAGATCTATGCAGATCGTCGGCATATTCACCGCCATCTGGTGTCGGAGGCCAGATTTCAGATAAGACATTCAAATAAAAATTCCGGTATCTTTCCTGACGATTTTCACCTAATATAATTCCCTCTAGTGGGTCAGGCACATCCGATACAAATCCAGACCTGACCTCTTCGTTATAGATGCCAATTTCCTCACGAAAACTTGCAAGCATTTCCTGATCAAGAGAAGAAACGACCTGAATTTCTCGTAAAAGATCAACTGTTCTCAGCTGATCTAAAGGAAAAGTAGTTGTTTCCCATAAACCTTCGTCGTTTACCCAGTGGACAAACGCTACATTGCTTGTTTTATGTATTTCATAGACGAAGGGTACTCCCCCTTTAATTTGAGGAAAATCGTTTTCATATCCTCCATTGCTTAGACCTGCTAAAAATTCCGAACCGTCACTTAAAGCAAAAGCTGCTTTCGAAATACTTTGTTGGTTGGCGGGTAATTTAATCCAACCTTTTGTTTGATCTAATTCAAACTCTGAAACTCTGAAGGTAGGTGAACCATCAGCTATTTGAAATTCTCCGGGCTTGATTTCAAATCCGACAGCCCTTTGACTATCTTTTTCGGGTTTGATTAACGCAGCTTCCCATCCACCATTGGAAACGTCTTCAAGAAAAACCATTGATCGCGGTTCGTCCATCGATATTTCAGTTGCAGATGGAATTCCATACTCTCTAATGAGCAATTTGATGGGATTTTTTTCTGGTCCGACTGTTTGGCTTGGTAAGCTGTGAGATAAAATAGTAGATCCAATCGGTACACATTGTCTTTCATCTAGCGCTATATTAAGTCTTTGGCTTTTTGTTTCTTCACTCATATAAAAAAAACCTCCCTTAGTTCTGGGAGGTAAATTTATGAAAAGGTTTAATCAATCAATAAATCCTCCCGCCCTTATCGGGTGAGAAAAAGGAAGTATTTAATTGACCAAACCTGATTTTTCATGATTAAGTGAATAATATAACAGAGGTTTATTATTTTTGCAAGAGTAAAATGGATTTTTTAATTTTAAATCCGTCGTCGATGTCTTCAATAATGAATCCTTTTTCATTTATTTGTTTACGAAGATTATCGGCAAGTTCAAAGTCTCCTTTTTTTCTCGCTTCAATCCTGTCTTTTGCTAGACGTAAAATTTGTTGAGGAATTTTCTCTTCATTAAATTCATTAAGTTTCAAACCGAATACTTGGTCAAATTCAAATAACAGATCAAGTTTATCAGTAGAAGGGATACTTGATTTTAACATTGTCCAGGTTAACGCCAGGGCTTGCGGGATCTGACAGTCATTTGAGATAAACTCAGAAAAATTCTGTCGGTAAGTATCTAATTGGGCTAATTTTTCCTTCGAAAGCACCGATCTCTGGGTTTGTTTTCGCAAGGAGAAAACAAAATTCTTTAAATTGAAATATCCTTCTCTGGCTGCCGATAGTCCGTTCCAGGTAAAGTTTTGTTTGGAGCGATAGTGTGCATTGAGATAAAAATAGCGAAGATCCAACGGATCGAAACCTTGCGCCTGAATTTCAGCAAGAGTGAAGCCTGTTCCCTTTGACTTGGCCATTTTTTCCCCTTCAAAACTTAGGTGTTCGTTGTGCAGCCAATAGTTGACAAATTTTACACCGTTGGCAGCTTCGCTTTGTGCTATTTCATTAGTATGATGTACTGCAATATGTTCTATTCCGCCCATGTGAATATCGATCGTTTGTCCGAGTAGACTTTTTGCCATGACGCTGCATTCGATATGCCAGCCAGGGAATCCCTCTCCCCAAGGGGAGGCCCAGGTCTGGAGAGCGTTCCTGTGCGAACCTTTTTTAAAAAACCAGAGAGCAAAATCGGCAAAATGTCTTTTTTGCGGATCATCAATTTTACCTTTGCCGCTTCCGGCAATATTTAAATCAATATTTTGTCTATTAAGTTGGTTGTAATTCTTATATGAGCTGACGTCGAAATAAACAGCATAATCAGTAAAGTAGGCATGATTTTTGTCAAGTAGAATTTTTATCATATCCTGCATCTGTGGAATAAACTCGGAGGCTTTCGGTTTGAAGCCGGGAGGTAGAATGTTTAATTTCTCGGTGTCAGCTTCAAAGATTTTTATGTACTTTTCTGCTATTTGATCTGGTGTTAGGCCTTCCCTTTTAGATGCCTTTTCCATCTTGTCTTCTCCTTCGTCTTGGTCGCTAGTCAGATGACCAACGTCGGTGTAATTTCTCACAAAGATTACTTTATTGTCCAGAAAGATAAGGCTTCGTCTAATAAGGTCTGCCCAGGTCATGGCGCGTAAATTACCGATGTGTTGTACCCAGTAGACGGTTGGACCACAGTGATAGAACTTTACGGTTCGATCCTCTAAGGGCTTAAAATCTTCCAATCTTCTTGTTAGACTATTATATAGCTTCATGCTGTTCAGTATACACCCTAGCCTGAAAATTGCAAAAGGTCAATAAAATTGATCGTACTTTATTGCCGATCAGTGTATTTTTATTAACAGTCAATATTTTTGACCAAGCAAAATTGATCATTATCCAGATATGCTGCCAATAAATATTAGGATAAAACTTGAATGAGATGCATCGTAAAAATATTTTCAACTATTGCTTATTCTGAATTTTATTGCGCTAGGTGAATACCTCGCTTCTTGAAGCGAGGATGAACTGAGAAATAATACAACCAGCAACAAAATACCTCGTCAATTTATTGCGAGGTATTTTATTTCTTGTCCTATGAAATTATGTATTAAAAATATATTATGCAACGCAAGTTTCATAAGGCTTTACTGTTTGAGATCAGTTGTGTATTGTCCAGTATCTGACGGTGTTGAGAATTCCTTGATTATCCCGATTAAGTCGGGGTCACTCGAAGAATAAAGTGCGATTGTGAAATTAAGTAAATTTAACGGATTATTACTATTTTTTCTGCCGTCTTTTTTACGGTTGATAAAAATCGGACGTACTCAATAAACCTGTTATTTTAAGTAAAAATCTGGGGTGTCCTCATTTTAAAACACCAATTAATAATTTTTTTTACAGAAATAAAATATTTTAATTCAACAGACAGGACAGGTAAGATTTTTTAAAATTAATTATTTGTATATCTTATAGTATTTAATATTTTTTGCAATGTAAATCTGATAATCGCCGCCAAGAATATATCTTAGGATTTGAGATTTCAACTCTTGAAGTAATTTAAAACAATCAAGCTAATTAAATCGGAATTAATTTTTACAGAACACGGATTATGGGGATTTTAGATCGAGGTGACAGCTTTTATTACCAAAAAATATTTTTTGGTAATAAAATAAAATGGTTGGGTTAGTTTATAATATACACCAAGTTTCGGCTTGATATAGTAGCCTAAATAGAAACGATCCACAGATTAGCAATTAAATATTTAGTCTGATAAATTAAGGTTTATGCTGTTAGTTTAGGCCAAACTGCGGTTATTTTTACAATGAAAATAGACGGGAACCAGGCCAAACCATTTTTTGTTAAATTCATATCTCTCGGTTAGCATGTTTTTAATTTAAAAAGTTTCTGTGTTAATAAAACAAAATCGACTGATTTAAGGTTGACTTATATTTAAATATAAAGACCCATAATATTAGTCGGGACGGAGGGAATTGAATCCCTCGACTTCGCTCGGGACTTTAGCCCACTTCTTCTCGGCTCCGTCTGCCTAAACTTTTCATGTCGGGGATGTGAGATTTGAACTCACGGCCTCACGGTCCCGAACCGTGCGCGCTACCGCTGCGCCAATCCCCGTTACGGTAAGTGCAGGCGTATCCGAACCGAGCGTTCTTCCGACGAACTACGTCCCGTTTGAACTATTATATCACTGTTTTCCGGATGAAGGTTTAACTTCGGCATGTTGACGCTGAGCGACCTTTTTCGGTGAAAAAATGCTTCTTCTTATCCTGCCTTTTGGTATTTCTGTGGTCTGATCTTGTTTCTTTTTTGCCTCTTCCTTTCTTTTTTTCTCTTGCAGTTCGTGGATTTCTTTTCTCTTCTTTTCGCTTTCTGCCTGTTTGTTTTGCTGCAAAACTTCTTCTTCTCCCCGTTTGACTAATTGGAATAATCTTTGTTTTAGTATTTCGGCTTTTTGTTTATCGTTATTTTGATAACTTTTAGCCAATTTATCGAGATTAAGCGGTGTATGCCTGTTCTCTCGTTTAACTTCGGGATTCCTGCCTTCCTGTTGTGATATCATACTCTTTTTATGCTTGGAGGATTCGTCATTGCTATCCGGGGTTTGAGAGGAAACACCTAGGATCTGTTCCCACATCTTGGTCGGACTTATTGTTGAAGAAATTTGTTGAACAGCAGACTTACCGGCTTTTTTAGCTTGCGTTGCTCCCTGTTCGACAAGTTTTTCAAAAGTGTCTTCTAGTTGTTGTTTGACCATAGTTATAAAATGGATCCTGTCTCGAATTCATTGCCGTCAGTGCTCGAACCAGAAGAAACTGGAAAAATTCTGCGCGCTGCCGGGACCCTTTCTTCTCGACACCCATTTTATTTCTAAATTCCCAACATTGCTTTGGCTCTTTCGGACATTTTTTCCATTGACCAGGGCGGATCGAAGGTGAGTTCCAGATCAATTTTATTAACGGGTATTCCGAGTTCTTTGAGCTTGCTTTTTACCTCCTCTTCTATCAAAGAAAATAAGGGGCAACCAATTGTCGTCAAGGTCATGAGAATTTTTATCCTTCCGGATTTAAGTTGCTCTATTTTATAGACCAATCCCAAATCGACAATCGAAATATTGAGTTCAGGATCCATGACTTCTTGTAACTTTTCTCTTATTTTTTTTTGAGTAAATTGCATATATATAAGTATATCAGCTGGTATAATGTCTTTAATACTAAAAATTAAAGTTCAAATATAAAATATACAGACTAAATATGAATTTTTATTATATTTGCTATTTATATTTTATTTTTTATATTTAATATTATGGACTACAAGCTTCGTTTTGTTCCTCTCGGTGGGGTTATCGGTGTTACTAAAAACATGTATGTTTATGAACTATATGAGGGTGAGCAATTAAAAGATATCTTAATTGTTGATTGCGGAATCGGTTTTCCCCTGGAAAAGGAACTGGGAGTTGATTTTGTGATTCCGGATGTCGCATATTTAGCCGACAAAAGAGACAAGATAAGAGCCGTTATTTTAACTCACGGACATGAAGATCATACGTCAGCACTACCTTATCATTATGATACGCTCGGAAGGCCACCGGTATTCGCCAGCCGCCTGACAACCGCTTTTGTCCAAAATAAATTTAGGGAATTTAATCAAAAGGTAAATCTCAATGAATTACAGCAGGATAAAGAATATAGCTTTGGCCAATTCAGGATCAATTTTATCCGGGTGACTCATTCGATTCCCGATACTTTTCATATATTAATCAAGACGCCGGTTGGGAATATATACCATGGAACCGATTTTAAACTGGACTTAACTCCGCCATACGGTAAACATCCTGATTTTTACGCTATTACCAAAGCAGGCAAAGACGGCCTGCTTTGTTTATTATCTGACTGCCTGGGTTCGGATCGCGAGGGCTTAACCCTTTCTGAAAGTATAGTAGGCCAAACTTTTGAAGATGAGATGCGAAAAACCAAGGGTAAGTTTATCATGACTACCTTTTCTTCCAATATCTCGCGCATCAGGCAGTGTGTTGAGGCCGCTATCAAATTTAATCGAAAAATAGTTTTTTTAGGCAGGTCTATGAAGGAAAATTCAAGAATTGCCACGGATATCGGTTATTTGCCAATACCGGAAAGTTTGACTAGCAAAGAGGAAGATGTCCTGCGTCTTCCGCCGAATAAAGTCTGTATTATTGCTGCCGGATCACAAGGTCAGTACGGTTCTGCTTTATCCAAGTTAGCCAATAATCGGAATTCTAATATTAAGATTAAGTCTGGAGATAAGGTAGTATTTTCTTCTGATCCGATACCCGGAAGTGAAAATGAGGTATATGCATTAATCGAAGAGCTTTCGCTTTTAGGAGCTGATGTTATTTATTCAGATATTCAGGACCAACTGCATGCATCCGGTCACGGAAACCAAGAAGATTTGAAATTTCTGGTCAGATTTACCGATCCTAAATATTTTATACCGATTGGAGGCACGGTTAGACATCAACACCAGTATCAAAAATTAGTTGTGGGACTGGGATATAAAAAAGAACAGCTTTTTTTATTAAATGAAGGGGATACGGTCTGGTTTACTAAAGCAAAGGGTTATCGGGGAAATTCAGTTGAGACCAAAAACATCTATGTTGATGCATATGGCGTAGGAGACGTGGGAAATGTAGTTTTGCGGGATCGGAAAACCTTGGCAACCGAGGGAATAGTCGCAGCGGTTCTAATCTTGGACAGTCAGGGAAAACTGACGATAAGACCAAAGTTTCTTTCGAAAGGATTTGTCTATGAATCAGGTGAGGAAATGCTTTTTAACGATGCGGTTCGTCAGCTTGAAAAAATACTGAAACCAAGAGGCGAGAGAATAATTGATATAAATAACGTCAGAAAAGAAGCCGGCGAAATTTTGGAGGATTTCTTTTTTAAAAAAAGAGGAAGAAAACCATTAGTGATTGTTGATATAATTCAAATTTAATATTTTTTAAGAATGGGTCCTGTCTCGAATTCATTCCCGCCAGTGCTCGCGACCAGCGTCAGGCTGGAAAAATCGCTGTGCGCTGTCGGAAACCCTTTCTTCTCGACACCCATACTTAAATATTTAAAATGAGTACTCTCCCAAACAATCTTAAACAAATAGCTTATTTTTTTGAAAGGTTGCCCGGAATTGGGGAAAAGACGGCAAATCGTCTGGCATTTTATCTTCTAAGACTGCCGGAAAGAGATCTTAAAGATTTTGCTGAAAACGTGGCTACCTTGAAGACTAGAACTAAGTTTTGCAAAAACTGCCTGAATTTGACCGAGGAAGAAATTTGTAATATCGATCAGGACAGCTCAAGAGATCATGAGGTGATTACAGTAGTTGAGGAAGTATTAGACTTACTCTCCTTTGAGATAGGAAATATTTATAAAGGCGTTTATCACGTATTACACGGGAAAATTGACCCTCTAAATCATATCGGTCCTGAGGATATCCATATAGAACATCTACTGTCCAAAGTCAAAAATCCAAAGTTTAAAGTAAAGGAAATAATTCTCGCTATGAATCCGGATATGGAGGGAGAAAGCACGGCGATGTTTATCAGAGACAGATTGAAAGAAATAAAAAAAAGAACCAGAGCAAAATTTAAAATTACTCGCTTGGCTTACGGATTGCCAATAGGTGCAAGTTTGGAGTATGCAGATTATATGACTCTTAGGAAATCGATAGAAGGCAGAAACGAATTTTAAGCAGTTAAATTAGGTTATTGATTTCTTGGGCGAGGAGGGGGGCAATGGAAATCTCTTTTAACTGAGGTAATTTTTGATTTGGTTTTAAGGCGATAGTATTACTCATAAATATTTTTTCAATTTTACTTTTAGATAGAGTGTCGGCAGCTCCCGGGGAAAAATCATGATGTACGACACAAGCAAGGACTCTTTTTGCTCCTCTTTTGAGACAAAAATCGGCAGCATGAACAAGCGTGCCTCCGGAAGTAATTATATCGTCAACTAATATGCACGTTTTGTTTCTTACTTTTCCGAAAAGATTTAGAGCCTGTGATTTGTGAGGAACATTTAAATTACGTCTCTTTTCGATTACCGCAATATCGACCTTGTTTGTGTGGAAAAACTTTTCGGCAAAATTTTGGGCCCGCTCTACTCCACCTTGGTCCGGAGAAACAATCGCCACCTCCTCCAAATTTTTATTATTTTTTAGAAAATGGGCTACTTCTTTACCTAAAATATTAAATGCCGATAAATTTTTGAAAGTGATAGAAAAAATTCCTTCTGTTCCCTCGTCATGAAGATTAACAGTATAAACGGCGTTAATTCCAATTGTTTCCAAAAATCGAATTACCACGTTGGCCGATACTGCTTCTCCAGGAAGATGTTCTCTATTCTGTCTGGAATAGCCAAAATACGGGATAATTGCTATGATTTCTTTAGCACCGCCTCTTTTTAAGGCGTCGGCAAAATAAAATAATTCCATCAGATGAGTATCAGTGGGATTTGAGGTCGGTTGAATAACTACACATAAAGCATCTTTAACTTTTTCGTTTACGGATACTTTTACTTCACTGTTGTCAAAACGGACTACAACAGCTTTTGAAAGAGGTATTTTTAATAAACCGCTCACTTCTCGCGAAAGCAAGGGATTTGCAGTTCCTGAAAATAATTTCAGCATATAAATTTCCCACGAATGTGGCTATTGTGAGATTATCTTTGTTGTTGTTGTGATGAAATCTCGATTAATTTTTTTGCTGCCAGTTCTTGAGTTTTTTTAATAGCTTCGTTTATAGCCTCTGCGATCCTATTTTCAATTACTCCGTCGACTTCGATTATTTCAATAATCTGGTCGCCTCTGACCTGCACTTTGACACCGTTTTTTTCCACTACAACCTGTTCCTGTTGCAGAGCAGCCTGCATCTGTTGTGCTTGTTGCTGGAGTTTTTGTAAATCTCCCAAACCACCTAAGGGATTAAACATATTTATCACCACCTATTTGATTGTCATTCCGGCTTGTCCGGAATCGTAGTTTCTTCGAACAACGATTTTGGATGCACTTCTCAACTAGCACGAAGCTTACCAGAATGACATTAATTTCTAAAATTATAATTTCTTTCTATTGTAATATTCTACCACAGCTATCTCAAGCGGTAATGATTCAATCGGTGAAATTTTTAAATTGTTGTACGCTTCGGTTAGCAATTTCATAAGTATAACTATATCTTTCACGTCAAGTGCTATTTCGTTGTCTTCTTCCGATTTAACTCCACTCTTAGTCAATAGCGCTAAGCGAAGATTATCAAGGAGTCGCTCGATCAGATGCTTGTAATTCCCACCCGATTGATTAAAGTCCTCAATCCAGGAAAGAATTGTTCCTAAGTCTTTTTTTTGCAAGGCAACAAAGAAATTTTCGTGTAAAAGTCCTAAGAATTGTTTTCCTTCCTCGTAACTTAATTTTTTTTGGGTAACCAACTCCTCAAGAGTTTTTGTTGCATCTCGGAAAGAATGATCCGAGTGTTGTGCTATAAGACCCAGAACCGATTCATCGATATTTATTTTTTCCAACTTGACTATTTTTTTTAGCATCGAGACGATCTCAGTTTTACTAGCCCGACCGAAATTAATTAGGATACAGCGAGAGTGAATGGTACTGGGAATTTTTTCTTGATTGGTAGTTGCCAGAATAAAGACAACCGATTTAGGAGGCTCTTCCAAGGTTTTTAAGAGTGCGTTAAATGCATCGTTGGTTATCATATGGGCTTCATCAATGATATAGACCCGATACTGATTAGACATCGGGTAAAAATTTGACTCTTTGATTAAATTTTTTATATCTTCGATACCGCGATTTGAAGCCGCATCGAGCTCGACAACATCAGGTGAAGAAAAAGAGTCGATGGAAAGACAGTTTTTGCAATTATTACAAGGTTCACTGGGCCCCTGAGGATTCCTTTTTAGACAATTAATCGCTTTTGCCAGAATTCGTGCGGTTGAAGTCTTACCTGTTCCTTTTTGACCGACAAAAAGAAACGCATGAGGCATCGACTTTGCCGACAGAATTTTTTTAACCACCTCCTTAACTTTAAGATTGTCGAGTTCTTCGATTGTTCTGGGGCGGTATTTTAAATAAAACATTATTTAAGAATATTGTCTAATCCGTGTTTGATTAGATTAGTTAACATGTCATCGACTTTTTTCTGTCTTTCGGCTGCCAACAGAACGGCCTGAGGATAACAAATGAAAATTTCTCCGTATGGACTTTCAGAATGGGTTTCTTTATCCCGGCTGTCAAAGGCAAAACTTAGAACAGGCAAAGCCACATTTTCCTGTTTATATTTTACCGCTATATCCCTCATTTTTTTCTTACCGATGAATACAAGATTAATAATAGCGTTATCCGGAAGATTATAGCCGGTAAAAACTTCATTTAACGTTTTTTTTATCAACTTTCTGTTTATCTTATAGCGAGAAGAAGAAATAATATTAAGCATATTTCAATCACCTACTCTGGTAATTCCTTCCAAATGAACGCGATCGACGTCTTGATTTTAGAAGCTCCTTTTCCTTTTCTTTTCGCTGCAAAGAGGGTTTTTTATAAAATTGTTTTTTTCTTACTTCATCCACGACGTTTTCCTCAATAAACATCCGAGTAAATTTTCTAAACAGAATATCCTTTGACTCCCCCTTTTTTTTACTTACATAGACCATAATTATGACCCCCTTTAAATAATGAAGTTCAAAGTTTATAAAGTTTGTAAAATTATATAGACATTGAACCTACTTTATAAACTTGATGAACTTTCTAACTTTATAAACTATTCTATTATACACTCTTTATTATTTCAATGAGTCTTGGAAGGGTTAAGGGAGACGGAGTTTGGTCCGGGCGTTTTGGACTTCCGTTTAAAAGCATATGTTTGGATTGATGCAAGTACCAAAATCCAACTTTATCAAGTTTGATAATCTTATTATAGATCGGGGTTAAATCTAATTTTGGGTCCGGGGGACACTTTATTCTTATATTCCCGAATTTTGTGTCTTTACGAATAACCAATTTGAAGCCTACTTTTTGGCCAAATCTTAAAACTTCATCGTTTCCGGACTCTATAGCAAAAGATTTACCCAAATATGATGAAAAAACTAAGCCTTTGTTTAGTTCCTCTTCGGCTAAAACCTTGTTTTTAAGTTTTATGATTGAACCATCCAAGACAGTAAAAATAAATTCAACTAACTTTTTATCATCACCCAGAGTAATTTTTAGACCGTCTATCAGATTATTCAGTAAAAATTCGTAACGGTCAGATTCAGGCTCCGGGTAATAAACTTCTAAGAAATGATCGTCCTCGGTAACAAAGTCAGCTAGAATCTCAAGTGGTTTAGAGAGCTTGGTTTTAATGAAATTTACTTTTTTAAGGTAATTCAGGACTTTACGAGTTGAGCAAGTTCTCTCATTTGACTGGTGGTGATCGAATCTCCCTAGACCCGTATCAACATGTATTATTTCTGGGTTAGCGTCGGGAGGAAGGTTGTTTGAAGTCAGACCGGCTGGTACAAATTTGATTTCTGCATTTTGCCATCCCGGAAGAAATTTTTTTATCAACCAGGTTGAGGTAATAGCGTCAAGGTCAGGAGACATATGAGTGACTATAGTTTTCATGAGAGTTTTGAGACTAATTTGTCCAATGAGACTAATTTGGTATAATTTTCATCTCTTTTTTTAACTTCGATTTTGTCTCCGGTTCTTTTGGAGACAACTAATCTGTAAGGAATTCCGATCAGATCGGCATCGGCGAACTTTTCTCCGGCTGTCACATCTTCTCTATCGTCAAAAAGAACTTCCTGACCTCTAGATAGAAGTTCTTTATAGACTTTATGGACTTTAGACTTTATTGACTCATCTTTTAAGTCCAGGCCAATTAGGTGATATTTATAAGGTGCTACACTTTCCGGCCAGATAATTCCCTTTTCATCGCTATACTTCTCTACAACTGCCGCCATTGTCCGGCCGATACCGATTCCATAACAACCCATGTAAAAAGGCTTTTCTTTACCGTCTTTATCTACAAATACGGCATTTTTCATCTTATTTGAATAATGATAACCTAATTGAAAAATATTACCGACTTCGATGCCTTTTTTTTCAATGAATTTTTTACCGGATTCTTTTATAGAGCCTGATTTTGCTAAAGCAATATCAAATAAATGATCGAATTTAAGATCCCTACCCAAATTCACATTAATTGCATCGGATTTTTTTTCTTTTTGTCCTCCGATAAAATTCTTAACCGTTGACAAAGAAAGATCACCGATATATAAAGCTTTTTTGTGACCCCAGGAATGAACATACCCTGGTTTTGTACCTATATTTTTTAGATCTGCTACTGAGGCATCTTCGAGTTGACCGACAGCATCGAGTACGTGTTCAAGTTTTATTTTATTAACATCCAGATCTCCTCTGATGACGGCGATTATAATTTTTTCGGTTATTCTATTTTTGTAAACTACATTTTTGAGAAATCTTGATTTGGGTAGTTTGTAATGTTTGACGTTGTCTTCCATGGTTTTAACCCATTCGGGCTGTTCAATAATCTTAAAAGGTTTTATTTCCTCTCCGGTATTAATATTTTCCCTTGTGAATTCTGCTACGTCCAGGTGTGCGTTATATTTATTTCCATCGGTGAGGAAAGTTGTTTCACCAATATTCGACTCTACTACAAACTCATGGCAGTATTCCCCACCGATGTAGCCATTGTCTGACTTGACCACAATAGTTTTAAGTCCTATTTTTTCAAAAATTTTACCGTACGTATTCCACATTTTTTTATATTCAATTTTGAAATTTTTTTCATCTCCATCAAAAGAATAAGCATCCTTCATAATAAATTCTCTGACACGCAACAATCCACCGCGTGCCCTTATTTCATCCCTGAATTTAAGAGAAAATTGATAAATATTAAGCGGTAAATCTTTATAACTTGGTCGGAATTTTCTGACCACATCAACAAACATTTCTTCCGCCGTTCCACCCAGAGCAAACCACATATCGCGGCGATCTTTTATCTTCATAAGTTCAAAACCGGTAGTATTTGTTCTGTTTGTCTCTTCCCAAAGGGAAAGCGGATGCAAAACCGGCGATAACATCTCCTGTGCACCGACTTTATTCATTTCTTTCCGAATAATATTCATTATTTTTTGTTGAACTCTTTGGCCAAGGGGTAGAATAAAATATCTTCCGGCAGTTGATTCACGGATAAATCCGGCTTGATAAAGTAGTTTGTGCGAAGTTAAAACAGCGTCTGAAGGAGCTTTTTTAACAGTTTTTCCAAAAAGTTTAGAGTAGAGCATAAAAAGAATTATATCGGAATTAAAAGGAATTTAAAGGAGATTAAAGGACTTTAGCTTTTTTGACGAATTCAAGATGGGTTAGATACATGGAGTGCAAGGGGTTGGGAAGATTATTGAGCTTGAACCAACCTATTTCGTCTATTTTTTCTTTATCTTTAATTCTTACTTTCTTCGGATCGAGTTTAGCGGCAAAAACTATAGCTATCCAGTGCGTTTTTTGATTTTCGTGAATTCTGATAACATTGTTTACTCCAACCTGTTTTAGTTTCAAAACATTACAACCATATTCCTCTTTGATTTCCCTTTTTGCACCTTCTTCCCAGGATTCTCCGAATTTTAGCGCTCCTCCTCCACAATCCCATTTGCCTTTTTCATCTCGGCATTTTTGGGATCTTTTATTCAGTAGCAGATTTCCTTTGCCGTCATGACAATAAAAGCAGACAGTCACTCCGATATAATCAAAACCTTTTTTCACACGGTTATTATAAAGGATTAAAAAGGAAAAAAAGTGAAATTAAAAGAAATTAAATCTAACTATTATGCTGAATTTTTATAACCAAGTTGGTCAAGGACTTTGCCTGTAGTTTCAAGTGGGCCAGATGAATAGGTGTCAATTACTAAAGTGTAGTATTTTGGATCGAAAAAATTGTAATTGCCGTAAATTTTTCTCCATTCCTTAAAGTTCACCTCTTGCCGTTCTTTAATAAATTTTTTAGCCTGATCAATTGTAATTTTGTCTCGATTTGCCACTCTGTCAATTTGAAGCGCATGATCGGTACAAATTAAAAGGACTCGAAGCGTATTATTTAAATCTCTCGCCATAAAACCGGCTAACCAGGCCTCAATGACATAGTGTGAATTCTTAGTAAGCAGTCTTTTAGTTCTGGCGTCGAGTTGATTATGAAATTTTTTGTCGGCCAGACTAGCTAAAGGTTGAACATACTCTTTGGCAAAGTCTCGTAAAAGTTGCCCGCCGGAGGTAAACTTCCAACCGTTCGATTCAAGATAGGGCTTGAGATTGTTGAGCAAGGTATTTTTTCCTGTTGCGACCCCCCCTGAAATGGTAATATTTTCGTACCTAAGTTTCATTTATATATTTTGATTAAATCGTTAATAGAAACCAACACTGCCAGAGTCAGAAGCAGGGCAAAACCCGCAATATTAAGATATTTTTCAAAAGTCTGATTAGATCTTTTTTTAGTCACCCACTCATAGAGGACAAAAATCATGCGTCCTCCGTCTAATGCGGGAAAAGGCAGTATATTTATGACCGCTAAATTCAAAGATAGCAAGGCAAGAAGTTCGAGTACGGCATTCTTACCGAATTTGATAGCCTGTCCTGTGTATTGGGCAATTCCGATTGGTCCTGCTACGTCAACCTTTGGTTTCTGCAGCGTAATCAGCTGATATATTATCTTAAAAAGTTCAGTTATTATCTTTTGCGTGATGTTAAAAGCTTCGATCAACCCATAGAAAGGAGCCTGATACCAGGGATATTTTTTCTCAACAAAAGGCGAGGTGATAACCACACCCAGCGGACCTTGCCCTTTTGGCGGATTTTTTCTGGGTGTAAGCTCCGTCATAAATTTTTTATTGCCTCTTTCAATGAATAAAATTACTTTTTGATCAAGATATTTTTGGGTAAGAATCGTAAGGTCGTTTGGTGAGGTTAACTTATAGTTTTTGCCGTCGTTTCTTAATTCAACTATTAAATCTTTAGCTTGCAGTCCTGCGCTGTCGGCCGGAGACGCGGGTTGAACTTTTTCTATAAGAACTTTGTGTATGGGAGTCGGAATTCCCTGGGTAAAGAGAAACGATATCACAAACCAGCCAAGAAGAAAGTTTCCGATAACTCCGGCAACGATTATTGTAGCTTTTTGCCAGGGTTTTTTATAGACAAAGGCGCGGGACCGGTCGTTGGTTATCAGTTTCCGGTTTTCGTTTTTTAATTCGTGGTACTCTTCACCAAATAATTTGACAAATCCGCCGATTGGAAAAAGATTTAGACTATAGATCGTTTCACCGATTTTCTTGCCAAAAATGCGAGGCGGAAAGCCAAAACCGAACTCCTCCACCCTTACACCGTTTTTTTTGGCCGCGATAAAATGACCAAATTCATGGACGAGGACAAGAATACCGAGGATTATTATAAAAACAACTATAGACATTTATATTTAAGGATTATAAAGGATTTTGGAGGAATTTATAGGAAACTAAATCTCCAATATTTCCTTCTCTTTATTCTCTCTTATTTTTTGTAGTTCATTCATCTGTTTTTGAGTCTCAGAATCAATTTCTTTTTCCAATTTATATTTTTCATCTTCCGTGATTTCCTTTGATTCAGATAACTGCTTAATTTTTTTACGGGAATCATCACGATAATTTCTGACAATGTTTCTTTTTTCTTCGTTTTTTTGATTTACCAATTTGACTAATTTTTCTCTTTGTTCCTGAGATAATGGCGGAATTTTTATGATCAGTCTATTTGCTTGCACTAAAACACTTAATCCAAGGGAAGATCTTAAGAGAGCCTTTTCAATATCGGAAATAGTGGCAGGATCAAAAGGTGTAACTGATAAAGCAGAAGGACCTTCAGTCATGATTGTTGCCAGTTCTAAAAGCTTTAATTTAGATTGACCTGCGTAAGTATCTACTATTAAATTTTCTAAAATTGCCGGATTGGATTTTCCGGTTCTTATAGATTTAAGGTCTTCCCTGAGGAAATTAATTGCTTTTGCGGACAGTTGTTTGAAGTCGGAAATAATTGAATCCATATTTTATTGCGTTAGGTGAATACCTCGCTTCTAGAAACGAGGATGAACTGAGAAATAATACAACCAGCAACAAAATACCTCGTCAATTTATTGCGAGGTATTTTATTTACCCAATTCCCAACGCAAAATCTTGCCAATTTTTATATTTTCACCAAATTTAAGGACGGCTTCATTGATGAGGTCGGATATTTTTTTCCCCGGATCACGGATATAGTCCTGCTTCAACAATTGTCCAGCGGTTTTTGCCGGTAGAGAGGCAACCTGCAAAGTAATCTCTTTTCCTAGTTTTTGAAAGTCTGCGTTATTTGAGACAAAATCCGTTTCACTCAGGAGCTCGACAAAACCGGCAATTTTGCCATTGTGATGAATGTAACTGAAGATACTTCCCTGTGAAGTTGTTCTTTGGTTTTTGTCACTATTTTTTTCAATTCCCCATTTATTCAACAAGTTCTTAGCTTTTTTGAGATCACCGGAAGTTTCTTCCAACGCCTTTTTACATAAAGCAATTGAAATACCCGTCTCATTACGGAGTTGTTTTAGTTTATTTATATCAAGCATATTAAAAGTCTATCAAGTCCATAAAGTCTTTAAAGTCAAAAAATAGAGGCTGATCATTTATGACTTTTGATTCGACGGACTTTCCGATTTATTTTTAACGTATATATCAACTACTTTGTTAACTATATATTCTATTGAGGATAAAGAATCATCGTTGGCCGGAATTGGGAAATCAACAACATGCGGGTCGACATTAGTATCGGCAATCGCAATTACGGGAATTGAAATTCTTAGGGCTTCATTAACGGCATTTTTTTCCTTTTTGATATCGACAATGAAAAGCGCGTCCGGAAGTTTAGTCATTTGGATTAGTCCGCCATATCCTCTCTCAAATTTTGACAACTCTTTTTCCAGTTTCAATCGGTCGTGCTTAACAAATTTTTGCCAAGATCCGTCGGTTTTTTCTTTTTTCATTTGGATTAGTTTTTTAATATTTTTTGTGATAGTTTCAATATTGGTAAGAAGTCCTGCCGGCCACTTATTGGTAACATAAGGTATGGAATTTTTTTGGCAAAGTTCCTGAATTTTAGAAGAAGCAATTTTTTTAGTAGCTATCATTAAAAGGATTTTATTTTCCTTGGCGAGTTGTTTGACAAATTGAAGAGCTTTTTCGAGAAATTCAGCTGTTTTAGTCAAATCGATAATTGATATGCCATTTTGAATGGTATAAATATACTTTTTGGCTTTAGGGTGGACTCGACTTGACTTATGCCCGAGGTGAGCCTTAACGTCAAATAATTCTTTAACCGGATTGGCAATTGCTACCATTTGTTTATTTTATCAACAGAGAGGTAATTTTGCAATTACAAAGGCAGTTGTTT
This sequence comes from Candidatus Roizmanbacteria bacterium RIFCSPLOWO2_01_FULL_37_12, assembly GCA_001789645.1. GTDB lineage: Bacteria > Patescibacteriota > Microgenomatia > UBA1406 > GWC2-37-13 > 2-01-FULL-40-13. The sequence continues at coordinate 79,407 of MGAG01000026.1, forward strand.
GAGGAATTTTCGGAATTCCCCGTTAATTTCAGGATGTTGAAGAGCAAATTCAATTACGGTTTTCAAATACTCGAGTTTATTTCCAGTATCGTAATACTTGCCGTTTTTTATCTCGCAAGCATAAACCGGTATACCCTGTCTTTTTAACTCATTAATAGCATCAACGAGCCAAATTTCTCCACTTTTTCCCGGCTTCAAATTTCTCAATGCGGGGAAAATTTCCGGCGGCAATATATAAGCTCCGTGGGTTGCCAAATTAGAAGGAGCATCCGTAGGTAACGGTTTTTCCACAATTCTTTTAATTCTGTGTACATGGTTGTCTACTTTTTCAAGATCAGCAATTCCGTAACGGCTTAAATGGTCTTTAGTTTCAATTCTTACTCCCGAAACCATAACGCCCTGATATTTATTCCACGCATCGATCATTTGTTTGAGCCGGGGTGGTTTTGCGTAGATAAATTCGTCACCCCACATTACGGCAAAGGGCTCATTTCCGATGATGGGTTCGGCGGAAAGAATGGGAGTACCGTTTCCGTAGCGGCCCTTTTGTCTTATATAAATAAAATTTGCCATTTCTGAAATATTCACGAGTTCACTTAATAGATGAATTTTGTTTCCTTCCCTTAGGTTATTCACCAAATCAGCATTAGGAGTGTCAAAATGATCTTCAATTGCTCTTTTGCTCCAACCGGTAACTATAATTACGTCTTCGATTCCGGAGGCTACCGCTTCCTCCACGACATATTGGATTACCGGTTTGTCAACTATCGGAAGCATCTCTTTTGGCAAAGCCTTGGTTTGAGGGAGAAAACGGGTTCCAAATCCGGCAGCAGGTATGACGACTTTAGAAATTTTCTTCATAATGGGTTATTTATTCAAATTCGATAGTTATTTTTTGATTTAGATTAACACCTGGCTCAACAGAAGCTTGAACTTCAGCGATACCGGGGCTTGAGGAAGTGATATGAAGAGTCGCTTTGCCGTTATTATCGGTTGTAGCGGAAGATTCTTTTAGATTTCCAAGCGTACTGGTCAGAGTAACTAGTTTGTTGGGAACTGGTTTGTCAGATTCGCTGACAATAAAAACGTTAATCTCCGACTCGGAGATCCCATTAGCTTTTATAGACGATAAAGGCCAAGCCAATATTTTAGAACGGACAGGTGAAGGAGTAAAATCTTCTCTTGCCCGAATTAAGCGGGTGAGCGGATCATTGAAAATTGTAAGACCTGCGAAAAAAGCAAAAGATATAAAAAAGAGCGTTATGAGGGCGAGAAGTTTCTTATCCATAGCTATAATGGAATTATAGAACAACCATTATTCATTTGTCAAATGACCGATCGTTTTTTGAGCACTTCGATAACTTCACTATGTATTTTATCAGGTGATAGAAGTTTTCCGTTTTTGACACAATCAATCTTTACCCAATTTTCATTATTATCGACAAATTTAAGATAGAGTTTTTCTACTCTTTGACGGTAACCAGTGTGATTTTCATGAATATCATCACGTCCTCGGAGATATTCTCTCGGAGCTTTTTGATTAGTTAACTTGAGACCGATGCGCCATGGAACATCCAAATAAATAATTATATTCTCCCTGGGAATGCCGTTGATTTCGTATTCAAGGCGAGTGACCCATTTAATAAACTGTCCCCTCTCTTTTTCAGAAGCAAATTTGGCAGCTTGGTACACCAGGTTGGAAGTGGCATATCGGTTTGCAACTATAAAATGTCCCTTATTCAGTATATGTAGTAAACGATCTTTTGTACTAGCGCGGTCAAGTGCAAAGGGTAAAGAAGCAAGATACGGTGAAACCTCGTAAATTTTACCAAATTCTCCCCGCAAAAATTTTGCCACGGTTTCACCGTGGAAAGAATGTTTATACTGCGGGAAATCGAAATAGTCCGTGGAGATTCGGACATTTTTTAGATATTTTACCAACAACTTTGCCTGAATAGTTTTGCCCGAACCGTCGCCGCCCTCAATAACAATCAGTTTACCTTTTTTCATAAAGAAATAGTTTGGCCTTCCGTGGCTTTATTCTCCAAAACGACTCTGGCTATTTTATCCTCAATCTCGTCTCTTAGCAAGCGCTCCAGATTTCGAGCGCCAAATTTTTCGTCATAGCCTTTCGTAATAAGCGCGTTCAAATAAGTATCGGATACTGTTATTTTAACTTTATGAAGCTTATAGATATCATCGGAGATTTTACTGATCATTTTTTTGGCAATTGATTTGGCTGATTCTTGGTCGAGCGGGTTATAGGCAATCACAGCGTCAAATCTATTTAGAAATTCCGGTGTAAATATTTTTTGTTCAATCAAATAATCTTGAAGAGAGCCAGCCTTTTTTAGATAAATTAAATCCGAACCGGCGTTGCTGGTTGCTATAATTACCAGATTTTTACAGTCGACTCTTTTACCAAATCCATCGGTAAAGTATCCCTCATCAAGTACGCTTAAAAAAATATTTAAAAGATCCTTGTTGGCTTTTTCAATTTCGTCCAAAAGTAAAACACCATAAGGACTTTCTCTTATTGCCTTAGCCAGAAGTCCGGGATTGCCTGTCTCCAGTGATCCAATCAGTTTAGGAATGTCAGAAGTTGATTGAAAATTTGACATATCAAAACGAACTAGATAGACTTCTCCGCCAAAAAAAATCTTAACAATAGCTTTGGCTGTTTCGGTCTTTCCTACCCCGGTTGGACCTAAAAATAGTAGACTGGCTAGCGGTTTTTTACGTTTGCCCAGTAGAAGAAATGAACGGCGCAGAGCCGATGATATTTTTAAGACTGCTTTTTGCTGATTGACTATCTCCGCAAAAAGCAATTGCTCAAGATTAACCAGTTTATCTTTAGTTTTTTCGGTCAAAGTCGTTGGAATGTGGGTTTTTTCTGATAAGACTTTATCGATTAGATCGGGTGTGACTAGAATTGAACCTTGAGATTTTCCGGATTGATTAGCAAGAACGCAGGCCGAATCCAAAAGGTCGATGGCTTTTTCCGGAAATGGTATGGCTGTGATATAAAAATCGCTTTTTTCAATCGCTGCTTTAAGAGTTTCATAAGGCAGTGTGACCTGGTATCTACCCTCGAGTGTAAACGCAAGTTGAAGCAGAATTTTTTCTGCATCTTTAGCTAACACTTCTTTGACGTCTATCTTTGAAAATAAGCGAGACAAGCGTTCATTAGACAGGAAAAATTTTTCATAAAAGAAAGGCGTCGTAATTCCTAAAAACTGGAGTTGGTTTGTTTTGGCAAACTTTTCAAAAGAAGTTGTTAGGTCAATCCTAGATCGGTCCTGGGAGATGTATTGATCCAGATCATCGATAAAGATGATGACATTTTTTGCAGCTGCTGCCTCCATCAACAACTCCTCAAAAAAATTTTCTCTTTTTTGCAGGTCGCTTTCTTTATTTAAAACTTTTTCCATATTCAGCCAGAGGATTCTTTTGTACATCAGCAGACTTTTTGTTTTGCCCTCGTACATTTTTTTTGCCAAGGCGACTACAACCGTGTGTTTACCAACTCCTTCTTCTCCAACGACGATAACGCTTGCATCTTGACTTTTAGATAAGGCTCTCTCAATCTCGTCGATCTCTTTTTCACGATCGACAATATTGAGAGTTTTATTTTGGTAGGATGAGGAAGTTAAGTCCTGACCGTATTGATCGAGAGTCGGTGTAAAACCAACTGCCCAATCACGGGCCAAGGGCGGAATTGAAAATAAGTTAGATCGTTTCCACCAATTGGTTTTGTGGATATGCATTAAGTAATAATCTTCGAACCACGAGGCGACGGTTTTATAGTTTTCTTGGTTTAGTAAACGCGCTCCGACAAAATTTAATCTGGCAATTTCCTTTTGTTCCACCTCTGTTTTCTGATAAAGATATTCAATATATAAAATGGGAATGAGCAGCATATAAATAATAAAAATAAAGGGCAGGAATAAGAGTAAAACAGCCTGAAATATAAAGTAAAACAGGATGATAGATGAACGCATAATGAACCCCATAACGCTAGAAATAACATTGAAGCTAAAAGTAGAAAGCCAAACATCCAAAGAGAATCCGACGGTTTTTTCCTTAGAGACTAGGTTTTTCCAAGGGGAAAATAAGGATTTTGTTAAACTTGGAATAGAAAAAAAGTAAGGAAAAAACATAAAAAGATTTATCGTCGCTTGATAGAAATCGGTCAGCCTTGCTTTAGAGAAAGAAATAAAATTATTCTTCATTACTTCGAGTATAACAAAAAAAGTATTGACATTCTGAAAAAATAATCAATAATGTAACTGACTTAAAATGAAAAAAAGAAAGTCGCTAAAAAGAAAAAAACTAAGAAGCTCGCCTTCTTTAAGGAACCGCAGATTAATTAAAAAAAAGCTAAGTAAAACAAAAAGAGTAAACAGAAATGAATTAGTTATATACATTTTCAATGTAGTCGAGGACGAATGGTCTTTCACCTCTGCGATTCAACCGCTGGAAAAAAGATATGAGGCTATAAATGCTTTGAATAATGCTTCCGAGTGTTATCTTTTTGCCAACGCTTCCAATCAGGAATTTATATATATTTCGCCCGTCAAAATAAGTAACTCTTTCAAAAAATATTTTCAGGGAATCTGCAACACAAAAAAAGTCGACATCTTGGTTCCCATTCGAAAAACAGGGCTTGTTTGTAAAGATCTCTATACAGACAAATTTCTCTTTAATGATCTAATAAAAAAAGCAAAAAAATATAAAAAAGTTTCTTTGATCAGTTACTCGACCTCACCAGAGTTTTATGAACTGAAGGAAAGATTGTTGCAGTTAAGAATTAATGTTTTGACGCCGGAAGCTCCGGAAATAGAAAATGCCTGGACAGTAAATTTTTTTGGCAGCAAAAGCGGGATAAGACAATTAGCCCAGCAGTCCAGAGCGGAGGAACCTGATTTTATCATGCCTGACGGAGTTATCTGCGTTGGGAAATTGGACGCCGCCAAAATTGCCGCCAATAGATACATTAATGAAAAAGGTGTTGTATTAAAAACTAATAAAGGCAGCGGCGGCGATGGAGTATTAATCTTTAGGGACGGTGAATTACCGCGCGACTACAAATCATGTGAAAAAAGAATATTTGAATTATTGTCGGAAGACGGTTATTGGGACAGATTTCCGATAATTATCGAAGAATTAATAAATGTCAATTACAATAATATTTCATCATTCCCCAATATCGAATTCAAGATTCATAAAAGCGGTAAAATTGAGATGCTCTACTATTGTTTAATGATGGTGACAGGCGAAGGAAAATATTTCGGATTGGATATGAATGAAGATATAATTAATGAGAGAACCGCAGCCAGAATAATTGACACAGGATATTATATAGCCGAACAATATGATGAAGCCGGTTACAGAGGACATTTTGATATCGATTTGATATCTTCAGGCAATAGCAAGATGTATGTCTGCGAATCCAATACAAGAAATACGGGTGGTACGGATGTATATAAATTAACCAGAGAACTTTTCGGAAAAGATTTTTTTTCCGATACATATGTGATTAATCGTGATAATTATATTCTTAAAACCCAAAAACCCATCGAATTTGACGCTTTACTCAAAAAAATTCAACCAGTTCTTTTTAATAAATCCAAAAAGGAAGGGGTAATTTTATCGGGTTCGGGATACTTATCCGTTAATTCACTTCTTTATACTATCTATGGCAATAATAAAAAAAGATCTTATAAAATTCAGTCAGATCTTCTTGAAATTTTAAACACCATAGATTAATGTATATATTTAAATTATTATGAAAAAACCAAAAACGGCGGCCATAGTATACAGTGATGTAAAGCGCAGATATTTTCCAACTGAAGAACAATATTTGACAGAAAAAGATGCGGTTAAAGACGCCAAAGTAATTGCAAAATATTTTGTAAAACTGGGCATAAAACCAATGTTATATCCTGCTAATTCAGTATTGCCGAAAAAACTAAAGAAAGATAAACCTGACATGGTTTTAAATCTGGTTGGGTCGGTAAAAGGAGAAGAATATTTGGCGGCCTCGATACCCGGGGTAATGGAACTTTTGGAAATTCCCTATACTGGTACAGGAATTTTAGGAGAGTCGCTTTCCTATAATAAATTTTTAGTTAAAAAATTGCTTCAGCAAAACGGCATTCCGGTTCCAAATTATCAGCTTATTGTAAATCCGAATCAAAATCTGGATTCAATACTGCGCTTCCCTCTTATATCAAAGCTTAATGAAATTCATGGGTCAGTTGAGATAACAAATGATGCCGTATCCGAAAATGAAAAACATTTACGGTCAAGATTAAAATATCTGATTAAAACTTACAAAGCTGACGTTCTTGTCGAAGAATTTATAGTGGGTAGAGAGATTACTTGTATGATAGTTGAGAGTATGAAGAAGAAGGTCTATCTTGCAGAAAGAATTTTTAATTCCGATAATAAGTATGTCATAGCTACTTTTGAAACTCAATGGAAGGATAAGAAAAATAAACTATCTCATTACTCAAAATTTAGTGATCCGGTATTAACAGAATATGTAAAGAAAGCTTTTGATATAACAAATATGGAAGATTACGGAAAATTTGATGTAAGATTGGACGAATCAGGAAGATATTATTTTATCGATAGCAATTCCAATCCATATTTTGGGCCTGTTGAACTACAGGGAGACATCTCCATGATACTTAAAATGTATGGGATTAATTTCCTTGAGATTTTAAAAAGATTAATTAGTAACACGATGCAACAATATAATAACCCCACATGAAAGTAGAAACTTTGGCTTTTCTCTACAATGTTAGGCATACTTATCCGGACCCAAAGGATCCGAGGACGCAGCTGGAGGTTGATTTTGATGACCCTGAAACTACAAAATGGCAGATAAAACATTTGGAAAGCTGCGGATATAAAGTCATACCTGTAGAAGCGAATGAAAAAGCCTATTTGACCCTGTATCAAAATAAGAATAATATAGATTTGGTATTTAACGTTGCTGAAGGAATCTACGGTAATGACCGTGAAGCGCAAATACCAGCCATGCTGGAGATGCTGCAAATTGCCTATACGGGTTCGTCTCCCCTTACCCAAGCCCTTGTACTAAATAAAGCTAAAACCAAAGAGATTTTGTTAGCCAATAAAATACCGACTCTACCTTTTCAACTTTTCCTAACAAACAATTCTAAATTAAATTTGAGACTAAGTTTTCCACTTATTGTTAAGCCAGTTTCCGAGGGATCGGGAGCCGGAATAAATAATAAAAGCGTTGTCAATAGCAAGTCTGAATTGCAAAAACAAATAAATCTGATGTTAAAGACCTTTAAGCATGAAGCTGCTATGATCGAGCCATTTTTGTCCGGTCCAGAATATTCAGTCGCAATGATCGGAAATCCTCCCAGAATTTTGCCTATAGTTTCACCCGATCATGCAAAACTCCCAAAAAACTATTTACCGATGGATTCTTTTGAAGTCAAATGGATATTTGAAGAACAGGGAAATTCCGATTACCTGATTTGTCCGGCAACAATTGAAAAAAAACTATATCAAAAAATTTATCAAATTTGCCTAAAAACCTGGAAAGCTCTTGATATTTTAGACTGGTGTAGAATTGATTTGAGATTAGATAAAAAAGATAATCCGTTTGTACTTGAGGTTAATTCTCCACCCGGAATTATCCCACCGGAAGTATCAACTACTTCTTATTTTCCTCTGGCAGCCAGAGTCGCGGGAATTGAATATAAGCAAATGCTGAACATGATAATCGAGTCTGCTTTAAGAAGATATAATTTAAGCTAAACTGTGAATTATGAATTTACCTTTTAAAATTGGATTGTCTCCTAAGCTAAAAATAAGGGGGCTTATCGCGACAAAAAATATTAGGAAAAATACTTTTATAGAACGGTGTCCTTTAATCTTGATTGAGACGGAAAAAGAAGTGTTTTTAGAAAAATCTGACTTCAAATATTATTATTTTACTTATACCAATAAATTCCATGCAATAGTGTTGGGGTATTTAAGTCTGGTAAATCATTCATTTGAACCTAATTGTATTCTTGTATATGATTATAAAAATAAGCTGATAAGTTTAAAATCAATTAAAAATATTAAAAAAGGTGAGGAAATCACATATAAATATATGGATAAGGACGAGTCTCAGCATAATCCGGAGTTATTTAATTTTAATCATGGTATAAATAAATAGTTATGTACGAACTCATTATCATCGGCGCCGGGCCTGCCGGGCTTACAGCTTCAATTTATGCTTCTTGTTTTGGACTAAAGACCATAGTAATAGGCAAATTAATTGGCGGTCAAATGACCTTGGCGCCGGATATCTTAAATTACCCGGGGTTTTCGGAAATAAATGGACAGGAACTTACGAATAAAATGTTGGAACAGGCGAAAAAAAGGGGCGGGGAGATTTTGATTGATTCAGTCATTGAAATAGCTAAAATCGAAGGAGGGTTTTTATTGAAAACCGAACAAAATAAAGCCTATGAAACTAAAACTATTATATTAGCAACCGGTGTTGAGCGACGTAAGCTTAATATACCAGGTGAAAATGAATATGTAGGTAACGGTCTTGAATACTGTGCCAAGTGCGGCAAGTTTGATTATCTGGGGAAGACTGCTGTCGTGATCGGCGGAGCAAATGCGGCCGCACAAACTGCCGTGCAGGTGGGTCATTCAGCAAGTAAAGTTTCGATTATTTACAGAGGATCAGATTTACGTTGTGATGAGATCTGGAAAAAACATATTGAAGAAAATCCCAAAATCGATATTCTTTACAATTCGGTAGTAAGCGAAATAAAGGGTGACGGTCAAAAAGTAACTGGTGTGACAATTAAGTCAAAAAACACACAAAATCAGGAGGAAATAAAAGATTTACCAGTAGATAAGGTTTTTATCGAAATCGGCGGAGTTCCAGGCACCGCACTACTTCTTCCCTTAGGAGTAGCTATGGATCAGGGTGGATTTATTTCGGTCGATGAAAGGTTGGCAACAAGCGTTAAGGGAGTCTATGTTGCCGGAGATGTGATAAGTCATAAATATTCGATTGAGCAGATAACTTCGGCCGTCGGATCGGGCGCGCGAGCAGCAAGCCTAGTCTTTTCTTACTTAAAGCAATCCACAGCTCCTACTCTCTGGGGATCAAGTCAGATAAAGAGGGGATGATTTTTTGATGTTATAATTCGTCAATCCTGTGGCCGTTGAAGGACTTGAACCCTCAACCCCCTCGATGTAAACGAGGTGCTCTAACCAATTGAGCTAAACGGCCAGTGCAGGCGTGGTGTAAACGCAACGCTCTACCAACTGAGCTAAGCGGTCTTAAATAACTAATTTTATCAAATTACTCTAAGCAAATGCTTGAATTTTTTATTTAAGAATGCAAGAAATAACGTTTGTTAATAATCCCTTTGTTAACTAAGTCGTTTATTTTGGGTTTAATATCTGTTTCGAAATATTTGTTTAAAATATAAATGGCTTTTATCCAACTAGTTAATGCCCGATCCAGTAATTTATCAAACTCAGTTTTTTTTAACTGAAGCTTGAGATCCGACTCTTTTATTGAGGTAAAAAAAATCTTATTTTTCTCGTTAAAATATCCATACACAAAATTTTTCTTCTCGTCGTAATAAAGGATGATAGATTTAAAACCTGAACTATTAAATTTATTCTGGCTAACTGATAATTTAATTCCCCAACCAAGATTGCATATATTACCCTTGCCATCAAAAATTGATAAGATACGTATATGACCATGTAATTTTTTATTATGAAAACTAAACAAGTTTGAGGTGACAAAAGATTGGACAACTGTTGACGGGTAAACTTTATCAAATTCACTAAGTGATTGTTTATTTAAAATATGCACACTTTTGCCTCCAACGCTATCGTAAGTATTAAAATCTGAACCTTCTTTAAAAACAATTTTTCCATTATAAAATAGATATTTAATTTCCTTAAGCAAAATTTTTCTTCCTAAAATAATTTTTGTGGTAGGCTTGTTAAAAGTAAATTTATAATCCGATTCAACTTGATCGGCAATATAAAATAATAAAGATTTAGGGTTGATTGCATTAGCCAGAAAGAGCATTCGATCAAATTTATTTTCTAATTTAATCTTATAGGATGATGAAATTTGTGAAAATGTATGCATATAAGAGTTATATATTGGAGTTATAGTTTCATCCACAGTTTTAAAATTAGTAAAGACATTTATTTTTTTGTTAAATTTCAGGTGAGCTTGCTTTTTTTCTTTCAGATACGTAAGACTGAAATTATTATTCAAGTCGACAACATTATATTCAGTGGATGTATTGCTTACTTTTGCATTTTTAATATAGTGAATAATTTTGTTCTTTTTTTCACCGCCAAATAAAGAGAATATTGCTTCAAACGGGACTAAAGAATATAATCCTGTTTTTAATATGTCTAAATAAACATTTACGGAAATGTTTTTAAATCTTCTCTCCAGAACATGTTTAATAAAATAACCATGATCAGCTAAATAATCTATTTTGTAAACGCTAATTGATTGGGCTCGTAGGTTATTCTCTAAAGATGATATTAATCCCTGACTGTCAATATAATTATTAATAAAATTATTTATATTTTGAAGATGAATATTTTTTAAAAAAAATATACTTTGATTTGAATTCATTTTGTCATAAAATATTTTCACTAAATTCATACGGTGAGTTATCCACCAGAATGAACTAATAAATGACCATCCATACAGACCGGACATAAGTCTCGCGACTATTTCAGATTTTTTAAATAAGTATTGGGAAAAGAAATTGTTTTTTAAATCTAAATCCAGTTTAAATAAGTTTTTTGTCAACTCGGCCAGTTCTTCATTCTCGAAATTATAAGAAACAATTTTAAAAAGAAGACTGGTCACATTAGAAGCTAAATGCTCTGAGTTGTCAATACCGGAAGTAATATTATTTCTTTTAAAAAAATCAACTAACAGTTGAACACTTTTCCGATAGAAATGACTTTTTCTATAATTTACAGGTTCTTTAAGATTCTCATAAAGTAAATCTAGTGGTATTTTTATTAAGTTAAATGGGGTAAAACCGCCACCAATTAGATTAGGGTCGATAATACCTTCATTTTTTCCAAAGTTATCGTATAGGTATTCGATTTCTCCATAAGGTATATTTATATTTTTTAATTTTTTAATTTCGTTTAGCACCGCTTTATTTGACATAAGCCTTATTATACATATAGAATATGTCTCAATGGACAAAAAAGCGATTATATCCAGCTTACAACTTTCACAGGAAGATTTACTTAAAGCAGGATGTTTTGACACAAATCAGATTGTAAAAATTATTGAAGCAGCTCTTGTATCTTTTAAAAAAGGTGAAATAATTTTTCCTGACAAAACAGTTCAGATATTTGACAAAAAAACTCAGAGTAGGATAAATTGTTTACCCAGTACTTTATTAAGGGAAAAAGTTTGTGGTGTAAAGTGGGTATCTGTTTTTCCTCAGAATCCAGCTTTATATAATAAACAGAATCTTTCGGCGGTAATATTATTATCAAATATTCGTGACGGCTTTCCGCTAACGATTATGGACGGCACTTTTATTTCTAATATTAGAACGGCAGGAATAGGTTCAGTAGCTGCTAAATATTTAGCAAAAAAAGATTCTAAAGTAATTGGTTTTATTGGATCGGGAGAACAAGCCAAAATGCATTTAATAACAATGTTATCGGTCAGACCAAGCTTAAAAGAATGCAGAGTTGCATCTTTAAATCCCAAAAATGAGGAAAAATTTATTCGGGAAATGCAAGTAATATTTCCCGGAGTTCTTTTTCAAGGAACTAAATCAGATTTAGGGAAAGCTGTTATTGGTGCAGATATAGTTATTACTGCGACGAGTGCTCAACTGCCTTTACTTAAGAAAAAATGGTTAAAAGAAGGCGTTTTTTATTGTCATGTGGGTGGTTACGAAGATGAATTTTCCGTCGCTTTAGCTTGCAATAAGATCGTTTGTGATGACTGGCAAATTGTAAAACATAGAACGCAAACTTTAAGTCTGATGTATAAGAAAGGTATCCTTAAAGATCAGGATGTTTATGCCAATTTAGTAGAAATAGTTTCAGGAAAAAAACAAGGCAGGCAGAACCCCATGGAAAAAATATACTTTAACTCGGTTGGGTTATCTTATCTGGATATAGCAATTGCAAATTGGATGTATCAAAAATGTCTTAAGGCATCACTAGGTAAAGAAATTATTTTTCAAAAGGAAATGATATTCAGTCGTCCGGATATCAGGCGTTTTATTAAATCTTAATTTGCAGAAACTTTAAGTGGGTGCGCCAGGGATCGAACCTGGGACCTCGTTCTTATCAGGAACGCGCTCTACCACTGAGCCACACACCCTACTAATTAGTTAAAATTATATCAGATCTAATTTATTGGTAACTACGAAAATAAAATACACAGTTTTAAGTGTACAATGTGAAGTAGTAAACAGCTAATAAACCTATAGTAGGTATGATATAATTATTCGCTTATGTCAAATGATAGAAGATTAGAACAAAGCCCTACCAATCTAGGAGATCTTGAATATATTTTTCCAACACAGGTAGAGGCAAAAAAAGACTTATTGGAAGATGCATTTCTTCAGCTAGGAGAACAAAAAGGCTTAACGGTAGATCAGACTTATGGTAATTATCCTTATCCTTTTTTGAATTTTTTAATTCCCACTTGGGCAAGATACTCTTCATGGTTAATAAGCAAAAAAAATGGAATTGTTCAAGCTGTAATAAATATTCATCTTGGTGTAGATATTGATCACAATAGGTATTTAATTCATACATCGACCGTAAAAGAAGGAATAGCTATTTTACCGGAAGTCATTCAACATCTACATCCCACAACCTCTATATTCCGTTTTACTATACCTGTACCGCAGATGGATTATCCTGATACTCAAGTTCAAGAAAGATTAAATCATGCTGGTTTTGAACAGGATAGCGAAAGTAGAACTGTGGCTCAAATGTACTGGCAGAGTATTGACCATTTTAAATTTTACACACAAATAACCCAGGGTGATACATTGATTGATCCGTTGGGCCTTCAATATTATTCAGAAGCAGAAGAGTTGTTTGAAAGGAACTATGATATAAGTTCTTTTCATGCAAAGGAATTAAGAAAAAAACAACACTCAGGATTAGTTAGAAATATTAATTCTGAAGAAATTGAGCCAAATCTAATTGCTGTAAGTGGAAGGACAGAAATAATTCCGGCAAGGAGAAAAATCGCAATAATAAGAGACACTGTTGTAGATACTCCATTTAGAAATGGAAAGAGGGGTTTATTTTTAGCGTCAAAACAGGCAGAGCATATTTATAATTAGGGAGGTGAAATTATAGGCATAGATGCTATTAATACTGAGTCGCAGCGAGGTGCAGCATATCTAGGCGCTGAGCTTTTAGAGTGGAGGCGTTGGTATAGAGCGAGAAGAAGATCAAACGGTGCACTAGGTGAATAAACTATTAATTAACTTTTCCAAACGGTGTTATAATCATTTCTATGATCTACTTTTCTGAACTTAAAGGAAAAGATGTTTTCACTGAAGATAAAATAAAAATTGGCAAGATCGAAGATCTCATTTTTTTAGCCAGCGAAAAACCGAATGTTTCAAAATTAGTCGTTAAAGATCCTACTGATAAAAGGTTAATTATTCCAACTTCATTTTTAAAGAAAATCCATAATTCTATTTTAATAGGAAAGGAATTTGAAACGTCAGAACTTGTCGAAAATGAACTTTATCTAGTTAAAAATATCCTTGACAAACAAATTCTCGATTTACAGGGTAATAAAATTGTTAGAGTCAATGATGTATTATTACAAGATAAAGACGGGTTTTATATAAGTGGTGTTGATACAGGACTACTAGGAATCCTCAGATGGCTTAAATTAGAAAAATATTTTATTAAATTTTCAAACTATTTACATTTAAAGACCAGTTCTTCTTTCTTATCTTGGGCTGATATTCAACCGCTAGAACTCTCAAGAGGTCAAGTTAAGATGCGAAAAGATGAAAAAAAATTGGAAAAACTCAGACCCGAAGATCTTGCAGATTATCTCGAGAAAACTAATGTAGTAAATACAAATAAAATACTGAAAATGCTTGACGAAAAATTTGCCGCTGAAGTTATTGGTAATTTAAATATTAATTTTCAAACTTCACTATTTAAACAGTTCAATCCAGAAAAGGCAGCTAAAATAATAGAATTAATTGATTCTGATGACTCAGTAGACATTCTGTTAACAATTTCTTCAAAAAAAAGAGATCAAATTATCGCTTTATTAAACTCTACCAAAAATAAGGAAATCTTACATTTAATTAGTCTTTCAAAAACGCCCATAGGTGAATTAATTTCTACAGAATATTTTACAGTTAATCCTGAAGAAACTATAAATGATGTTATAAATAGAATAAAAATAGAAACAGCTGATTTTTCGTCCTTAAATTCAATTTATGTTTTGAACAAGGAAAAACAACTAGTTGGAGTTTTCACTCCTCATGAACTTTTATTACAAGATAGGGATACTCCAGTGTATAAATTTATGATACAAAATATGATTGTAATACATCTGAGCACTCCTGTTGAAATATCTTTAAAAAAAATGTTTAAGTATAAACTCGCGACTTTACCTGTTGTGGATTCTTATAAACATATACTTGGAGTATTAACTTCAGATGATGCAGCTAAATTTATGTTAAATAAATTACCATGAGATTGATCTGGGCGAAGTATAAGTATAAACTTCTGATTTTTCTGTCGGTATTGGGACCTTCAGTGATAACCACTATGGCCGGGAATGATGGTGGTGGTGTTATAACCTACTCACTTGCCGGCGCAAAATTAGGCTACTCGGCTCTTTTTATACTCCCTTTTCTTATTCTTCTCTATGCCATTTCGCAGGAAATGGGTTCCCGACTAGCGATAGTTACCGGTAAAGGTTTGGGTGACTTAGTCAGGGAGGGTTATGGAATTAAAATTGCCTCATTTGTATTCATACTCATTCTTCTTGCAAATTTCGGCACTCTTCTGACGAATATCGCGGCTTTGAAAATATCCGGTGAAATGCTCAACTTACCTGTCATTCCTCTCATGATTGGCGCCATAGTTATGTCTTTTTTACTTCTGACAAAGTCTAGCTACGAAAAAAGCCAAAAAATATTTTTGACAGGGATGATTTTTTATTTTGCCTATGTTTTCTCTGCTGTAAAAGGAAATCCGGACTGGGTTGAATCTGTTAAAAGTTTGGTTATTCCCAAACTAAATTTTTTTTCCAAAGAATCATTTCTTATTAATATGGCTGTGTTGGGAACGACAATTACACCCTGGGGGCAGTTTTTTGTGCAAAGCTATATGAAAGATAAAAAAGTTCTTATTGAAAACTTAGGATTTGCTAAGATTGAGTCCTATTTCGGTGCTTTTATT
Organism: Candidatus Roizmanbacteria bacterium RIFCSPLOWO2_01_FULL_37_12; assembly: GCA_001789645.1. Classification (GTDB taxonomy): domain Bacteria; phylum Patescibacteriota; class Microgenomatia; order UBA1406; family GWC2-37-13; genus 2-01-FULL-40-13. Next base: position 94,890 of record MGAG01000026.1, read on the forward strand.
GCTATTTTTTTTACTTTTTTTATCATGCTGGCAACTGCGGCTACTTTGTATGTCCATAATGTGCCGTTGGAATCTGGAGAACAGGCTGCACAGGCAATAAGACCGTTTGCAGGAGAATTTGCAAGCATCCTTTTTGGAATTGGACTTTTGAATGCTGCGATTATCGGAATGGTTATCGTGTCACTATCCTCTGCTTATGCATTTACTGAATTCTTTGGATTTAGCGGTTCTTTAGATGAACCATTTAATAAGAGTAAAACTTTTTACAGAATTTTTCTTATCAATAATATTATAGCGGCTCTTCTGGTTATTACACCATTTTTTCCGCTATTTAAAATTGTACTTTATACTCAATCGCTTAACGCAATACTCCTGCCTGTTTTTTTCTATTATATTCTTAAAATTATTAATAATAAGGAATTGATGGGTGTTAACACAAACACTAAGTTTTATAATATCTTGGCGTATGGAGCTGCAATATTAATTGTTGTAGCATCTATAATTACTGTGCTAGTGGGGATATTGAGTTAATAAATTTAATATTTGATTTTGCCGTATTATTATTTGATATAATGATTCCTTTGTACATAATTATATTAATAAGTTTCTTGAAAGAAATGAAATGAAGAAATTAATTGTTGTTGCTGATGTTGCTTCGGATCCGCTTTCCTGTCAAGAAATAAGATCGTCTACAGAAGGGTATTTAAAAGATCACAATGGCGGAGTAATAACTTTTATGCCTTCAACACCTTCAACTATTCATACTGCCTTTTTGATATCTCAGATAGTGGAGATCGAAGAAAGATTCGGTAAGCCGCTGGAAACCGTATTCTTACAGAATACTGATCCTCGGCTGCACTCAGATCATGCTTTGAAAAATGCTGATGGTGCAAAACCTTTGATAATCCGGTTGAAATCAGGAATATATTTGACAGGGCCTGATGCCGGCTATAATTTTTCTTTAATCAAAGATAAAATCGAAGAAGTTTATGAATATAAAGGATTGAATACAGAAGGTCAGTTTCACTCGAGAGATCTTTATCCAAGAATTGCCGCTCATCTGATGGATGAACTGGAGGATGAAATGGAATTCGAAGAAATTTCAACAAATATCATTCCCAGACTTGAAGGATTTTATGTGGCACACATAGATAATTTCGGCAATATAAAAACATTAGTTCCGCATTCCTATTTAAAAGGGAAATTTGAATACGGGGAATTTGTAACCGTAAAAATCAATGAAATCACAAAAAAAGCAAAATATGTTACGAATTTATTTGGCGGAGAACCGGGAGAATTGGTGATTTACCCGGGTTCTTCCGGTAAGAAAGCTGACAGGTATTTGGAAATTACAATTTGGAGACATTTTACGGAAAAAAATCCTGCTACGGGATTACACGCTTTTGATCATCCCAAACCGGGGATGAAGGTTGAAATTTCTGCAAAATAATTTAGTCTACTAAACGGGTTAGGAAAAATTGGTTTAAAGTCTCCCCTACGCTCTAATCGAGCTTCGGAGGGACTATTTTTCTTTTAAAAAGAAAAATAGAAAGGAGGTGATCCATCCGCTCCTTCCAGAACGGATACCTTGTTACGACTTAACCCCCATCGCCAGGGAAATCCTCTCGCCCAATGG
>MGAG01000027.1:0-21143 GCA_001789645.1 Candidatus Roizmanbacteria bacterium RIFCSPLOWO2_01_FULL_37_12
CGGGTAGTATCCGGTGTAAGAATGAAATGGTTCCGTGAAGGCAGCGAAGATTTTGAATATATAGATATGTTAAAAAATCTGGGTCAAGGCCAGTTTGCTCTTGATACGGTTCATACCGTTGCCAACGATTTTCATAACTGGACTAAAGATAAAAATGCCTTTATGTCAGCCAGAAATATCTTAGGTAATCGACTTCACGAACTATCTTCACCCCCGACCGATCCATCGCCAACTCCTGTTGAACCAACCATAACTCCCCAACCTACGGAAACTCCGACACCTACCATAACGCCTACACCGACACTAACACCGACTCCCACGCTGACACTCACTCCTACCAGTGTTCCCGCACTCAATCTTTTGCAGAACGCAGGATTTGAAATTGATGCCAACGGTAACGGCAAGCCTGATTCCTGGTCATCCAGCAATAAATTCACCCGTTCAAATGCAGTATTTAACACAGGCAGCTTTTCAGGCAAACATTTTTCCTCATCCAACGCATCTTATACGATTTCACAGACAGTAACTAATCTTTTGGCTAACACAATTTATAATTTTTCCGGATATGTCAATATACCTCCAACCGGAGACTCATTTACATTCAGCCTGCAGGTTCAGTGGCTGAACAGTTCCGGAAAAGCTATATCTACAACTTTGGCCAGGTCTTTTGCAGCTTCTACCGGAGGCTGGATACCCTTCTCTGCTAATCTAACCTCTCCCACGGGCACAGCTAAAGCTTCTGTCCAGATGAAAATGTCAAGCTTCGCAGCGACTTCTTTTGTCGATGATTTTTACTTCGGACTGTAAATTCCCAGTATCCAATACGTTACTTTTATTATTGTTAATTGAAGTTTACAACGAGCTCCGGTTTATTAGCAGAGTTTTCTTTTGAATAGACATCAAGTCCGTCGGATCCGGTAGAGTCAATTCCAAGCGACATTAACTGTCCGCCTGAGGCTGATACTGCCGAAGTAACATTAATTAAGGATTCCAACCTCTGTGGTTGGAAAGGTTGTCCACTTTGAATCATATCTTGCCTTTGACTCACTTATTGCTGCAAACCAGAGACTGACTGAGTGGTTACTATTTTACAATTTTGAGTGGCCTCATCAAACTCTCCGCTACAAAAGCCCAATCGAGTAGTACAATAGTTACAAGTTTGGAGTGTTACCTATGTGCCCGTCAATAACAGGTATTTGAAAAAAGGGACCGTTTTTTGGATACTAACAGGTTAAAACTCATATGGAAACAAAGTTCGAACCGAGGATACGAGGTGCTCATAACGTAATTACCGGCGGAGCAAAAATATTGGTTAGCCTTGCTGTTATCTTAAACAGTAAACAAATAAAATCTGGTTGGATAAGTATACTGGATGTTCCATACGCTTGTCCTGATGGATCTACTTGTTCGCAAATTATTCAAAATGGAGATAAGTTTATGCTGGTCCAAACTGGGGGTCAGACATATACAGAGTTGTACGATTCATATGTTCAATCACATCCAAGGAGTCAGGAGGAAAATTCCAATGATCCGGATAAGTGGAAAAGGTGGTTAGGAATTATGGCATTAAGCGCGATAATGAGAAAAGTCAGATATCATTCCCATGATAAAGAGCGGGGGGCGGGAATGGAAAATCAGTTATTAGACATTATTAGAACGGGAGCTGAATCTTATGCTGCTGCCACTGGTTGGATAGGGACTATTTTAGCCGCAGCCGGAGAGCTATTTAATTTATATCTAGCCAACGCAATGTATGAATCAGATAAAGAGGAAAGAATAAGTGGACCAACCTCAAGCCAATCTATTAATTCCGGAACTTCACTCCGGAGCAAATCAAGTTCTGAGCCAAGTCATTATCATGATGAGCCTGTATTTGAATATCAAAGACCCTACAGTGATTTTACCTCTGAGCAAGCGTTATCAGATCTTGATGCTATAATTTCCGAATTGGAAGAAGGATATCTTAAACAAGGAGATACAGCAAAAGAAGCTCATTTTAAGGCCGTTGAAGATGTAAATCGTAACTTAAATGAGATTTATGCTAATCACTGGAGTGAAGCGAATGGTGCTTGGGGTGGCAATAGGCAGCTAGCAGAACAACTGGGGGTAGTATATCGTGAGTTCCATAAGGAATATACTCATGCATTAAATGAATCTTTTGTTGAAGCAATAAGGGAAGCGTTACCGACTTTACATGGCGCTTTAGGTATAACTACAACTAGTCAACCTTTAATATCAGATGAAGAACAAGCTATTGCTAGATTAAGAAAATGGGAAGATCTTGATAATTTACCGGTTAATGATTCTAAGATCGATAAATAATAAAATAGTAGTCACTACTCCAACCTCTGGGGTTGGAAAAGTTGTCCAACTAATCTATACTTAAGTTATACACAGTTTTGATCCTCTTTTATTACCTTCGGACTTCTGTAGTAACATCTTCATGTTTTGAATCCTCTACCGGAATATGAAAAACTTATTAAATATGGAATCATACACTGTCAAATTATAATACCGTCGTTTCATGATTTGACTGCATCTGTCTTTAGTATATTCTATTGAGACTTAAACTTTGGACTGTTAAAACAAACTCTTCCACTCCGGAGGTGGAGGATGCCATCTTGACAGTCTAAATCTATCACTAGAAGAATTAATTATACTCTATGACCAGTTCGGGTCTCCCTGTAGGGTTTTCTTTTGAATAAACGTCCAAACCGTCCGTTCCGATCGAATCAATGCCGAGGGACATTAGATTACCGGTTGCAACAGATACCGCCGAAGTTATATCAATCTCTTTCCATGTCCCGGTTACGCTTCCGGTAAAAGTAGTAATTACGCTACCTAACGAAGGTCGATTATTATAGTTGATGGTTGTTTCTCCCCATGAGATATCAGCCACCGTCTTGACTGATTGGGTTGAGTTTGAGCCATTGGTGACGTTTAACCTCAGTTTTGCCGACTGGATATTTTTTCCGTTCAAAGGAGCCAAATCAAATTTAAGATACGAAGTTTTCTCCGGCGAGCTGACAACCTTGAGTAAAATATTACTGCCGCTATTATTATTTGGGTAGTTGGCATTCACAAAAGCATCGGCTACAGGACTAAGAGTCATAATCTGCGGTGTTGGTGAAGCAATCGGAGTCTCGGTTGGGGTCGGTGTTTCGGTCGGGGTGGGGGTAACTGTAGGTGTCGGTGTCTCAGTCGGGGTCGGAGCAAAAGGATCAAGCGTCGGAGTGGGAGTCGGAATCGGAGTCTCGGTCGGCGGCATCGGCGTATCCGTGGGTGTACTATTGTCAACAATCACATAACTATCGCTAAAAGAAGGGCCGTACATCGGATTAAAAGTTAGCGTCATCTCAGAATCGGTCACCGTAGCTTTCAAAAATCCCAAAGTCGGGTTGGTATTGGAACCATTCCATTTGGCAAAATACGGAGCTTCCGCATCCGCCGTATTAATATCATAGTTCCCTATCCCGCCCGTTCCCACAATCGACAATACACTTCCTTCGCCCTTAATATATACATTATCACTTCCGTCGTCTATGATGCAATCTGTGTTTACCGTATTTCTAACAAGTGCGGGACAACCCGGACCCAAAGCCAGTTGTTTACTCCTCTGGTAATTATGATCGTGCCCCTGTAGTATCAAGTCGACTTTTTTATCGACTAGAAGATTAAATAGATTTTCTCCAATACTGCAGGATTTTTTCCCCATCGTGATGCAGTTCTCATGCATCGCAACAACTATCCATTTAATTCCCGCCGCCCTTGCCGAATCAATCGCCTCAACTACGAAATTATAGTGAGCACTTCCAATCGAATATGTGTATGTTCCTTCATCCAGAAAATTCATATTGGGCGAAATATTAATAAATCTGGCCAATGGCGAAAGTGGGGGAAAGTCATAATAGTACTCCCTGCTATATCTGCCGGTAATGGGGGTAAGTCTGTGCGGCAAACAAAGTTCAAAGTTATCGATATTATTCCCTGCCGGCCCGTCGTCTTCGTGGTTTCCCGGAACCAGTTCAAAAGGAAATTCCACCCCCACAAGTCCCTTCACATAATCACACCAGGCTGTTTCCGGCTTTTTGCCGCCGTAGCTCAGGTCGCCGAGAGCAATATTGAAGTCTGCCCCGCTATTAACCGGATTCATTCCCGTCAGGACCGCCGTGGTTCTTAGCTTGTGGCCGGAATAGTCGCCTGCCGCAGTAAAGGTAAACGAAGGTTGCGTCTGGGCAAAGCTTATGATATTCAATCGTGACAAGATAATTACACTAACCAGACCGACTATAAATAAAATAAAAATAAGAGATTTTCTCGAATAGAAATATTTGACTGAAAACACGATGTAATAATAGTGCTAACATATGGTTTTGTCAACCGAATTAATAAATTGCTTGACAACTAATGCGAAAAAAATTAAGATAAAATAATTAAATTCAATTTTGTTTATTTGATAGGTGGCGAGATTTTAAGGGCCCCGCAAGCGCGCAGAATTTTTCCAGTTTCTTCTGGTTCGAGCACTTGCGGGTAAAAAAATCTCGACAGAATCTATCAAATATATTAACAATGCAAAACTTTACTCCCCTCAATCTTAACAAATTCAAAACTCCCGAAAAACCGCAACAGCCGCCTCCCAATGCCGCCATTGTCAAAAGACCGTCTTATCTGCCGCAGCTAATTTTTGCCCTGGCTTTGGTTTTAACCTTCGGACTCTCGATCTATTTTTTCCAACGCTATCAACAAAGCCAACTACTATTCTCCCGGGCCACTCTCGATAACAGCGGCCCGCTCGTAGATCTGATCGGAAAATTAGTCTTACTCCCCCAAGACGAAACCCCAACCATCGCAACCGTCACCGACCGCGCTCAGTTGCCCAACCAACCATTTTTTGAAAATGCCGAAAACGGAGACAAAATTCTGGTCTATACCAATGCCAAAAAAGCCATCCTTTACCGGCCGTCACTCAATAAAATTGTCGAGATGTTGCCCATTGCCGATAAAAAAGAAGAGGTCAGCGGCGTCGCAACCGCAAGCGCCGACCTGGAAATCACACCTGTGAAAAGCGGCAGGATTATCTATAACGCAGTCTCACCTACCCCCACTCAAACATTTTTTTATCCTTCCCCAACGCCAACAATTTCACCTTAAAGGTATTAAGCAATATAAGAAACAAGATAATTTTTTCAATTTTAATTTTAATAGCTGCCCTTTTTACTATTCGGAAGGTTAACGCTGTTCCGGCGGCACCCGGTCCCACCTGTGAAATTATTGCCAATGTTCTAAAAATTGAAAAAACCAGAACCAACATCCAGGGATTGGGACTACCGCCAAGACAAGATTTCGATTATTATCAAGTAAACATAGATATCCAAGAGATAACAACATCAAAACAAGAGGGAGTTCGTTCCTGTGATAATTCCTATCTCGAGCTTGCTGAAAAATCCGGACAGATATTAACTCTGACTGAATACGCTAAGAATCCGGTTTCGGAAGGACAAAAAATAATGGGAAAAATTCGTTTTGAGGGCGACGAATGGTTCGGCGGTTATTTCTTATCGGGTATTCGGATCTTGGAAGATATACCCGCCGAACAAGGTAAAAAAACACCCGGTTTGAATTATCGTTATTATGGTATATCCCTTATCGTAATCATCGTAATCTTGCTCGTAATTATCCCCACTGCACTCTTTAAAAGAAAAAGGAAATAAAGTACACCTCTGGAGTGTATTAGATTGTCTATGGAGTGATGAAGAATCCAAGGAGAGAGTCGATACACTGAGAATCTCATAGTAATTTGGACTTGACATAGAGCGTCTCCGGAGTGAAAGATAAGTCAACAACAAAGTGAAGATATTCATCATGATGAAATTAATGGAAACTATCTTTATTGAGCTGGCTGATCTACTTTCTCCTGAAGTGGTTTGGATTGACATATTTTCTAGCTTATGTTACTATAGGACTTTCCAAACAAGCTGAGTTTAAGAACTCTGCTTAAGTTTTGTAAAGATTCAATATGTCTACTGAAGCAAAAAAAATAAACAGGGAAAGTATAGATTTAAATGAAGTTTTAGTCTATTTTGTTGCAGCAAATATGGCCAGAGTTCTAGAGAATAGGCCAGAAGGATATAATTTTGGTCTTGACGGAGTTGATGCTTATATACAAATTGCGGCCTCACTCCACGAAGAACAATTGAGGCAAAAGTTTAATACAATGATGAGGTGGAAGGAAGGTAACAGTCTTGAAATGTTATTAAGACTTAATTGGGTTAGGGCAAAAGTAAGCTTAGATTCTGTTGGTCTTTGGCCGAGGATTGGAGATTTACCGGAAGATTGGTGCAATGGTTCGGTTGTAAAAACAGCTCAAAGAATAGCCGATAATCCAAATATAAAGGGATTTTCAATCGCAAAAATATACGAGATAAGTAAATGTGCAGAGCTGGTCACGAATAAATTTTCACCCATATTAGTAGCTGGTGACAAGATTGAAGAACGCATAAATAATAATCTTGAACGTATGACATATCATTGTTTTGATGGATCCCATAGATGCATAGGCGCAGCTCGAGCTGGATTAGATTCAATAACTGCTTTCATAGGTGTTTAACTAAGATGCTAATAGCTTTGAAGTAGTAACTAAGTTTTTGTCATTGCTTCGCTCCAAAAGTCATCGCCCGCAAGGACATTGAAGGAAGCACTAGTACACCTCTGGAGTGTATTAGATTGTCATCTTAGCCTAAATTAACGCATCCAATCAACTGTATACTTGACCGACTCCAACATCCTCTGCTCTTCGGCATTATTTAAGATGAAAACTTTGTATTTCTGGGAACTATATCCAAATGAATGCATAACTTTGTCAGTATTTATCTTCAAATCATTATTTAACCCCATATATGCTCCAATCGATGAATATGGATAACTGAATATTTCTTCCGTTCTTTCAACTACTCCATGAGCATAACAATTTGTATGGACATATCTGGTTAAGTAGTTTAAACCTGCCTGGCCTTTAACTTTTTTAGACCTGAACTGTGGCAAAAAAATCGGCCCCTTTCTCCTATTTTTTTCGTTATAGTATCTGGTTAAGGAATTGGAAATATTTGACATAAAGCGAATTATCCCTCTTTCTTTTAGTTGTTTTATTACAAAATGAAAATGATTCGGCAAAAGACTAAAGGCTAATATATCAACAATGAAGTGATTGTCATAAAATAATTCTCTCCATCTGGTTTGATAAACGTCTCCCGTTAACATTTTAAATTTCGAAAAACGTAGTTTAGACGATAAATCCGATCTATAATAACAAAAGCTGTTGATAAATCCGTGACTATTATTATCTGAAAAAATTAGCTTATGATCTATTGTCTTATTGTAGATGTGATAAATTCCTCCATTGTAGAAAACATCTATTCTTGATGGCATATACTTGATTAGATATCAATTATAGCCTTAAGTCAATGGATTATAATCCACAAAGTTAATGATTTAGATTGTCATCAAAGCCTAATACACTCCAGAGGTGTATTATTATTATTACTATTCTTCGCGATTCGGTGATAATTTCTTCATTAGTTCGGATATTTTTTGTCTTTTTTTTTCCAATTCTTCCTGGCTATTTAAATAATTTAAATATAAGCCGTAATTAGGATGATCATAAGAGACTTTAACATCATAGTGTCCAACTGATCTCTGTCTTTCTAATATATCCTCTAACACTTTTGCTTCGCCTTCTAACTTTAAAATTTGTAGATTAGATTTTAATCTATCGGGAAGTGCTGGCCTTGCGGCTCGAGCCTGGGAATTAACTCCTCCGGTTTCGGGTGCTGAAGGTTGAGTATTTGTACGCTGGTGCGGCGCACGGCCGGATTTCCCCTCTCTTCTGCCAAACATTGTCCTGTAAACTACGTAGGCGCCGATAGCAAATCCTCCTAAGACCAACCCCGGCAGTAGGACAGGATTATTAACTGTTGTTTCCGCAGGTTGTATAGCCGACTGGTCTACTTGCTGGGTAAAATCAGACAGTCCAATCTTGCTTCCCGCTATCTCAACGCCGCCTCCTCTGACTACATAATAAATGCTTTGTTGATTGCCTTTTGAGGCATTTGCTAATATTTTTGCATCCGCCTCACACAGGCCGATATCAAACGGCTGTCCCGCTGCCGCAGCCTTACCTGCCAGTCCCGGGCAGTAATTCGGACCTAAAGGAGTGGTTGAACTTATGATAAGTGTGCCGTCTGTTGACCCTTGTGCAAATGGCTTAAGCTCGCATCTGACATGACGATGTAAGCATAAATCGCCTTGTTCCTGGGTCAAAAATTTGCCTTTACCGGAATTTGTGAAAAAATTGCGCTGACGATAGTTTTTTTCTACCATAACGGTCTTATAGTATATAATATCATTGAAACCAATTCAATACTCACCTAACACCTGAAAGGTGGAATTCAGGATTATTTGATTTAAGGATATTGATATCCTATAATATAAAAATGCGCTTTCGAAATATACCCATTCTGGGACCAATAGAGCAACTATATGGTTACACTTCTTACTCGGAGAAACAACTTGCAACTCTGGGAGGAGATCGAAGGAGTGTGATTAAAGGTCTTGGCATTATAATAGCTTCACTTTTAGCCTGTCGCACGAGCGACCTAATCCCGGTCCAACCTGCCGAGACTCACCGTTACGGAATCGATGCAAATTCGAACTATGAAACTCTGGCGTCTTATTTCGCCGGCCGATACAATCTCATTATCTCAACATACGGGATTGATTATAATCATCACGAAATCAATACAAAATATACAGGAAGAGTTGTGTCTTCCGAAGAACTTCTGGAAGGAATGAGGCTTTTGGTTAATCAGCTGGCAAAGTATCCGCCGGACTTTTTTAGAAATAACGGCATTAAAGCGGTCTCTTTCTGGGGTGACATCAAGGATCAGGAGGGAAACCAAATTCTAGGTCTTAGCTCGCCGGAAATTCCCGTTATCTCAGTCACCACCACCCCTGACGGCATTAAAGAAATAGTCTCTTTCGATCACGAAGTTTTTCATCAGGCAAAAAGACATGATGGTACTCCCTATACTAATGATCCTGAATGGTTATTACTCTCAGCAAGCCGAGACCTGGATTGTGATCTTTACGAAGACTCATCAGACGGAAGAACCGAGGGTCCGCTTTGTCCTGACAGTTACTATCTAGATTCGCCACAGAGCAAAGATAACACTTTTGAAGATGCCGCGAATACGGCCGAAGTATTATTAAATCCCGAAAGACATCGACAAGAACTTCTGAGAATTCAAAGCCTTGATCCCGACTCAAGACAAATCTTATTGGCTAAAATCAATAAAATAAAAAGGTATTACTATAAGTGGAGTAAAGGACTGATAAACGATTCTTACTGGTCGGATTTAATCAATAACAAAGTCGGAATAGATTACTTCCCCTAGGTCAATCTTATATTTTAATACAACGGGGAGATGTGAATGATTAATTTTTGTAACGTTCTTATAGTCCATTACATTTTAAGGGTGCAATAATCATTAGGCCGAGAAAAATTAGGGAGGCAGATTATAGGGAGTAGAATTTACCTGTGCCTCTATCTGCCCATTAATCGAGCTTGGTATAGACTTAACGATCACTTTATTTGTTTTAAAACCGTCCTTGTTTGTTATGATAAAAGTCAAAACACCGTCAGGGTACTGGACTGTTGTGACGCATCCTCCTCCTCCACTGGAGCCGCCGTCTACATAACTTGTAGAATCCACAATTTCAAAAGTCATATATTCCTGACCATAATAATCGGGTATATCATACTTATGATCAAAATTTGAAACATTAAGCTGCGAAACCATTAGGCTTTCGACGCCGGCCTGTGTTGGGTAATGGGCAAGATATATGGCGCTGCCAGAATCTGTCCAGGTAGCTATATTTTTTACGGGTTGAATATCGGTGGACAGGACATTGCGGGTATCGATGACCGTTACAATTGCAATATCTATGAGATTGCCTTGGTCGTCCACTGCCTGCACAGCGCTAACCAGGTCGACAAAAGTTGTGGTTTCCGGTAGATCCGGCCTTGCTTTAGTCTCTATTAACAAACTGTCTATATTACTGTCGTGGAGGGCTAAAATATTAGTCAAAGCGGAAAATGGGTGCTGGGCGGTCAAAAGCACAACTTTATTATAAATCGCTCCATTAGGCCCTGCCACCTGCATTCGCCGTACAACTACAGCCGACGGTTCAATTACATCGTGGACATTATTCAAGACCGACTTATTAGCTAAAGACAGCCTAACCGCACTGCCTCGGCAGTCCTTTGGTAGCTCCGGCTTTATGCCGGAGGCCTCTACGGTATTTATCTGCGGGACTCTTGTTGATTCGGCGTTTTGATAGGGCGCACATCCTCCTAACGCGACTAAGCCCAACACAGCTACACCGGTTAGAAGATATTTGCGATAATTTCTCCTTATTTCAGTTCTTAGCCTTTTAAAAAAATTATTTTCCTTCATAACCCATAGTATACAAGATCGAGAGGCTTTTATCTAATCTGATTAATGTTCAACAGCTGTAAATCAAAATCTAAATAAAATACCTCGCAATAAACAACGACCTGAAGGGGACTTATGAAGCTCCCACGAGCTTACGTTCGGGGTATCATATACGTTCGCTTCGACGGGAGCGAAATTCCTCCGAAGCGTAATTCTCTTCGCTTATATCCTGCGGGCTAATTTATCCTTCCGTAGCTTTAGCGAAGGAGGACGCCCGAGGTTTTACGCGAAGGGGGATAAAAGTTAGAAAAACACCAGACCATTTCCGGCTTCATCTAAGACGATGTACATAATTCCGGAATTATCCAGACTGCTGGGGAGACCCCTCAACTGGTAAAGCGTAAGGAATATCCGCTTCTATATTTGTACCGTCCCTGTTCACAATGATAAATCCCTTATATGGCCTTGCATATCCTCCCGTAACAGGAACTTGACTTGGATAACCAAGTTGGGGACTATACCCCTCGGGCAGATTTGACGATAAAGTTGCCTCACCTGTATCCGGATTGGTGGTAGTTATAGCATAGGGATCGGGTTTGGACAAGTCCATCAAAGACACATCGATCTGAAGGGCTTTATCGCCATTCTGCCCTACGGTACATACTCCGTCCGGTATCCCCTCCTCCAAACAGGCAGTAATCTTAAATATCCAAGCAGTATTAACAGAAGGAGTTAATAAGCTTGCCTGTGATTCACAAGCTAAAGCAAGTGTTAACAATGAAGAGAGTGCAAATTTTATTTCATTTCTCATACCCTATAATAATATCATGTCCCCTTCAAAATAGCAAATTAGGGACTTAATAGTGATTATTCTTTAGCTCTACCAGAGGGGGAAGAATTTTTTCAAATTTCAATGATAAAAAAAGTCCTATGGGTGGAATAGGTGACTTCACCTCTGTTTTCACTTCACAGACGTAATAGGAATATCGATAAAAAAGCTTAAAATTCAATTTATCCAGCTCTTTAAATAATTTCCGGTTTAAATAATTTTAATATTTTATATAATAGATTTTTTATATCTTAAGGATTTTATGAAAGAGCGTGACAAGCCTCCACCTAAAACTTATGATTCCTTTAGCCCTAGAGATGTCGTGGTCGGCGATCTAACAAAAACTATCCATCCTGACGATATCGTATATTATAAAAACAGGAAAGGACAGGTTGAATCAGACATCATAGCAAAAATAGGTCACGATGGCGAAATATATCTCTCCAGGTTAAATGGAAATGGCTGGAAAAGAAAACTGGCATATATCATAATACCTGTTGGAACTCCGGTAAAAATTACCTGTACTCACAAAAAAATAACACCCTAAAATCCAGAAAGTTTACCAACCTCTGGGGTTGGAAATTGCTTCCTGACGATCTAAAAAATATCAAACTGCAAATTACGCGTAAAATAATTCAAATTTTCTTTTTTACTGTATTATTTATATAGTGGCAAACAATAAAATCATTATAGTTATTTTGGTTTTAGTCGTCGCCGGAACGGCTTTAATTGGGGCCTTCCCCCAAAGCCCAAAGGTGACCTCCAGCCCCACCAACGCCCCGCTTGCCCGGCCTACTTTTTATAAGGACTTCAATCTGCCAAGTCTGCTTTCGCTTAAATTTTGGCCTTCTGCTACTCCAACTATGTTTATCCAAACCGGTTCATCACCAACTCCTGTTCAAGGCGGCAATCCGACAGCAGGTCCTTTGCCAACACCAATGACTATCGGAAAAGTGAGGCCCGGATCCAGCTTGCAGGAAATCGCCAGGATTGCCGAAGCCGTATCCTGCACTCCGGCCGCATTTATTTTGGCAATAAAAACCCAGGAAACCCAACAAAGATTTTTCACAACCGCAACGCCGTCTGTCTTCCGTTTTTATAACACTTTTGACTGGTGGAAACCTCCTTATGCCACAGCCGGCGATTCCTGTTATGGTTATAGTTACAACACAATAACCGGGCTTATCTCGCCCGACGCGGCCGGCGCGGGTACAAGATGCGCAAATGCAGTGGGGAACCCCAGTGCTGCATCACAAGGAATTATGGGTTTAATGCAGATCAACCAATCCGAACAGAATAGTGTCACAGCTAAATTTCAGCAATTTTTCAAAGGCGCAACGCCGGACAGGAGAGTGCTTTTTGACGCCATGGTTCTCGGCGGATTTCTTTATAAAAAATTATCGACCCAAACCACAGGCTGCGATTTGAACTGGGGTATAAAAGATATTGCAATTGTAAGCTGCAGATTTTATGGCGCCTGCACCGACAACTACTGTGAGAATGTCTGCAAATATTACGCTGATTACGGCGGACAAAAATTCAACAACTGCACGAATATCTCCAATCTTGTAGTAGGCAGTCCGACCGGGTGCAAATTAAAATAATTAGTCAGAACTATTTTTCTAACCTTGACATTTTTGTAGTTCATATTTATCATAGTATCAATGACAAAAACTCCTTTTGCTCAGCCGGAATTATCTCCAAGTGTACGGGCTGAAATTAAAAAGAACTTAGGTCCAGCCTGTGATTTATTTGTACGGAAAGGTCAAAAATTTTTAATAAATGTGCCGGATCATTCGTTTGCCCGGATGTTGGTCTCGGGTGAAAATCCGCTGCTGACGGAGATGTTGCATGAACATACTGCAGGTGCCGAAAATGTTTTAAAGTCAAAAAAAATAAAGTTAATCGTTGTTGATTTTACTCAACCCCAAGACCCGCAAACTGCTCTGGCCGCTGCAATAGCGCAGACGCCTGACGTAACAGATTCTCTCATCACTAATTTTAATACCGAATTTTCAGACGTATACCCCGGGACAATTTTTTATTTTATAGGTGCTGAAACAATCCCAATGTCTGCAGATGTGGCAACGCTTAATACGGTTGCCAGAGTAGCTCCTTCGATTTTTGCTGATGCCGGACAAGTGAATCCGGAAAAAACCAATTCAGCTTATCAGCAAGCTCTCGGAGAAAATTTTTTAAGCCATGACGCTTTAAATCCTGCCGGTTAACTCTTTTTTTTTAAGATTTCTTTCACAAGAATAAATATAATGATATATTAAATTAATGACCAATAATAAAATCTTTTTTGTAATTATTGTTTTACTGGTAGCCGGGACTGCTTTGATTGGCGCCTTTCCCCAAGGTCCGAAAGTAACCTCAAGCCCCAGCAATACCCCGCTTAGCCGGCCTACTTTTTATAAAGACTTCAATCTGCCAAGCCTGCTTTCCCTAAAGATCTGGCCAACCGCAAAAGTCTCTCCGACTTCCCCGGGCCAGCCAACCACCCCTCCCACTCCCACTGCCACTTTTACAAAAGCTCCAATTCCTTCCCCGACCAATACCAGTGTACACAATCCTCCTCCTCCGTCAGGACCATCGCCTACTTCAAATCCTCTTTCCGGAGCCTGCAGCTGGATGGATAACGGACTCCCACATGTCAACGAATACTACCCAAATGGCGGAACCGCAATGCCCGCCACCACCAGAGAAGTCTGTGCCTTCAACGGCGTTAGCTATTACTCCCTGCCTTTCCGCAATCCCAACTGCCAGGCTACTCAAGCCGGAATAGACAAAGCTTATCAAAGGATGAAGACTTATTATCCCACCTACTGGCAGGGGACAAAGCTTCTGCAGGACTGGAAAACTGTCCAACAGTATGCTACGAAATACAAATTTAATCCCTTATTCGTCATCTCACTCTGGATCGAAGAATCGGCTGCAGGTGGAGCAACTCAAGCTACCAAACTCGGATGCGATAATAGACGGAACAAAGATAATACTTACACTAAAATGCCGGCCAACTCGACAATCTGCGAGCAGATGGAATGTCTTTTCGGTCTGCAGTCGGCTTATCCTGGAAATTACGCATTATATGCCTGCAACTACCGCTACGGCTCAAATTATTGGGTAAATAACAAATGCCAGGATGCGATCGGATTTACGAAGGGTGTTGAATTTTGGTATAACACTATCGGATCCGGAACTCTGCCCGGAGGTTGCAACATTCAATACTTCTCCGGTGCCGACTCCCGCTGCCCTTCCAAATAAAATATACTCCTCCACCTCTGGAGTACTCCTCCACCTCTGGAGTGGAACGGACTGTTAGGACTTTCTAAAAAAAACTTTTGTAGCTTATAATCCATTGACATGATTTTATTTCAGGATTATCATGATTTTATGCCTTCAAGAAAAGATATATTTACTAACGGTTCCTTTTATCATATTTTTAATAAAACTATCGATCATAGATTAATCTTTGAGAATGATAAAATATCCAAATTATTCCTAAATTTACTAAGATATTACCGGTCGACAAAATCTGTTATCCGCTATTCTCACTTTAACGAATTACAAAGAGAAACCAGAATTCGGATTGAAAAGCAGTTAATAATACCGGCTCACTTTAAGATAGAGATTCTGACGTTTTGCTTGATGCCAAACCATTTTCATCTTCTATTAAAGCAGAAAAAGGCAGAGGGAATAATCAGATATATATCTGATACAATTAATTCCTTGACCAGATTTTTTAATATTTTACATGAGAGAAAAGGACCTATTTTTCTACCCCAATTTAGATCTCGGCAAATTCATACTCGCGAAGAACTTATTCATGTCTCGCGTTACCACCACTTAAATCCTTTCTCAGCCGGAATTGTTAAAAATTTGAAAGATATATTAAGCTACCCATATTTTTCTTTCAATGAATATTCCAAAGCCGGATTAACCAATCTATGCAATACCGATTATATCCTTAAAGAGTTTAGCTTTGACAAAAATAAATATCAGCAATTTGTCTTCTCAAATGCCGAGCATCAAAAAATGCTGCAAAGTGTCAAGTACGTTAAAAAGTGGTTATAGTTTCTACTAAGAAAGCCCAGATGCCCTACTCCACTCCGGAGGTGGAGTTTTACTCCGGAGGTGGAGTTTTATTTTACGGCCCTCTTAATGAAATATCTATCAGTTCTTCTAATTCTGCTGTTTTACTTTTATCCAACATTGTTTTTACTCTATCTTTAATGATTTCCTGATTTACATCCGGTTCAACATCATTATTTGTATATAATTTAAGTACTTCTTCTCCTATCCCGATAAATAAATCGAAACCTTTTTCCGCATCTATAATGTCACAATGATCACCGCTGCGCGCCAATACGCCGGACTTCAATAAATTTGCCAAAATTATCCGACCGCTTCTGGCATACATACCCGTTCCAAAACCGTCACCTGAATCGCGGTTATTAATATAGTCCAGGCAGTAAATAACCAGGACTTCCAATATCTTTTTTGCCGGAAAAGGATATTCTTGCACTTCCCTGCGTTTTCTTAAAACCTTAAAATCCAGCGTGTCGGCTTTCAGTTCTTCGATAATATTAATTTCTTCACCGACACCGGTGCGGCTTTTTATATTAGGGTCGGTAGGTGTAGCTATCGGATGAGTGTTTTCGTGGGTTACCAACTTTAAACGTTCGATCTCGAGTAACTGCTGTTTATCTTCATCCGAAAGTGTGCGTCCGAATACTCTTACATAATGAGGAAAGATCATATAATTAAATACATTATCGGTTACATCTTTATAATAGGCGGCCAAATGGTCCGATGTCTCTGCCTGTGTGCCCCAAAATACATTTGCCGCAGGATGGGAAAATGCATATGACATATGATTTACAGTTGGTTGGCTGGGACTTTCTGAAAACACATCATATTTTTGGGCTAATTGGAAGGCTACATTCTGTTCAAGCACATAACTCTCGGCCAGATTCCGCAATTCAGGAGTTTGTAATCCTACTCGGAAATCAGCATCGACTTTGTTTGCCGCTCCGGTTACATAAGCATAGTTACTGATATCTATACTTATCGAACAACCTGAAAGAGCGTAATCATAATTTGCTTGCAAAAGTTCATCCCACTGGTTAGAGAGTTCTTCAAAATCTGTAGTATCATTTTCCCAGACAGAAGCAATTTTATCGAGAAAAATAGCAAGATCTGTCAATTTCAGTTCATTGGCTTTAGTACTTAATTCGTGAAGATTCTCAACTAACTTTGGCCAGGTTTCAGAAAACATTATGAGATAAGGAATTCTTTTATAACTGCCTTCAGCCTGCAACTTTTCATAAATATATGAAGCTCCATTTTCATTTACATTCGGTGAGGGATCCGATCCTCCCGGGCGATCTGCCAGTTCCATCTGCTTCATGAATGTTTCATTGACCAAAGGTCCGGTTTTGTCAGCTATTTCACAAGCAAAAAGCAACTCCTCTTTTGTCATTCCAAAATTCCTAAAACTTTCTGCTTGTAAATTGTTCACGATCCCTGAAAAAACCGCTATTTCCGCATATTGTCTTTCCATCGAAGCCCTGACCAACTTGTACCAGGCTTCGGGCTTGGTCTTTCGCAATCTATCCAATTCACTGAACTGACGGATTCTTAGCTTAATTTCAAAGCGTTCCCGATCGGCAAGAACTTCAGCCGCTTCTTTACCTTTAGCTTCGGATTGATCAATATGCTTTGACCACTCTTCACAATCAATTGCAAAAGAAGGCGAAATCCGCTCTTTCCATCTTTCAGTCACTATTTCCCTTGATCCAAATAATATATCTTCAATAGAATTAAAGACTCGTGCTAAAGCGTGCTCCGAATCAAGCGGAGTCGCCAGATTTTTTTTAATATTCAAGGCATATTCAACCGGACTAAGCTCCTGTTGCAAAATTACCTCATTATTTAAGCCAATATTGGTCCCTGAATGATGAACTGACTCTACTACCATCTAGATTTTGGCATATTATACTATACCCGTCTTAATTGATTTTGCAAATTTTCAACTAAAATTATCTTGTTAAATCAACTTAGAGGGTTCACCCTGAAAGTTCACCCTGAAGGGGTATATACTGATTGCAAATTCAACTAATAGAAGTAAAAATGGTTTACAATTTAAACACATAGTTGAAATTTTGGGGATATAATAATTTTATGAGAGTTAAGGGTAAAAAATTCCAGAAAGTAGGATATCTTGCTTTGATTTTAGTTTTACTGGCGTCATTAAGCGCAAATCTCCTGCAGGCACGGATACGGACGGAGAATAATCGCGTTTTAAGGGTAGTTGACGGCGATAGCTTTGATCTCAAAGACGGCAGGCGCATTCGACTTCTGTCTGTTGACGCCCCCGAGCGTTATCGTTGTTTGTATTCGGAATCCCGGGAAAGATTAAAAGATCTCGTTCTTGGTAAAAAAGTCAAACTAAAAGATCTTGTCACCGATGACTACGGCAGAATTCTTGCCGATGTTTTTGTGAACAATATGTTTGTCAATAAAATTATGCTCCAAGAGGGACTTGCCCGCTTCACTTATACCGGTAAAGATTACGATGATCTAAAAGCTATAAATCTGAATGCTAAAAATCTAAAAATCGGTATCTATTCTCCGCTCTGCCGCACCACCTCAACCGATGCAAACTGCCAAATCAAGGCAAATAATAATCACGGTAAAAAATTTTACTTCACTCCGCAATGCAGGAACTACCACCAGGTGATAGTCGACGAATCCTTCGGAGATAAGTGGTTTTGCAGTGAAAAAGAAGCGGCTGATTCCGGCTTTCAAAAAGCAAAAGGTTGTTAATCTAAAAAATTCGTGCCAGCACTGCCAGCACACCCTGAGGGTGTGGTTGTAGCTAAACTTTTATTGCGCTAGGTGAATACCTCGCTTCTTGAAGCGAGGATGAACTGAGAAATAGTACAACCAGCAACAAAATACCTCGTCAATTTATTGCGAGGTATTTTTATTTTTTTGGAACTTTTTTCCACCCACCTCCTATTACCCAGGCGAAGACGCAAATTCCCGCATATACTTTAGGTCCGATAAAGGGATCTGGAAGAGCCGAGATAATACCTAAAGCGATAAATCCAAGTGTGTATGCTCCTTTCACCACAAGCGAAGGAAAGTTCTCTGATTCCTGCCAACCCTGCATCGGTTTAAAAAGAACTAGGGGGACTAATGATGCAGCTAATCCGTTAACAATAGCTAAAGAAGGGTCGGCGGGATAATCCGTAACCATAGAATTATAGATTCCACAAGCCGATAGAAAAAGCGGTGAAGCTAGTATAAGGGCTTTACTTACTGCTCTATTTTTATTTATAGATGTTTCCAAAGATATCGCACTCATAAGATCTATATTATAGGCTTTATAAATCGTAATTCAACCCGACCCATTTTTAAATTTGCTAAAATATGTTACAGCGAAAAAAAAATTGTAAGAAGATTTGAAAGTCCCCATAGCTCAACGGATAGAGTACAGGTTTCCTAAACCTGGTATGTAGGTTCAATTCCTACTGGGGACACAAAAATAGAAAGTCACACTGCTCTACTACACTTTACAGGCGAAAAAGATTGATAGGACTGGCTAAATAATAAAAGGGTTTGGCAGTTTTGGACTGCTATAATAGTCCATATCACTCCAGGAGTGATAAGTGATTAAGAACAGGGAAAAGCAAAAACTATCGAAAATTTTCTAAAAGTAATATGTCGATTGTTATGACAGTGTTTCGAACCCCAGAGGTTAGTAATAATTTCCATCATCTCATCGCTTTTTCCTCAACCCTTTGATATTCCTGGAGTTCATCTTTGCCGAACCAGAGGGGAATCTCGTAGTCGGCCTCTTCGATGGAGCCCGAGGAATGGACCAAATTCTTGATGGCTCGTTTTCCGGTATTGGCAAGATAAGAGGAATCAAAGGCATAGTCGCCGCGGATCGTACCGGGAGAAGATAGCAAGGGAAGGGTGTTTCCGCAGATTTTCCTGACCAACTCCACCGCATGCGGACCCTCCACGACAAAAGCCAGTACCGGACCCGAAACTATATAATCAACCAGCCACTTTTGGATCATCTTCCCGATCTCATGAGTATCGTTGGTCCCGAGTAACTTGATCGCATCTACCCTGAATTTTTTATAATTTTCCAGGGTCTTTTCACCCATCCCCCTAAGCCAGGCCTCGCGGTCTCCGGGATAGTGCCGCTCGGCTAAAGATTTGGAGACTTTAAGCAGCTTCACGGCAACAATTTTGAGTCCGACCTCTTCAAAGCGGGAAATTATCTTCCCTGCCAATCCCCGTACTACCCCATCGGGTTTTACAACCACCAGACTTCTTTCTTCCATAAATGTAATGGTATCAGATTTTCTCTTCCATGCAACTGATTTATATTACACCTGTCTAGGGCCAAATTGGCAGCCGAAGCGGTTGACAGTATGGCTTTGAGACAATCCACATTTTAATCTAGCATTAATTTTCTTATTAACTTTAGTTTTCGTTGATAGTCTTTTTGATCATCGACAAATTTTTTGTAATGCTTAATGCTATTTATTGATATGTCGGTAATATAATTATTAAGTATCCTCTCGTCTGTAATGAAATCTCGATACGATGAATGATCCCATTCTTCTGGTTTGTCAACCAGATTACTGCTTGTCGGATTTAGGTGAACATAACGGGTAACATGTAATAATTGCTCATTAGAAATGATGCGAAGGGCTTTGAAACTTGTTTGCCATAGTGGGCCTATTCTGTCAAATTTTAGATTGAAATAATGGGTATAACTATTTTCAATGTCATTTATATATTTAGAAAGAAGATGACTTTTTAATATTTTTACAACTAGATGGTAGTGATCTGGCATAACACAGTAGGAGATGAATTTTAGAAGTCTGTTCTCTTTAGGATAAAGCAGATTTTGAGGTATAAATAGTTTGCTCCTAACTGCTTTTGAGAAGCTTTCCACAACAATTAAATTATTGTAATAATCCAAAACATTAACAAAACGAGTAGCATTTACAGGATCTTTAAAAATTCCAAATCCTGCAATACTTTTGTTAAAAATATGAAAATATTCTCCCTCTACGAACTGTTTTTCGCGCATTAATTCATCATTATCTTTAAATCAAAAAATGTCAATGGATTATATGCTACAAAATACAATATTCGGATTGTTCTACCGTCCAAGTGTCAACTGAAGCGGTTGACAGAATGGCCTATTATTATTGGTCTGTTGCAATAAGAAAAAATATTTACTATAATTTAAAGATGTCGGCTGACAGAAAATCATTAGTCAATTATCTCTGGAATAAAGAAACCTCAAGTAACTTCATAGCGGGACAGTGGTTTTTTTTGGGTGGAGGTCTCTCTGCTATGATTGCACACGTAGCCAGCGGAATGGGAATTCTTCCTGAAAAATATATTGATGAAGCTGCATTAATCAACCTGGGGTTGGTCACCTTTGGTATTATTAATTATGGCTACGGTAAAGTAAAAAAAGCAATAGTTGATAACATAAGTTATCGACAATACTCCAATCTTTAATCTTCTTGGAAGTGTAGAGTGTATATGGACTAATTGCTACTAAAGTAAGTATATAGTTTGATTTAGCTGTAAAAAATTTGAAATAAATCAATCAATCACCTACCCGGGTGTAGTTTTTGCCGAGTATTTCGAGGTCGCTGATATCCACCTGGCCGTCAAAATTAAAGTCTGCAGCTGCGGCTGCACCCGATCCCGGCTGGTTGTAATAGGTCGTCAACACGGAGAGATCGGCCGAGTCAACTTTGTTATAGCTTCCGGAA
>MGAG01000027.1:21181-23183 GCA_001789645.1 Candidatus Roizmanbacteria bacterium RIFCSPLOWO2_01_FULL_37_12
CGTCACTGTCTCCCGACCATAAAGGCTTGTTGTTTCTTTGCGAGATTAGTTCTCCGCAGGCAAGATTGGATCCTACCGTACAGTCTAATTCCTGAAGAGGAGTCAGCGAAACACCGGAAAAGGATCTGCCCACACCTATGCGTGTCTTGACAAAGACGGAAAAAGGTCTGATTTCGGGAATATCAAGCCAGACGGGCGACCCGGTTTGATAAAAGCCGGGGTTTTGTTGAATCAGATTAACATTGGCAACTCCAAGCGTGTTAGGTCCGTCTCGGAGCTCTATCTGGACATCCGCCAGTGATATATTTGAGGTTGTAACATCCGGCAGGCTTAACAGGAATGACAGTCCCGACGGTCCTGAAGTAACCGGTGTCGGAGTCGGAGTAGGTACATCCGTTGGGGTTGGGGTAGGAGTTCTAGTCGGTGTCGGAGTTGCGGTAGGGACGAATACGATTGCAAAAGTACCGTCCTGTGTATCACGGGAAATGTTATTTCCCACCTTGGTACTGCCGTCCCAAGAGAAAACCATATCGCCTTCTGCTCCGCTTATTACCCTCATCTTAACTCTGGCGATTTCCAGGTTGGCCGATCCCGAGAAGGGACTGCCGGTTTTTGCACCGATGATTGTAATTCTATTATTGGTTGGATCGATATTGGAATTGATCAGAATGTAGGCAGAGCTGATATTGGCGGCAAGATTATTCATATCCTGGAACTCAACTTTTGTCGGGTCATAGATCGTATACAGCTCAAAAGCGTTAAAGGAAGCTCCGTTTGGATTGACCCTCAGTATAAGATCGAAAGCTTGTCCCGGTCGCACCGAAGTGGGATTTATACCGTAGAAAAGTGTCGGAACTCCGGCCGCAGCTTTGATTCTGGTACCGGTGTTTCTTAAAAAAAGCAAGGCCCCGAAGACGATTGCTAAAATCAAAAGCATGCCAATCAAGGTTATTCTGGTTTTTATCAGCTTGTTATTTACTTTCATTATTTTAAATTTAATTATGGTTGGCTGTTTAACTTCTGAAAAGCAATTTTATCTCCCAATTTTGTATCTTCGCTCCAGGAAAAAAGCAAACCGGCTCCCGAGCCGCTTATATTCTTCATTTTTACTCTGGCAATTTCCTGATCCTCAGAACCGGTAAACGCACTTCCCAGTCTTGTTCCAACTACGCTTATCGTCTGATTATCCGTATCTATGGCTGAAATAATCAGCGGATAGGCCGATGCTATATTTTGGGATAGATCATCTTGGCTTTGAAAATCGACTTTTGCCAGGTCATACTTGGCATAAAGTTCAAAGGCATGGAATTCCGCCCCATTCGGATTTACTTTTAATACTAGGTCGAAGTTTTCGTCCGAGCCGACAGAGATCGGATCTGTGCTGAATGAAAGGATTGGGGTGCCCGGTAGAGCTTGCGGTTTTGAACTCTTATTCTTAAGCAGGAGTACCGAACCGGCTATCAAAGATATTATAATCAACAAAACAACCGCTCCTACTCCCGACTGGTAAAAAAATTTTCTTTTAGCCATATTTTTTAATATTAACACTTACAATTTACAATTCAATACCCATTTTAGCCTCAATCCCCGGATTGGCTATAATTTCTCCCCAGAATTTCGAGGTCTCCGATGTCAACCCGGCTATCGTAATTGAAGTCTGCGGCTGCACCCCCACCCGACGCTGCCTGATTATAGTACGTCGCCAAGACCGAAAGATCGGCCGAGTCGACCTTATTATAACTTCCGGAGGCGGTATCAAATCCGTCGCTGTCGCCCGTGAGCATTAACTTACTGTCCCTTTGCGAAATCAACTCTCCACAGTTTAGATTACTCGTAACCGTACAGTCAAGTGTAGTACCGCGGGTCAGATTAACGCCTGAGAATATCCTTCTCAAGCTGGTTGTCGTCTTGACTATGACCGTGTAAGCCTTATTTTGGGGAATAGTAAAGACTATCTCAAAAGCAGTCTGGAAATAACTGCCGTTTCTCACCAAATCAATGT
>MGAG01000028.1:0-2898 GCA_001789645.1 Candidatus Roizmanbacteria bacterium RIFCSPLOWO2_01_FULL_37_12
AAACATCAGTCAACCGGAGACAAATATTGTCAATACCGTCTCTCAACAAACCGGATTAGCCAAAGAAAAAGTGACGAAGGTAATTCAGGCCGTTTCTTCGGTTAGCGCAGTATCGCAAAATAATCAGATCATTTCCAATATTGCTCAAAATACTAACCTACAGGCAAATGAAGTTTCCACGGTTTTAAATTCATTGTCACAGCAAAATATCAGTCAAGAACCGGCAGGCTTTACTGAAAAAATCTCGAGCCAGACAGGGATAGAAAAAGAAAAGGTCAAGAAGATTATTGAGGTCTACAGTGAGACGGTAAAAGAAAGCAAACAACTGGTTAAACAGATCGCCAAAGAACAGAATATTAAAGAAGAGCAGGTTGAACAGATTATATCCGAACAGATACCGACCGGCCCCAAAGCCGAAAAACAGATTGAACAAACGATCTCGATCCCCCCGTCGATTTCTTTGGACGAGTATGAACAGGTTAAGAAGATGTGGAAAGACCAGTATGAAAGGGGAGAAGTACCGGTCTCGGACAATATTAAATCAAGAAACGAGTGGGTTAAGAATGACAGTGTCTTTATTACCAATGTTTTGAACAAACTGGTTTCCGACTCACCGGAGATGAGACAGCAGGGACTGGACGAGATTGGATATATTCTTCCGATTTTCCTGATTAATAATCTGAAGGGCGACCAGCTGGTAGTTTATCTTAAAGCCAAGCTCGAAGCCGCCAAAGAGATACAGAATGTTTTGGAAGAAAAAGAAGCGGCCAAGGCGGAAGTTAAAGAACAGAAAGAAGAAGAATTGGTGGATGTCGAAGAACCTAAAGCAGATGAACAGGCTAAGACCATGGAGATGAAAGAAGAAGTTAAAGAAGAGGTCAAAGACGAAGAACTAAAGTCTTCAACTTGACAATGTATATTTAAATGTATATTATAGTGTATATATGAACTATATAAGTACAACCGCTTTAAGAACCTCTACTTCCCAATTAATAGACACCCTTAAAAAGGGTGGAAATATTAAGTTGATTCATAGGTCAAAGATAGTAGGTATAATAAAACCTGTTGAAGACGTGCCTAAACCCTTTGATGTTAAAAAGTTTAGAAGGTTAGTCAAAGATCTCAACCTTCCTAAAACCACATATAAGCAAAGAGAAAAAATTTACAGAATACATTTAATGGAAAAATATGGCAAAAATCTTTCTCGACACTAATATTTTTATCAACTACGTAGAGGAGAGAGGCAAAAATATTAAAGACGTGTTAGGTGAGCATGAGCTTACCGTCTCACCGCTGTCACTTCATATTCTAATCTACATTTCTAAGAAGAAAGTTCCGGATTCAAGATTAAGTGAGATTATAAAGCTCTTTTTTGTTGTTGACTTTAACACTGAAATAACGAGTAAAGCTTTAAATGGACCGACAAAAGATTTTGAAGACAATGTTCAGTTACATAGTTCAGCTTATGCAGAATGCGATATTTTTCTGACGGAAGATAAAGAATTACTCAAGATGAAGTTTTTTGGCACTATGAAAATTTCTAGTGCTGTTTAAGTGAACGTTTAATTTATATCTAACTTATAGAGGAAGAGAATCATTATTATTTACTCTAAAATTGACAAATAAAAGAAAATTAATAGTAAAAGGTTGCTCTACAGCGGTTTTCCGAAAAACAGGTAAGATCAGTTTCACGTTGGCAATCTTTATTTGGTTTGCAGGCTTTACCGTCATTGCAAAAAGAAACATAATTGCTTGATGATGATCTAGAGTCTATATAATCAGGACAACCCGAAGGATAACCTTTATAGTATACATTATCTCTTACTCTGAAATTTGCAGTATCTCCCTCTTTAGGACTAAAGCAATAGCCTACTTGAACATCTTTATATGGATCTTTAACATGAGTACAAATTGGAGTCGGAGTTGCATGATTATTAAAAGCGAAGGAGCGAAGATCTTTAGTCTAATTTTTATTCATCATGGATGCAGTCATTACAACAATTGCAAATATTCCACCCAAAATAAGTAGAGCTACCGGGGCAACTTTGGTATTATCGTGACTTCTACTCATAATTTAATTTAATATTAATCTAAAATTGAGTATTGTCAATTGTAATTTGACAAACATTACCGGCAGAACGGTGATAAATCTATCGTTTCCGCTGTTTTTTTGGAATCTAGAAAGAATTACTGGCTAAATTTGAATCTATAAAATTATTTTCAAAAAATATTTTGAACATATACATTTAATATTTGTTAAAATATAGATACTATGAAAAAAATTATAACAATGCCAGATATTTTTAAAAATCCGCGTTATAGAGGTAAACACGTAATCCTGGCTGCCGGTAAAATATATACGGCCAAAACAGGAGAAGGAGCGGCTGAAATTTTAAAAAAATTGGAAAAAAAATACCCGGATATTACGCCCGAGATTGCTTACCTACCTAAAGTTCGTTCACTTATTTTATGGATGTAAAGTTTAATTATGAAGACAATGGTCCTTCGCCTTTTGGTCATATTTATCGACCAGTTGCTAAAGTATCATTAACCTCTCTCTCAGTTAATAAATCCATTGATGTTTGGATGGTTGTAGATACTGGTGCAGACTATACAATTGTACCTCAGCATATTTCTAAAAAATTAAGAATCTCTTTAGAAAGAGAATGTTACAAGGATATAACTTTTGGTGTGGGTGGAAATCAAGTGATTTATTTTTTAAAAAATAAAATTACGGCGAAAATCGGAAATCTGGAAAGAAAAATCCCTTTGGCTTTCTTCGATAATAATGAAGTTCCTGCCCTTCTTGGCCGATTAGGTTTTTTGGAAACATTTGACACTGAATTCCTAAAAAGTCATACAGTAGTATTTAAAAGTTAAATTATGTAATATGCAAAA
>MGAG01000028.1:2906-8579 GCA_001789645.1 Candidatus Roizmanbacteria bacterium RIFCSPLOWO2_01_FULL_37_12
GATATAAAGATAGATTAGTGATTAAGTTAAAGAGTTAAATTACACCCATATTAAGGTAAACAATATCCATTGCATACGAAGCTTAGACGCGAGCCTTCCTCTCTCAACGTGGTTGCCACCATAGAATAAATGTTCGGGAAGTAGAAAAAATACTCAATAATTTAAGATAAATTTCTTTAAAAGTCCGAGTTAAGGCCATGAACAATAACTATTTGTTTGACCCGGCAAAATACACAACATTCCTGTTGTACACTGCGAATCGTTATTACATCTTATACCGTCAATACACCTCGAGTCTGTCTTACAACCGCTTGGGTCGTCAAAATAGTAATGTGTGACCGTTGCAACTACGATATTTGTATATGCAATTTGAAAATGTAGTAACCAAAGTTCTGCAAAATTGTTTTCCGGAACACGTAGTTGAATCTAATTTTGTCGATTTAGAACAAACTCCAGACCGGTTACAATCTTCCAGAGAATATACGCCGCTAGTCGGGGTCGGAGTTCTGGCTTTGGTTGGAGTTGCATGACTATCATAAGCGAAAGAACGAAGATCTTTAGTCTAATTTTTATTCATCATGGATGCAGTCATTACAACAATTGCAAATATTCCACTCAAAATAAGTAGAGCTACCGGGGCAACTTTGGTATTATCGTGACTTCTACTCATAATATGATTTTATATTAATCAAAAATTGAGAATTGTCAATTAGATCTTGACATTGTATTTGTATTTGTTAATCTGAAAGAAGAATGGATAAAAACAAGTACCAGCGTAAATTGACAATTGAGCTTCTTTATCATTTAGCTCTTGGAATTGTAGTAACCGGTGTGGGATTGATGACTGTGGTTCTGGGGGTTACCTTATCTACCCTAAATGCCAGCGCCCAAACCTGGTTTGAACCGACACAAAAGCAGGGAACCTTTGATTTTACCCAAGCTCCAACTTCAGTACCAAAACCGTCATCAGCCCCTAAAGTAACAAAACCACCTCAAATCACCGGCCCTCTGCCAACCGGAGGCGCCGTACCCCCGACGGCGGATGTTTACTGTATTGACGATGAGGATCCGGACGGTTGTGACGATCAGACCGCTTTTCATGTTCCAAAGGGAGTCGGAGGCATTTCCGGGACTTGCGGGACTGTCATTTCACAATCACATAAACTGGTTAATTCTTTACCCCAGTTTTTGAAAGGAATGAGAGATAGTCTCAATCCGGCTGTATCCTCAAACTGCGGTTCTACAGGTCCTTACTCAAGTCCCAATTACATCTCGACATTTTTTGTGATCGATTCTTATAACTTGGCCGGTTATAACGAACTATCAAAAAATAATGCGAGTCATGTCAACGCGGCAGATATGCTAAACTGGTGGAAGACCAACCCGCCGGGTTATAAATTTATTCCCTACAGTCCAACCGCTATTCAACAGCATGCCAGCGGCCAACAGGATCTTACAGGTTGCGTGATGTTCATTAATCTTGGATCGGGTCGTGTACATCCAGGGATATTTAACATTTACCAACAGGTTAATTCAAACGGAGACGGGGTAGTGTCGATGCTCCAGTCAGGCGCCAGATACTTTCTGGACAGATTTATAGTAGCGGGCTGGGCGATACAAAATACGCCTCAGCATCAAACAGTTATTAGTGGAGTCGCGGGATTCGGGTGCAAACAATAACTATGGAAAATTTACCGGAATTTTTAAAGGGAAAACGTTTAGCATTAATTGTCGGAGCGCTGATTGTTTTATTGATTGTCTTGATGGTTTTTTCGACCAGATCAAATAATCAATCCCAATCTGTTGTCCAGCCGACTCAAGCGGTTCAACCTGCTCCGGATGAAAATACCGACATTTTTAATGATTCGCAAAATGCTCAATCGCCCGAAGTACAGCAAGCCATTTCAGAACAGATTCAGGCAGATCAAGAGTATGCCGATTGGCAACAGAGCAACAGCGACGCTTATTCCTGGATTAGAAAACTGCCTTTAACAGCTGTCAATTATTTTGTTTACTTTGATCTTGAGAAAAAGGTATTCATCGGCAGACTCTATCCCAAGACCGGTGAGAATGTCGACCAGTTGAAATCGGAAGTTTTAAACAGGCTTAAAACCGAAAAAGAAATCCCCGTAGAAAACTTCCAGTTCGAGTGGATGGTTAATCCCTAATTACTTCTTTAATCTTCGGAACAGGTGGCAAAGCTGGATGGGATCCCGCAAGCGCGCAGAATTTTTCCAGCCTGACGCTGGTTCGAGCACTTGCGGGAAGGAAAGCTTTGGCAGAATCTGGAAACTGAAGTACAATTGAATTTATTGATAAAAAAATTTTTATCTGTTAGTCTGAAATCATGAAGAATAATAATTATGATTTTCATGAATCTAATCTCCAGCTCATTGCTTTGGCAGGGTTATTTTTTCTGGTTCTATCGATCGGTTATGCGACTGCAAATATTGGTCTGGCGCTCTCTAATTTATCGCGAGCCCAAACCCCCTGGCAGAATCAGGGAACAGTGGAATTTATCCCCGGTCTAAAAACCGTAGGTGAATTACCTTCCGGCGGACTATTAAGCCCAAGCGATACGGCATATTGTCTGGAAGACGAAGACCCGGAGGGATGCTCGGATAAAACCGCTTTCCACATACCCAAAGGTAATACGGGTAAAGCCGGACAGTGCGGAACAATTATCCAGCAGGCTCACTTGATTGCGCCATCCTTACAACGCAATAAGACCGATCTTTTAGACAGTCTCAATTACAATTTAAAAAACTGTAATTATTCTACCGACATTTACAGTGAGGGATATTTACCGACGTATTTCATCATTGACGCTTATAATTTGGCCGGTTTTCATGAGCTTTCGAAAGAGAATCCCGGTCATACTCTCGGATTAAATCTATATAATTGGTGGAAATCCCAGACAAAAAAATACAAATTTTTGCCCTACAGTACCTCGGCAATTTATCAATACGCTAACGGCCAGCAGGACCTGACCGGCTGCGTGATATTTATCAGTCAACCCTCGGGAGTTCATGCGGGTATAATAAATTCTTTCCAGTTAGTGAATCAAAATGGCGACGGAGTACTCTCGATTCTTCAATCCGGAGTAAAATATTTTATCGAAAGATACGAAGTGGTCGGTTGGAAAATTAAAAATCTGACTCTCAACCCCAAAGAGCCAAATAAAGTAGCCGGATTCGGCTGTCTACAATAATAATAATGAAATATATAAAAAATTTTTTAGCCAGTAAAATATTTCCCTTTATAGCCGGAGGCCTGATTTTATTATTGGTATTTTTTACTTTTTTATCGGTCAGGTTTAAAAATAAATCGCCCGAAGATCAGCAGGACGCCAGATTGACAGGCTTATTTAAGTTGTCCGATCTGTTTAATATTCAAAATAAGCGAGCCTTCGAGGTGCAACAAACTATAAAAGACCAGATTAAAGTAAACGAAGAGTTTGCCAACTTCGAAAAAAGGGTTGCCGGAAGATATCCCTGGAGAAAAAAACTTCCCTTGACATCCGAAAAATACTTTGTCTATTTTGATCTTACTAAGAAATCTTTTATCGCGCGATTATATCCGGATAACGACGATCTTATTCCACAGCTGCAGGCAGAGATTACCAGAAGGTTCAAAAAAGAGAAGGGAATACCTCTGGAAACTTTCACAGTTGATTGGGACGTCTACCCAAAATCTAACTTTTAGAATGATTATTTAACTACCCTTATATTCCTTTAATTTCCTTTAAATGATATCCGTAAATGGTTGTATAATATATTTAGCCAGAGTGTTGGAATGGCAGACAAGCACGGTTCAGAACCGTGTGTCCGTAAGGACGTGGGAGTTCAACTCTCCCCTCTGGCACAATCAAAAATTAAAAAAAATTCAACTTTTTCTTTCGGTAGGATGAGCGGCTGGGAGGAAAGAATGGAGAAATGAACGATAGGTACTGACAAAGAATTTTTTAAGAATAATTGTTAAATTATATAGTGGTTTTGCATTCATGGTGGGGTCAGACTCGACATGATACCCGTGTTTAATTGAGAGTTTGTGAATAAAGTTGGTCATCTCCGTGCATCTTTCCAATCCGACAATAAATGTCAATATTCCTGACGGGATAAGCACCCAACCGATGACCTGAATCAAATAACTATCAAAAAACTTTGCCAGTGATACACCGGCAACAAAAAGGTATAAAGCCGTTCGGATATATGATAAAAAAGTCCGGTCGACCGCAAGCATCGTCCTATCTGCAGCCAGATAATCCCGAAGTATCAACTCTTCTTTTATAAACTGTTCATCAGCTTTATCCATTTATTCATATTAGGCTTTTTTATTTCAATTGTCAAGACATTCTTGTTTTAAAACCGCTGTATAAAGTTCAGCAATAATTCAACTTTTTACTGTCCTGAAAAGCTTATTAATTTCAGCTATTACACCGGTCCCGGTAGCTATAATTACTCCGATAAATACCAACAGGCCGCCAATGATAAAAACAAAGGTCAACTTTTCCCCAAGAAAAATGACATTGAAGATAATTGCGAATATCGGTTGAAGATACTGACTGAGAGACGCGGTTGATGCCGAGGAATTTTTTACACCCCACTGGAATAAGAGATAGGTAGCAACTGTGACCAGAATTCCAAGGTGAAGAAACAGGAGATACATGGAAGGGTTTGTCAGAGCGGATAGGTAATCTGATTTCCAGGTAAAAATAGTTATGAGACCAAATACTAGAGTTGAGTTAAAGATTGATATCGAACTTACGGTTAAGGGAGAGTAGCCGTGTTTTGCGATTACTTGTCTTGAGCCGATGGTATAAATTGCCCAGGAGCATGCCGCAGCAATAAAAAATAAATTACCCCTGATATCTCCGCTGACTGGGGATTTGCCTTCAAATATAGGCAGTACCGCTATGATCATAGTTCCAAAAAAACCAATGAGAATTCCGACTATTTTTTTAGCTGCAATCTGTTCTTTAATTAACCGAAAAGCAGTCAGGGCAACGATTAAGGGAGTAAGATTGTAGATAATGGTTGCCGCGTTAGCCGTCGAGGTAGTTAGTCCAAGATAAAAAAATATTATATTAACAGTCGAAAGTAATGTTATTGGCAATATCGGAAGATATTTTATTTTTTTATTTATTTTTTCTTTCAAAGCAAAGGGTAGGATTATCAGTGAGGCGATTAAAAAGCGAATAAAAGCAACGGTAAACGGATCAAATTGCCGTACCAACGGTTTTGAGATTCCGGCAGTAGACCAGAGTAGGGAGGCGCCAATTATGGCAATAAGAGCAATGGAGCGGGATTGGCGTTTATTATTCATCAACTTTATTTAATAATCTTTTAGCTGCTTTAATTAAGGCAGTATTTCCTGTTAATGTTTCTGTTAGATTAAACAGAGAAAAATACGGTTGAAGTGACTCCATTTGACCACCGGCTTCTTCGACAATGAGCTTGCCGGCTGCAATGTCCCAAGGTTTAAGACCGGTTTCGAAGTAAAATGATAGCCGTCCGCATGCGACATACCCGCATTCTAATGCAGCAGAGCCTAAATTTACTAGACGTGCTCCTGCTTTATAAAAAAGTTCCCCGGTCGGATAAGTTATTTTGAAGTTTTTTTCAAAATATGGAGAACCGATATCTACTATAGTGTTTTTAAATGCTGTAGTTT
>MGAG01000028.1:8622-20064 GCA_001789645.1 Candidatus Roizmanbacteria bacterium RIFCSPLOWO2_01_FULL_37_12
TTTTTCAGCCCAAAAAAGTTCGTTTCTTGAAGGATCATAAACCGCACCGAGTTTTAATAATCCATTCTGCATAAAAGCAATTGATACGCTAAAAAAAGGAAGACTAAATTTTGCATTTGTAGTTCCGTCAAGCGGGTCAACAATCCATAAATTTTCTACTTTTTCAGGATTATTTAATTGAGTAGCGGATTCTTCGGAGAGAATTTTATGAGATGGGTAGGCTGTCTGAATAGATGATATTATTATTTTTTCGCTGACAAGGTCTGCTTCGGTTACCCAATTACCTGTTCCACCTTTTTCCCTCAATATAGACGGCTTGGATTCTAATATTTTTTTACCCGCCCTGACAGTAGTCTGTTTTATAAAGTTAAGCATTTTTGCTGGAGACCGTTTTTGAACGGTACCCACTTGCGGAGGGTACAGGATTTGAACCTGTGCGAGTTTTTTAGACTCAAGGGGTTAGCAACCCCTCGCTTTGGACCGCTCAGCCAACCCTCCATTTGAACTTCTAAATTCTACCATAATCATCGTGTGACTTTACGGTTGATATACTATAAATTTAATTATTACCATTTTGACAACGGCCGTGGGGTAAATGGTAACAATTTTAAAATTGAATTGACTTATTTTTCAAAAGATGTGATCATAAAGTATGCTTGAATCAACTCTTCTACTTGCTGTTTTGATATTTGCAACAGCAGTGCTACTAATTGTTTTTGTTGGTGTTCACCTTACCCTTAAAAACGAAGAAAAACTCAAAGAAAAGCTTAAAGAGCAAAGAGATGTTGCCAAAGCAATCGTGTCGTCGATGGGTGAGGGGCTTTTGGTTTTAGGAACCGATTATAAAATTAAGCTGATTAATCCGGCAGCCGAGAAATTATTGGAGACTAGCGAAAAAGAAGCTGTTGGACAAGAGTGGGCTGAGTTTGGCAAGGCTTATATTGGGGATAAGCCCATACCATTTAATATGCGTTCGGCGGTAATTTCATTAAAAA
This sequence comes from Candidatus Roizmanbacteria bacterium RIFCSPLOWO2_01_FULL_37_12, assembly GCA_001789645.1. GTDB lineage: Bacteria > Patescibacteriota > Microgenomatia > UBA1406 > GWC2-37-13 > 2-01-FULL-40-13. The sequence continues at coordinate 9,618 of MGAG01000028.1, forward strand.
AAGGCAATGTCAGAATTACGAGAATTTCAGACGACCACTATTATGTCACCAGATCTGGAAGAAGATTCCCGGTTGTTGCGATTACCGCACCTCTAAGACATAATAACGATGTCATCGGCATAGTCAAAGTATTTCACGATGCCAGCCACGAGAAGGAGGTAGATAAGATGAAGTCGGAGTTTATCTCGCTTGCGTCTCATCAACTGCGTACCCCCTTATCAGCTATAAAGTGGTTTACGGAACTGCTTGGCGAGTCTAAATCCGCCAAATTAAGTTCGGAACAGGAAAAATATATAAAAAATATCTCTTTTTCAACCGAAAGGATGATCGATTTGGTAAACTCGCTACTTAACATTTCCAGGATCGAATCGGGCAGGATAATAGTCGATCCAAAACCCACCGATTTATTAAAGTTAATAAATGAGACCGTCGGGGAATTAAGAAGAAAAATGGAAAAGAAAAAAATAAAATTCGTCATCAGCGCTCATGAAACTTTACCGCTAATTAGTATTGACCCAAAGCTTATTGGACACGTCTACATGAATCTTATCGATAATTCAGTTAAATACACGCCCGATGGGGGGCAAGTGACTGTTTTTATCTCAAAAAAAGATCATGAAATCATATCGCAGGTATCCGACAGCGGATATGGAATTCCGGTCAATGAACAGTTTAAACTGTTTCAAAAATTTTTCCGTGCCACCAACGTTGTTAAACATATTACCGAAGGAACAGGCCTTGGCCTTTATCTAGTCAGGGCTATCGTTGAGTCGTCTGGAGGCAGAATTTGGTATAAAAGCCAGGAGAATAAAGGTACAACATTTTGGTTTAGTTTGCCGGTCTCCGGGATGGTGCCGAAGAAAGGTGAGGTTTCGCTTGACTAAATGCATTTGATAATAGAATCAAGTTATTAGAAAATAGAAACTAGATAAGAATATGGAATATAGAAGTTAGTGAATTTTCGTTTTTCAATTTTCCAACAACAAATTTAAGACTATGGAAAACAATCTCAAAGTGCTCGTTGTCGAAGATGAGCCGTTGCTTCTTGAGGCAATTGGAGAGAAACTTCAGAAAGAGGGAATCGGAGCAATCCTTTGCTCGAGCGGAGAAAAAGCTCTGGAGCATATTAACAGCGATGTAGAATTGCCTGATGCCATCTGGCTTGATTATTATCTGAAGGATATGAACGGATTGGCTTTTATGGAGGCGGTTAAACAAAATTCTAAATGGCAGAATATACCTGTGATTGTAGTTTCAAATTCGGCCAATGCCCAAAAAGTCAACACCATGCTGGCTTTGGGAGTGAAAAAGTATCTGCTGAAAGCAGAATACAGATTGGAAGATATAGTTGATATTATACGACAATTAAAAGCAACATGATATTATTCTACTAATTTACAAATTATTACAAATATACAAATAAAAATAATTTGTATATTCGTACAGATTAGTAAATTCGTAGAAGGTTATTATGGATAAAAAATCCGAAAAAAAGGTTTTGATTATAGAAGATGACCAGTCTTTAGCGTCGGCGTATAGACTGAAGCTTTCCCCTGTTTTTAATACTCAAGGCGCGGTTACCGGTGACGAGGGATTAAAAATTGCTTTTGACTGGCTGCCGGATCTTATACTCCTCGACCTTTTTTTACCGGGTAAAAGCGGTCAGGAGGTTTTGACAGAACTTAAGAAACATGCCAAAACCAAAAAAACTCCGGTAATTGTTTTGACTAATTTAGAGGGTCATTGCGATCAGATGAAAAAGATCGGAGCTGCCGACTGTCTGATTAAGACGGAGATCAGCATTGAGGACGTCCTCAAGAAAATCACAAGCTTTCTTTAAATTTTTATTGCGCTAGGTGAATACCTTGTTTCTTGAAGCGAAGATGAACTTAGAAATAATACTACCAGCAACAAAATACTTCGTCAAATTATTGCGAGGTATTTTATTTTTAGGTTTTTACTTTATCGACTAAATAGGATATTTTACACTTTTTAGGTTAAGAGGACTGAATTAAATCTCCCGCTTTTAATCTGCGTAAAAATTCACTACAATAAAATTAAATTATATGATTTATTCATTTTTTATTTTCTTCGGGATTATTTTTGTTATAGCCCTAGTAGTGCTAATTATAATTAACAGTCGGAAGGCAGAGGAACGACCGGAATCAATTTCCAAAGTACGCGATCCGGTAAAAAATTATCAACCAAATTTCATCGAGGAAAGTCTGCCGGTTGAGGCTCCTGCGATGAATAATCCCAGGAGCGAAAACAAGTCATTTATCGCCTCGATCGTCGACTCTGCGGACGATGCGATAATAGGAAAATCCTTGGACGGCCGTATCACAAGTTGGAATAGGGGCGCCGAGAAGCTTTACGGTTACCCGGCAGACCAGGCAATCGGCCAGCCAGTATCTATAATTTTCCCTCCCGAACTCAAAGACGATCTGCCAAAAATTCTTAGCCGAATAAAAAAAGGCGAACATATTAAACATTATCAGACAGTGCGAATGGATAATACAGGAAGAAGGATAGCGGTTTCGATTACCATATCGCCGGTCACCGATGAAAAAGGGGAAATTATCGGAGCTACGGCAATAGACCGTGATATAACGCAAGAGATGGAGCTTGACCGGCTGAAAGACGAATTTATTTCGCTAACTTCGCACGCGCTTCGGACTCCGCTTTCGGCTATCAAGGGTTTGATTTCGATGATTTATCAGGGAGATTACGGACCCATGAATAAGAATTTAGAGAAACCTCTTTCCAATATATCAATATCCACCGAACGTCTGATACAGTTGGTTAATGATCTTTTAAATATCTCAAAGATCCAGACCGGCAAGCTCGAATTTGTTCTTACGGTATTTTCTGTTGAGAAATCAATTTCTAAAGTATTTAAACTTTTGGAACCCTTGGCAAAGGAAAGCAAAATTGAGCTTAAGTTAGCTGCAAATAAATTGCCGGACGTGCAGGCCGATATTGAGAAAACTGAAGAAATTCTGAATAATCTTTTATCAAATGCGCTTAAATTCACCAACAAAGGCAGTGTAGAAGTCAGTTTGCAGCATAATAACGATTTGATTTGGGTCATCGTCAGGGATACCGGAGTTGGAATTGCCGAAAAAGACAGATCCAAACTCTTTCGCAGGTTTGTACAGATTGCAAATCCGACCAGTAAACACATTACGGGTACGGGTCTTGGACTATATCTGTCCAAAATGCTGGCGCAAAAGATGGGTGGGGACGTTTGGTTGGCGGCATCGGAACTGAAAAAAGGTAGTACTTTTGTATTTTCATTGCCGTCGGCCGGTTCAAAACCGGCCGATGAGGCAAAGCTTAATTTAGTCAAAAAAGTTAATAATTCTAAATTAATATAATTTATTCTCAATTTGTATAATATAATGATGAACAAAATTCTCATAATCGAGGATGACCAAATATTGGTACAGATGTATGAGACCAAGTTCAAGCACGCCGGATTTGAAGTGGAGACAGCTTTGGACGGAGTAACCGGGTTGGAAAAGATGAGAACGGACAAACCTGATTTTGTCCTTCTGGATATCGTCATGCCAAAATGAAGCGGCAAGGATCTTTTTGAAAAGGTAAGATTCGACCCGGAACTGCAAAAAATTCCCATTGCAATTCTGACCAATGTCGACAACCCAAAAGAACAAGCTGAATATCTTAATAAAGGGGCTGTCGGTTATTTTAAAAAGTCCGTGCTGACCCCGGCTCAAGTAGTTGAAGAAGTTCGCAATATTTTAATCCATGGTTGATAAAATACTGTTGGTTGAGGACGATAAAGTCTTGGCGCAGATGTATCAGGATAAACTGTCCGTTCAAGGATTTGATGTAATCGGGGTAGATACTGGAAAAAAAGCGTTAACCATATTAAAATCATATACTCCCGATATCATTTTACTTGATATTATGCTTCCCGGCGGGATGAACGGATTCGACGTCCTCCAGATTCTCAAGAAAGATGAAAAGCTGAAAAAAATTCCGGTCATTGTGTTGACCAATCTCGATTCGGAAAAAAATACGGCTTTGGATCTGGGCGCAACCGCCTACATTATCAAATCAGACACTCCGCTGGAGGACTTGGTCGGCCTTATAAAAAAACAAACTAAACGCAGTCTGTTTTAAAACTTCTTAAATAAATAAAATCCTAAGGCTGGTTTAATTACTCTTCAGTCCCAATTTAATTAAACCAGTTTTTTAATTAATACCATATTGGCAACGGCCGCGGGCAATTTGGTATAGTGAAATTATGGTTAAATCCATCGCTAAAACACCTGATAAAACAAAAGATAAAGGATTTAAACATAGAGAATTGAGAGAAATAGTTATAAAGTGCATTGGAATAAGCATTTTACTGGGTGGTACTTTTTTAGTAACTCCAAATTTTCCAATAGTATATGGCGGAATCCTAAAGTTAATCGAAGAGTTTACTAAAAAGAAAATTCCAGAAGCTAAGATTAAAAGAGTACTTAAAAATCTGGAGAGAAAAGAAATAATTTCCATAGAGAAAAAGGGTGATCAAGTATTGGTTAGACTCAAAGGTTGGATTCCAACAGTTCTCAAATATTCGCTCAAATCTCTTATGGATTTCAAAAGAAGGGAGAAAAAATGGCCGGGAAAATGGTTCTTGGTATTTTTCGATGTTCCGGAAAAGCAAAGAAACAAAAGAGATTATCTGCGATCTTTTCTTAAAGATGTTGGTTTTTATCCCTATCAGCAGAGCGTCTATATTTTTCCTTATGAATGTGAGGAAGAAATTAAGCTGATTAAACAGATCGTTGAAAGCGCAAAGTATTTAAGTTATATTGTTGCAGAAAGGATTGAATTCGAGGCCGAAGCAAAAAGGCATTTTAATTTAATTTGACCATTCAACCCACGGCCGCATGATGATTGGTATAAATAAAAACCTCCTTTTTACTAGGTGGCTATACGCAAGATGGTATGTGGTATTAAATTGTACTAAGAAAATGATTTTTCGCTTGACAATCGTGATTAATCAGCTTAAATTTATAGTATTATTCTATGAATAAAAGTAGTCAAAACGGTTCGACGCTACTCTTTCTGATTCTTTTTATTGTAGTAATAGTTTTTACTGCAGTAGCTTCAATATCACTTAACAAACAACAGGCCTTAGTTTTTCGTCCGCGCGCCCAATCTGCTCACCTTATAACTCCAACCAAAACCAGAACTCCAACTCCACCATGTGGAAATTGTAGTATAGTAATTTATCGTGAAACACAGTTTTGTAATCAAAACAATTTAAAATTATGTAAGGTATTTGATTACAATCAAACTTGTACAAATTCAACCTGCAATAAAACGGGTAAAACTACCCAATGTAAAGTTAATGATAAATGTAAAGATGGAATAATTTGTGGAGGTTTGGAGTTTTGTCCAAGGGGATTTTTATGTTCTGACTTTGCAAGACAAACAACTAATAGATGTAAATGGGTATATTAGATTCTTATATTTAATTTATTAACTTATTTTTTTAAAAAAAACACTTCCGCCATTTTAAAACGTAGTTACACTGTAAAGAAACTTAAATTATTTTTTTGGAATTGGAGGAGGGGTAATTATCTCAAGATTATTCCTGATAAACTTTTGTACTGATTCCCAGTCGTCTTCGCCGGTTTCCGGTATTAAAATGAATTGGCCGTTTGTAGATCTGTCTGCGCTTAGGATATTTTCATCGCTTAATACTAAAGAAGATAATATATAGTCTCCTGCGTTGGGAATTTCTTTGCTGATTCTGGTAATTTCTTCGGGCCCAATATCGGTTTTTACATATTGATCAAGTTCATCGAGTAGGGAAGGAATTTTAGAAATAAAACCGACCGAAAAGACTCTAGCTCTTACAGCCTCAATTACCTGCTGTTGCCGCCTGGCGCGGGCAAAATCACCGCCGTCTTGCGGTGATTGGCGGGAACGGGCAAATTTTAAGGCGGTTGACCCGTCCATATGCTGTGTGCCTTTTGCAAAACTGATCTTTTCATAGCGGCAAGGAAAGACCAGTTCGGGTGAGGCAGTAGCATTACGCAAAAATTCATCCAGTTCGGGCTTTTCTTTCAGTAATTTTTCCTTTTCGGCTGATTTGGTTGCGTCAAGATCGTTCAAATATGGCTCAATTTGTTTAAATTGTTCCTCCTTGCCACAAAGGTCGTTTTCTTTTCCTTCGGCCGGGTATTTTTCGTCCTCAAAAGCTTTCGTAACATTTATATCGACTCCTCCTAAAATATCTATAGATTTGGTAAAACTGGCAAAGTCTATAGAGATGTAATTATCTATCTGAAATCCGGTTATCTCTCCCAGGATATATTTGGTCAGCTCTGCGTCACTTTTATTTCCTGCAATTTTAGTATCGAGGTCCGGAAAGTCATTGGGAAAAAGTTCGGTTTCATAGACAGTATTGATTTTGGAATGAAAATCATCACCTGATTTAGTCGGCAGCTTGACCCAGATATCGCGCGGAAGAGATATCATCAAAGCTTTCTTTTTCTTGGTGTCAAAATGCATGACAATGATCGTATCGGTCAGATAAGTACCGGCATGATTACCCCCGGCATAGCCTAAAAGAAGAAAAGAGAAATTGGTTTTTACAGGAATCGGTGTAGTGTTAATCTGATTACCATTTTTTGGGGTGTAAATTTTATTATAAAATAGACCTATTTTTAGGGCATAGAATAAAATCGCCGACAAAAATACCCCAGCAATAATTAAATAAATCTTTTTCATAGGGCTGAATCCCTAATTCTACTATGTAAAGTTAAGTTTTTTCATGAATTTTGTGTTAAATTTTTAAACAAAAATTATTGCTAGAAGAATGTAGCGGTCGTCATATAGTTTTGATAAGATTTTCCTGCACTTTCATTTTCGATTGCAAATTATTATATTGGGGTGTAAAATAATCGAAAAGTCAATTCAATGTCAGATTTGGCATCATGCGGTATAACATTTTCAAATTAATAATAACAAAGTTATAATTTGGAAAAAAATTAACTATGTCAGAAAGACGAATAAAAAAACAAATAAGTGCGGAAACTGTAGAAGCCGCTAATAATTCAACAGCAATACATTTAATACTCGCAGTCGCTCAGAAACTAAAATCTAAAAATTTCTTATCAACAAGATCTAAAATACTTGGTGCAGGAACAGAAACATTTACACCTCCCGATAATGACTTCGATGATTCAAACCCAGACCCTTAGGACATACAATGACATATATATTGATATTAACCATCGATCCTGATCCGCATGTAGATGAGGTTGTAAATATACTAGAAAAAAAAAGAAATGTTAGTATTTTAAGAATAAATACAAATAAGCTTAGTAAAAAGTCATGTATCTCTGCGCACTTTTCATCTAACATAAGATTCATTATTAACCATAACGGAAGTGAAATTGTTCTTAATAAAGTAAATTCTATTTGGTTTAGAAAACCATATTTACAGTTAAAGCATTATAAAGAAATTGGTAAAGATGGCGTTCTCGAACAAAAATTTAAGTTCGAGGAATGGAAAAATATATATATTCCTCTGCTTTACGAAGCTGAAAAATTAAAAATATTTACTGTCAGTAATTATACAAGTATTATTAAAGCGAAAAATAAGCCTTATCAATTATTTGCAGCCAATGAGATTGGATTTAAAATACCGGATACAATTGTGAGTTGTGATAAAGATGAAATTATCAACTTCATAAAAAAGCATTCAGATAAAACCATTACCAAAGTATTTGGTGACCCGTATGTTGAATTTGGAGATATTAAAAAAACTTTTTATACTTTTAAAATCAATGAAAAGCAATTTAAAGCTTTTTATAAGAATAAAACTTTAGATTACCCTATTTTGATTCAGGAGCAAATCAATAAGAAATTGGAGTTACGGATTACTGTAATCGGGAATTATATTTTTGCCTGTTCTATAGATTCACAGTCTCACAAAGATGCCAAAATAGATTGGCGACGAGTCGATCCCTATATTCTCAAACATGAGATATATGAGTTGCCCCAACATATTAAAAAAAAGTGCTTTGAAATATGTAAGTATTTCAAGCTTGAGTTTGGAGCAATAGATATGGCAATTAGTCCAAGAGGGGAATACGTTTTTTTTGAATTAAACCCTAACGGTCAATATTTATGGATGGAAAATATGACAAGATTACCCTTGTCTCAAGCTATGGCCAATTTACTGTTATCCTCTAACACGTATTCTCTAAATTTTAAAAATTAAATTGCTATTAATCCAGATTAATACACCTGTCAAGTGTAGTGGATTGCTAAGTGGCTTCATTTAAGATTTTTTAGAAATTTCTTACCTCCTTAAAACGAACGTTATTTGATCTTGACAAATTTAATTCGATATATTATCCTGTACATATATGTACAGGATAGATATATTGTTGAAGCAGAACAGGCAGTTATTTCATACTGCTGATTTATCGCTTTTGTGGGGGGTAACCAACAATAACACTCTTTACACTACCATAAAAAGATATTTAAATAAGGGGGTATTAATTCCCATTCACAAGGGCTTTTACTCGACAGTTCCAGCTGATCAAATCAATCCATACAACTTAATGCAGGGTTATCTGCACCGCTACTGTTATATCAGTTGTGAAACAGTGCTGATTTCGCATGGAGTGATATTTCAAAAAGGAAATTACATTACGGCTGTTTCTCAAGTCTCAAAAAAATTTACCTTGGCTAATAATGATTTTTTTGTGCGTAAATTAAAAGATGACCATCTATACAACGACCGTGGGGTAGTTGGTAACGATGGAGTAATGATTGCCGGCTTAGAAAGAGCGGTGGCCGATATGCTTTATTACAGTCCGCGCTACCATTTTGACAACAGAAAAATTATCAATTGGAAAATGGTGAGAAAAATTCAAAGGGAGGTAGGTTACAGATGATACTGCCAAAAAGGGAAGACGTATATCATAAAATTCAGCTTTATCGCCTGTTAACGGCGGTACTGGACTCGAAATTGGTCTCAAAGTCTGCTTTTTTTAAGGGCGGAACTGCAGCCTCCATGCTAGGTTATTTGGATAGGTTTTCGCTTGATCTGGATTTTGACTTAAAAAAGGGGATTGCGCTCAAAAAAATCGATACGGAATTAAAGAAAATATTCAATAAACTGGATATGCGGATTGATAAAAAAAGCAGCAAGACTTTATATTATGTTTTGAAGTACGAGTCTAAACCCGGACTTAGGAATGCCATAAAGCTCAGTTTTATTCCATTGGAATTTAAGGGTAACGATTATAAACCACATTATTTGCCTGAGATTGACCGCTATGCTAATTGTCAGACTGTCGAAACAATGTTTGGTAACAAATTAGTCGCTTTGACCGATAGGTATAAAAAAACAAAAACAATCGCGGGCCGCGATCTATACGATATCCATCACTTTTTTACGCAGGGATATAAGTATAACGCAAAAATAATCAGTGAAAGAACAAAAAAATCCGTTGGAAGCTACCTAAAAGAGCTAATTGATTTTATAAAAGATAAGGTTACGGAAAAAACAATAAACGAAGACCTGAGCTATCTTTTGCCACCTGAAAAATTTAATAAAATTAGGAAAACTTTAAAAAACGAGACGCTAATATTCTTAAACGACGAAATTCAAAGAATTATTTAACTTGTTTTTATGCTAAAATACTTTAGTGGTAAACATCTGGGATTATGACATTGAAGAGCTGAAAAAAACCGAAGCGGGTCGGATCAAAATTCTTGAGAGGATGATTAATTACGGCCCAGGAAAAGATAAAATCAAATTATCAGATGTTAAGAAGTACTGGGATAAGCTTGACTTGTACGAGCCGCAAAGGCGCTTGTTAGAATATATGATATGGGGAAAATATTCTTCACGCAAAAACAAAAATTCATTTTCGATCAAGTAAAAAACGAAGATTTTTTTAAATCTGATTTTTATTTTACCGGTGGTACCGCTTTAAGTTTTTTTTATCTTCAGCACCGCTACTCTGAAGACTTGGATTTTTTTTCAGAGAGAAAATTCAGTTTTGCTAAAACTTTGGAACTAGTTAGATCGTGGGCAAATAAATATAGTTTTACTTTTACAGAGCAGGTTAGTGAAGTAGTTCATATATTTATTATAAAATTTAAAAATGGAGAGAGTTTAAAGGTTGACTTTGGATATTACCCGTATAAAAGAGTAGAAAATGGAATAAGTTACGAAAATTTTGCTGTAGACAGTTTACTGGATATAGCGATAAACAAATTATCGACAATAAATCAAAGAAGCCAGGTTAAGGATTTTGTGGATCTTTATTTTGTTTTAGATAAATTTACGATTTGGGATCTTATTGAGGGAGTCAGAGTTAAGTTTAAACAAGAACTCGAACCATTAGTTTTAGGCGGAGATTTAATTTATATAGTCGATCAATTTACTGAGTTACCA
>MGAG01000029.1 GCA_001789645.1 Candidatus Roizmanbacteria bacterium RIFCSPLOWO2_01_FULL_37_12
TATCAGAGAGAATTGCAATCCTTATTGACCGATAATTTTCAACTTGTTCCCAATTTACAGTTGCAAACCTGAGTTAGTTGGGTATAAAGATGTATTTGGAAGAACATTCCATAATGTTAAGGATTATTTAGACAGCAACTATATTAAACCTCATGGATCTGTAAATTGGTTTCTTGGTAGACGTACTACTGATAGAGTTTTAAATTTAGAAAGAAAGTTTGAATTCGATACTCTCGTTAGAATTGTAACCGCTGTAGAAAACATGTATAAATCAGACTCTATTGAATTTGCCAGTCATAGAATTATTGAACCAGACGATCGTAACCTCTATAAAATAGATAATATTCTTAGAGAATTTGAAGATCAATATTTTTATCCCTTAATATTTCTACCTCTTATAATTAAAAATTATGATTTTGTTTCCGGATTTTCTTCTGAAATTATTCAAAGAGCAAAACAATTTTTTCAACAGGCAACAGAAATCTATCTAATAGGTTACGGAGCCAAAGATGACATAATTTTAGATTTATTAAAAGAAATTCAACAGCCTGAAGTCAAATTACATATAGCTAATACTACAAATTCGTCTGCAGCTCTCATGAAATCTCTGTTAAATAAATTTAGTTTGTTAGAACAAGGGTCTATAAATGATAAGGGATTTTCTAATTTTGTTAGCGAATACTAGTCGACTTTTTACTTTCCAAGCTAAGTAACCACGATTCAATATGTAGGGTTATATTTTTTTTAGACACAGCCGTGTTATCTTAACGTAATTTTAGGATCGCCAGACATTGATAACTCACCAACAGCCACTTCTCTAAGTTCGTTGCTAATATATACATGAGGAAATGCTTTTGGAAATTCTTTTCTTGCACTTACTAGATAAGCTGATACGAAGTCTTTTTTTGAATCGTCATTTGTACCACTCCAGAGTGAACTATCTATTTTTACTTGAATAAATACCGAGACCACGGACTCTCTATCTTTATTGTCTGGAGACACTTCAACAAAAACCGACTTTATATACCCTGGCGCAACATTGCTTACGTCTAGTAACTTTTGAGCGTATGTTGAGGCTAAAAAACTAGTGCCTAGGTTTTCATTAAAAGGTTTCGTTGGATCTGGATTTTTTGCTACTGTCGGCTGTATTTTATTTTTCTGCTCTACAGCTTCTTGTTGTTCGTTTTTAATATTTTGAACAGACGTTTTCCTTTGACCACTACTCAACGATTGCTTACTTTTGTTTACTATAAATATTTGGAATCCCGCTATCATAACAATCCACAAAATTACAATCGTTAATAGTTTTTTTTCTTTATTCCAATCTTTTTTAACCCAAATGAAATAAGTAATAATGAATGGCAGAAGTCCAAAAAGAGTTAATAGTAGTAATATGCCCCACCATTTCTTATGTAGTTTAGTAGTTCTGATAAATTCAACAAAAGTATTCATATTTATTTCATTTTAATAAAAACAATATAAACCTATATGACAATAAAATCAAGACAAAATGAAGACGCTCCGTATGTAGATTGTGATGATACATAAATCTATAATCGGCTTCATGAAGCTGTCAAAGGAAACATTCTTAAAAAGGTTCGCCGAAAGAGTAAAAACCCTACGGAAAAAGACAGGCATCTCCCAAGAAAAATTTGCAGACAATGTTGGTATCCACAGAACCTATTTGGGAAGGATAGAAACTGGTCGATCTAATCCTCCAGTTTTTACTGTATATAAAATACTGAAAGCGTTAGGGATCAAAAATCTAGAACTTCCTTAATGAAAATCAGAAAGGAAAAATTAAAGTATATCTCTGAATTTTTTAATAAATATTTAACTAACTCTGATCTTAAAGAAATTCTGACTAGATTAGAGATTAAATATCAAAACGGTTTTTTCTCTCTAACTAAATCTAAATTAATTCCTGCATTACTAAATTTTTACTATCAGTCAAAAAACTATTCTAAGTTCGTAACTGTTTTAAGATTTTTTATTGAAAAGATAGCGGGTAAATATAAATATGTAGACGAAAAAAATCAATATTATTATCATATTTTAACACACATAATTCAATATGATCCAGAGGATTTTGATAAAAAGTCACTAACTTCAATGAGTCAAAAAATTAACGAGGTGTTTGCAATAATAGATAAAATTGCTATTAACAAAGGAAAAAAACTAACCAGGCAAAAAATCACTAGTTATTTTCAAGGCAGAACATTCTTCATTGTATTAAGAAACGGAATATCAAAGGCACTTAACTTCGAGACAAGAAACAAAGGAAAAAACATGCTGGAACTTTTTACCGTTTTGTTTGAACATTGGCAGACGAATGACTTTCCACTTATGAGGGCAGAGATCAGATATCTACTATTTAAACAATATCCAGAAATAAATAATGACTTTGTAAGTAACACTGTAGGGAATCTGAGGAAAAAAATTGAATACAGTGGTCTGGGTAACTTGATAACCATAAAATACAACAAAAAATCTGACGGCTATTCTCTTGATATTCACGACTCCCCTATTTAACTTACAGCGAACTTACAGTGTAGATTTTTCTTACAGATTGATTTAACAACCTATTTTCCTACTTGACTTTTTTAACTGTACTTTCATTCTGTCGGTATGTTAAGTAGAAAGGCAATAGATGATTTTAAAAAAATTTACCAGGAAGAATTTGGGAAAGAGTTGACTGACTCTGAAGGAAATGCGAAAGGTTTGGAATTGTTAAAGTTTTTTGACCTTATTTATAAGCCTATACCCAAAACTACTAAAAATCTGGTTAAAAGTTTTAAGTCCTGATTATATGAAGACCACAAAAAATAATCTCAAAAAAGAAATAAAAAAATTTAAAGAAATAGTTGCTATGAAATGTCTTGTCTGTACTAAATATCAAATAAAAGAAATTATCCTCTGTGAAATAAAAGGTTGTCCTCTCTGGGAGTATCGACCAAGACAAGCACGGGGGCTATATACCCTCATTAAAAGACTGAAGCAAAAAAATCTCGGACTTTATGAAGCTAAAAATAATTAGATTTTTTTGAAATTTAATTGTTTTTTTGATAGTGAGAGTTTACTTTCGAAGATTATAAATTTTATTGAGATTTGAATATGCAGCTTTTAACTATAAACGATTTTGATGTTGAAGTTAAAAAATGGGACAGAGATAAAAATGTCGTGATCGTAAATGTAAAAATATGTGGCGTGGTTGAAATAAGAGGCTTTCAAGTTCGCTTCGCTACTTCTAGATTTACGCAGAGATCAGAGTGGTTAGTAAGTCCACCCTCATTGCCTTTGAAAAAACGGGGCAGAAAGACTACTTACTTTTGGGTAACAGAAATAAAAAACAAGGATTTATGGGATCAATTAAAGAAAAAAATAATCAACACAGTAGACGTATACACAAGTAGTTCATTATTTAGGTAAGAGATATAGGTCTATATCTAATGATGTATTACTACTATAGTAACAATTCTGATAAGAAAGTATTAATTAGATTAAAGTGTAATGTCTGTAACGTTTATATACCGCTAGTGTAATTGTAAAGTTGGGAAATAATAAATTATAAAAATATAAATAACTTTACTACTTTGTCATAGAAAAGGGTTATTTAAATTTTAGTCGGCGAAAAATTAAAAATTAGAGTCTTGTAAGGCTCTTTGTGGTTGACAACAAGTAAAAAATCCTTGATAATTTTAATAGATTTAGATTGATATATGGAGCTAAAATATTTTATTTACTGCAGAAAATCATCAGAGTCAGAGGATCGACAAATGCTATCCCTGCCTGCACAGGTGCGCGAATTACAAGAATATGCAATTAAAAACAATCTTCGGGTTATCACAACATACCAAGAGTCAAAAAGTGCATTTAAAATCGGTCGGGAACGATTTGATGAATTGATTTCGCGAATTGCAGACGGAGAGGCAAATGCAATTCTAACCTGGCAGGCTAATCGGGTTTCACGCAATCCTATGGATGCAGGACGAATAATTTATTCTATGGATGAAAAACTCCTTAATGAAATAAGGACTCCGCAGAGAACTTACTACAACACTCCTAACGACAAATTTATGCTTGGGCTGGAGCTTGGAATTGCTAAAAAAGACAGTGATGAAAAAAGCGAGAATGTAAAACGAGGCAACAGGGAAAAGTTCTTCGAGAAAAAAACCTGGCTGGGTGTTGCTAAACAAGGCTATCTTAATTATTGCGATCCGATCACTAAAGAAAAAACAATCGCAGTTGATAAAGATCGATTTCTACTCCTTCAAAAGGCGGTGAAACTAATTCTTTCAGGCTCACATACCCCTATGGAGGCATTAAGCGAATTAAATATTAAATGGGGTTATCGAACTAGAAAATCAAAAAGGCAGGGCGGCTACCCAATGATGAAAAGTAGCTTTTATCGATTTTTAGCTGATCCTTACTATTATGGACTAATGATCAGATCAGAAGGACAACAAGTAGGTAGCCACCAGCCCATGCTGACAAAAGAAGAATTTGATCGATTACAAATCATTTTAGGCAGAAAAGGACGTCCTCATATCGGAAAACATGAATTTCCTTATAAAGGTGTGTTGAGTTGCGGACAGTGTACTGCCTCCATCACTGCCGAAAGAAAAACTCAAATTATTTGTAGCTGGTGTAAACAAAAATTCCATAAAGGAAAATTAACTAATCAGTGCCCGGAATGCGAAACTTTGATCGAAAACATGAAGAACCCAAAAATATTAGTATATGTCTACTACCACTGTACTAAGAAAAAAGACCCGCTTTGCTCACAGGGTTGCATAACTATTGAGAATCTAGAAAATCAGATCGGCGAAGAGTTAAAGAAAGTTGACATATCTCCCAAGTTCAAAAACTGGGCAATAAAATATTTGAACGAACTTAATGATCTTGAATCAAATAATAGACATACAGTCAATAAAAGCCTGCAGAACGCTTATAACGATTGTCAAAAAAAGCTGGATAACCTGCTGCAGTTAAAAATAAGCGTTCAGAATGAGCGGAATTTAATCATTTCTGACGAGGAATACCTGGCGCAGAGAAAATTACTCTTAAAAGAAAAAGAGCGACTTCTGACAGAGATGAACAGTAGTAATCATCAGGCTAATCAGTGGCTTGAACTCTGCGAGAAGACTTTTGATTTTTGCCTATACGCTCGGTACTGGCTGGCTAAGGGTGATCTTCGAACTAAGACTCAAATTCTTGCTACTCTGGGTTCGAACATAACTTTAAAAGACAAAAAACTGTTTGTAGATCAACACAAATCATTTTTCTTAATCAAAAAAGCTAACGACGAATTTTCTAAAGTTGAAGAAAAGTTCGAACCTAGAAAAGAGGTTTATCCAACGCTACAAAACCTGCAGTCTGACTCGTCTAGTTCAATCGTGCTGGGAGGCAGGGAGTCGAACCCCGATAAATTCCTCCAAAGGGAATTGTCCGACCATTAGACGACCTCCCAAATTAAATAATTAAATAAAAAAATCCAACAAATGAACAAAAAAATGTGAAAGTACATACATATTTTACCACGCGGAAGCTTAATTTCTAAAATATTATGGAGTTGGGGTAGGAGTTAAAGTGAGAGTTAGTGTAGCAGTTGGAGCTGACGTTAGGATTGGTGTAACCACAATTGACGGTCCGGGTGTTTTTTTAGCCTGAGGTGGAAGCGAATAATTTTTCACCTGTATAACCTCGGTTATCTTATTCAGGGTTTTGTCCCAAAGTCCTTTCACTCTTACTCTGTGGCCGACTAGCAGATCGGCATAGGTCATTGTTTGTTCATTTCTTTTTACAAACTTTGTTATTCCACTGAAAAAAACCGTCTGGCTGCCTCTTTGTTTCGAGTTGATCACGAAATTATCACTGTTTTTTGCCGTAACATCGCCGATAAATACTCCGTGTCTTTTCATGATCGATAAATTTCTGACTAATCTGGCTAAAATAGTAGTCTTTGCTTCATCGGTGAATTTTCCGTGTATATTGACCTTATTTCCGACAGAAAATTCGTCAAGTGAAGACTTTCCCCAGTAATGTCTTTGGAAATGAGTATTTGAATCGGTATTAACTGTGTAGATTTTTCCGTCTTTACTGACTGTAAGGGTTGTCCCCGAGATTGCAGTTATCTCTCCTCCGATAATTTTTGCCGCTTGATTCTTTATAGTTCCAAGCTTCTGTTTAAAATCTTCCCTTAAATTTTGTATTTTATCTTGAAGTTCATTTCTTAGTTCTTTTCTTTCTGCTCTTACTGACGGTCCTAATCCTCTCAGATCTTTCGCGTTGGCAAACGAAGGATTTAATAAAATAAGCGCTAACAAACTTACAACAAAAAGGTAGTTTTTCCTTTTCATAACAATAAATATGCAATAATAATCAAAAAGTTTCAACCGCTGGGTTCGTAAGTAACAGTCAGGGTTTTTTCCGAGTAATTCCCTTCCTCATCGCTTGCGGTTATTACTATGACATTTTCCCCCTCCTCCAACGTAATCGTGGAAGAAAAGTTACCTTGTAAATCCGCCCTAAGTTCGGTTTCGTTAATGAAAACTTCTGCGTTTGTTTCTGTTATTCCCATCACGGTTAAAGACGGACTTGCAACCGTATCACCGTCTGCCGGTCTTTTTACTTCCAAATAAAGACCTTCTTCTGCTGACGGTTCAGGTTCGGAAACTGTTTGTTCACCTTTCTCAATATCTGATTCAGTTTGATCCGGAGACACGTTTTGATTAGTCGGTCCGTTGACTTTTTTTACTAAAAGAACCGCGATAATCAGGACGGTTACGATAATTCCGACCAATAAGACTTTGTTATCCGAACTGTCTTTTTTCATAAAAAATCCTTAAAACTTTTAATGGTTGAGCCAAAACCTAATTATAGAGTCTAATTTATGTTTTACTTTAGCAAAATTTTGAATAAAGTTCAGTATTAAAAAAATCGACAAAATCACAGTGCATATCGCCAGTAAAATTTCGATTACGGGTGCTTCCTCACTAAAAATTCCGATCACTTCCCAAAAATTTTCCCTGATTATCAACAGGTCTTCCTTAAAGATTTCGAACAAATCCAAAGTCTCCTGATAAATTAGTTTTTGTATTATTATATAAATCCACATTACTCCTCCCAGGGAAAAACTGACAATTGCCAACAGTCGAAGTATGAGCTGTAACAATGTTTGTTTTGTCTCAAAAGTATAAATCCCTTTTAGAATTTTTTTTTCAAATTTTTTCATGTGTTTCTTGACTTATTTAATTTTAACCTGGCTCTGCGAATAAGAGTACGAATTGTATTTAAAGGTCTGTCCAAAAACTTAGCAATCTCTTTATAAGAGTATCCCTCACTTACTAAGTTTACCGCTTTTTTTTGTTCGTGCGGCAAAGATTCTAACTGTTTTTGAATTAACTCGCTGTCCAGACTTTCTTGTTTTTCTTCTGCTGCAATTTTTTCATCCAAAGGAATTGTCGCTTTTTGTCTGCGCCAGAACATTTTCATTTCGTTTCTTACTATCTGATAGAGATACGGCAAGACGGGTTTTTTTTCATCCAGT
Organism: Candidatus Roizmanbacteria bacterium RIFCSPLOWO2_01_FULL_37_12; assembly: GCA_001789645.1. Taxonomy (GTDB): domain Bacteria; phylum Patescibacteriota; class Microgenomatia; order UBA1406; family GWC2-37-13; genus 2-01-FULL-40-13. The sequence goes on from MGAG01000029.1 coordinate 7,550, forward strand.
CTTCCGATCGCTTTATACAAGTGGAGAAAAGAAACCTGAACGATATCCTCAACGTCTTCTTTTTTTTTAATTTTTTTAAAGGTAAAGTTATATATCTGCGTAGTATATTTTTTTACAAAATAGGTGAAATAATCAATTTCCCCTTTTTTGATTCGAGCCAAAATCTCTTTGTCGCTAAAAACCTGCATAGCCTATATATGATACAATATTGAGATGAAGACCCACAATGCTAACTCGGCCTTCGTAGCCACTTTGGCGAAGGAGGTAGCTTCGAGGGTTAAATCAGGGAAAGTTCTTCTTATCGGGCGTCCTAATGTAGGCAAATCCACATTTTTGAATAATCTGATCGGACAAAAAGTCGCCATCACCTCGCCCAAACCACAGACTACCCGATTTCCCATCAAAGCACTTTATGAAGATGAACGGGGGAAAATTATCTTTGTCGATACCCCGGGAATTTTTTCTCCAAGAGGCAAACCTGCAACCGGCTGGAGTCTTTCACAGATTTTAAATCAATCGTCACTCAGGGAAATTAACGATGAAGTTGATCTTGTTATCTATATGATCGACCATACCAGAAGACGTGACTTTGAAGAAGCAAAAGTCATAGGAATCGTAAGAAAAATAAATAAACCCAAAATTTTGGTTATCAATAAAGTTGATCTGCAGGAAAAGACCTATCTTCCCCAGTATAAATTTTTGGAAGATGAAATTCCTTTGGTTTTTCAGATTTCCGCCTTAAAAAATTTGCACATTAAACCTTTAATCAACAAAATATTCGAACTCTTACCCGAAGAGCCAACTTCACACCCTCAGGGTGTGCAGGCTCAACAAGCACTCCCTGAGGGTGAAAATGAAAATAGAGTTTATCCTCTCCTGAATATGGACAGTAAGACATTTATCTCGGAGCTAATTCGTGAAAAAGTTTTTTTAATGATGGGTGAGGAAATCCCCTATACAACAACAGCCATAGTTGACGAGATAAAAGAAAAGGGCGGAAAAATAATTTATATCAAGGCTAGAATCTTAACAACCAACGACCGCCACAAAGGTATGCTCATCGGTGCGGAGGGAAGAAAAATTAAAGAGATCGGAAGCTACGCCAGAAAAGAAATCGCCCTGGCAACCGGAAAAATAATTTATCTGGATTTAACCGTTGAAACCGATCCCCACTGGCAGGAAGTTTATTATTCTTGAAAGTTTTTATCTTTCATGAATTTCTTTCTTATAAGCAAAATAAAAAATTACGAAAGCAATAATAGCTAAGGCTGTTGCAATCTGCACAGCGTTAAAAAGATCATTAATGTTTATCATGTGTTATTTTTTCTAATAGAAATGTTAAGTACATACATATTATAAAAAGCATTAATCTCACAGTCAATATCGATAGCGTTTTGAGGTTGGGAGAGAGATTAGTAATGCTCCCGATATTTCACCAAAGATTGTAATAAATACTCTTAGAATTGCCTCAACATTCCTTTTATTTTCTTTCTTCATTATTTTAAGGAGATGTAAATAATTCTTTCTTTTGGTCCGTCCAATTCTATTAGGACCACTAACTGCCACGGTCCTAAAATTAATTCTCCGTTTTCAACCACTAAACTAAGCGAAGTTCCGATTATAGAAGACAAGACGTGGCTTGGCATATGACCGGGATTATGAGGATGATGATAATTAAGTTTAGGTACGACTTTATCCAACGCCATAAAAAGATCCTTATCAACTCCGGGATCCTGGTCTATGGTTGTCAAAGCTGCAGTTGTATGAGTTAAGAATAGCGTAATTGTACCGTCATTAAATTTATTTTTTCTGATAACTTCATTTATATTTTCCGTAATATCAACCAATTCTTTTTCTTTTTTTGTTTTAATAGTTAAAGATTCCATAATTAAATTTTAGCAAAAGAGTTATCTATATATCGTATAATTAGCTCCATGAATAATCTTTTTCCAGAAATAGAACCGTTTAAGACAGAATTTCTTAAGGTCTCAGATCTTCATACTCTATACATCGAACAATCTGGTAATCCAAAAGGGAAACCGATAATTGCTTTTCATGGCGGACCCGGTAGTCAAACGAAACCAAGCCACAGAAGATTTTACGATCCCGATAAATACAGAATTATACTTTATGATCAAAGAGGTTGTGGAAAAAGCAAACCGCTCGGCGAAACTAAAGAAAATACAACTCAGGATTTAATAGAAGATATCGAAAAAATTAGAATACATCTTGGTATTGACCGTTGGGTTTTGCATGGAGGCAGTTGGGGAAGCACGCTTGCTTTAGCCTACTCTGAAAAACATCCTCAAAAAGTAAAAGGATTAATTTTAAGAGGAATTTTTACTTTCCGCAAACAAGAAGTTGACTGGTTCACTAGTAATGCTAAATTATTCTTTCCTGACAAATGGGAGAAAGCCACTAAAATACTGCCTAAAGATTTAGATAAACCTATCAATGAGTATCTTTATAATCTTTACATGAATAATGACACTTATAAAAAATTAGAAACAATCGAGTCGTTCAATATTTGGCATAGATCTCTTATGAGGCTTGTTCCGGATGAAAAAAAACTCCAGAAAAAAATTAGTAAAGTTGCGATCGCTGGAGAAAAAATTATATATTACTATATTAGAAATAAAGCTTTCTTAAAAGAAGGTGAACTTTTAAAAAATGTACATAAGATATCTCATATTCCTACAGTAATCATACAAGGTCGCTATGACATGTCTTGTCCGCCAATTACTGCCTGGGAACTTCACAAAAAATTGCCGAATGCTGATTTTTTCCTTATACCTGCTGCAGGACATAAAGCAGACGAACCTGGAATAATGGAGAAAATTATCGAATACACAAATAAATACAGCAATTTATAAAAAATGGATAAAAAGGCAATTGAACATTTTAAAAAGGTTGATGCTATTCTTCACTCTATTATTGAAAAGATTGAATCACTTGAAAAATGGACTAAAAAACACCCCAATGATTATTTTGTCGAACTCTGCGCAAACATTATCGGTCAGCAGCTTTCGGGAAAAGCGGCGGATACAATTTATACCAGATTTGAAAAACTCTTCGTCGGGAAAAAAATTACCCCGGATAAAGTATTGAAAATCCCGGATGAAAAATTAAGGGGTGTAGGAATGTCCTGGTCAAAAGTAAAATATGTTAAAGATCTAGCCCAAAAAGTGAATGACAAAACTCTCATACTCGATAGACTCGACAAAATGTCTGATATCAAAGTAATAAATGAATTAATTAAGGTAAAAGGCATCGGACCCTGGACTGCAGAGATGTTTCTGATGTTTACTTTGGGAAGAGAAGATGTATTCTCTCACGGAGATCTCGGACTAAGAAATGCGATAAAAAAATTATATAAATTCAAAAAAGAGCCGACTAAAACACAAATCGAAAAAATTGTAAAAAAATGGAGTCCATACAAGACCTATGCCTCCAGAATATTATGGAGAAGTTTGGAGATTAAATAAGCTGTTCTATTTTAGCTGCAACAATAAAATCATTCTCCGAAAGACCGCCAACCGAATGTGTCGATAATACTATCTTGACTTTATTATAAAGAATATGAATATTGGGATGGTGATTTTCCGCTTCGGCAAGACTGGCAACTTTATTGACAATTTTAATCGCCTCCCTAAAAGTACTTAACTTAAATGTATGTGTTATTTTTTTATTATCAATAACTTCCCAAGGGAACTCTAAATATTTAAGGTACTTTTTTATTTCAACAGAAACCAAGGGTCTAACCCCTTTTCTTTCAATACTTTTTTTATTTAATAAATTCATTTATTCAACTATGTCATTCCCATGTTATTATCCTGAGTTTTTTACCGAAGGAAAAATGGGAATCTATTTAGATAAATGACTGGATTCCCGCCTTCGCGGGAATGACAAGCGGCTATTTCGCTCTAACTTGGACAAGCTGGAAGTAATTTCCATCAATATCCGAAAAAGTCGCTATATGCCCGTATCCCTCGATATGATAAATATCCTGGATGAGTTTTACCTTGTTTTTCTTTATTCTTTTAACTTCTTTTTCGATATCGTCAACTTCAAAATTAATTATCATCCTTTGGGGATTTTTATTTTTTCCTTTTACTTCTGAATGGTCCAAAACATTCAGGGAGGAACCGCTTTTCATCTTAAACTCATATCCTTCATCTTTTCCTTCCATCATGAACTCATTCGTTAATTTCAATCCAACTTTCTCTTCATAAAAATCCGCCAGTTCATGAGCATTTTCACTGAATAGTAAGATGCTTTCTATTCCTTTGAACATAATGAATCACCACCTATCTATATTTATTATATGTGATTTATATCACATTATATTTAGTCTAACATAAACTAAAATGAAGTTATTAATGGGAAAAAAGTTTTCCGCTTTTGTTATAACGATAGCTATTTCTTATCTTTGTTCATCTCTACTGTATTATTTGGTAATAAAAATAACCGAATTCTTTCTCAATTCTAGTTTTACTCGTATTTCTACAACTGTAGCAGCGGTTATCCTTATTTTAAATTTTTTAATACTCTGGCCTTTATGGCAGTTAAAATTATTTATCTATTTCTCGCGAAAATATAATTTGGGTTTGTGGCCGACTCCTATATTTTATTTTATTAGTACGTTTGGATTCGAAATAAGCATTTTTTTTGGATTATATATTGCAGGTAATTTGGTAGGTGTACCTAAATTAACTTATTTCGGAAAAACAGCTAACGAAATTTATTTCAACTCACTCGAAGATATCGTTGTATTTTTTTTTGTAGTTTTTACTCTTTACACTCCACTTTTATATTTTGCCGTAAACAGATCATTCAAAAAATGGTCAAGTTAAGTTTTTAATTCTTTCCAAACACTCTTCTTTCCCCAATATTTCCATTGATTCGTTTAAGGGAGGGGAGATTTTTTTGCCGGTCATTGCAACCCGTAAAGTCATAAAGAAATCCCCGGTTTTTACTCCTTCCTTTTTTGCCAATTCCTGCATTTTTTCTCCAATTTTATCTGATTTCCATTCTGTAACTTTTTCTAATGAATCGCGCATTTTTCCTAAAAGCTCTTTTTTAGATAATAAATCAAGGTCGTATTTTTCCGGTTTTTGAAAAAAGAATTCACACAAAAAAATATAATCCGAAAGCTTCTTCATTCTTTCTTTAACTAAGGGAATAGTTTTGCCGACAATATTTTCAGGATATTTATTTTCTGTAAATTCCAATATTTTAATTTTTAATTTTTCATTTTTCATTTGTCTAATGTACTGTCCATTCATCCATTCCAGTTTAACTTGATCAAAAGCTGGTCCTACCGATTTTATATCTTTTAAATCAAACACTTTAACAAACTCGTCCAGACTGAATATTTCTTTTTGTTCGGGATGCGACCAACCCATAAGAGCAAGATAATTAAGAATCGCTTCGGGTAAATAACCTTGATCTAAATACCAAGATGCCCAGACCGGGTTTTTTCTTTTGGATAGTTTTGAACGATCGGGATTTCGCAGAATAGGTACATGGGCAAATACCGGCTGTGGCCAACCTAATGCTTTATACAAAAGAATGTGTTTTGGAGTTGAAGCAAGCCATTCTTCCGCTCTTATCACATGACTTATCTTCATTAAATAGTCATCGACTACCACCGCCAGATGGTAGGTTGGAAATCCGTCGGATTTTATTAAAACCTGGTCATCGAGATTATCGCTCATTATCTTAACCTCACCTCTAATTAGATCTTTGAATTTTATTTCTTTAGCTTCCGGAATATTAAGTCTGACGACAAAAGGTTTTCCTTTTTTAATTTCTGCCTGCACTTCTTTTTGTCTGGATAAACAGTGTTTGTCGTATTTGGGAATTTTTTTTTGTTTTTGTCGAATCTCTCTCAGTTCCAATAATCTTTCCTTACTGCATGTACAGAAATAGGCGGCTTTTTTTTTAATTAACTCATCTGCATATTTTTTATATATCGGCAGTCTTTCTGATTGGCGATAAGGTTGATAAAGTCCACCTATATCGGTCGACTCATCATAATTTAAGCCATATTCTTTGATCGTCTGAAGAATTTTTTCCTCTGATCCTTTAATGAGTCGTTCCTGGTCAGTGTCTTCAATCCTGATAATAAATTTACCCTGATGTTTTTTTGCCCAGGCCCAGTTGATTAATGCCGTATAGAGATTACCTATATGAATATCTTCGCCTGTTGGAGAAGGAGCAATTCTAGTTCGTACCATGAGAAAATTATATAATATTATAAATAGATTCTGGAGTCGTCGCTTTGCCCCTCCCCAGAATGACGTCATTCTGGCAAACGAGGAACGAGTGCGTCCAGAATCATTGTCAAAATTATAATGTTTACTTTTTGTCCCCGTTGCTCAAAAAAGATAACTAAAAAATCCGAAAATCTTTTTATTTGTGAGTACTGTGATTTTCATCTCTATGAAAATCCCAGGCCGACCAATGGTTTAATTGCGGAGAATGAAAACGGCGAGATACTTTTGGTTAAAAGAAAGGATCATCCTAAAAAAGGTTACTGGGATGTGCCGGGTGGATTTGTTGATCCGGAAGAAACGTTGGAAGAATCTTTTCAGCGGGAAATTAAAGAAGAGTTAAATGCTGAAGTAAAAAATCTTAAATACCTTACCTCGACGGTAGATAGATATTTATATAAAGGAATTAACTACCATACAATTTGTTTTATTTTTACCGGAAAAGTTGACCAAAATAAAATTACAGTTCATGATGATATAACTGAAATAAAATTCTTCCCTAAAAACAAAATACCTTTTGACGGAATTGCATTTGTCGGAGTGAAAAAAGGGATCAAGTTTTATTTATCTGCGCTTAAACAATCGAACCCCACCCCAAAGTCCGAATAAAGCAGGTAAAAGAAGTATATTAATATATTTAAACATATCCTTTTGACTCTCTGGTAATCCCGGAAGCGGATAAAAAGAAACAACCCGGGACCGAATCCCAGACAGCGCCCCGCCTGAGGCAAGATTGCTTGCGATATTCAAGACAAACTCCAGATTCGAGGATCCTGCCCCCAGATATCTCTCAAGAACAAATCTTGACGAAGGAATAACTACTATCCGGCCGCCGTCTTTTTTACCAGACTCTGCCGCGATTAAAAATTCCTTTAGTTCTTTTTCTTCAGGTTGGGGGATAGATTGAGGATTCAAAACAAATCCGCCGGCCGGCGGATTATCTTTTTGCTGCCAGGACTGCTTGGTCGTCTTAACCAACTCTTTTGTCTCTAAACTGTTTTTTTTCTCAAGAATGACTGACGAAACCCAGGGAAACACTAATTGGTTGACATTAGAAAAATACGGTAGATCGGGATTAAATCTGTCAGTTCTTAGCCAAAACGGGTAAGGCAGGAGTAGTGAAACCTGCCCTCCGCCAAAATTGACCAATTCCGACGAGGTCGACAAAATAAGATTTTTTTCCAGCTTAATCCCATATTCCTGAAGAAGAGAAAATAATTTATGATTTGCCGCAGAGGTGCTCAAATTTTCCGAAACCCAAACCCCGTCGACGAAAAATATTATTTTCCCTTTTTTGTTTAAATATTCTTTTAAAAGTTTCACTTCTCGTTCACTATACTCTTTGGAGTTTGAGTCAAAAATCAGAATAATTTTAAGTGTTGGATCTATGGTTTTTGTCGATTCGGAGGAAATATCCAGACTCTCTACATTAAATTGCTGACCAAGTACTTTTTTAAAACTGGCAACCGGATCTTCTTCGGGATTGGAGGAATCGGTCAGCCCAATAATACTGATTTTTGGCAGGTCTTTTTTGACCAACTTATATATTGCAGAGGTCAGATTATATTCCAAATTTTCAAAATCGGTAACCTGGGGGATAATTTCTTCTCTTCCGGCATAAGCAAGAGCTATCCCAAAATAAGCCGTTGTAACAGCATACTTATCCTGTTCAAGCTGGGAAAACTGCAGTTCCGGAATTCCGGACTCCCTGGCTTCTTTAGCTACGGTATCATCCTTTTTGGGATCGAGAATTTTTAGAGTGATTTTATTTTTTCCTTCTTTTTTAAATTCCGCCAGCGTATCTGTCACGTCGGTTTTCAGAGGAATCAGTCTGGCAGGTAAATCCGAAGAGACAAAAAATTTAACATTTACCAAGTCATCCAGATTATGCAAAATTTTTTTAGTTGACTCTGACAGGGTATAAGCTTTACCGGATGAGGCGTCATAACGCAATGAAATACCCGAAATCAAATAATTAACCAGTAAAAAAAGCGCGATTACAACAGTAAAAATCATCTGCCTTTCTTTAACTTGAAAATTAAAAAGTCTGACGATGTTTAACTTTTTAAGATTTTTAAACATTTTTAAAATTATTCTTCGAGCGGAGTCGAGAAGATTAAAAACTAATTCTCGACAGGCTCGAATTATAAAAATTTAAGCTCTTTTTTCCAAATCAACCACGGTCAAGAATAAAAACATTACTGTAAAGCTCACAAAATAAAATACCGATCTTAGATCAATAACTCCTTTGATAAAGTTTCCCAACTGGTTAAAAGGGCTGAAATAAATCAGGAAATCATGGATTGTTCTTGGCAGAATATTGGCCGTAAAATCAGTTCCCAAAACTAAGAGAAAAAAGATCGTTAGTACAGATCCCAAAAAAGCTACAACCTGATTTTTTGTTTGCGAAGAAAAAAACATCGATAAACTTATACTAAAAGATGCCAAAAAAATACCGCCGATATAACCGGCGATAATCTCCGGCAGGTATACTTTAGTTAATAAGGCTAAAGAAATAGGAAGCCCTACCGTTAATGCAAGTCCAATACATGCAATTGTTAACAACGCAAAAAATTTAGCCAAAACAATCTGCGTTTCCGATACCGGTAATGTCAGTAAAATCTCGATTGTGTTAACTCTTTTTTCTTCGGATAGAATCCGCATTGTCAAAGCGGGTATAAACACTATAAACAACCAAGGTAAAAAATTAAAAAACGGCCGCATCGAAACCGATCCGACGACAAAAATATCTTTGACAAACAAAAAGTTAGCGAAAACGGCGAATAAACCTACGACGATGTAACCGATGGGATTGTCAAGATAATAGTTTAGTTCTTTTTTATAAAGATTTTTCATGTTTTACTTGTCATCCTGAATTTATTTCAGGATCTGTATTAAATAAATAAAAGATGCTGAAACTAGTTCAGCATGACATATCATTATTCTCTTATAAGCTTCTTGAATAATTTTTCCACCATTCCTCTGCCTTTCGGTTTTTTTCCGTCAAAAACAATTTTTCCCTTATCAATAATAATCAGCCGGCTAGCAATATCTTCAACTTCCGAAAGCATATGTGTAGAAAAGATGATTGTTTTTTCTGAGGATATTTTTTTTATCAATTTTCTTATCTTTTCCTGTTCAAGCGGATCGAGCCCGGATGTCGGCTCATCGAGAATCAAAATTGAAGGTTTGCCTAAAAGTGCCGCTGCCAAACCGACCCTCTGTCTGTAACCGCGGGAAAGCTCGTCAATCTTTGATTTCAATACATCATCCAATCCAACCTCTGAAGAAATTTCTGCATAATTATTAGAATTCTTTACCGATGCAATAAATTGCAGATATTCCAACACTTTCATCTCGGAATATAAGGGATTGTTTTCAGCGAGATATCCGATCTCTTTTAGGATATCAACCCTCTGTTCAAGCGGATCAAAATTATTGACGGATATTTTTCCTTCGGTCGGTGTTAAATAACCCAGAATCAGTCGCATAGTCGTAGTTTTTCCGGCTCCGTTTGGTCCCAAAAATCCGATAATCTCTCCTTCTTTTGCTTGAAATGAAATATTATCAACTGCAGTTTTATTTTTAAATTTCTTAGATACAGAAGACAGCAAAATCATAGCCTATATGTATACCAAAAAGAAGTTGATTAAGCAATAACCACCGAAAAATTTTTCGCCACTTCCTTCCAATTCAAATTTTCGAAAAAAGCATCGATATAGCTGCCGCGATTAACACCGTAATCTATAAAGTAAGCATGTTCATAGGTATCAAGCGCCAGAATCGGAGTCGCGTGCCAGACCGGGAAAGTGTTTTGAGCATCTCCTAAGTAATTAAAAAGTCTTCCTTCTTTCCAATTCCAAGCTGTCCATACCCAACCGCGGGCGGCAATACCGGTTGCCTTCATGTCTTTTTTAAATATCTCAAAAGATCCGAAGTCTTTTTTAATCTGTTTCCAAACATCTCCTGTCGGTTCTCCGCCTTTTCCTCCAAGATGGTCAAAATAAATCTCGTGATTTACGACACCCCCATAGGCAAATGTTAACTCCACTTTAAGCTCTCGCACAGCCGAGAAGGTCTGATTTGCTTTGGAGTACTCGTCGTCCGTCAAGTTTGCCAGTTTCTCCATGATTTCGTTGTACTTCGTAACGTATCCTTGATAGAGTTTCAGATGCTCCTCAATCGTCTTTTTGGAAATTCCTTTCATCGCATAAAGAGAGTCGGAAAAAGTTTTTGCCGAATAGTTTGTAAAATGCATAAATTTTTAACTAATTTGTAATGAGCTAATTATTTCACTTTTTGTAAGTGTATTCAACTCCAAATGTGATTAAAATCACTTTAAAAGATCGGGTCTTTTTTTAAGGGTCTCTTCGAAGGCTTTTTTAAGTCTCCACTCCTCGATTTTTTTATGATCTCCTGACACTAAAATTTCCGGCACTTTTTTTCCTCTAAACTTCTCTGGTCTCGTATATTGTGGATATTCCAATAACTCAACTTCCCTTACACCTTTTAGTTTTAATTTTTTCACTATCTCATGGTTAGGAAATAATTGGTCTAATCGATTAATCGAATGGACTGAAAAACTTTCCTTGGTTATTGCATCTTCTTTTTTTAAAACTCCCGGCAGTAGGCGGACTACCGAATCGACAATTGCAGAAGCGGCAATTTCTCCGCCGGTAGTGACAAAATCACCCATTGATACTTCTTCGTCAACAAACTCCCTGACTCTTTCATCAACATCCTCATAATGTCCAGCAATAATAACCAAATTTTCTAACCTGGAAAATTCCTGGGCTTTTTGCTGATTAAAAACTTTTCCTTTTGGACTTGTTAAAATTTTTCTAATTTTTATTTTTTCATTTTTAATTTTTAATTTATTAAGAGAGTTCCAAATTACATCCGCTCTTAATATCATCCCCGCTCCTCCACCATATGGTCGATCATCTACAGTACCATAATCATCAATTGCGAATTTCCTAATATTTACTAAATTAATTTCCACTAATTTTTTTTCCTGAGCGCGTTTTACTATACTCTCTTCAAAAAAACCGGAAATCATTTTGGGAAAAAGTGTTAAAACCGATATTTTCATACGGATATTGTATACAATTTACTCTATGAAATCAGTTATTCTAGCTTTGATCAGTTTTTACAATAAGTCAGCTTTTTTTCATAAACCGATCTTCCGCGCCCTATTCATGTCTGATAAAATATGTCGATTTCTTCCTACTTGCTCGGATTACACCTATCAAGCAGTTAAAAAATACGGAAGCGTAAAAGGATTATGGCTGGGATTTAAAAGAATTATCCGCTGCCATCCGTGGAATAAAGGAGGGATTGATAGAGTACCCTAGAGAAGTCAGAAAACAGAAGACTGAAGTCAGATGACAGAGGTCAGAAAACAGAACAAAAGACAAAATCGTTAATAACTTTGCCAGATTGAATGTAATTTATTTATTCTCTTCGATAGGGTTTTATATTTATCTTCTAAAACTTTAGCTCTATCAGATAACTTTGGTAAGACAATTGAAATTACTCTTAAATGCGAAACAATTTCATCACTAGATCCTAAAGCAATTAATAAAAATCTTTTGAACTCTTTTTCAGAGTTTTTCTTTGCGTATCCTTCTGCAATTAATGCAGGAATTGATTTACCTGCACGTTTGCATTGATTTTTAGTGTCATATTCAGACAATGGCAGTAATTTTAAGAATTCATATAACTCTTTGAGTAATATTAATGATTCCTTATAAACTTCTATATCAGTAACATCTTTAATCATATCTTCAATAATATCAGATTATTCTGAAAAGCCGATTTCTGACCATCTGTGTTCTGTTTTCTGATTTATCTGATAGTTGGCACTCCCTTGACAACTCTGCCAACTATGCTACAATTAAATTACCGGCGTAGATTCGCGTCGATATCCGCGTTTCTCCGCTTCTATTTATGGTCAATATCAACTACCAACCTCCGGAAGAACAAGGTTCCGCAACAGAAAAATACACTCTTAATCTGACCAAACTGGCAAAAGACGGCAAGCTTGATCCCGTAATCGGCAGGGATGATGAAATAAGAAGAGTAATACAAATTCTCTCGCGAAGAACTAAAAATAATCCCGTCCTCTTGGGCGATCCG
>MGAG01000030.1 GCA_001789645.1 Candidatus Roizmanbacteria bacterium RIFCSPLOWO2_01_FULL_37_12
TTTTGTTCCTTCTGATTCAAATTCCAAACGGAGTAAATGGTTGCTTGGATTACCTTGTAAATCAATCAAATTATAAAGATCATTAGGATGTTCTTCGCTAAAACGGATATAGCCGTTTTTTATGTCGCGACCGGCATTAGATTCGTTAACTACTTTTCCGTCAAGAATTACTTTTACTTTATCTTCGCCAGTAAGCGGAGTAATCACTAAAAAAACCTTGTCCGCAAAAAAATTAATCTCCAAGGCAGACCCTGCCGACGAGGAAGAATATTCCTTTTGTACATCCCAGTTTCCTTCCAAATCATAAGAACCAAACACTCTGCGGCTTGACCCAAGGTATGTCTCCGGAGTCATTCGCATCGTTGGGGATTGATCTTCCAAATCTACAGTCTTTGCATCAACCTGCTCACCCGCTTCCTTCAATAAAGTTTTTATATGCATTTCTGTTTCTTCATACTCTCCTTCACCAAAATGCGTATAACGGATGTTTCCTTTCACATCGATTAAATATTTTGCCGGCCAGTAGTGATTATCATAAGCTCGCCAAGTCTTGTAATCATTATCTTGTGCAACCGGATAGGTGATATTATATTGTTTTATTGCTCCTAAAACATTATTGGTATTTTTCTCAAACTCAAATTCCGGCGTATGTACGCCAACGACAACAAATCCCTTGTCTTTATATTTTTCATACCATCTCGTAACAAAAGGCAGCGTGCGAATACAGTTAATGCAGGTATAGGTCCAAAAATCAATCAACACAATTTTACCGCGAAGTTCCCGCATTGTTAACGGTCTGTCGCTATTAAGCCATTTTTCGATTCCGGCAAACTCAGGTGCCGGTCCAAGATTAGGGAGAGAAGATGAAGGCGTTACCATAATAATATTCTTATTCATCGGTGCCTTTTCCGGCATTTGTTTTTTTCCGCGCAAAACCTCAAGTTGTTTTTTAACTGCTTGATTGCTTTCTAACTTAAACAAAAAATTAGAATATGACGGTATTGCATCTAAAAGCTTTACCTGAATTACTTTGTCATAATTTGTGAAAATTGCCAAAGCAGTCAAAATCATAATTACACCGAATATTTTTTGGATGTATCCGGTGTAGGGCGAAAGCGCTCTGGTTTGGGAAAAAAATCTTGAACCGATTGTCGCAAATATAAACAAAGGAATGCCTACTCCGATAACATAAACTATCGTCACCAAAATAATTCCTGCATTTACAGTTTGGGTAGCTGCCAAAGTCGCAATTGTCGCCAATATGGGACCTGCGCAAGGCGACCAGACCAGTCCCAAAGCAAATCCTGTAATTAATCCGCCCCTGAATCCCTGGTATTTATTTTTTGCGGAGCCAGGTGCAGAATTGTACCTGGTTAAATCGGCAAACTTTCCACTGAAGCGGCTTACCCAACCTTCAACTATTTGAGTCAATTTGGGAACAACTAATGTTAAACCTAAAAATCCGATTACTATAACCGCAAATAATCGCAAAAGATTCGGGTCAAAAGGAATTATTTTTACAATATATGAAACAGTTAAGGTAAAAAAAGCAAAACTAATTATGATACCGAGAGTTATTCCTAATGGTTTAGATTTGCCGCCTGTTGTGGTCGACGAAAGAACTATCGGTAAAAGAGGCCAGATGCAAGGTGCAAGAATTGTAATTAATCCGGATAAAAATGCAAAAATTAAAAGAACTATCATAAATATTTATTCAACTCTTCCTGGAATTTCTCTCTATCCCATACCTCTCCATCTTTTAACACCTCCACCCCATCCTTTAATATTACCTTAGTATGCTGATATGATATTCCAAATTCTTTAGCTATCTTTTTTTCATCTTCATCAGTATCCGAATCGTTGTAATTAATACGAAATCCTACAAGATTGTCTGCTTCTAGTGAATTGAATCCTGATAGTAACTCTTGTGCCTCGCCTCGGCATACCGGACACCAATTTGCGTAAAAATCCAAAAAAACTATTTTCCCGGATGACAGTGCTTTTTCATAATCTGCCTGAACAAACTCCAAAAAAGGAGAATTTTTTCCGGCTAGTAATTTTCCAGAATAACCGTTTATGAAGGAATTTTCGTCTGCAGTTATAGTTGGGTTTTCGCTTTTACTGATTTGACTTGGCTGTTTGTTCAATCTACTCCTATTAAAAAATAGGAATCCTGCGATCAAGGCTCCAACAAGGATTAACCAAAGAAAATACTTACTTTTCATTTCTTAATGGAGAAACCAGTGACTAATATCACAATTATACTCTTAATAAGCAATTAAAAAAACTGTTAAAATAATTAATGCGATTATGAGCTTAAAATATGCCATTATTATCGGCGTTATTATTTTAATTATTTTTTTTCTGCCTATTTATTTTCTTCTGAATAGTACTTATTTAAGTTTGGCTTTTCCGGTCAAAGCTAACATCGTTATTGATACAAAAAAAGCGGGTGGCCCGATTCCTGACAAATGGAAAGCTTTAGCTCAGGGGGGTGAAGAAAGAGGAGTAAGTATGTTGGCTAATGTTATTCCTCAAACCGCCGCCCTATACCCTCGCTACATCCGACTTGACCATATCTATGATTATTACGATCTGGTAAATCGTGACAATCGGGGAAATCTACAACTTAATTGGCAAAAATTAGATGCAACTGTCTGTGATATCTTTCATACCGGAGCCAAACCCTTTTTTTCATTGGGATATATGCCCTCGGTTTTGTCCTCAGAAGGATCTCCAGTATCTAAACCAAAAAAATGGGATGAATGGGCGTTTTTGGTTCAAAGAACTATCGAAAGATACAGCGGGACTAACACTCGGCTTTGTGGCCAAATATCTGGTTTTTGGCTGACAAATATCTATTACGAAGTCTGGAATGAACCCGATCTGGAGACATTCGGAGGTTGGAGTCAATCGGATTATCAGGAACTGTACTTTTACACTTCCCATGGTGCACAAAATGCTGCAAATGTAAATAAATTTTTACTGGGCGGGCCAGCAACCACCTCTCTTTATCGAAACTGGATCACAAGATTGTTAGATTTTATTAAAAATAATAATTTACGCTTAGATTTTATTTCCTGGCATCATTACTCCAAAGACACACAAAATTTTTCTAGCCAAATTCAAGAACTAAACTCCTGGCTCTCATCTCAAGAATATGAAGCTTACCGTTCTCTTCCAAAAATTATCAGCGAGTGGGGATATGACTCTGATCCCAATCCGATCGCAGACAGCAATATCGGGGCTGCTCATACAATTGCCTCGATCCGTAATTTTTTACGGGAAAATATCGAACTGGCCTTTCTTTTTGAAATCAAAGACGGACCTACACCCCGCTGGGGTATTCTTTCCTACGACGGTAAAGAAAAACCCCGTTATTCAGCTTTAAAATTCCTGAATCAATTGCAGGGAAATGAACTTATGATTGAAGGAGAAGGTACGTTTGTCAAAGCTCTTGCCAGCACCGCGCAGAATACCATAAATATTGTGTTGGTAAATTATGACCCGAATAATAAAAATACAGAAATGGTTCCGGTTTCTTTTTATAATTTGGAACCGGGAACATATGCCATGAACACCATCTATGTTGATGGTAGAATAATTCCGGTTAAAAACATAAAAATACCCGGCGGAACTCTGCAAAGATCAATAATAATGCCTCCAAATATGGTCATTGCAGTCGAGTTGATTAAGGAATAAAATAATAATATGTGTTATCTTCGACCACTATTAGTAAAAAAAATCGAGGGAAAGAAAGCTCTTCTTGAAAATGATATTAAAGCCGTCTATGATAAAAACGTCGGAAAAATAAAAGAAAATGATTTGGTTATAGTGTACGGAAATTTGATAGTTCAAAAAATTGAGCCAAAACATATTAATTTTTAATTAGGTGGCACGATTTTAAGGGCCCCACAAGCGCGCAGAGTTTTTCCAGCCTGTCGCTGGCTCGAGCACTTGTGGGTAAAAAAATCGTGACAGAATCTAATTAAAAATTATGAAAAAATCAAAAATTACAAAAGGGATTTTATTAGCATTTCTGGCATCAATAATTTCCGGAATTGCCATATTTTATTCTAAAATATCTGTTGTTAAAATTCCTCCCCTGATATTAACAAGTTCACGCAATTTTTATGTGGGTATTTTATTTTTGCTTTTGTTTTTATTTTCAGGAAAATTGCATAAGTTAAAAAAATTATCAAAAAAACAATTGGTCTTACTTTCATTAATTGGCTTAATCGGAGGAGCTTTACCTTTTTATCTTTTTTTCACAGGACTGCAATATATGCCGGCAATCAATGCAAATTTAATCCAAAAAACTCTGTTTATCTGGGTTGCCATTTTGTCGGTCATTTTTCTTAAGGAAAAATTGAATGTTTCTTACTTTATTAGTTTTGCCTTAATTTTTATAGCTAATTTTTTCTTTGGAAAACTAAGTTTTGGTCTAGGGCGGGGAGAGATTATGATCTTATCTGCATCGCTCCTCTGGAGCGTGGAAAATATTCTCGCTAAAAAAGTCTTGAAAAATATCTCTTCCGAGTTGGTTGGTTTATTCAGGATGGGAATCGGTGGTAGTCTCCTGATGATGACTACTATATTAACCAATAGAGTAAATCTTATTTCAACAATTCAACATTCGAGCAATTTAACAATTATTTTTGTCGGGGGATCAATTTTATTTTTCTACGTTTACACCTGGTATAAGGCACTCAAATACGCTCCTGCCAGTTTGGTAACTCTGATTCTTTCTTTTGCGGTAGTTGTAGGAAATATTCTCAACGGCTCATTCGCCGGAGTAAAATTACTGCCAAAAGATATATACGCTTCGCTTTTAATTGGAGGGGCAACGTTATTGATTTTATTCTTTAGTAATGTCATTCCGAACTTGATTCGGAATCTATTAAATAGATTCCCGCTTTCGCGGGAATGACAAATGGAATAATGGACTCAAAAGGACTACTTTTATGCGCACGATATTCCTCTGCACCAAATTATTTTGGCTACTGCGGTCCGCCGAAGAATTCTTCTCTGATAGATCATTTACGCGAAGATGTCGGAGACATAGAAGTCAAACATATTCTTTCACAGTTTGACACATTATATTTAAATTTAAAACTGATTGCTTTTGAAAATAAGATCAAAGATCCTTTTACCAAAAAAGTAGTAGAAGCATACTGGATAGGAAACAATCTCCTGAATAAAGTAAAAAACAAAGACTATGTTTCTTTATTAAGTGAAAAATTTAAACTTGAGAAAAAAATTGGAAATAAGAAGTTTGAACTTTTGAAGTATAAATTTCTGACCAATCAAACACTCCCGCACCATTCCTTTCACGTCTTTAATATCTTCAAAAGAACAGGACATATTAACTCTAATCATACTTTGGCAACTATGGACAGTTGCAGAATAGGATGGGGAAGGATAGATAAATATCAAATTTCAAATGATAAATTACAAATCAAGTCCAAAGGTCAAATAATAAATATTAAAACAAGATTGTTAACCTTAAATCATAATAAGTTAGCTTTAGGATTACCTATTAATAAAAAAATAAAAATAGACTATAAAGGTAACACTTTTTTAAAAAATTTAAAACTTGGGGATTGGGTAAGTTTTCACTGGGGATTTGTCTGCGATGTTTTATCTACGGTTCAAGTTAAAAACCTGGAATATTATACACAAAAAGCAATAGTTTTTTATAATTCATAAATTACTAATTCCCTAAGTTCGTTTCTAAGTACTTCATAAACTGTTGATAAGCATCAAAATATTTTATGTTAAAAGTTTTTTTCATTGCAACTTCCAGATTGAACCTTTCCATTACAAAACCATTATCTAAAATTTTGGATAATAATAGTTTTTGCTCAAGTTCACTTTCCGATGGACTGGTTCTTTTTACCAACCATCTTAAAAACTGTTGGCCGAAAGCATTTCTAACTTTTGTTCTTCTTCCAGGTAAAGGGGTATTGTTTAAATATTCATCGGTAGGTGGCATATAAGGTGAGTCCTTGAGTGCTTTATACATTCCTTTTATCCAATCGCTGTCAAAATCAACATTTTCAGTTAAGTTCTGTGGGACTAACATTGGAATTCCCTCATTAATCCAGTCCGGATAATTTACTCTCTTAGTAACATCATGCAGGTTGTCAATAACAAAATGTGCAGTTTCATGTTTTACCCCTTCTTTAACCAAATCAGTTTCATCGGTTAATGTTTTAGCGTCAGTTTCCAATGTCAATGCAGCGGGGGTAAAAAAAACTATTTCAGTAGATGTTGCGAATCCTTGTAAATTATCTCCCTTAACTTTCACTTTTTCCCCTGTTAATTCATTATATTCATCAGTCGTTGATAAAAAAATCACGTGGATGTTTTGGGGTAATAATCCAAATACTTGTTTATTTAGTATTAAAGCTTCTTCAACTGCACTTTTATACCAATCTTCATTTCCTTTTCTTTTATTACCTTGGAGTTCGGATTTAGGAATATGAATCAGAGCATTTATCGGTAAATGCTCTGTTGGAGGAACTCGAATTGTTGAATAATCTGCAACATTATTAACAAGAAACTGTGTTCTTCTGTCAATTTGTCGAGTGAATCCTTCACCCTGCGGCTCTTGCATGATTTATTTTAACAAAGTCTTTATAATGTTAGTCTTAAGGAAATAGGTAGTCTTAAAAATAAAATGATAAATATTTATGTTTTTGGCAATCCATATCTTAAAGAGGATAGTGCTCCCATAAAAATCCTGCAAGATCTCAGACGTGCTCTACCTGATGTTAAATTTATAATCACTGATCCGAATGAAAATTTTCCGCCCGAAGGAGTAAAAGATTTGATTATTCTGGATACTGTTAAAGGAATTAAAATGCCAAAAATACTCGGATTAAATGATTTACAGGAAATCCAAAAATCCCCCAACTCCCCTCACGACTATGACCTTGGACTACATCTTTTACTTTTGAAAAAATTAAAAAAAATTGAAACCGTAAGAATTTTTGGGATTCCAACAAAAATAAGAGAAAATAGGGTGATAAAATGGATTAAAGAAACACTAAAAACTTAAGTTAGAGAATTTGAATTCAATTTTTTAAATTATAATTTTGTTGGAATAACATCAATATTTTTTGCAGCATCTATAAAAGACTCTATATTAAACGGTTTTCCTATCAGTTTTTCTCTGAATGTCGAAACTGTGGGCTGTAATTGCTGATAAAAACTTGGGATTTTTGCTTTGAATTTTGCATATTCCGGCTGTTCAAAAGCAAGATCATCAAATATTTCCGACAACGCCCAAAGCTTGTCTCCGCCTATCTCTTTTACATATTCTCGGTAATTTTTTTCGAGATAATCATAAAAAATAAAATGTAACATTTCATGGGCAACAGAATTAGGCACACCCACATCATTTTTTAAACTAAATATTTGAAAGGTTTTTGTTTCGAGAAATCTTTGATTTGAGTTAAAAATTGAAGGAAAACCAAGATATCTACCGGCTGGCCATTGGTGGTTATTAAAAAGTTTGTCAGTAATATTAAAAAATTCGGGTTGGACTTCATCCCATTCGGCTTGAAAAACTGATCTTGCGGTTTCTAATTCATCTCTATGCCCTTCGTAAAAATTAATAACATATTCGTTAATTATTTTATTTTTTTCTCCTCCTGTTTTTTTTAAGGCTTTTGCTAATTCAGGATGCCACAAAAAGTCAATTTCATCAAAATTTTCCATTTCTGCGTCTAAATTTTGATTTAATTGAAAAACAACCTTTGGATATGATCTTGTCACAACTTCTTTCTCATTATAATTTGAGTCGAACATTGTTCATTAATTATCTCCACTTTACTTTTAAAAAATGGGAGGCGCAGGACATGCAGGGGTCAAAGGCGCGGACCAGTCTTTCCGCTTCAAAAATTATTTTTTCTTTACCGGCATTTTCTAGGAGTAACTTTTCGGTCTGCTCAAAGATTACTTTTTCCATCAGCACATGATTCTGCCCGGTTGGCACAATAATTTCTGCTGTTGTAATTGTTCCTTGTTCATCAATTTCGTATTTGTGGAAAAGCGTCCCTCTTGGAGCTTCAATTGTTCCAACTCCCACTGATTTTTTGGGAACTATTTTTTGCGGTTTTTCATCAGTTATGCTTACGAGACTATTAATCAAATCTATTGAGGCATCTACTGCGTGCAACATCTCGATTGCCTGCGCCAGATTATTATGAAAAATATTATTAGAGGGGAAAGAACCGAGATATTTTGCCGCAGCTATTTTGGTTTTTGCATTAAGATTTTCTTTGGCTAAATTGAGTCTGGCGAGTGCTCCTACCATCATCAGATTTCCGTTAAGCTGAAAACCGCGGGCATGTGAATACGGGATTATTACTTCTTCCAAGTAACTTGACAACTCATCATGCAACATTGTCTCACCTTGCGAGTTCTCAAGTTTTCCTTCAAGAAAAGAAAAGTCATGGGAGATAAGTCCGCTGAAATTTAGCTTTGTTTTTGCTTCTAATCTGAAAAGTGCCTCGGCAAAAATCTTAATCAGTTTTAAAATCTTTGGTCTTATCTCTTTTAATTTGGGTAATAAATTTTTTAGATTGCTTAAATCAGGTAGTTTAAGAAATCCGCCGATAGTCGGCATCGGTGCATGGACAGATCTCCCACCCACAACTATTGAAAGCTGATTCCCCACTTCTTTTACCGAAAAAGTATCTTCTAATAGCTCTTTTTCTTTTGGATCGTTTTCATCAAAATCCAGAATTGAATTTTTTCCGTAAAGATCCGGCAGGGAAAAAATGTAGAGATGTAGTCCGTGATCCCTGATGATCAGACCATAGTATAGTAGCTTCCTTAGTACCTTAGTTTGATTAGAAGGAATAATGTCAAATGCATTTTCAATAGTCTTGATTGAACACAAAAGATGAGCATTGGAGCAGGTCCCGCAGATTCTGGCTACCAGCTGTGGCGCCGCAACCACAGGTTTCCCTTGGAGTGCCTGAGTGTAGAAACGCTTCCACTCGGAAATATAAAATTTTAAATCTATTATTTTTCTGTTACGAACCTTAATCTCCAGGGATGCTGCGCCTTCTACTTTGGATACTTCCTCGAGATTTATATCAAAACTGTCATTTACATCATGCATAGTTTTAGGATGTCATTCCCGCGAAAGCGGGAATCCAGAAAAAAATACTGGATCCCCGATCAGGTCGGGGATGACAATGAATTATTTATTTAGATATTTATTAACAATTCTCAGGAACACTTCTTCGTTCATCGGACAGCCCGGGACAACTTCGTCGACCTTCACGATATCCGACAGCTTTAATACTTTTTCTTTAAATTTGAACTTTTCTAAAATTGCTTTTATTTCTTCCGCCTGTTCACGGTTGAAAAAATTCCTTTGGTTGGAGGGTGATCCGATTACGGCACAAGCGCCGATTGCTACAATTATTTTAGCTTTCTCTCTGATTTTTTTTAATTTTTTCTCTTGTTGATCTGATGTAATTGCTCCCTCGACAAATGCAATATCCATTTCAGGAATAATATCCGGACTTTTTTTCAGCACTTTGGCATGAACAAACTCAAATTTTTTCTTCCACTCAAGATAATGCGTATTTAAAAGCTCGGTAAAAATAATCGTGGAGTCCTCACAGCAGGAAAAAGAAAACCAGCCGACCTTAAGTTTACTGTTCATCAATCTAATGATAGCAAAGATTACAGTCGATGATCGGTTGGAATTTTATCTGCCTTAATAGCCAGAATAAAAATTGAAAGCATAACTACTTGACAGGCTATGCAAACAGGACAGATCACTCTTAAAATGAAGAGTTCCTGATAAGCAATCCAAAGACAAAAAACCAGCCCGAAGGCTGCCATCCCAAGCATCAACTTTGTTTTTCGCCATATTGCGGCAATTAAAATTATGATGTATCCGATTAATCCGTATAAAGGTGTTGAAACACCGAAGGTTTTAGCTACCGATCCGGAAACAACTGCATCACAGTTAATAAAACTATTGATATTGCAGGGTTTAAATAGCGGATGGAAAAACTGCTGCCACAAAAGATAAACCGCGAGAAGTATTCCAATAATAGCAAGAATTTTAATGTAGAAAAAAATCTTCCGTTGAGACATTCTTTATTTTATCCTCAAAACGCATAATCTCTCAGTGACCAAGATCACTCTTATCATTTATTCTTAGAAAAGAACTCGATACTCCATCCTAAAAAATAACCAAAAATCCAGGCCGTGACCACTGAACTAATTAATCCCAACATGAAAAGATTCAAACTAAGATCTAGCCTTCTGATTCTGGTCAAATCGACCAAGTGAAACCAAGATTTGGAAATCTGCATCATTAATTCGGGAAAAAGCGATACCAGCAAGCGACAGACGATATAAGAAAACCCAATTGTCAGTGCAAATGCATTTGCTAAAACCATTTTATTAGTTTTCATTATTATCACCTGCCCTTAATTAATTTATAAAAAACAAAGACTATTAATATAAATATACCCAAATCCAGTAATGGATTTTGAAAATATTTACTTAACTGAAAAATAACCATCCGGACACCGTTACTGTACCCGTCTAACTGCTTCATCTGAATTTTATCCAGATAATTAAACACGCCAATGAGAATCCCGGAGATAATAAATATTCCAGCTCCAAGCCAGGTAAATATTGTATGAATTTTAAATCTGGTTTCGCCGGTAATCGATCGGGCAGTCTTTTGATAAATTAGAGACAGAATGAATAAAGGAAAAACTATTCCAAGAACATATGCCAATGCAACAATTAATGCCTGAAACAAAGTCGGAGAAAGACTGGTGAGAGTAACTGCGGCAAATAGTACAGGAGCACAGCAGGACGAAGTCAATCCGGACACGAATCCCAGCCCGAAAACCGAACCTACATTAATTTTTTTGTTTAGACTGGGTTTGAAATGAAAAAATTGAGGTATTCTAAAAAAAGGCTTTATCGTCATGATTCCCATAAATATAAGAACAAATGCACCCAGATAGTATACTTCCTTATGATACTCGTCAAAAAAATACATAAAAAATCTGAATCCCAGCGCAATCGGAATCAAAATTACCGATAGTCCCAAAGCAAAAACCAAGGTATAAAACATTATCTTCCCCCCACCTTTAGAATTTATTTCTTTTCCTGATTTAAAGATTGTCCCAAGATATGAAGGAAATAAAAATGTAATGCAGCATGGAGCAAATAAAGCCAGAACTCCGGCCAAAAAAGAAGCTGTCAAGGAAAAACCCAAAAGCAAATTATTTTGCATTATTATTTAACAAAAGCAGTAACTTTGAATGTTAATCTCGGGTTCTCCGGATCGTTTGTTTCAACGAAGACCTCTCGATCGACCAAGCCTGATACCGGCATGATATAAGGTCTATAGGTTACTTTTACCAAAGCCGATTTGTCCGGGGAAATCGCAAATGATTCATCGCTTTGAGCATGCATACCAAATTCCCTACTCTCCTTCCCCTCGATTATGATTTGACCCACAGTACAACCGCAGCTTGAAGAGATATTAAATAAAGTAAGCTCCCTGCTACCAATATTTTTAATCGAAAAATCTGCAGACTTTTGGTCAGATACCTTCATATCTCCTAAATCTTTAGTTACCTCTTTGACTTCAACTTTTGGTTTTTCTTTATCTTTAGAATTATAAACGGGAGGTAAATCCTTAGAGCTTTTTTGTTTTCCTCCGGCTACTAAAAAATACGAGCCTCCAATTACTACCAAGGCAAAAATAATAATTCCGAAAATAAAAGATTTGGACATATCTTTCAATTGTCATCCTGAATTTATTTCAGGATCTAATTATTAACTAGATCCCGGATCAAGTCCGGGATGACTCGTATTTTTAGTTAATACGAGTCACTTTCTTTTAAAAACTTCTAATATTTCTTTAACTTTTTCATCCACCTGCTTATCACTTATGATCGCCTCTTTCACGCAGGTTTTAAGGTGATGTTCAAGAATCACTTCGTCAATTTTTTTTAGCGCATTCTGAATCGCGTACGTTTGTTGAGTTACATCAAGACAGTATTCATCCGCTTCAACCATCCGGATGACCTTATCAAAGTGACCCCTGGCTATTTTCATTCTGTGTAAGAGATTGTTTTTGTATGTTATATGCATTGGTTAGAAATCAGGTTAATTAGATATTAGAAATTTTCTTTCATCCCCTCCTACCCCATAGGATAAACTGTTTCTTAATAATTGTCAGTGACAATAATCACAACATTTTGTACAATATGTTCGTATGCAGGATAGAGTTAATTATAAAGTCAACGCCTTTTTTTCAAGGTTTAATCTAAAGAGTTACAAAAAGGGTCAGATTATTATTCATCCGAATAAAGACCCCCTCGGAGCCTACTACTTAAAAAGCGGTTATGTCAAAGCCTATGGAATATCACCTCAAGGAATAGAAACGACCATACATATTTTTGCGCTTAATTCCTATTTCCCCATGATGTGGGTAATCAGCGATATCCCAAACAGATTGCATTACGAAGCACTAACGCCGGTAGAGCTTTATATTATCCCCAAAGAAAAAGTCCTTAATTTTCTGCAAAAAAATCCGGATGTTTTATTCGATCTTACCTATCGGCTGCTTAAGGGCATAGATAAGCTGACGCTGCGGATAGAACAACTGGCAATCGCCAAGGCATCTTCGCGGGTTGCCTCTATTCTTATATTTTTAGCTAGGCGCTTTGGTCAGAAAAAGGATGGTAAAATCATCCTTATGGAAATGTTTACCCATAAAGACATTGCTTCTTTGGCCGGACTTTCAAGGGAAACCGCCAGCCGAGAGTGGAAGAATTTCAGGCAAAAGGGATTGGTTGCCAACAATAAAAGAGCAATTATAATTAACGACCTTCAAGCTCTCGAGAAGGAAATTTGATCGAAACTCCCGTTTATTTATAATTAATTATGATTATTTCTTCCTGTTTATGCCGGGCTGGAAAAAATTCTACTTTTGAAAAACATATTGAGTATAAGAGCGAGCGGGTTTTTAAGCATTTTGAGGGCATTGTCATCGGAAAATGCTCAAACTGTGGAATACTAAAAACCATTACTCCTAAATCCGGTATTAAATTTAACCCAAAGCAGAGTCGGGGAGAATTTTATGATGTCAATAAAGAAAAATTTGTCGAGCTTTTTAAACCGATCGTCCAACTTGTTAAACAATATGTCGATTCCGGATCTGTCTTAGACGTTGGTTGCTCTTCCGGAATTTTATTATCATTGCTGCAAGATGAAGGATTTAATGTCACAGGAATTGAACCAAATAAAGCTGCTTTTGAAAAAGCCCGAAAAAGATTGGGATATAAAGCATTTCGGGGAACGTTAAAGGATTTTCTAAAAAGAAAGCGGGTCAAATTTGACTGCATAATCTATAATCACGTACTCGAACACATCGCAGATCCGATTGGGGAAATTAAGTTGGCAAAAAAAATCCTCAAAAAAACAGGGGTCTTAATTATCGGTACTCCAAATACCAACAACATTATTTTTTATCTTCGGCAAAAATACTGGGAACCCTTTATGCCCAATGAACACATCTGGCATTTTCATAGTAAATATTTAATCAATCTTTTTAAGAAGTTGAATTTTGAAGTTGCCGATAAACTATTTTTTGACGATATGAGAAAAGATTATCCGTTGATAAAAAGAATTTATTTTTCAACTCTTTCAACACTCAATAAAATCTTCAATACCGGCGAGGCGACCCTACTGGTCTTCAAATAATTATTTTATAATGCAATCTGTATTTAGGAATCCAGTTATTCCCGTGTAATAAAAAGTAAGTAAATTAACTGCGACCGACTGTATCAGAACACTTACTGATAACTGCTTCTTTATCTGTTCTTGCTAATTCTGACAATTTTTTCACTTCTTTTCTTCTAGTGTTTAGTTTAGGCCATCCGCGTTTTAAACTTTCACTTAAATGACAATATGAAATCCACATTGGGCAAGCTGCCACTTTGCAAAATTCAGGTCTTTCAGACATGATCTTTAAATTATACTAACAATCTCAACTGATGAATATTTCAGTTCGGGGAAATATATGGTCATTTAGGAAAATATGAAGCTCAAATAACGCCAATAGAAATGAAGCTATTAAAATGGTCTCCTTAAAGTAGCGAAAGAGGTTTAATTAACCCCGCCGAGGCTATATTTGGTATCACAACTAGCGAAGGGGGATTACTTTTTTCTAACTTTAAGATCGGCTTTACCCTTGTTGATTTCAATTATTACTATTAGCTACTTTGACCATCCTTAATAACTTATTAAGGGTTTAGATTTTTTTGAAAACGGTTTGAACTCTTCACAACAGGTTCCAGACGGTACTTGACTGAAGTCAATTATTGTATAGTATTTGACGAAGTTACTGGTTTTTATCAAATTCTAATTCCATAGTTCAAAGATAACAATTACACTAAAAATTCAATTGTCGATTGACATTTGAATAACCTTTGTATATACTTTGGTTATTATGAACACAGTTATATATGTGAAAGCAAATAGAGAAATTAAGGAAAATGCCCAAAAACTTGCTAAAGAACTTGGACTATCTTTGTCTGATATTATTAATTCGTCTCTTCGAAATTTCATAAGAACCCGCGAGGTATATTTTTCTCATATTCCCCGCATGACTCCTGAACTTGAGGAACTTCTTGATCGCGTAGAGGGTGATCTTAAAAAAAGACGTAATCTTTCTCCGCGCTTCAAAACAGCAAAACAAGCAGTCGACTACCTAGATAATATATGATTGTCAAATACCACAAAGAATTTCTTAGGCGATTTAAAAAACAACGCTTAAAAATTAAGGAAAAATTTAAAGATAGATTATCGCTCTTTATGAAAGACGAATTTGATCCTACATTAAATAATCACTCTCTAAGAGGAAATTATGAAGGTTATCGAAGTATTAATGTAACAGGCGATATCAGAGCAGTTTTTAAAAGAACTGCACAAGAAGCAATTTTTGTTTCTATCGACTCGCACAGTAATTTATACGGTTGATCCGAATTTTGATCAAAAACTATTTATTAGCCTGCCACGCGAAGCTCCTTACTGAAAGTAAAGAGCGAAGTGTGGAGGTGCCGAGATATAGTTCAAACCAGTTTACAGCCTCACTGTCAGATAATTTTAAGGAAATTGAGAGGTATATTTGGAGATGGTTTACAGTTTTAAGTCAAAGAAAAATAGCCTTTACTTAATCAATAATTTCTACATTCTTCATATCAAAGCGAGGGTTGCAGAAAGAAAGCAATGTCATTTTCCCAGTATCAAAATACCAAGTATTTTTAGGAATGGTTACTAAATCATGCTTTTTGACAGAATAATCTTTACCGTCAATGTTAAATTTTCCTTCTCCTTCCAAAACAAAATAACAAACATCACTGACTCTATTTCTATTTTTCTTGTTCACTCCATTCAGTTTAATAACTGAAACACTTATATTTTCTGTATTAACATTATTCAGTAATTGAAAAACTTCAATAGGATCACGACTAAAAGATTTAACTTGTTCTGGATTTATAACTGCAATTTTCATAATTTACTTATTGTAAGTTGTTTCGTGGGAATTTAGAACTAATGGGTAAATATCTAATGCAATTTCCTCATAAGGATGAACTTTTTTTATAGCCTTAATTACATTATCTAAATCCTTCTTGTAACATACAGTTTCAATTCTTTCTTCAATGACTTCTTCAAGTTGTCCTGGTTTTCCAATATATGGATTTGCAGTATCTAGTGGAATATAGCGACCTACACCTTTAACAGAAAAAGTGCAATGTTTGTAATCTCCTACTAATCCTGCACCTGCTTTACCCATTGCTTCACGAACTTGATTTGCATGAGTTTCTGGTACATAAACAACTAGTTTTATCGTCTCGTATTCCATATTGTTTTGATATATATTAAGTTTCTATTTTTATTAACTATTTTTTGAAATCTCCCAAAACCCAGCTGATCTTTTTTCTCCATGCTTTTGCATTGCATGAAACATTTTCT
The DNA here is from genome assembly GCA_001789645.1 of Candidatus Roizmanbacteria bacterium RIFCSPLOWO2_01_FULL_37_12. Classification (GTDB taxonomy): domain Bacteria; phylum Patescibacteriota; class Microgenomatia; order UBA1406; family GWC2-37-13; genus 2-01-FULL-40-13. The sequence continues at coordinate 16,045 of MGAG01000030.1, forward strand.
CAACACTTACTAATTTCCATTTAGGTTGATCTGGAGAGGGATCTATCAATCTTATTTTACCGTCAATTATTCTATCAAACACACAGACATGACCCCAATTTTTTGTCGGATCGTCTATCAATGCTCCATGATTAAAACAAAGCAAAACATCTTTATTTGCTTTTTCACTGTCAATTAGGTAATTCACTATAATTTCCGAACTATTAAAGTTTGTTATTGGATTAACTTTACAAGTAAGTGGAACCCCCATATTTTTAAATGCAGTATTCGGTTCAAATTGGGGATCATAAATTCTAGTTCCATAACCTGCGGGTGGTTTTTCTGTTGAAGTTCTGACATTCCAAAATAGTTTTTTTCTGTCCGGATGAACTATTAATCCAAGATAGTATCCGATTTCTTCAGCAGGGCGAAGTAGAATATTATTTTTATACATGACCATCTGAAAACAGGTAGGAACACAGCAAGCCGGCTGTTGAGTTAAGGGAACATATCTTGAATTTGCAGGAATTACATCTGACATAGGAAAATAATTTAATTAAATTTTTGCCACTTACCTTCTGTAATTATGCTTACTTTCCCATCCACTACTTGAACTGCGGTATTATCATCAATGGCATAAAATGTAGCCGGATTATTTTTGGCTAATTCAGTTAAATAAGGGATACGAACATTGGGAAAGTAGTCTGAATTTAGATGAGGTCTAATTTCAAAGTCAACAAATCCTAATCCTTTCCAACTATCAAACTTTCCTGTTTTCTCGAAATGCAGAATATTTGATCTAGAAAGTGATACTGTTTTTGCAGTTACCATACTACCAGCACTGATCCCAACATATACCTTATTTTTTATCAATTCAGGAATATGATTTGCAAGTTTTGATTTTCTAATCCAATCTAATAAATATTTTGTATTACCACCTCCTACGACAATAATATTTGCCACTTTAAGACTAGAAAGCCATCTATCTTTTGAAACTGCCGAAATATCAACAATGTCAATTGACTTGAAATTTAATATTCTGAAATTATTCAAATCGTTTATTAACCAACTTTTATCGCCTTTTTCTACATTTGCAGCCGTTGGAATAAAGGTTAAACTACATTTGCTAAATGGTTTATTTAGTAGATTTAGTAAAGATTTTTCCAATGTTTTGTTTGTTACACCAGATGAAGTCAAGAATAATTTCATAAACAAAGTATATCAAACGAATTAAACTGAAATTAAAAAGCTTAAATGCAGAGGTTATTGTATCACTTTAGACTATCCTGACAATCTAAAGTGTTTATGTGGAGCACAGCGCCTGCCCTATCGTAGTCAGATACCAGACGGTATCTGACGAAGGAGGGAACGATGTTTATAACTTTTTAACTTCAAATCAATCTTCTCAACTACTTTATGAGTTTAACCGTAAAGATTAGGAGAGGAATTAGCATTTTTGATAGAATCACTCTGTGTTTAGATTTACAAAAACTATAATTGGTATAGAAAATAAAAAAGTCATTTTTATTTTGAACGGATGGAAGGGAAAAAATTGGCAGCTGATGCCAATTGCCAATATACTTAAATTTATTGGTTATTGCTGCATAGTTTACTCTTACGATAAGAATATTCTTAAACCAGATATAAAAGAAACTCGCACTAATATTCTTAAAGTAAAAAAAGATGTCGTTGAGGAAATTAAGTCATTGGGAAAGCAAGGAAAAAAGGAGTTTGTAATATTGGGGATAAGTTTGGGATCTGTAATAGGCGTATTGGTAGCAAATGAAACTATATTAACAAAACTTATTCTCAATTCAGTAGGAGCAGATTTCGCTGAAACAGTTTGGACATGGGAAGTAGTTAATGATGGTTTTAAAAAACTCCTATTAGAAAAACAATTTGTAACTCTAAAACAATTAAAAATAGAATGGATGTCTATTAGTCCTGTTCATCATATAAATAATCTTAAAAAAACAAGGTTGCTTATTTACTTATCCAAAAAAGATGAAATCATTCCATATGAACAAGGATTAGATTTGGTTAATAAATTGAAGAAAAAAGACTGTAGTCTTAGCTTAAGAACAAATTTTAATTTTAATCATTTAATTTCCTGTGCTTTTAATTTCTATAATGTTTTTGACTACGCAGGTTTTCTAAAAGAATAATTTTAATTAGATTAATCTTTTATTTCGAAAAGCATGGCCTGAACTTGATTTTAAATATTTTTCAAACTTTATTGCTTTAATTTCCGAACTAAAAGCTGAATAGAAAACTAAAGTTATCGGTCTAAAATCTTTTGTTGCAATTACTCTCCCATCTTGATGATATTTATATCTTTGTTTAAGATCATCTGTATGACCTACATAATTTTCACCGTTTGAAAGCAGAAGAATATAGGTATAAAACATAAACAAATTTTAGCATGACGATTAAAAAACAGCCCAACTTCACCCACTTCACTTCGTTACGCGGGTTACGCTGGGCACACTCCTTAATTAGATTTTAAACTTCGAATTAACTATGAAGTGTGGCCTGCCACGCGAAGCTCCCTACTTTTTGTAGGGAGCGGAGTGTGGAGCACAGCGAACGAAGTTTATAACTATTATTTGATTTCAAGGCAAACGCTACATTTGCCTGTTCTATAATTTCTTTTGGCGTAGTCGGGCGTTTTTTATTTATCAACATCAAGTAAAAACTTATTTTTTTAAACAACATATTGCAGTTTCTTCGGAAGAAGAAAGTCTCAATAATTATCCTTTCAAGAGATTAGCAGAGTTGACCATTGAGTCGGTTTTAAATAGTGGAAAACTATTTTCAGTTAAATAAAGCTCTATTAGTTCTTTGTTCCTTTGCAGGTGGATTTTTATGTGATCGGGGTTTATACCGATTGCTTTTACTACAGTGGTGATAAACTCATCCATTTCCTCAAGGTTAATTTCAATCAATATATCAGCCTTGTTATACTCCATATTCTTTTTCATAATCTCAGGATCTGGTTTTTTACGACCAAAGAAGATTGTTGAGCTTTTTCCTTTTCTTCCTGGATATCTCAACTCTTTCCATTGTCTATGATGATTAATAAATTTATCGAGTTTTCTAAGGTCGGTATCACCGAAGATTTTTTTGAACTCAGACCAAATGTAAGGTAATTCATGCTTCGAGAATTTACTTTTAAGTTCATCCTGAGAGTATTTTGTAGATAAGCCACAAAGCATAAGCATTTCAACCGCAACATGAAACAGGGTACCACCAACGGGAACAACTCCGAGCATCACAGCCCTCCGAGAAAAGATATAGTAATCTATTGCTCTATCGATATATTCCCCCATTTGTAGTTGTATTTTTATTTCTTTAGGAATTGTGATT
>MGAG01000031.1 GCA_001789645.1 Candidatus Roizmanbacteria bacterium RIFCSPLOWO2_01_FULL_37_12
TGTCCAACTAGTCTATACTTAAGTAAAACAAACTTTTCCACTCCGGAGGTGGAGGATGCTACTTTTTAAGCGGAGTTGAGGACCTATAGTATATAAGTTACTTTATGGTATAATAATCGATTAACTAATAAAATGGAAGCTAAAAACAGTAAAGTTAATCAATGGAGACATTCACAGATCAATAGAAAAAATCTGCCTATCTATTTTTTTACCGGAGTTTCTTTATTTGCCATAGCATGCCAGTTTATCGCTACCCGCGTTCAGGCAGTAGAGACTTCGATTCCTTCTCCTTCTCAACCTGCGCATACAGCAACATATGAGCCGAGTCCTACAAACACCGGCCTGCCTATGATGACAGTTGATCCTCAAGATGGTATGAATCCATTTATAAGAGGCACTGCAACGGCTCAATATGAGAATCCAGATGTAGTCGATGAATTGTTAGCAAAATTGCCAGAAGGATTTTATGAAAATTCGTATGTTATCAGTGTCGGCAATCATGGCAATTGCACATCGCTACGCGTGTCAGGAGAAGTAATCGAGGAAAACATCGATGATGAAGGTAGAGATGGAGTATTAGAAGGGTATTTAACCGCGCTGCATTGCGCTGAAAATTATGAAGCAAATCAAATTTTTGAAGATCAATATCTTCCGGTTGAGCTTAATCAGGTTGATGCATATAATCGAGGTGAAGCACCGTTTAGTGTCCGTGCCCTGACATGGACTCCTGCTTGGGGAGACTATAAATATAATGATGCAATCTATGATGCGGCAATTGTCTATGTTTATAACGATACGCAAGATGTTGAAGGAGAGGAACAATTGGGTTACGGAGTGCAAAATATTGGAGGAGGAGGCTGTGATCCTAACAGTAATACTTACATGGAAGTGGTTTTTCCGAGTGGGGCTGGAGTTTACCACAGTCAAATCAAGGAACCTTTTGGCGAGATGACTGAGCCATTTTTTTATAGTTACTTAGACGATCCTGATACTACTTATATCGGAGTTGATGCCCTTGGAGTCGGAACAGATGGAGAGAGCGGTGCCAGTGCTGTTGAATCAAATCCGGAGAGTAAGAGTTATGGCGACGTATGTTATCTTGACGTAGCTCATGACGTTGAGTATCAATTTTCAACTTATTCGCCTTTACCTTCTAAAGTGGTTTTCAAAAGTGTTTTTTTTAATACATATGAAAAAGCAAAAGCATTTGTTTTAAGAAATTTAATAGCAACGAATACACCGACAACAACTCCTTAAAAAGTAGTAAGGATTCCAACCTCTGGGGTTGGAAAGGTTGTCCAACTAGTCTATACTTAAGTAAAACAAACTTTTCCACTCCGGAGGTGGAGGATGCTACTTTTTAAGCGGAGTTGAGGACCTATAGTATATAAGTTACTTTATGGTATAATAATCGATTAACTAATAAAATGGAAGCTAAAAACAGTAAAGTTAATCAATGGAGACATTCACAGATCAATAGAAAAAATCTGCCTATCTATTTTTTTACCGGAGTTTCTTTATTTGCCATAGCATGCCAGTTTATCGCTACCCGCGTTCAGGCAGTAGAGACTTCGATTCCTTCTCCTTCTCAACCTGCGCATACAGCAACATATGAGCCGAGTCCTACAAACACCGGCCTGCCTATGATGACAGTTGATCCTCAAGATGGTATGAATCCATTTATAAGAGGCACTGCAACGGCTCAATATGAGAATCCAGATGTAGTCGATGAATTGTTAGCAAAATTGCCAGAAGGATTTTATGAAAATTCGTATGTTATCAGTGTCGGCAATCATGGCAATTGCACATCGCTACGCGTGTCAGGAGAAGTAATCGAGGAAAACATCGATGATGAAGGTAGAGATGGAGTATTAGAAGGGTATTTAACCGCGCTGCATTGCGCTGAAAATTATGAAGCAAATCAAATTTTTGAAGATCAATATCTTCCGGTTGAGCTTAATCAGGTTGATGCATATAATCGAGGTGAAGCACCGTTTAGTGTCCGTGCCCTGACATGGACTCCTGCTTGGGGAGACTATAAATATAATGATGCAATCTATGATGCGGCAATTGTCTATGTTTATAACGATACGCAAGATGTTGAAGGAGAGGAACAATTGGGTTACGGAGTGCAAAATATTGGAGGAGGAGGCTGTGATCCTAACAGTAATACTTACATGGAAGTGGTTTTTCCGAGTGGGGCTGGAGTTTACCACAGTCAAATCAAGGAACCTTTTGGCGAGATGACTGAGCCATTTTTTTATAGTTACTTAGACGATCCTGATACTACTTATATCGGAGTTGATGCCCTTGGAGTCGGAACAGATGGAGAGAGCGGTGCCAGTGCTGTTGAATCAAATCCGGAGAGTAAGAGTTATGGCGACGTATGTTATCTTGACGTAGCTCATGACGTTGAGTATCAATTTTCAACTTATTCGCCTTTACCTTCTAAAGTGGTTTTCAAAAGTGTTTTTTTTAATACATATGAAAAAGCAAAAGCATTTGTTTTAAGAAATTTAATAGCAACGAATACACCGACAACAACTCCTTAAAAAGTAGTAAGGATTCCAACCTCTGGGGTTGGAAAGGTTGTCCAACTAGTCTATACTTAAGTAAAACAAACTTTTCCACTCCGGAGGTGGAGGATGCTACTTTTTAAGCGGGGTTGAGGATCGAAGTTTAGATATTTGGGATGTTACGAGACTATATTGTTTAAAATATTGATTGGCAGAATTCATGTGTTCTTCTATAAATTGGGAATATTTTCCATCATTAGGATTGGCTGAATTAGCGATATTTCTTTCTTTTACGGTGGCATTTCGGAGACATTTTTGCTTAGTCTGAAGCAACCAAAGTTTTTTGGCAGAGTCGAGAGTGAAAAATTGTCCCCACTGAGTCGATCCGATGTGGCTTATCACTTCTGCCAATTTGCTGATATATCCCATTCTAGCAAGATAATCAGCACACAGAATGAAATTATTTTCAACAGAAGGGTCGGCATAAAAGCGAGTCGTATAATTCTGATAATCTAAATCAACTGCCTTATTCCATTCTAGGAGACTATCGTTTGAAGGTTGAAGGTTATCAAGAGTTTCTTTGTTTTTACCAGAAAATTTATCTTTTAGAGGTCTTAAAATATTTTTTATAGTTTTAAAAGATTGTTCGATCATGACGTGATAATACTACTACTACTACTTATTTTCAAGAGTAAATTGTTCCCCGGCCGTGGCGGTAAGCTATTCTTAGAATAATTTTGACAAAACTATATGACGACCGCATACAATAGAATCAATATTTGACGGATAGGTGATGAAATTTAGACAGTCAGGATGTCATCTTTAACCAAGGAGGAGTAGAAATCATTATTTTAGTCTGGCAAACCATAATTTATTATCACATTTTACTACCCGATTATTTACACCGTTAGCTTCGACAAACTCTATGGCTGTTATTTTAGATCCGTCATTAATACTATAATCCGGCGGACCCATGCCTAAATTTATTTCTCCAGAAGGAAGTATTTTTAAATCACCATATTGGTCGAACCCACGGTCACCAAATTTGATATAGATTGGTTGAGTGATTAGTGCATAAGAATCAGTTGGTGGACAAGAAGGAAAATGCCCTGCTTCGTAGGTGTAAATCAAATATAGTGGTGAATCTGTTCTTATAATTAAGGGTTCTTTTGAATAAACAGGACGACATGCAACCGTAATTAATATGAGTCCAAGAATATTTCTTTTTAATTTTCGCCAATCGTATTTTATCTTTTCCACAGGCTATTATTATAGCAAATAAAAACCTATAGTAAATGATAATTGATCCAAAATGCAGGTTTATAACGAATCCGCCCTGACGACTTTTTCGGAGTGGAGGCCGGATAGGTCTGTATGGCCGGAGTTCTGGGGTTCGCCAACTGCAATTAATCCGTCTCTTACCTGACTCCAGGATGCGCCAGGATTCATTTTTAGATATAAAGCTGCGGCGCCGGCTACATGAGGTGTAGACATGCTGGTTCCGCTCATTGTTGTGTAACCTCCGCCGCGCAGTGTTGATAGGATACTGACTCCGGGCGCGCCAAGATCAACTACGCTTCCATAGTTGGAGAAGGTGGCAAATGTATCATCTTTACCGTAGGAAGTGTTGGGTCCAAGACCATCCGGTTGACCGTCGGAGTCGGCGAGAGCCGATACCGTGATGACGGCATCATTGTAGGCTGCAGGAACAGTGTTTGAGGCATTGCTTGCGTTATTACCCGCGGCTACCGCAAAGGTAATTCCTGCATCTCTGGCTTTGCAGATGGCTTTGTGCAGGGCGTCGTTGTTGGAATTGCCGCAGTTATTATCGCTAGATCCGCCACCGCCGAGACTCATATTGGCAACCTTGATATTATAATTTGACGCATTGGCAGTAACCCAATCAATTCCGCAGATCAGAGTAGAGTAGCTTCCGGAACCTTGAGAGTTAAGGACTTTTACGGCTATCAGTTTGGCTTGAGGCGCAACGCCAATGACTCCAATCGAGTTGTTGAGAGCGGCGACAGTCCCGGCAACGTGGGTACCGTGACCCTGATCGTCATCACCGGTTGATGTTCCGCTGATACAGGTTTTGTTTGCTACTAAATTACCCGAGAGATCCGGGTGGTCAAGATCAATACCGGTGTCAAGTATAGCGACTCCTACGCCGGCGCCTTCGTTAGTCGTAAGACCAATTCTTGAGACGCCAGACGGAATCGTTTGGGTAGTTATGGCTGTGGTTGGAGTCGGGGTTGGAGTTTTTGTCGGAGTTGGACTGGAGGATGAAGGGGGCGTTGGACTTCTGGTCGGGGTTGGCGTACGTGTCGGGGTCGGAGACTTTTTTCGCCTCCACCATTGGGCTATGGTTATTTCCTTGTCTTCAGTAACAAAAGCGACTCTCGGATCCGATTTGATTTTATCCAGTTTTTCAGAAGTAAAGACAGCGGTATAGCCTTTTAATACTTTATTAAAACGGAATTTCGACTTAAGGAGATGGAGTTTTTCCTGCTCGTCTGTCACCGAATCGGGATTGGCGACGGAGTCTTTATAGACGACTATGTATTGGTCGGGAATTATTTTGTCTTCAAGTTTTTTAATTATTTCTTGGTGGCCGACGCTTTTGGCACTTTTTGCCGCGTAAAGAGAAGCGAGTAGAACCGCTCCCAAAACTAAAGCCGAAAGTAGGGCTTTTTTCATTGAATTCAATAATAACAAATAGTTAAGGAAATGTCAAAATTAAAATAGACTTATTGCGAAATAAGAATATAACACGTGTGTTTACGTCATTCTGTTAAGCGAGAATGACAAATTGACTCTTTAATTTCGCAACTACTCTAATGAAATTTATTGGTAAATTTTATGATACACTTTCGCTTTCAATGTTTAACTACTGTATTTTATAGAGCTTAGGAAGAATTATCTAGAACTCATCTCTAAACTTCGGCTCGATATGACGTTTTTCGCAGACCGACACCCTCTGATGAGGGTCACCCTCGGTCATTTGCTCAAAACGCATATCTTCGCCTCAGTTTAATCCGGAAATATAGGTTTAGAGATAACTTCTACATTGATAATCTAAGTCGTATAATACCTCAAAGTTTTTAATAATTTTCTTTGATTGCGAAGTAGTATGATAAAATTAATGCATTATGGTAATTATCTGGGATTACGACATCAATGAATTGAAGAAAACCGAATCGGGAAGAATCCTGATTTTGGAACGGATGATCAATAACGGAGTTTATCTCAAAGATAAGGAAAAAATTCCTATAAAATTAGTAAAAAAATACTGGGATAAACTTCATCTTGAACCCGACCGCAGACGATTCCTAAAGTTTTTAATATGGGGAAACTAATTTTTACGCCGTTTCAAAAACTTATTTTTAACGAGTTTTCAAGAGATAAAAATTTAAGAGAGAATTTTTATTTTGGAGGTGGAACTGCTTTGAGTGTTTTTTACTTTCAACATCGCTACTCTGAAGATCTTGACTTTTTTTCTACAAAAGAGTTTGACCAAAATCTGATCATAAAAATTATGAACCGGTTAATGAAAAAACTGGATATCACTTCAAAGATGACTAAGAAAGAGACTGTTTTGTGGTTTGAACTGCAAAAAGGCAACGAAAAATTAAAGATTGATTTTCTTGATTTTCCCTATAAAAGAGTTGAGAAAGGATTAGTTTATCAGGGAGTCCGGATCGACAGCGATAAAGATATCGGCGCTAATAAAATATTAACTATCAATTTAGAAAATAATCCTAAAGACTATGTCGATTTATTTTTTCTACTGAAAAAATATAAGATTTGGGATCTTATCTATTTGGTTGAGGTTAAATTTAGGCTCCGGTTGGACGTACTTGCCCTGGGTGATGACTTTCTAAAAGCAGAGGAGTTGGAATTTCTTCCCAAAATGATTAAACCGTTGAACTTAGATCAATTGAAAAGCTTCTTTCGTGAACTTGCCAAAAAATTAGGGAAAAAAATAGTGGAGTAAAAATTCTTCAAAATCTGCGAATTAAAACAAAGCTGCTTAAATTTAACCTTATAAATATTTACTAGCGGTTAAATATAATGCTTTAGAATATGTATATTTAGAGTAGTGTTTTTATATAGTTCCTGTTAATACAATATTAATTTTGATATCTAACTACGACGCGTAGATAATTTGATTTTATATGAGCTATTATAAGATTATTTTTATAGTTTAAAAAATGAGGTATTTGAATATTCTTGTATCCACTTTGAACTCTTGACTACTATTTTTTAGAGGTTTAGGCTGAAATTAGATATCAACTTTTATTGTTTAATATGGAGCTTCACAAGAGGATAAATAGTGATTATATTGTTGTAATAGAATGTCCGCCTTCGCTCATGTTTGTTTCGTGGTCTGCGTCCACGCAAACAAAATATTCGCTTCGGCGGATGTAAGAAACTCTAAACTCGTTTTCAACTCGTTAAAAGTTTCTAACAGGGGGTGAAAAAAGATGAATAGATCAATTTGGTTTAGTATTTTATCAATCCTTGCAGTTGTGGGACTCGTCGGAGGATTGACTTTTGCATTTTTTAGTGATGAGGGAACAAGTAATGATAATGTTTTTGCAACTGGTACGCTTGACTTAAAACTTTCGGATGATACCCCTGAAACAAATCAAGATAACGTGGTGGCAAGTTTTGGTGGAACAGCGATGGCTCCTGGTGATTCAGTATCTGGTCAACTAAGGCTCAAAAATTTTGGAACTATTGCAGCCGATCATGCTGAAGTTGTAATAACAAATAACAATAGTGATTCAGTTAATCCACTAGATAGAGTTTTGGAG
>MGAG01000032.1:0-22015 GCA_001789645.1 Candidatus Roizmanbacteria bacterium RIFCSPLOWO2_01_FULL_37_12
GTCCTACTTCAGTAAACCACCACCAGTCGGTAATAAAAGCAACGATGGTAGAGAATGAAGAAAAAAGAAGAATAACAACGTCCTACTTCAGTAAACCACCACCAGTCGGTAATAAAAGCAACGATGGTAGAGAATGAAGAAAAAAGAAGAATAACAACCGCGCTTGCTATACTTAAAAAAAGCCTTGTGTTTTTCATGATTGTTTAGCTCCCCATCTAAAACCGTATTAGTCAGTAACTGTTATGGATAGTAGCACAGTGTACATGTATTTTCAATATGTTAAGATTATTTTTTATGCATCTTTTTGTTTAGCCGTTTGGAAATAATTTCTAATACCGCTCCGCTGTGAAATTTCAATATTCGACAGCTCCATTAGACCTGCTTCTCGGCAGACTGGTATAACTTGTCCCAATTCCAGCAGTAAATTGTTGCAAAGATCCAAAGCTCTTGAGTCCTTCAACAAATTCAGGATTTTAACCTGTTGGACGGCTTACGCTGAGAAGAGCCAAAGGGCTATAACTTCTGATAGAATTGTTTTTATGGAAAGATTTGGCTACTTAGTAATCGTTGTCTTCATGTTATTTTTCTATTTAATTTTAGGTAAATTATTACGGCTACCATCCATTGGAAATAATAAACAATTGCTTCCCCCTTTTTTTAACATATTTGATTAATTTTCTTTGGGAAAATTATGCTGTTTTGTCAAAACACTCTGTCCACGGTTCGAAGCACTTTAGGATTCGAACGCTATCAGGACGGTCTGGGTATAACCCGACACGCTCAGCCCGGTTTGACAAACTAAAATTTAAATAGTTTTAGAGCTTAAAATTAAGCATTTCGAGGTTCGAGCGAACCGGGTAAATGTTTTTTAATGAGCTTTAAGATTAGAAAATAACTTAAGGAGAATACACCACCAACTTCTTTTAAATAAAACCGTAGTAAAATTATAGCTTATGGGGAAAAAGAATTTTATTTATTTATCGGTATTAATAGTAATCTATTTGCTTATACTTTTTTTCTTCAAGCAGCAAATTTTTACTTATCAATTTGACCATAAATTAATCAACCGATATTTTTGTTCTCAAGATATCCCCTATGAGCCAAACTGCCCAAGAGTTTGGCTGTCGGATGAAGAACTCCATATTGCTGCGGGATATTTATACGCAACAGGAAGCGACCCGGCGGAGATTGATTTTCAGCATATGCCGCTTATTGCCTATCTTTACGGATTCTCAGTTATAGCTTTTAACAACCCTTATTACGTGGAAATAATATTTGGGGTTTTGTTCCTAAGTCTGGTTTATTTACTTGGAATAAAAATTTATAAATCCGAAAAAGTTTCAATAATAGCCTGTTTACTATTTTTAATCGACCCGTTATTTTTGGATTTATCTTCACAGGCGTCATATGAATTGGGGCAGGCAGTATTCGTTCTATTGTATTTTTATTTTATTATTTTCCACGAAAAAAATTTCTTACTGCGGGGAATAACTTTGGGATTAATCGCCACTTCTAAATTCTGGGGAGCAGCCCTTTTCTTTGTTCTTTTTTTTAACGCCTACAAAATCGTTACAGGAAATTTCAAGGTGCGTATTTTTATTTTTTCTTTACTGACTGCGTTTATTACATTCTCTCTCGTATATATTCAGTCTTACATAATAAGGGGTTTCTATTTCAATATTTTATTTTTACAACTGAAGATATTTAAATACTGGTTAACTCACTCAATAGCCAATATCCCTTTAGCCTCTCTGATTTTATTCACTACGGGTTATTTTAAAAGTTGGTGGGATAATCACGAGATTTTGAGGACTCAACCATGGTCTATAGTTTGGCCGGTGAGCTTATTAACCTCATTGATTGTCGGGTTAAAACTTATATTAAGCAAGAAATTTACTCCTGTTCTGCTAGTCTCAGCAATCCCATTTTCATATCTTGTTTATCTTGGAGTCCAAGCGCCTTTTTCGAGATATTTTATTTTAATACTGCCCTTCAGCTATTTGTCTTTCGCAAAATTCATAACTCCTTTTTTTAATTCTCTAAAAAAGAAAAAAAGCATTATCAATCATGGGTAAGGGTGGAGCTTCTACATATAAACCAACAAAATTCGGTACTCTTCCCAGATCAAAAGTATTAAAGCTGAAAGAGATTTGTACACCTCCGGAGTGGAAGATATTGTTGATACAATCTAAACTAACAACTCTAAATATTAATTCAGGTGATTATAACAACATATCTACACCTTACGGGTGCAGTGAGCTCTCTACACAATCCAAATTTGAATTTGATTTTTTCCCGACGCGGAATTGCCGGTAAAAAATTCACTTTACTGGCATGAACTTTCTTACAGTATTATCGCCCCTCAAAGAGATAGATTATAATTTGCCGAATGTGAGATCGTCGCTGTATATCTGCGCATTTAGACTGCTGACAATCATTCTTATATCCGCAGTCGTTGCGCCTGCGGGAGCAACCAGATTAGTTGAAGCTTGATTCCAACCGGATGTAGCAGCTGTATATGTTTTGGCAGTTTTAGTACTTATAATGCCGCCAGTTGAATTTAACCAGCGGACTTGTAATTTATAGGTAAAGGAATCTGTAGTTGCAGGAATATTGGTCCAACCGCTAAAACTATAAGTACTCCCGGCCGTAATTCCGGTTACTTTTTGCAAAATAGTATAACCGTTATCTGTTGTTGAAGAATGCCTTCCGCTGAAACTACCGCCATGAACCAGCGTATTTGACCGGGTAAAAAAGTTTTTCAATGTCCAATTATCCGGTTTGCTATCGCTATTGGCGTCTAGCTCAAAACCGCTGTTGATCAATAAATTGCCCTGCTGTGACGGAGTCGGTGTATTGGTCGCAGTAGGTGCGGCTCCGGAGAGGGTAATTTCATAGATTTTACCGTCATTTTCGTTGGGATCGGAATTATTATCAACTCCTCTGGCTGCAATATAGATGTTATTTATTGCCGGATTGTTACTTCCTGGAGCAAACGCCAATCCCGCCGTAGAGCGGGCTCCCAAAAATGATATATCAATCTCATTTAGCAGATTACCATTCAGCGAGAACTCAGATATTTTATTGGCAATTTTACCTCCATTATTGCTGACAACGTATAAAGAATTATTAGTTGAATTAAAGGCAATTCCTTCAGGATCGGCTTGGCCATAAACAGCAGTGTCAAAATGTGTGACGGTGTCATCGCCTGTTGGCGCAATTCCATCAAATTGGCCGTTTGGACCGGGATCAACAGTATACACTTCCGTTCCGACTCCGTCGGCTATAAATAATTTTCCCGAACCATAGGCTAATCCTTCCGGATCATTGCTGCCAAATGCAGACGTGCTTAAAGAAGTAATAACATCATCGGGTGTTCCCCATAATCCGTCTTGGCCCAATTTGATAACATAGACCTTTTTTTGACCATCATGGGAAGAATATATATTGCCGTTGGCAGAATTTAATGCAAGTCCTGCCGGTTCGTTTGAAAAATGTGTCGTGTTATATGTATTTACTAAAGAACCGCTAAGCTGAGACTCAAACATATTTTTTCCCTGATAATAGTTAGGCATTTCTTCCACTTCCGAATCAGTAACCAGAAGAGTATTTGTAGAAGCCCGATATTCCAAACCGGCAGGATCCGGACTATTGGGAGACCAGGCGGCAGTATTTATCGTTCTAACCAAAGTAGCCTGAATATTTGCAGCCTGAGTAGTTGTGACTTTATTAAGGGCTAAAAAAATAGTACTAATTATAATTAAGCACAAAGCGAGAGTGGTGATTTTGAATTTACTAAATATAAACATAGAATAAAACAGATACTGATAATTATATTATACAGTATTAATCTTTATATATTTACAGCTATCAGGTGTGACGAATTTGACTTATAAGGGTTGATTTACAAGATTGAACGCGCATGAACCAGAAAAAAAATCGAGGAAGAGGTCTATTAAACAGAAAGGTGTGGATCCCTTACTAAATTTGATTTTCCGCTTGCTATAAGTTTGCCTTGAAAAGTTGTCATTAGTTATATAATTAACTTCAGCATCACACGATTTTTAAAAGTGTTGAAAATTACTATAGGTAATGATATAATTTTGTCCATGCAAAAAAAGCTAATTCTTCTTGACAGGTTACAGCCGAATCTTGTAAAAATTACTGCTTTTTTTGGTCACGATTGGCAAAAAGACAATCCGGATCGAACTGAATTAGCAAAGCGGTTTATAGAACTTGATGCTTTTAACCAGGAAAAAGATACTCTTTGGCTAAAAGCGGCAATCAGAGCCAAAATATATGGAAAAAATACGAAATAGACAAACATTCAGTCCTAAATTGGTAGAAAACCAGTCAGCAACAACAAAAGCCGCATTTTCTAAATTAAAAGAATATTTCGAACTGGCAAATGCTTCGGCAAATCCTGTACATGGAAATAACCTAGTGAGAGCTAGTGGAATAATAGCAAACGGTAGTGCAATGGTAACGGCGGAGTTAACGACACAATTGCAAAAATCTAAACATAATAAAGAAAGTCCGCAGGAAGTAATCAGGCTTTTAATAAAAAGTGGTGGTTGCAAATTGATTGCAATCGTAACCGAAGAAGGATTACAATTCATTAATGCCAGTATGATTGGAGTGTCTTTCTTAGGATTGGCTATTCAGATTAAAAATCCGCATATTTTAATTGGAAGTGGCGGATTTAGTATTAATCAAGCTGCAGACAGTGAAAATTTTGCCTGGAGGATTTTTGATTTAGTTGATTTTGTAAAGAATATTAGAGACACAAACGACAAGGGGTGAAAGGCCGATAGCAGAATTTATCAAGAAACAGCGACCTCAAGCAATAGCAAAAATTACTCATCCATCGATCTTTTAGAAATTTAAGGCAATCTGCTTGGGATGCCACATTAATATCAGTATATATTAGAAATAAAATGCATTACTTCTATATGCTTCGCTGTTCGGATAATTCCTTGTATTCCGGACAGACCAATAATTTGGATAAGAGAATTAAAGAGCATAACTCAAACAGTCAAAGAGGTGCAAAATATTTGAGGGCAAAAAAGCCTGTAAGGCTTGTTTATTTTGAAGAATTTAATACTATTCAAGAAGCAATGGTGAGAGAATATGAGGTTAAGCAGATGACGAAACTAGAGAAAGAAGAACTGGTAGCAAAACCGACTAAAATTTGATATAATAATACCTATTGAGTTTTGATTTGATTCAGGTTAAGAAGCTTCATCCAGCACTTCACCGCATTCATTATTAGAACTCCCCAATTTTCAGTTTTAAGTAATTTTTATGTATAGACAGAATAATAATCGTTATCGAAGGAATTTTTCTAGGAGTAATCGTCCGATTCGCTCGTATGATCCTTCTAATTTAGTCAATTATAGCGTTCAAACTTCTACGGAGGAAAAACCATACGTAGCTGTAAATTCTTTTGCCGGTTTTAATATCAGTGAAACATTAAAAAGAAATATCGCGGCCAGAGGTTATATTGTTCCGACCCCGATCCAGGATCAGGTTATCCCGCTGATTCTAGAAGGAGAGGATGTTATCGGAATTGCCAATACCGGCACCGGAAAAACAGCGGCGTTTTTAATTCCTCTACTTGATGAAGTCGGTAAAAACAGGAATAAAAACATTCTGATAATAATTCCGACGAGAGAATTAGCTGATCAAATTAAAAATGAATTTATTGAGTTTGCCAGAGGAACTAATATTTACTGTGCTTTGGCAATCGGTGGAACAAACATACATAGGCAGATGAGCGATTTAAGAAGGAATCCTAATTTTGTAATCGGAACTCCCGGCAGATTAAAGGATTTAATTGAACAAAGAATTCTGAATCTTTCGGTTTTTGACACTATAGTTTTAGACGAAGTCGATCAGATGGTAGATATCGGATTCCTGGCTTCAATTAAATATTTCATATCTTTATTGGCAGCAAAAAGACAATCTCTGTTTTTTTCGGCAACCGTTGACGGAAAAGTTAAACAATTGCTGAACAGATTTGTCAAAAATCCGGTTACCATATCGGTTAAAAAACAGGATATATTGAAGAATATTAGACACGATGTAATCCGAGTTTCGGATAAAATCAAAAAAATCGAGCAACTGCATGATTTATTAGTCAAAAAAGAGTTTGAAAAAGTACTTATTTTCGGCAGAACAAAATGGGGGATGCAAAGACTTTCTGATGAATTGGTTGACAGGGGATTTAATGCGGATGTAATTCACGGCAACAAAAGACAGTCCCAACGCCTGAGAATTTTGGATAGATTTAAAAGAAATGAAATCCGCATACTTTTGGCTACCGATGTTGCATCAAGAGGACTGGATATTGACAATGTTACGCATGTGATTAATTATGACCCTCCTGAATCATATGAAGTTTATATTCATCGGATTGGCAGAACCGGTCGCGCCGATAAAACAGGAACTGCTTTAACTTTTGTTTAGACTATAGAAAAAAACAATTAAGGCCTCTTTGTTAATATTTTTAATTCTTTTCCTTCGATTAGTGCCAAGGAAACTTTTTTATAAGCCGAAGTAAGAACTCGCTGAAAAGTGCTTTGCGATACGCCCATTTTTTTTGCGGCGGCTGTCTGATCGAGATTTTTAATATTTTTTAATCTTAAACTTTCCATTTCTTCCGGAGATAATTCAATGCAGTCATCACACTCAATACCCTCCGGTTTAAAGGTATCGTATGCAGGATAAAATCCAATATTATAGTCGCAATGCGGTCTTCCCATAAATTCTTGATTAAATGCTTAGTTTATAGTATCATAATTTTGAGAAAGCCTCACCCAGCCCTCTCCGCTAAGAAAGAGCTGGGGGTCTAAAGGCTTTCTCTATTTTTTTTCAGACTCTTCTTTGTCTATCGTTTCTATCCAATGTCTGATGGTTGCCAATTTTGCTTCCAGAACCGCCTCTTTTTCTTTAAGAAGTGCTTTTCGGTCGCTTTTTGTCAATTCATAATCTTCCGGCTCACAATATCCGCCGCAGTTATTTTGATAGAACATATTTCATCACCTGCTTTCCATTAGAAACTGTTAACGAGTAACAATGAGTTTTACAGTTTCTTATGTCCACCAAAGTTCGCTCTTCAAACCTTCTTCGAACAGAACTGAAAAGGTTTGAAGTAAGAACAGGTGGATTATTTAAATTTGCCTATATTATGAATATATACCCAAAACTAATAAATGTCAAGTAGGAAATAATGCTTTGATGGTACACTTTTATTGTGGAAGAAAAAACTTCGTGTAATGTTTGTAAACAACCGATTCAAATAAGCTGGAATTATTGCCCGAACTGCGGTAATACTTTGCGGGAAAAACCATTGTCAACTTCGTTGGGAAAACAGTTATTGATTTATTCAATCAGTTTTTTATTGCCGCCTTTCGGTTTAGGTTATGCCTTCAAATACTTAAAACAAGATGGTGCAAAGTCGAAGGCAGTCGGAGTAATTTCAATTGGGCTTACCATACTATCTATTTTAGTAATAATTATTTCATTTAAGAGTTTTATGGATTACTATTCGAAGATTTTAAATAGTATGGGTAGTGGTCTTTATCCGAATTAATTTTTTTAAGTTTAAGCTAGAAAAATAGTATTTTTTGAAATTCCTTAAAAATATTGTATTGCTTCAATTTTGGTCATGTTTATTGACTTTTACTATAGTCTTTGTAAGAATAAGATAAACATTAATATGTTTTAAAATGGATATTGACAGTGTAAGAAGATATTTTTCTCTTTTTTTGGCAGCAATCAGCATATTTGCTTTAATTTTTATTATGTATTCAATTGTAGTTATCAGTAAAATTGCTCAGGACAGGAAGAAAAAACAGGAAATACAGAAAGGTTATGCCGTAGAAAAAATTACTCCCAGTCCAACACCATTAATTACCCGTTAAAATAAAATTATGAAATTATCAAGCAAAAAAAAGAAAACAGATCAACATGCACCTTCCGAAGATAAAATGCAAAACTTAATAGAACCTCCTAAAAATCTGCTACCGGAACATGCGGAAGCAAAAGACGAAACTACGGTTGTCGATGAGGCAAAGCTGCCGCAACCGGCTGAAGCTGCTCCAGACTCAGTCCAAGCAAAGCCTGAGGTTAATGAAATACCGGCAGATGAAGAGGCAAAAGCCTCAGATTCGGAGGTAATATCTGCAGAGGAAAAACCGGCACCAGAGCAAAAAGCAGATTTACCAATGGTTGACGATAAGACAAGTGAAGTGAAAGATGATGTAATCGCTCCCGCGGTGGAAACAGTCTCAGCCGAGCCTTCACCGCCTCCAACCCAGCCGTCTGGACCGATTTCTGTTCCGATCAGTAGCGCAGAGTTATCCTCCTTATCCGATAAACCAAATAATAGTAAATTAATAATGATCGGTCTTTCTGTGTTTTTTTTGCTATTGATTTCAGGAGCTGGCTGGCTTTATTTTTCCAAAAAATCAGAAAAACAGACGACAACAACAAAAGCAAGCGGTATAACCAGACCAACCATTCCCACAGCTCAACCGACAAAAGTAGCCAGTGACGAGGTCAAACTAAATAAATACCCGATAAGAGTTTTAAACGGCAGCGGAATCACTGGTGAAGCTTCAAAAATGAAGGATATCCTTGAAAAGGAAGGATTTAAGGTTGGCGAAACCGGCAACGCTGATAATTACGATTATAAAGAGACTAAAGTTTTGGCAAAAAAAACTGTCGAGCAAGCCTTTTTGGAAAAACTTAAGGCTGTAATTAGCAAAACCTATGTTTTAAGTAAGGAGAATTCAGCTTCAGAATCGTCGATTCTAGTAGTCATCGTCGGCAGCAAAAAGGTAGAAAAATAACCATGGATAATAAAAATGAGAGAAATTTAACTCATGGACTTTGGGATAGTTTTGAGCATGTCCTACTTTTTTTTAGTTTATACATTATGATGATAACTCTTTCGTCAACTCTTCATATATTTATTGATCATTGGATTCCAAGCAGCTTGAAACTTCAAGAAGTAAGTAATTATTTAATGGATTTTAATTTATCCTTACTACGTTTTTATGTTGCTGGATTGATAATTACATACCCGATTTTCGCCTTTTTATTTTTAAATATTGTTAAAAGGACAAGACAGTATCCGGAAGTAAGGAAATTAAAATCCAGAAAAGTTTTAACCTATCTTACTTTGTTTTTTACCTTTCTTCTTTTAATTTTTAATGCTATCAGTATTGTTTACAACTTCTTGGATGGAAATGTTTCGGTTAATTTTTTGTTGCACTTTATAACAACAGGAACAGTTAACGGCCTGGTCTTTGTTTATTATTTACACCAGATTAAAGAAGATAAAAAAGTCTATGTTTAAGTACAATTTTTTTATCGGTCTTTTGGGAATTTTAATTTTTTCCGTAGTATTGGTTAGTTTTTCTCTGATGGGTAGCCCTTTTTCTCAACAAGCGATCAGAAAAGATCAGCAAAGGTACAAGGATTTTGAAACTATAAAATCCGCGACGCAAAGCTATTTTGCCACCAATAACAAACTTCCTGATTCATTAAACGTGCTCTACCAGTTCGCCAAAAAAACCGATCCCGACACAGGAAAATCATACGGGTATAAAGTTCTTAGCAGTATTAAATATCAGCTTTGTGCCAACTTTTCATTTGACTCAAGAAATAAAAGATATGAAACGCTTTTCAGCATGTATAAAGATGAAATTCCTTATAATCATAAAAAAGGATACGATTGTTTAACTCTGACAATCCCCCAAACGTATAAGACAAAAACAAATAGTAATTTATTCGAAATGCCAACGCCAACTCCTATTCCGCAAATTATTGGGTATTGGAGTTTTGATGATGACGAGAATTTAACAAATAGTGTTTACGATGGTTCTGGTATTTTTACATATCATCCGGTCAAAGGCATGTTGAATTCAGCAATTCTTAATAATATCAAATCAGTTAAGGGGAAAATCGGGCAAGCAGTAAGTTTTTCTGGAAGTAAAGACAGCTATATTGAAATTTCAAATACTGCGTTAATAAATAAAACAATTAAAGGTGATTTTAGCCTTTCATTGTGGGCTAATAGAATTAGTACAGAAGGTAATGCGGCTTTAATTTCAAATACAAATAGTTACGACGGTGGATTTGCATTGATTGTTGGGGATAAAGGAGAAATTTATTGCCGTACCTCTGATGGCAAATCATATAGTGATTCATACACTGATTATGAAGGAGGATATCTTCTTGGTAACAATGGTTGGCACTATATTACGTTAGTACGAGAAAAAAATATTTGTCTAGTTTATGTTGATGGGGTAGATAGAACTTTGGTCAAGAGTGACCATATCAATATAAAAGAAAATAATAATTCATTAATTATAGGGGGTTTGTCAGTTTATAATTCAATGTTCCAGGGACATATTGATGAAGTGGAGTTTTATAATTATGTCCTTTCTCCGACAGAAGTTGAATCCAAATACAATAGTTTTGAATAGCGAAATAAACCTGAAGATTAATTTTCTAAACAATCCCTTTTTTACTCAGCAGTTTGTACAATCAGCAAGTAAGAGTGACCATCTGCTAATTTTTTTACTCGACCGTTAATGTTCCAACCATTCCCATTTGTTTATGGTTACTGACAGAACAGTAGAATTCTAACTTAACTGTCTTATCGGGTGTAAACTCGACAAAATCTTCCTGTCCGTTCTGAATTACTGAAATTGCCAATTTGAGTTAATCTATTCTAAAGTCGTACATACCACCTCCCAATCTAAATTTTTACATGTGGGCGTTCCATCGGCGTTTTGATAAGTAGAGTTGGTTGCGAGTTCATAAAACATATCCCAGTTTGTAAACATGTCTGATTGGGTCGTATAGAGGTTAGCGCGAGCCGTGTTTAAAGTATTTTTGGCATTTTGATAATTAGCTAAAGATTTAAAGGTTCTTTGTATTCCCTGCAGATCGAGTTCGATCTCGGCAATCTTGTCTCCGGTTTTGACCTGATCTCCGTCTTTGACAAAGACCTCGGAGATTACGCCAGTTGCTTGAGTTGAGACAGATGCACTATTAGTCGTTGAAACATTTCCCGATCCGGAAACAGATACGACTAAGGTTCCTTTTTCTGCTTGAGCAGTCTGATACAGAGGTTTAGCATTTTGCGAAATTTTTATTTTGAAAGTAATAAAACCTCCAAGACTTCCCGATAGCAAAAGAATTATTATTTTTTTCCAGAAACTAGTTTTTAAAAATTTATTTTTTACGGCTGAAATAACCTGAAAAATTTTCATTTAAACGAATCTTAACTTGGCTATCTGAAAAAAAGCTGAAAACGATCTGTCAGAAAACTCCCGGTCGTCACCGAGAGTTTTCTCAGATTTATTGGGCTTATTCATTACTTGGACCAAAATCTCCTTTTGCCAAACCCTTGACTGAAGCCCATCAATCCATGTATAGTGTCAAGGTCCAATCCATTTTCCAACGCCCAGGATTCCATTTCCTGTTTTTTTTCCTGCATCTTTTGCCGTCTTTGTTCCATTGTCAAGTTCTTGAATTCTTCCGGGTCGGGTTGATTATTTTTCAATTCTTCATGGTGTTTGAGAATTGCCTGTCTTTGAGCTTCCGTAATCTTTTCGTCTTTGACGGCTTGAGTCAGTCGCTCTTCAATCTCTTTTTGTCTTTCTGCTTGACGTTCGTTACGAAAATCAGTAAAAACCGAAGATACATCACTTTCTTTGAGATTGAATTTCTCGGCAATTTTTTTAATTAAATTACTGTGAAAATTCTCATTTTGCGCATTAACTTTTACACCGGCAAATAGAACGATTCCTAAAAAAGTCAAAGCAATTAACATTTTATTTTTCATTTATATCACCTCCAGTCTATGTCCAGAATACAATTCAAATCTGAAGTTATGCTTAAAGAGAATTATTATTTTTTAATCCTTGGAAGTTGCACTGTGAAAATCGTACCTGTTTTATCCTCACTTTTTACATTAATAATCCCCTTATGAAGGTTGATTATTTTTTTTGCGATTGATAAGCCGAGGCCGTATCCATATGCACGGTTTTTTGAACGTGCAGTTTCCGCTCTGTAAAATCTGTCAAAAATAAGCGGCAGATCCTGTTTGCTTATGCCGATACCTTTGTCTGTTACGGAAGCCTGGGCTGAGCCGTCATTAGACCAGGTTTTTATTTCCACTCCGCTTGCTCTTGGACTATATTTGACGGCATTATCCAAAAGAATTACGAAGAGATCTACCAAACTTTCCTTATGTCCAGATATGTCAATGTTTCGATCCTGAAATTTTGTCTTAATTGAAATATTTTTGATTTTGGCGATCGGTCTAATTTTGTTTACTGCAGTTTGGACGACCTGATGTAAGTTTATTTTTTCAAAAATTAGATTACCTTTAGGTTTTTCGAATTGTGCTAAACGCAACAACTGATCGGAAAGGGACTGAAGTTTATTGACTTCGTCTACGTTTTCCGAGATTAATTTTTTGGCTTGCATCAATGAAAGGTTTTTGTCGCGCAGGGATACTTCCATAGCGGTTTTTAAGGAAGTTAAGGGGGTTCGAAGTTCATGTGAAGCATCGCTAATAAATCTGTTTTGTTCTTCTACCATATCTTTAATTGGTCGAAGCGTGCGTCCGGCAAGAAAATAAGCGAGCCCTCCCGAAATAACCAGAATTCCGGAGTTAATAATAATCAACATAAATTTCAATCTATTTTTAGTTTCTTTGATCAACTCAGGATCAAGACGCAATGTAAATCTTTGCCGAAATCCAGGTGGAGGAAAGTAATCCTGGTTGAATTGTCGTTCGATTCGAAAACGATGCTGTCTTTCAAACCTCTCAAACTCTTGGGTTAATACACGGTAGATAACCAAACTGAAGAAAAGGCTGATAAACATTATTATCAGCAGATACCAAGCCGTTAGTTTAATTCGGGCGCTTATAAACATGGTTAAATTCCGCCAATTTTGTAACCAAAACCTCTGACTGTATGAATTAAGGGGTTTTTGAAAGGAACGTCGATCTTATTACGTAAATTTTTAATATATACCTCTACCGTATTGGGGAGAATGTCCGCGTCATAGTCCCAGACGTGTGTGACGATCTGATCTTTTTTCAGAATTTTTCCGGCGTTTCGCATAAGATATTCAAGCAAGGAGAATTCTTTTTTGGTAAGCCTAATCTGTTTGGCTCCACGTGTCGTATGATATAATCTGGTGTTAAGCTGCAAATCTCCAACATTCAATATTTCAGCTAAAGCGGTTTTTGGCCGTCGCGAAAGAGCCCGGACTCTGGCTAAAAGTTCTTCAAACGAAAACGGTTTAGTTAAGTAGTCGTCAGCTCCAGAGTCAAGCCCGGTAACCTTATCTTGAATTTGACCTTTGGCAGTCAAGATCAAAACAGGTGTATGAATTTTATTTTTTCTAAGATTAGTGCAAAGTGTAATTCCATCCATTTCGGGTAACAAAAGGTCAAGAAGTATCAGATCGTAATCTTCGGTTGAAGCCAGATCAAAACCTTCGTTGCCTGTGTAGGCAACATCGACTGCGTAATTTTCCAATTCAAGTCCTTTTTTAATTGAGTTGGCGATCCGATGTTCGTCTTCTACGACAAGTATTCGCATAGTCCAAATATTATACCGCTGAATCTGAAAAATAGCTGAAAGAAGGAATAAAGATTTATATTATTGATTTTTGCCACAGTCCTTATAGAATTAAGTAGATGTTGTTTAATTTATGATGGATCTTGATAAAATAAAAAAATTTTTTACTCTGTTTGTAGCAGCCTTTGGTTTGTTCGTGCTGATGTTTATTATTTACTCAATCTTTATTATCAGTCGAGTAGCGCAGAAAAAGGAAAAACAGGAAATTAAAAAAAATTATGCCATTGAGAAAATAACCCCCAGTCCTGAAATTAAACCTACTTTTTCGAAATAGTAGCTTTGCATATTCCGGTCAGTTATGAGCTTTCGGCTTGTAATTCCAAGGATTATCTCAAATACCAAATTTCCAAATAAGGATTCAAATTTCCTGCAATTGAAGTTCTTTAATTCGGGAATTGAGTAGATTTTGATCAGAGATTCGATATTATTTTCTTTTAATTAAAACTCCTGAGAAAAACAAGGTAAGAATAAGAGAAGTAATGACTGCAAAGTAGGCGATGGTTTGGAGAAATAGATTGACAGCCAATTTTTTCTTGCCGTCAAAATAAAGTTGGGCCGGCTGGTAACCGAAAATAAATCCCATTACCGCAGCCGATAAGGTAAAGAGAGAAATAAATTCTATCGGTTCGATAATTGTGTTGTCTGGACCCGATTCTGAAAACTTTGAACCGTAAAACATCACCGATGCAATAATTATAATGTAGGCTGTTGCTGCGATTGCATTGAGAAATAGATTTTTAGTTATATAAGTTAATTTTAATCCTGTAAATTTATTTATGAATGGTAATTAATTAGGTTGATATAATTGATCTATGATGAAATTTTTTATTATTCTTCTAGTTTTAGTAACTGGCTTTCTCGGATGGACTTTATTTAACCCGCAAAAAAATAAAATTTCTTCTCTACCAATAGTTCCGACAGGATCTGAAAAAGTTGAAGAAATCCAAGAGATTACGACTTCAGAGATTCCTCAACAAACAACAATCGTAGAGGGATTGGATACTCCCTGGGCGATTGCATTTCTTCCAGACCAAGGCATGCTGGTTACCGAAAGACCGGGTAGAGTCAGATTGGTAGATAAAAACGGAAAACTTCAGGTAAGCCCCGTTGCAACTTTGGAAAAAGTAAAAGAGATCGGAGAGGGCGGGCTTTTAGGAATTGCTTTACACCCAGACTTTTCTTCCAACGGATTCGTTTATTTATATTACACATATAGCGGAGAGGAGAATGATACATTTAATCGAGTCGTGAGAATGATTTATAAAGATGGAAAGTTGATCGATGAAAAAATAATAGTTGATAAGATTCCGGGTAACTCCAATCACAACGGAGGCCGTATTACGTTCGGTCCCGATAAATTTTTATACATCACAACCGGTGACGCACAAAATTCATCCCAAGCCCAAGACAGATATTCTCTGGCCGGGAAAATTTTGCGGGTTACTGATGATGGCAAGCCAGCTTCAAATAATCCATTTAACAATTTAGTATATTCTTTTGGTCATCGAAATCCTCAGGGATTGGCATGGGACAGTCTGGGAAGACTTTGGTCGACGGAACACGGAAGATCGGGAATACAATCAGGCCTGGACGAATTAAACTTAATCGAAAGCGGAAAAAATTACGGTTGGCCGACTATTCAGGGAGACCAAACTCAGGTGGGAATGATTACGCCAATTATACATTCAGGACCGAATGCTACCTGGGCTCCGGCCGGAGCCGCATTTATCGGTAACTCAGTGTTTTTTGGCGGATTAAGAGGCCAGACTCTTTATGAAGCTGTACTCGAAGGTGAAAAAGTAACTTTGAAGGAACATTTTAAGGGAGAATTCGGGAGGATTCGTGAAGTAATTAAAGGGCAAGATGGAATGCTGTATATAACTACTAGCAATCAGGACGGAAGAGGCATTCCTAATCTAGGAGACGATAAAATCATCAAGGTCAATCCTAACAAGCTTTAAAATTGGAAAACTTAATCTATATAACCTTTATTTTTTAAATTTTTCACAATTCCTATTTCTTCTTTTATTTCGCGAATAAGTGCGGTAACCGAATTTTCTCCCGGATCCTGTTTACCGCCGGGCATATAAAAGGCAATTTTATTCCGCGCTCTGACCAAGAGTAAATTTTTATTTTCAATTAAAAGATAAGCAACTGTTTTAATCGTATGCATAAAGTAATTATAGATTAAAGAAGATTATTGAGGAAGAAATTGCTTGTTTAGAGGAATTCCTTTTGACTCTAATTTTGATAAGTTTACGAGTTGACTAGCATTATCGATGTCAATTCCGACAATTTTTCCATTCTTATCGAAATCCAATACTACACCAGGAGCCACTTCTTTTGAATCTGAACTTTTTTTTTCAGACAAATCAATATAGAGAGAATCAGTATCTTTATAGTAGTGAAATTTCATGATATTTTTATTTTAAAATTCCTATCAGGAAAAGCATTGTGAACTGTTTTTCCGTCTTGTAAAGTTACAACTCTTAAATATTTGTTTAATTTTGGAATATAAATCCAATACCTAATTCTACCATCTTCCTGTATTTCTTTTTGATAGGGTTTTTTTATTGCCTTATTAATCCAGCTTGTTTTTAGATAAGACCTTTTTCTTGATACTTGCTCTCTAAAATATTTCGTCGTTTTCACGCTTAAATAGTATATCATAATAATTAAGTAAGCAAATGTCTAAGAAAATATATGAATTGGAAAAGCATCATCAACATTTTTTGGAGAAGCAATACTTTACATGACTCACAAAAAGTTAATCTGGTTGAATCGTCCCCCGCTTTAGACGGGACCAGAAAAAATAGATCCCCGCTTTCGCGCGGATGACAATCAAAAAATTAATTACTACGGTTTGCGACCCTTCTTCGAGTAGTATTGAGCACTTTTTTCCTGATCCGCAATGATAGTGGAGTCACCTCTAGGAGTTCATCTTCGTTAATGAAATCAAGAGACTGTTCAAGGGTTAAGGTTGTTGGCGGAGTTAATTGAATCTTTACTCCTTCTCCGACTGAACGGTTATTAGTCAATTGTTTTGCTTTGCAAATGTTTACCTCAATATCCAAATTCCGGCTGGCAACTCCGACAACCATTCCTTCATAAATATTTACTCCCGGTCCGATGAAAAGATCGCCCCTTTCTTGTGCTTTGGCTATTCCATAAGATAGAGACAGGCCGGGTTTAACTGCAACTAGTGCGCCGTTTCTCACCGAATCAATTTTGTCACCTTTAGGAAAATAACCCAAGAAAAAAGTATTAAGAGTTGTTGTTCCTCTAGTCTGGGTAATCAAAATACTTCTCACTCCCAACAGGTTGTTATCCGAGATTTTGTATTTTAATTTGACGTCGTTTTTAGTATCATCTGTTACCATATCCAGAAGTTCGGCTTTTCTTTTGCCGAACTCTTCGGTAATTTTTCCCAAATATTCTTTCTGAGTATGCAAAATAACTTCTTCATAAGGTTCATTTATGACACCATTTATTGTTTTATAGATTACTTCAGGCTTGGATACCTGTAATTCAAATCCTTCACGGCGCATAGTTTCTATTAGAACAGCTAGATGAAGTTCGCCGCGACCGTGAACCGTAAACTGTGTTGATTTTGCATCCGGTTCGATTTTCAAACCTACATTAGTCTCTTTTTCTTTTAACAATCTTTCTTTAATTTGCCTGGAGGTTCCAAATTTTCCTTCTTTGCCGGCAAAAGGACTGGTATTGGGACCGATTGTAATTTTAATCGTTGGTTCTTCAACATATATTTTAGGCAGGCTCGCCGGATGGTTCGGATCTGTAATGGTTTGACCGATGGTAAGATCGGGGATACCGGCAATAGCTACAATATCTCCGGCGCTAATTTGCTCAACTTCTTTTTTTTGCAAGCCTTCGAAAGTATATAGTTTTTGGGCGTTAAACGTTCCAAGAATTTTTTGTTCATCGACCAGAGCTATTTTGTCATTTTTATTAAGTTTGCCCTGAGTTATTTTACCGATACAAAGTTTTCCGACATAATTATCATAATCCAGTGTAGAAATTAACATCTGAAACGGTTTATCCAGGTTAACGGCAGAATCAGGTACATCGGCAAGTATGGCTTCGAATAAAGGAGTCAGATCCCCATTCAAGTCTGAAGAATAATGATCGGGTAATTCGGTAAAAGCTTTACCGTCTCTTCCTACCGAAAAAAGTTTTTTAAAGTGAAGCGCGTGTTCATCTTCAGCAAGTTCCAAAAAGAGATTTTCTACTTCAAGCAGGACTTCCTTAGGCCTGGCGTCTTTTTTATCGATTTTATTGATGATCAGAATAATTTTCAGTTTGGCTTCGAGGGCTTCCTTCAGGACAAATTTAGTTTGGGGGAGTGGACCCTCTGCTGCATCAACCAGAAGTATTGCACCTGAGGCCATATTGATGGTTCTCTCTACTTCGCCGCCAAAATCAGCATGTCCCGGAGTATCGATGATATTTATTTTGGTTCCCCGGTAAAAGACGGCAGTATTCTTAGCCAGAATGGTAATGCCTTTTTCCCTTTCCAGGTCGTTGGAATCCATGATAAGAGTTTCACCCATTTCTTTCTGATTCTCCCGGAAAGTATGGGTTTGTTTCAGGATGGCATCCACTAGAGTGGTTTTGCCATGGTCGACGTGGGCAATAATGGCGATATTCTTTATTTGCATATTAATAAGTTAAATATACCTGAGAAATTAATACCCTGCGAAGCTCAAATTAAGCAGTACGAAGTGGTATTATTAAGTAGCTAATTATACCGTATTTTCTGTTATTTTGTTAGAGAAAATTTAGTTATTCTTCAACAATTTTCTTAACCAGTTCAAGTTCCTGTCTTGAGCAGCATTATCCAAGTGTTTTAAAATTTGTTTTCGTTTTTCATAGGCCTGTTTAATAAACAATACCTGATCGGGAATAAGAACCGGCAGTTGATCAAATTCGCAAAATTGAAAATCTACTACTTCGTTATTTTTTTTAAAATCTCCGCCGATAAATGTTCCAAAATAGCACATATCCAACCTACCGGTTTCTCTGTCCGTACGTATTTTAAGTAATTTATCGATGCTTACGGTAAACCCTGTTTCTTCCAGAATTTCACGTTCCAATCCTTCTGTGGGATGCTCTTTTGCCTTAAGGTATCCGCCGGGTAGACTCCACTCTAAATTTCTGTAGGTATGTTTGACCAGCAAAACCTTATTTTTATTGTTGAAAATAATACCGGTTACGCCAACCAAGAATTCATCATTTAAAAAACGCATTATACGGACCTGAAGGTTTTTTGTGAAGTTTAAAATACGCCAGGCATTTTCGAGTACTCCGGTCATAGGGATTTTTCATCGACTTCATCTGGATTATATTTTCCCTTAATCTCGGCATTTTCCAATTCAAGTTCATGCAGTTTTTTAGCTAAATCGAGATTTTTTTTCTTTTCCTGTTTGATGGCGTTTACTTTATTTCGGATTTCCCAAGAGGAATAAAAAATGTCAATTACGTGAATTAGCCAGGAAAAAGTCACTCCAACCAGGAGAGTGATTAAAACTACCAGATAGAGGGGAACAGAAGAATAAGTATATTGCAACATTTTTACCGTTACGGTTTGAGTGTTTTGGGTGGCAAATATGGCAACAGGCACGGCAAAAAGTAAAGTAAAAATTAAGATGAACATAAGTCTATTATATAATACCTGAAATCAGGTTTGACTTGGTGAAACTTTTTTAAATTTGATTGCATAACTATTTATAGAATTAAAAGTTGAATGCAATTCTTATATGCTTAAAAAAATAAAGCGTGAATTCAGGAAGCAGTTAAAGCTGGTTAAGAAATTTTCAGACCGGATAGAGGCCGAATTGGCAAAAGAGATACTTGAAGCCTACCATATAAACGCGTATATGTTCCGAAATTATTTCGGCCAGGTAACGGCTATATTTGTAAATCCTTATGACTACGCAAGAGCTACCCAAGTTCTCAATCTGACGAGATAGGACCGAAATGTCATTCTCACGAAAGTGGGAATCTAAGATATAATTGACGAATGAGTGATTTCAAAATAATTTTTGTACACGGGTACACAGCGTCTTAAAAAGCAGACTGGTATCCTAATACTTCTCTTGAATTAAAAAAACTGGGTGCAGATTTTGCTGTTCCTGATTTACCAGGTGGAGAACATCCGCATGCAGAATTTTGGTTAAATACAATTCATCAGGAAGTTAAAAAAACTTCTAAGCCTTTAGTCTTAGTTGGGCATAGTTTGGGAACAAGAGCGGTTCTTCTTTATTTAGATAAATATCGTCCTAAAGTTAAAATGGTTATTCTGATTTCAGCTTTTTCTAATCGATTAGAAAACGGAAAACGTAACGATGGGGAAGCGTATCCGGATTTTTTTAAATATAAAATAAATACTTCCAAAATACAATTATTATCTGAAAAATTTATAGTGATGCATTCAAACGATGATGACAGTATTCCTTATGAACAAGGGGTCGGGATAACTAAAGATTTGGATGCAAAATTAATTACTTTTTCTGACAGAGGACACTTTTATAAACCTGAAAACGCTCCGTATATTTTAGAAGTTTTAAGAAAAGAGTTAAATTTTTGAATTAGTAGCTAACTCGACTTGATATACTTCTTTTCATGGAGAGAAATATAAAGATCGCCTATGTTTTGACAGCGCTGAAAAACTCCTGGTTTTGGTTAGGGATATGGGTTTTCTATTACCTTCTTTTTACGAATTATGCCGGAATTGGTATTTTGGAAACATTATTATTTGTCGGTGCAACGGCGACAGAGATTCCGACAGGAGCGGTGGCAGATCTTTTAGGTAAGAAGAAAACGCTTTTGTTGGCATTTTTACTAATGACGGTTGGACTTTTCGGAATTGGTTTTACTCCAAATTTTTTGTTTCTCTCGATCGGGGTGTTATTGGCAGGAATTGGAATGGCGTTTTATTCCGGGACAATGGAAGCTTTAATCTATGATTCTTTAAAAGAAATAAAAAAAGAAGATAAATATCCCAAGGTTATATCCAATATCGGAACTTTACAATTAATTTCGCCGGCAGTTGCCGGTTTATTAGGAGGATATCTTTATTCTTTTTTTCCCCGCTTGCCTTTTTTATTACACGGTCTAAATTATTTTATAGGTTTAATATTATGTTTGTTTTTAATCGAACCGCACATAGATACGGAAAAATTTTCCTGGAGTAGTTTTGTTAATCAGACTAAGCAGGGATTTAAGGAGTTAACTAAGTCGGTAGAGATCCGTAATCTTACGATTTTGTTGCTATTGATTGGAGCACTTGTAGTTATAGCAGATGAAATGTTAAATAGTTTTTTGGGAGTTGAGTTTGGGTTTAGTGTTAAGCTGGCGGGAATTTTTTGGTCAGTTATTTATATTATATCTTCCTTGAGTTCGCAGCTCACCCCCCGCATTTTAAAATATTTTGCAGAAACCAAATCGATTATCTTAATCGGATTTTTAATCGGAATTACTTTTATGGTTTCTCCGTTTATCGGTTTACTGATGGGAGGGATTTCTTTGTTATTCCGCTCCTCACTGCAGGCAATTTTTTTCAACCTGGCATCGATCGTAATCAATAAAAATACCGAATCAAATTACCGCGCGACGACTTTATCGACATTCAGTATGCTAAAAAATATTCCTTATGTTTGTTTGGCTTTTTTCGTCGGATTCATGGCAGATAAATATACAGCTAAAAATGTCGCTTTTTGGTTAGGAATAATTTTATTCATGTTAATTGCCTCCCAATTTTTTAGAAAAAAGAAAGTTTAGTCCACTGCTATAATAACTACATGCAACAAGGGAAAATAGTCTATAAAGGAAAAACAAAAAAAGATCTGGAAATTCTGATCAGGTATCCAGAAAAAAGTGATGTTGAATTGCTGCAAAAATATATTAATACATTATCAAGAGAATGTTCGTTCATTAGATTGCAAGGTGAACAAAAAACTTTAGAAGAGGAAAAAAAGTATATCGAAAATATGCTGAAAAAAATACAGAATAATCTCGCCTTATTACTTTTAGTATTCAATAAAGAAAAATTAATTGCAGAAACAAGCCTGAGAACTTTAGATAATGTTGAAAAACATATTGGAAGTTTTGGAATAACTGTAGCTAATGAATATAGAAATCAAGGTATTGGTAAGTTATTAATTCAATTAGCTTTAGAAGAAGCGAAAAACAAACTAAAACACATGAGAATTATAAGATTAGGTGTCTTTGCAAATAATCCGATAGCGAAAATCATGTATGAAAAATTCGGATTTATTGAGTACGGAATTTTACCCGAAGGAATAAAACATAAAGGTAAA
>MGAG01000032.1:22024-25678 GCA_001789645.1 Candidatus Roizmanbacteria bacterium RIFCSPLOWO2_01_FULL_37_12
TATATGTATAAGAAGTTAAGATGATATCTTTCAATTTGATTCTACTTCCATTACTGCGGGGACAGTACCATCAAAAATCAGTTGGCCGTCGGAAAATTTGGCAGACATTGCATGGAAACCATTAGCTTTCAAAAATACATTTTCTACCGCTTGAGTTATAACCTGATTGGCACCCAACTTTTCCAAAGGAAGTATATATTTTCCGACTTGAATTATTTGAATTTCCAAATCAGGTAAATTATGTTTTACACTTGCTTTAAATTTTAAATAAATAGGAGGATCTACTTTTAATAAATTTATATATTTTAAACCTTTGTTGACATCCTCTACCGAATATTTCCCAAGACCGGTATAAGCAATAAAACCGGGTAGACGGTTCATTATGACATTGGCGGAAAATTCAACCGTTCCGCCTTTATTAATTCTAACCTGTGTATTCTTTACCGGCATATATTTCCAGTTGGAATAATTAAGCCGGGCAGATATATCTTCCTGACTGAAGTTGTCTTTGACATTTTTTATACCGGATAGTTTCACACTATCCGCAGGATTTCCACCCGTCTTGACATATTTTATTTCCGTTCCTCCTTTTTGGATGTATGAATCATAATTTTCTTTGGTATATTTAATCCCCAGATCTTTAGGTTTATTGGCTCCCATTATATTTGAAACAATCGGAATAAAACCAAGATAACCTAAGTAAATTACACAACCTATTATGGCAATAATTAAAAGGGAGAAAAAGAACTTAACTATTTTCATAACAGTTCTGATTTTAATCAGATTAAGTTGTTTATCAAATATTAAGTTAATTATATCGAAAAAACGATATAATACATCTGGATTTCCCTAAAAGGAGTATAGCCCGCTTTCGTGGGATTGACAAGGTAAAAGTTATGTTAATACAACTGCAAAAAGAGCTTCGTAAATTGGCAAATCCGGAAAAAGCAAAATTACTGCAGAGGTTTTTTAAGACAGGAAAGGGGGAGTATGGGGAAGGAGATATTTTTTTGGGAATTACTGTCCCCGAACAGAGAAGAGTAGCTATTAGATTTAAGACTTTAGAATGGTGAATATCTTTTAAATAAAGATAAGAAAATAATTCATAAACTAACAGGGTCAAAAAATCTTTGGGAGAGAAGGATTGCAGTTTTAACAACCTTCAGATTTATCAAATATAATCAATTCGCTGACTCGCTGGCTGTTGCAAAAAACTTATTAATCGATGAACATGATTTAATTCATAAGGCAGTCGGCTGGATGTTAAGGGAAATCGGCAACAGAGATCAAAAAGTTGAAGAAGAATTTTTGCAAAAATATTATAAAATTATGCCAAGGACGATGTTGAGATATGCTATTGAGAAATTTGATGAAAAGAAAAGGAAATTTTATTTAAAAAAATAATTCAGATTTTGATGTCGTTCCGCACTTAAAGAGTAATCTATATAATAATGTCATCCTGAATTTATTTCAGGATCTGGATTCCCGCTTTCGCGGGAATGACAAAGGCCTAAATATGGATCCCTTGGATACAAAAAAAAGGATTTTTGCTGCGTATAAACTTTTGACAGAAAAGACAACCTCAAAACAAAAAATTGAGTCGGTTAAAATACTGATTAAAGGTGTAAATCCCAAAATAGATACATTGCTAGAAAATTCTACTAAAGCTCTATCTGAGTTGGAAAAGTTTCACAAAGGCGAAATTATCGAACTCACGGCAGAGCACCTACCGGAAAATACCGATGAAGATAAGAAAAGAAAAAAAGCATTACTCTGGTTTATCCGGAACTGGAAAAGTTTGCATGGCGAGATAGATAGAGTTAAAAAAGAATTGGAAGTCAAATCAAATACAGCAGATCAGGATATTGCAAAGATGTGGAAGATCGCATCTTCTTTAAAAGGACCGCTTGGTATAACAACGGCATTTGCAGTTATTGTTGTTATCGGTTTATCAATATTCGGCGGAAATAAAAATAAAACAAATATTGTTCCAAGCAGTACTTTACAAATAACAAACGAACCCGTTTCAATTAAGGAAAAAATTAAAGTTATTGTTGTGGACGGTAAGCAAATTCCTTTGACCGAACTTACGACAGGTCAAGGACAGGAATGTATGGATGGAAATATAGAAGCTCCTCATTATCATGCTAAAGATCATGTAGCTGCCAAAGCACTCGATGGCTTCACCGTTTCTGATCCGGGAGGTTGCGGATTCGGGATGATAAAAGTAGTTCAGATAGTTGAAGTAGAATAATTTTGCTATCATAAGGTAATGAAGCTTATTTTGAATCTTCTAGTTAATGGATTTGCGGTTTTTGTTGCCGCATATCTACTACCCGGAGTTCATATCGATGGTTATTTGACTGCGATTATAGTTTCTATTGGTTTAGGAATAATTAATATTTTTATCAAACCAATCTTTATTCTCTTTACATTACCGATAAATATAGTTACATTAGGTTTATTCACCTTTATAATTAATGGATTGATGGTACTTCTCGTCAGTTCTTTTATTCCCGGATTTGCAGTCGATAGTTTTGTGTGGGCGATGGCGTTTAGCTTTGTCTTGTGGGCTGTAAACTTTGTTCTCAACTCATTAACTAAATAAATAAATTTATTCAAAATGCAGATTTCTCCAGTTATTGAAGATAAAGCAAGTGATCAGGTAAAAAAAGAGTATAAAAAAATTAAAGATGCTTTAAATATTCCATACCTTCCTTTATTTTTTACTTATATTGGTCCATTTCCTGAATATTTATGCTATTTGACTGAACAATTGGTTCCGATTATACAGCACGATAAATTTAAAAGTTTGATCAATGAAACAGATGAAAAATTAACTAAAGTTATTCTAGCAAGTGAGTGAAAACGAGCGCGTACAGAATCAAACAACGATTCTGGAGTCGCTCCGCTTCCCAGAATGACATACAATAAGGATATGGATTACTACAAAACAAAAACAAGTTTAATTTTGCCGTTTAATGGTGAGTGGTTAGTAAGTAATGGTGGAAGAACAGCAGAAACAAATAGTCACTTTAAACTTATTAACCAGGGACCACAGAATCAACTATTTGCGTACGATTTCAGGTCCAAAACGACCGGTGAAGAAAAAACTTTGGAAGAATTTCCGGTTTTTGGAAAAGAAGTGATCAGTCCGGCAGATGGAATTATTGTTCAAGTCATAAACGGAGCAATAGATGTAATGCCTGGAGAAAGGGACAGAAGCGTAGGGGTGGGAAATGCGATAATAATCAATCATCAAAACGGAGAGTATAGTTTACTTTGCCATTTCAAATTTAATTCAATTATGGTAAAGGTGGGAGATAAAGTTAAACAAGGAGAAGTTTTAGGTTTATGTGGAAATACAGGTAATACTACTCAACCTCACATTCATTTTAACTTGCAGGATGGTCCATTAATGCATACTGCAAACGCTTTGCCGGCCCAGTTTGCAAAAATTATTGTTGATGGTGAAGTAAGGACAAACTTCGAACCAATCCGAGGTCAATTCGTATCAAACGTTTAATTAAATGTTGCGATCGCCGTATTTGATTAAATACTTTTAATATTTTTGTTAGTCTTTGTTACTGTATAATATAAGTATGAAAAAGAAAAAAAGTATTTCAAAAAATATACTTACTTTTAGTGTTATTT
>MGAG01000033.1:0-135 GCA_001789645.1 Candidatus Roizmanbacteria bacterium RIFCSPLOWO2_01_FULL_37_12
GTCGTCCAAGTTGAGTGCATACTGCATTCCCATGGTTGCGAGAACTTTAGCTGATTCTCCAACTGTTGCGTTGTGCACGACACCGATATAAGCGGTTGAGCCTGAGGCTCCGACAAAACTTCTGCCGCCTTTGGC
>MGAG01000033.1:146-6426 GCA_001789645.1 Candidatus Roizmanbacteria bacterium RIFCSPLOWO2_01_FULL_37_12
CCTCACTTGAGCCTCCAAAGACGCTTTGTCCGCCGGAAACCAATAGGGGTCTGTTTGCCAAAACAGCGTCGACTCCGGTATCGCGCCCCCACTCGGAAGAGGCTCCGACGAATCTGGCCGTATTTCCGGTGAAGATAACCGCCGGAACACTACTATATACATTATTAGCGGAATTAAAGTAAACCTTATTTTTGTTCATGGCCAAAGTATCAAAAGTATTGACTTTGCCGGCGCAGCTTGGGTAAGACGCCGGACAGAAATAACTGCCGTTTATTCCGGCATAGGCTCCGCTTCTTGAGATATAGGCGGCAAGCGGCAGTACCGGACAGTTATCACTGCAATCCCCGTCCGAGGCTGTGTCGACAATTACCCGGGTTGAGTTGAGATTGGCAGTCACTATATCTACCAAAAATTCACCCAGATCGGTCACGACAACCTGCCTGCTATAACCTGAAGATGGCGGAGTATTATTGGCTGGAACATTAGCCGGAATGATAAAGGAAGCGATTATTTTATTTTTTTCTTCTGTAACCTGAGTATTAAAAAGATTCAGATCGGCTTCGGCGGAAGAGTAGTTCCTTTCGGAGAGTAAAGTTAAAATATCGGCGAACCCGTCGTCGAATTTATCGGTTTTTTTGGAAACTTCCTTCAGATCCAGAAGCTTTTCGTAGGCGCCGACGGCCAGTTCATAGGTAGTCTCGATGGCTTTTATATCCGCCTCCAGTTTTTTATTGATGAGATATTGGTCCTGACTTTTTAAGTCCTCAAGCTCGTTTTTAATTTTGTCCAGCTGGGATTCGTTTGATTCTTTTTGGTTAGTTACAGCCTGTATTTTAGATGAGAGATTTTTGTTATCAAAAGTCAGGTTATTGTATATTCCAAAACTAAGCAAGTAGCCCGCCATTGCAACGAGTGTAAAAATTGAAATTGCCAGTCTTGCATGGTTAAGAGCAAATTTCTTCGGATTCATTCTCACAGTTAGTATAATAGAACGAACGCACTAAAATCAATTAATTTTAAAAATAAAGATTCTGGATAAGCCAGAATGACAATATAAATATGATGAAAATAGAAAAACTTTCCCTTTTGATGATAACCAAAAACGCGGAAGAACTGCTGGAAAAAAGTCTAGTTTCCTGCCGGGGATTAGTTGACGAAATTATCGCGGTAGACAACTTTTCTAAAGATCAGACGCGTGAGATACTGAAAAAATTCGGAGCAAAAATATATATACATCCAGAAGAAGATTTGGGAAAGCAAAGAGCTTATGGATTAAAAAAAGTAAGCAATGAGTGGGTTTTGGTACTAGATGCGGATGAGATATTAAGCCAAGAATTAAAAAAAGAAATTAGATATTCGATATTAGCTATTAGAAAAAAAATCCCAAATAACCAATATCCAATATCAAATATCGAGGGTTATTTGATACCTTTTCAAAATCATTTTTTAGGGAAGCCGATAAATTACGGAGGTGAAAACTATAAAATGCTGAGATTGTTTAGAAAAAATTCGGTCGAAATTAAACCCTCTTATGTCCATGAAGGTTTTCAACTAAAATCCGGTAAACCCGGATTATTACAAAATAAAATTTACCACTTTTCCTATAGATCCATACCTCAGATGTTTAGTAAATTTACAGACTATTCGGTCCGTGAAGCAAAACAAAAAATAGACCGAGGTGAAAAGCCAAGTCTCAGAAAAATTTTTTTCTATCCGCTTCACATGTTCTGGGCAAGATTTATCGAAGATAAAGGTTATAAGGACGGTTTATTTCGTATCCCGCTTGATTTCGGATTTGCTTACATGGAGATGATGACCTATGTCTTACTCTGGATTTACGGTAAATAAAAGAAATGAAAAAACTCAATAAAACCGCATTTATCTTTGTTCTTTACAATACTGCTTCAGCCGAAGTAAAGAGACTTAAGATTGAAGTTGAGAGATTGGGACTAACTAATTACAAAATTTATTTTATTGATAACACAAAAAGCAAAAAAGGTTATGCTCAAGGAGCAAATGAGGGTATAAAAAAGGCAGTTGAGGATAAATGTGATTTATTTATAGTTGCAAATCCAGATATTTCACTGGAAGGAATTTACGGAAATGACTTATTATCCGGAGGAAAAAAATTCGATATCTGGGGATTGGCTATGGAACAGCAGGGGAAAATATATTTCGGCGGAGAAATTGATCCGTGGTTATTGACAGGCGGATTAATTACGGAAAAGCCCCGGACAAGATTCAAGAAAACCGGCTGGATCTCCGGTTCGCTGATGATCATTAAAAGAAAAGTAATAGAAAAGATTGGCTATTTTTCCGAAGATTTTTTTATGTATTACGAGGATGTCGATTATTGTTATCGGGCCGGAAAGGCAGGATTCAGGATTGGAATTGACAGTAATTTTGTTTATAAACACTTTGAAGTTTCCGCAAATAATCCTGAAAAAACCAAATTCCTGGCCAAAGCTAAAAAAATATTCTTCAAAAAATATGCAAACATTTGGCAAAGAGCATATGGATTTGCAAGATTTCCGAAGGCTGTTTTGGAGGAGATCCTTCGATTCTCCTTCGACAAGCTCAGTATCGCTCAGGATGACAAAAAAACGCAATCGAGTTTTTTTGTCAACTTCGCCAGTTTAAATATATCATCACTTATTAATAAATTATTAAATTTTTTTCTCTTCATTTTTTTAATCCGTTATTTAAGGCCGTCGGAATACGGAGTCTATACCTTGGTTTGGGCTCAGGTATCGCTTTTTTCGCCCATAGTCGATCTTGGAACAACAACCTACGGAATAATCGATCTGCCGACGGAGAAAAAACAAAGATTCCTCTCACTTTTTAACTTGCGACTGCTAATTGCAATTGCTGTTTTTTTTCTGACGGTTTTTACCGGGGCTCTGATGTTCAAGGGTAATTCGCGAGTCGTAATTTATATTTTTCTTACCTCAATTGTAATTTTTTCCAATGTCTTTTCGGGAAGTTATTTAATAAAAAATGCCGTGGAGGGTAAATTATACAACTCTTCGCTGGTTTCGAGCATCTTTAATACTTTACTGATCTTAACACTAACTTTTTTTATAGTAGTTTTTAAATCATTACCTTTTATTTTTCTGATTTCATTTATTTTTTACAGCGCCTATTGTTTTATAAACTATTTTTTAATCAAAAAAGACCTCAAAGAATTAACTTTCAGAATAGACATCAAAGTCTGGAGGAATTTTTTGGAAACATCATACGTCTATGTTTTAATCGGTTTTTTGGCCGGACTGTACTTTAAAATTGACGTTTTTTTACTGCAGATTATCAAGGGTGAACGCGAGGTTGGTATTTATTCGGCGGGATATAAGTTTTTTGAAGGAATGATGTTTATAGCTGCAAGTTATAACATCAGCCGGGCACCGATGTTGGCGAAATTGGCAAAAAAAGGATTACATTTTTTGCAGCGAGCAGTTGATAGGGATATTTTTTTCTTTGGACTGTCGGGTTTTTTTATCGCTTTTTTCTTCTATTTTTTTTCGCCATTTATTTTGCCGATATTTCTCAAAGGGAATTACCAAGAGTCGATAACGGTTGTGAGATTGGTAATGTTCGGTTTGCCTTTTATTTTCGTGAGCTCGGTATTTCTCAATTCCATTTATGTTTTGAAAAAGGCCAAGGTCATTATTTATATTTTCATTTTTCAAGTAATTATTAATTTTATTTTAAATCTAATCTTTATTCCCAGATACTCATATCTGGCTTCAACCTATATCACATTGCTATCCGAGATTTTAAATACGGTTATATTTTTTATTATTTACAAATTTTTAGTGAAAAAAACAGATCATGAAAATATCGGCTGATGGAGGAGCTTTATGTATAAAAGGTAATTTTCATTTCGGTAACTATACCTTTACCCAAGGTTTGATTGAAGCAATAGGTAAATATGACACAAAAAATGAATACACTGTTTACTCATTTTGTAAAAAACCCGATTGGTTAAAAATTAAGAAAAAACTCCACTATAAGATATTAAAACCGGCCGTCTTTTGGCTTTCGACGCGGGTCAGCATAGAAGAAATGAGCCACCGAAAAGACATTTTTTTAGCTTTAAACCAAGCGATTCCTTTTTCAACTAAAAGTAAAATAATTTCATTTTCGCATGGTCTGTCTTTTTATTTTTATCCGCAATTTTACCCGGACTCGTACCTGGTGCTGAAAGACCTGCTTGAACCGATGACTAAAAGATCAAAATTTATCGTCGTCCCTTCCCGGCGGGTAAAAACAGAGATGTCAAAACTGTTTCCTAAATACAAAAATTTTAAGATACTAAATTACGGCATACCTAATGATATGACGGTTTTTTCTCCGGTAAAAAGAAAGAAATTTTTTTTGTTCGTGGGTATGAACCACAGAATTAAAAATATTAATTTTATCGTAAAAGTTTTTAAGGAGTTCAAAGAAAATAATAGAAGGAAAGATTATAAATTATTTTTAGTGGGAAATTTGCAGGACTTTGAGGATAAAGAAAATGGAGTATTTGTATTTTCAGATATCAACCGTGAAGCAATAAGGAAGCTTTATTCCGAAGCTGCCGCATATCTGACCGCTTCTTATTACGAGAGTTTTAATTTTCCCGTTCTGGAAGCGTTAGCCCAAAATTGTCCGGTTATAGGACTTGAGGGAGCGGTGATTCCGGAATTTACAAAATTTGTTTCAACAGCGAAAAATAGTAAAGATTTTATGCAAAAAATGGTTGATGTCTCTCAAGGTAGAATCAAAATGAAGCAAAGAGACGAATTATTCAAAAGATTTTCCTGGAAAAAATATGTTACTAAACTAAAAGAATTGTATTAATAAGGTTAAAATACTATACAAAAACTTATTTTAG
Organism: Candidatus Roizmanbacteria bacterium RIFCSPLOWO2_01_FULL_37_12; assembly: GCA_001789645.1. Taxonomy (GTDB): domain Bacteria; phylum Patescibacteriota; class Microgenomatia; order UBA1406; family GWC2-37-13; genus 2-01-FULL-40-13. Next base: position 5,020 of record MGAG01000033.1, read on the forward strand.
TCAGATTCTGCCGCGAATTTCCTTCCCGCAAGTGCTCGAACCAGAAGGAACTGGAAAAATTCTGCGCGCTTGTAGGAACCCTTCCATTCGCGTCACCTGACTAAAATTTTTTTGTTAAAAAGCAATTATGATAAAAGTCTGTTTTGTCAGAGGAAAATACCTAAATAATTTTGAGGGTCAAAATTATCGGTTTAAGGATATTAGTTTCACTGCTATTTCTTCACTTTACCCGCTGAATAGGGAGTTTTCATTTCCGGTTGTCAAACTGCCGAGCCTGGCTGATTTGCCCGGAAGAGCAATAAAATACCTGGCAAACAGAATACTGGGTGATTCACAGATACTTTTTGGTTTAGAAAAGTTTGCCGGTAAATTTGATATTTTTCACACAGCAGATCCGCATTATTTCTACAGTTACCAACTGGCAAAGCTCAGAAAAAAAAGACTAATAAAAAAACTGGTTGTCACCTCCTGGGAAACGATTCCCTTTAATAACGAAACCGTGAGCAAGAAAAAATTTATCAAGTATTTTGTAATAAAAAATTCGGATTTTTTTATTTGTTATAGCCAAAGTGCAAAGTCGGTATTAGTCAGTGAAGGCGTAAATGAAAAAAAAATAATGATTATCAGGCTCGGAGTGGACTTAAATCAATTCAAGCCTGATCCGGACAAAATGACGCGATCGCGTCATTTTGTCCGGAAAGAGGAAATGGTTATTTTATTTGTTGGGCGGCTGGTTAAGGAAAAGGGGGTCTTGGACCTGTATGACGCATTTAGATTTCTAAAATCTAAAATGTCGAGTGTCAAATCCGATTCCAAATCCTTAAAATTAAAAATTGTAGGTGGCGGACCGCTGCGGAATTACTTATTAACTAAAATTAAATCGGACAAATTGGCAAACGATGTATCTATTGAAAAAAAAGAATACGGCGAAATGCCTAAAATTTATCAGCAAGCTGATCTATTTGTTTTACCCTCTAAAAAAACCGGGACATGGGAGGAGCAATACGGTATGGTGCTAGTCGAGGCAATGGCCAGCGGATTACCGATTGTGGCATATGACAGCGGGGTGATATCAGAAATCGTCGGTTCTGCCGGAATACTGGTAAAAGAGGGGAATAAAAAAAATTTATTAGTTTCGATTAATCGATTAATCGAAACTCAGGATCTGAGGGATAAACTTGGTAAAATGGGAAGAGAAAGAGCAGAAAAATATTTTGATGCGAAAAAAACAGCTAAAAAAATTTCTCTACTCTATAAAAAAATTGTTAATAGTTAATTGTTAATTACTGTGAGAAATAAAATATCTGGAGTAATATTAACCAAAAATGAGGAAAAAAATATTATCCGGTCAATAAGATCGATTCAATTCTCTGATGAAATAATCATCATAGATGATTTTTCAACTGA
>MGAG01000033.1:6582-6676 GCA_001789645.1 Candidatus Roizmanbacteria bacterium RIFCSPLOWO2_01_FULL_37_12
TATCAGAACTCGCGGGATTCTATCTTAAACGTCGGGATTTTTTTTGGAATAAAGAAATGAAGTACGGAGAAACAGCAAAAATACGCAATCAAGG
>MGAG01000034.1:0-4480 GCA_001789645.1 Candidatus Roizmanbacteria bacterium RIFCSPLOWO2_01_FULL_37_12
AGAAAATTCTTTTATCCTGCAATTTATGTAAATTCATGACTATTGAAAGACTAACACAAATGATTTTTATTTGTCAAGCAATTCTTGGTTGCCTGTTAAATGTTGTGGAACGATTTAACTTATAGTCATCCTGAACGAAGTGAAGGATCTAGAAGCTTTAGCTTCGTCTTATGCGCTTCGCTAGATTTTTCGCTATCGCTCAGAATGACAAATAAAACAAAAAAAGATGCTGGAGCAACTTTTAAAAGAGCTTTAGCTTTTTATTAAGTTCTAAAGTATCGATTTTACACCACAACATTCTACATAGAACCGCAATTCTTATAATTCAGTTACCAAAAGATAAGGGAGAGTATAATAGCTGCACCGAATCCGAAGTCATAAGAATGGACATAAGCGCCCATCGCCGCGCCAATAATAAAAATGCCCACCATAAGAAAGATATTAAAGTCATCATTAATGCCGATGGCAAAATGCATGACCATGATGTAAACAAAGGCAATAATGGCGTAAGTCAAAAGATCCATCTTTAAAATTTCTAAAGTCTAATACTAAACCACGTCAAACGTGGCTGATGCAAATTCTAATTTTTAATTAAAAAATCTTATTAAACTCAGAAATAATTTTTTGTTGACTAAAAAAACGTGTTCTTTCCTTGGCGTCTTTACCTAGTTTATTTCTTAGGCTTTGATTAAAGTATACCTCACCTATTGAATTTGCAATACCGTTGGGGTTATCGGGCTTGGCAAACAAAGCACCTTTATTTTTTGAAGTCTCTCGAAGAACATTAATATCGGCAAGTACTGAGGGACAGCCCTGCGAAGCAGCTTCAAAATAAGAAAAACCAAAGCCTTCGTCTCTCGAAACTAATATATTGCATTTGGCCTGCCGATAGAGTTGAATTAATTTTTCATCAGGCACATAACCTAAAAAAATAAATCTCTTGTCATTTTCCACTTCTTTTAGCAATTGCTTAAACTCCCTCTGCCAGGGATGGTTTATCTTGATATCGGATACTGGATATTGGAAAATTGGTTTTTTGCTTTTTTCCGAATATCTAGTATCTAATATCGAATTACTTTGAAACACTTTACCTACGAATACACATGTTGCATTAATTATTTTTATTGCTTTTGCAAGATTTACCAGATTTTTATTCCAAGTTGCGTCACCGACATAAAGGCAAAAACCCGATATTGGATATTTGATATTTGATGTTGGTTTTTCGTTGTTTTTTTCCGTATATCTATTATCTATTATCGAATTACTGCCGAAAATTTTTGGCAAGCAGGGGTAGATAATTCTTATTTTATTTTGCTTAACTTTAAGTAGTCTGACAATATCTTTTTTACTCGCATATGAATCAGTGACAATAATGTCATAATTTTTCAAAGCCAGTTTATTTCTTAAAATATTGATCCGTCCCTTTATTCCTACAGGAAAGTATTTGGGATGCTTAAGAGGAATAAGATCATGGATAACGGCAACTTTTTTTTTGAATTTACCTTTTATTTTTAACGGTGGTTGTAAAAAGTTGAAGAAGGGATTGATAAAAATATCTAATATCGAATTTCTAATTTCTAAATTTCTAACGTATTTCCATTTGGGAAAGTTTTCTTTAAGAATTTGAAGATACCGTCCTATTCCCCTGACTTTACTTAAAGGATCATTTACAGCCGGATCATAACAATAGATAGATTCCATGAAGTTATTTTAGCAGTTCTTTAGTTCACTTTTTCAAACTTTCCATCAAGATGTATATAATATAAAGCGAGACGGAGTTGAGGATATTTTTTTTGGACAGTTTTTTTAGCTGTTAATAAATCTTTTGCATGTCTATCCGGCGTGCTATCTTTGCCGTATGCTCCACAGTCTTCATGGTGGATTAATACCGCCTGTTTGATCTTGTGTAATCTGACAGAAACATCGAGCTGTTTCAGAATCGTTTTAAGGTCTTTGGTTGAGCCTGCGAAACCTACATAATCATAAGTTTTATTTTTAAAGTTTTTAGCTAACCATTTCTGAATAAATTTTTGGAATCTGAAATCAATACAGGAAACAATGAGCGCATTGCAGATATGAGTCATAAGGAGATATTATATAAATTATGCTAAAATAGATCAATATGATTGACAGTAAGACTAAAGAAACAATTCGCAAAATAATTTTTCGTTTTCTCGATCCCAAAAAAGATAACGTATTTATTTTTGGTTCAAGAGCGTTTGGTGGTGCAAGAAAGTTCAGCGATATAGATATTGGCGTGGAAAGTAAAAGAAAAATAGATCTTAAAATATTATCCGGAATAAAGGACGCTTTTGAAGAATCTGATATACCTTACAATGTTGATATTGTAGATTTTGCCCAAACCTCAAAACAATTTAAAAAGTTAGCCATGAGCGAAGTTATAAAATTAAATTAGTTGTGGAAAATAAAGCTAAATTAATCAAAAAAGCAAAAGCAGTTCTAATCTATAAGGATTTGAAAAGAGTGAGTGAAAGATTAAAGGAGGCAGTTAAAAAATCACCGACAGTTTTTAATCAAGATGCAACTATTCAAAGATTTGAATTTTGTTTTGAGCTGTCTTGGAAACTTATGAAAGCAACATGTGAGATTGAAGGATTGGAGGTAGTTAGTCCAAAAGGTGCAATCAGGCAGGCGGCAGTTATAGGATTGATCGACAATCCTGAAATCTGGTTTAAATTTCTGGATGCTCGAAATATAACTGTCCACGCTTGACAATAACTGTATTAACTACTACAATTAATACAGTTACTTGATAAGTTAAAATATGCAACAGTCAATCAATATGCTCGATTTTCGAAAAAGCCCAGGAGAGGTTATAAATGAAGTTTATTACAACAAAAAAAAGATTATATTGGAACGTGGTAAAAAGAAAATGGCTGTTGTCGTTCCGATTGATTTATACGAGAAATTATTCTTAGATGATGATATTGAAATTTATTCAAAAGAAAGAATAAAAGAGTTCGAAAAGGAAGATAAATTAAATAAAAAAGAACAGGCTAGGCTTAAACAACTACTCAAATAATCATGAAATTATTTCTGGATGCTAACGTGCTTTATTCGGCTTCGAGATCACGTCTTGGCGCGTCCTTCGGAATTTTTCTACTAAAAAATAGATATAAAATTAAACTGTTCAGTTCACAATTAGCGCTCGTTGAAGCGGAAAGAAATATCAGTGAGAAAGAAGAAGCTTTCGTTATAAAAAACTTTTATGAGTTAATTATTGAAATTAAAATAGTCTCAGTTGATAAAAACAAAGCTAATCAATTTTATGGTAAAATCATAGAAGAAAAAGACTCTCCTATTTTATTCGGAGCGCATCAGATTAAAGCGAACTTTTTGATAACTTTAGACAAAAAACACTTTTTTACGGAAAAATTAAAAAAAGAGAAATTGTCGTTCAAAATAATGTCTCCAGGACAATTTATTATGACTTTAAAAAAAACTTGATATATCGTGGGAAGACAAATACTTAGTAAAACCCAGCTTCATGAAGTGATTTTAAGCAATCGATATAAGTTAGATAGCGATTCTCACGCTTCATATTTAGACGAATTTGAGTTATTGAATAAAACCGCAGAAGAATATGGATTTGAAGTTAATCAGGAGAAAACTGCAAAAATAATTAAAGAAAAATTAAAAGGACAAAAAAATACTCAAGTTTTAAAAGAGAAATATGAAGGAGCTATTTTGCAGATCCGGGGAGTTTATTCCGTAAAACCGGAATTTGCATTGAGATCAGAAGAAGGCTTTGTCAAGGGAGAGTTGTATGTTTTTCATGAAACAGCTACGAATAAAAATCATAGAGATTTAGCAAAAGAATTAATCGAAGTAAAAGCCGTACAGTTATTCCCCGGATGCGATGAGGAATATTTATACGAAGCACTTTCTGAAGTAACGGAAACTTATCTTTATCAGACTATAAACAAAGTTGCAGCGAAATTACCCATATATTATGTCAAATTTGACGAAGATGGATCATTTACGGTAAAAGATATGAGTACGGTATAATATGACCAAATAATCAAATATTTATTTGTAATATTTATCGGATTTGATTATTTGTATTATTTAAATTTATGATATTAGGACCAAAAAAACTTCTGCAGTTAGTAAAAAAAGTTAACCTAGTTGAAGATCTCGCCGCAAGAGAATTAGTAAATCCAGAGGGAGCGGGATTTGATCTTCGTCTGGGCGAACTTTATACTCTTCAAGGCGGAAAAGCTTTTTTGGGCGAGTTTGAGAGGGAGACTCCCGGATTGAGATTAGTTAAGATGTATGAAAAAGGCAAAAGAAAAGAAGTCGTTATCGAGCCGGGAGATTTTTATATCGCAGTCACAATAGAAAAAGTAAACACGCCTCTTGATATCACGATAAATTTTAAACCCCGTACGACAACTTTCCGAAGCGGTCTGTTTTTGCGAACAGGCAATGTCGCGCCAGGCTATATGGGCACACTGAC
>MGAG01000034.1:4493-8315 GCA_001789645.1 Candidatus Roizmanbacteria bacterium RIFCSPLOWO2_01_FULL_37_12
ATGCACAGTTCGAATGGGTCGACGGCGGAGGAAGTCAGTACAGGGGTCAATGGCAGGGTGGGCGGGTGACGACGAAGAAGAGGGAAAAGCAGATATAAATAAGTTATTAGTTAATAGTTGCTTAGTTATTAGTAAAAGACAAAATGTCACAAAAACGGGATATTGAATTATTATATGAGGTTGGGTGTCTTAGATTTCTCCAGAGGAACTGGAGGCAGTTTTTGAATGCCGACTTCAGCAATGAAACCGAGCATAGTTACCGGGTAGCGTGGATTGCTATGACATTGGCTTCCCAGGAAGGAGTCAAGGATCTGGGTAAAGTAGTGCGGATGGCCTTAGTCCATGATGTTGGGGAGAGCAGAAGCGGAGATGTCCATTATATTTCCAGAATGTACACCAAAAGAGATGAAGAGATGGCAATAGCAGATGTTTTTTCCGATACTTCTTTGGAAAAAGACATGGTTGCGCTGTGGAATGATTATGAGGAGAGAAAATCAATTGAAGCAAAAATAGTTAAAGACGCTGACAATTTGGATGTGGAATTCGAGCTTAAGGAACAGGAAGCTAAAGGTGAAAAAATAGGAAAATATTGGAAAGATGCCCGGCTTGTTGTTTACAACTCTCTTTTTACTAAAGCTGCCAAAAAAATGTGGAAAGAAGTGCAGCTTTCGAATCCCCATGATTGGCATTTTTACGCAAGAAACAGATATACGGCAGGCGACTGGCAAAAGAAACAGAAATGACCCCACTTCGCCCTTTGGGCTTCGCGGGGCAAGCAAACATATGAAAAGACATTCGGAGCAACAATATTTAAATCTTCTTAAAGAAGCCTTGATCAAGGGTTATAGAAAAGTGGACAGGGGAACGGGCGATGCTTCATACAGTCTTTTCGGAAGGCAAATGCACTTTGATCTTTCTCAAGGATTTCCTCTTTTGACAACTAAAAAAGTCTATTGGAAAGGAGTTGTTCACGAGCTTTACTGGTTTATGTCGGGCCAGTCAAATATTAAGTATTTAGTCGATAATAATGTGCATATCTGGGACGATTACCCGTTTAAGATATACAATTTAAAAAGTAAAAACGAAAAAGGAAAAAAGCTAACGAAAGTAGAGTTTATTGAAAAAATAAGAACGGATAATAAATTTGCGAAAAAGTGGGGAGAGTTACCGAGAATTTATGGAGAGCTTTGGCGCCGCTGGCCCACCTCCGCTAAAGCTTCGGCGGGCAAGCCAACCAAGAAAAGAACAATCGACCAATTAAGTTGGGCGATTAACGAAGTTATTGATGACCCGAATTGTCATAATGCAATAGTAAATTCCTGGAATCCGGAATATTTATATACGATGGCTCGCTTTCAGGATACTTCTCACTTTCCGATCTGCCACAACATGTATCAACTCAATGTAATTGAAGGAAAACTTTGTTTGCAGCTTTATCAACGAAGCGCGGATTTATTTCTGGGAGTGCCCTTTAACATTGCTTCTTATGCTCTTTTAACCTTGATTATTGCCAAAATAACGGGTTATAAACCCGGAACATTTGTTCATACTTTTGGCGATGTGCATATTTACGAAATTCATCTCGACCAAGTTAAAGAACAATTAAAAAGAAAACCCCGACCATTTCCGAATATTAAATTTACAAGAGATTTTAAGTCAATTGATAATTTTAACCCGGAATATCTGGAACTTATCAACTACAATCCCCACTCGCCAATAAAAGCCGCGCTTTCCGTCTCGGGCGGATATTATAAGTAAGGTAAATAATGAAAAGAGCTTTGCCAAGCTATGATTCCCGACCGCTCCGGTCGGTTTTCGGATTGGCATAACAACCTAAAAAAAATGAACAAACCAAAAATTAGCATAGTTGTAGCTGTATCGGAAAATCGTGTTATAGGCAACAAGGGAAAACTTCCCTGGCATATTCTGGAAGATATGAAGCGGTTTAAAGAATTAACTACCGGGAACATCGTTATTATGGGTAGAAAAACTTATGAATCTATACCTGAAAAATATAGACCACTACCCAATAGAATAAATATTGTGATAACTAGAAACAAAGATTATTCAGAAAAAAAAATAATTATCTGTAATTCAATTCAAGCTTCAATCAATGAAGCAAAAAAATTTAATAAAGAAATTTTTATAATCGGAGGAGCTCAGATATTCCAACAGGGAATAAAATATGCGAATAAATTATATCTGACAATCGTTAAAGGAAATTTTGAGGGTGATGCTTTTTTCCCGGATTATTCTGAGTTTAAAAAAGTAGTTGCTAAAAAAGAATCAAGAGATGATAATTATCAGTACACATTTTTAGATCTTGGCCGCACAGTAAAAAAGGTGCGGCATAAAGGGTCGTAATCATCCCACCTAGTGGGAAGAACGACCCTTAAAAATATGAAAAACCCAAAATATCTGGATGAGGCATTTGAGCTGGTGTGCGAAGAATTAAAACAGATGTTCATCAAAAAACATAGGGATTATGGTAAAGGAAACATCCTGGATAATGGAGAACTTGGTATTGCATTTCGCGTAAGCGACAAACTTAACCGGCTCAAACATCTGCTTGCCAATAATATTATTCCAGAAAATGAATCCATCGAAGAAACCTGGATTGATATTGGGGTATATTCTGTGATTGCCGTTCTTCTCAAGAGGAGTTGGTTTAAGAAACTCGAAATGAAAGAAAAAACAACTTCTGACAAATAAAACTTCTGGTTTTGTCGCTTATAATCTACAGACTTTTTATTTATAATAGATTAAATTCAGAATAACATGTTGGCAAAAGTTTTTTCGGCTACTACGGCCGGTTTAGATGGTGTTTTGATCGAGGTAGAGGTTGATGTAGCCGGGAAAGGATTCCCAACCTTCACAATTGTTGGTTTGCCTAGTAAATCGGTAGACGAGGCAAAAGACCGTGTCAGAACGGCAATCGAAAATGTCAGCTTTGAGATGCCGGATTCCCGCTTAACCGTAAATTTAGCTCCGGCAGACATTCCAAAAGAAGGATCAAGTCTCGATCTTCCGATTGCTGTTGGAATTTTAGCCGCCTGCGGATATGTTGAAAAAGAAAGGTTAAACAGAAGTTTATTTATCGGCGAGCTTTCCCTGGGAGGAAAAACCCGCAGAGTTCCGGGAGCAATCTCGATTTCACTTTTGGCAAAAAAATTAAGAATAGAAGATTTATATGTTCCAAGTGAAAATGCAAAGGAAGCCGGATTGGTTGATCATGTAAATATTTTTCCGGTGCCTAGACTGTCTGATCTGATTTTGCACCTAAATAAGCAAAAGCCAATTCCGGTCCAACCGAGGATAAAATGGCAGGATCTATCGGACAAAGAGATGTATGATTTTGATTTTGCCGATGTAAAAGGTCAGGAACAGGCAAAACGGGCTTTGGAGATTGCCGCAGCGGGTTTCCACAACGTGCTTTTGAAAGGCCCGCCCGGAGCCGGAAAGACCATGCTTTCCCGCGCTTTTCCCTCGATCCTGCCAAAAATGGATAGAGACGAAATTCTTGAAGTCTCCAAGATTTACTCGGTGATGGGACTTTTACAGGATAAATTTTTTATCGACAGAAGGCCGTTTCGCTCGCCGCACCATACAACTTCGCGTATCGGATTGATTGGAGGAGGAACACATCCGGCTCCCGGTGAGATATCTTTATCCCACCGTGGAGTATTATTCTTAGACGAATTGCCCGAGTTTCCCAGATCCGTATTGGAATCTATACGACAGCCTCTTGAAGATGGTCAGGTGAGCATATCCCGGGCAGCCGGAAGTCTGACTTTTCCTGCGCGATTTCTTCTTTTGGCAGCC
>MGAG01000035.1:0-1062 GCA_001789645.1 Candidatus Roizmanbacteria bacterium RIFCSPLOWO2_01_FULL_37_12
ATAAAAATTCTTATACGTATGTGTTAAAAAGTGTTATAAAAAGAGCCTGGCGGAAAAAATTTTTAACTTTATTGAGAAGTTTGCCGCTTACGGATTCAACAAACCCCACTCTGCCTCTTATGGGTTAATTGCTTATTGGACGGCCTATATGAAAGCTAACTACCCGGCTGAATTCATGACCGCACTTCTTTCGGCAGAGCTTCAGGGTATGGCCGGACCGATGCGCGAAATAAAGATGGCTCAAGCTATCGAGGAATGCAGAAGGATGGAAATATCCGTTCTCCCTCCGGATATTAACAAGTCCGGTCAAAGTTTTGCAATAGAAGAAAAAGCCGTCCGTTTCGGCTTAACGGCCATTAAAAATGTTGGAGCAGCCGCAATAGATGCTATTTTGACCGCCAGAAAAGCAGGATCTTTTAAAAGTTTCAAGGACTTCCTTTATCGGGTAGATTTGCGAAAAGTGAATAAAAAAACGGTTGAGAGTTTAATCAAGTCCGGAGCTTTTAATCAATATGCAAACAGAGCTACCTTATTGGCAAATTATCCAAAACTGGTTAAAGAAATTTCCGACTCCAAAAGCGAAATCGAAAAAGGACAGTTCAGACTATTCGGCCAAGAAAACCTCCGGGAAAAATTAAGCGATAGTTTTACGTCCGTTGAGGATTTTAGTGAAGATGAAATACTGCAGATGGAAAAGGAAATTATCGGTTTCCTGATCACAAAAAATCCGCTTTTGAAATTCGAAGATTTGATTAGGAAGAAAATTACCAAAAAAATAGGAGACGTCAACATTGAAGATGTAAACAAAACTCATATACTGGCAGGGATTGTCAGCGGTAAAAAGATCATCAAAACCAAGAAGGATAATTCCGAGATGGCTTTTATTAATCTTTTTGACGAAACAGGTTCGCTGGAGTGCGTGGTATTTCCCAAACTGTTTGCCAGATTAAGAGAAATTTTAGCCATAAATAGAGTTATAATGTTAAAGGGTAAGATCAACGACCGCGACGGAAGAATCAGTGTTCTTATAGATAATGCCGTTGATCTGGATAGCATTAGCAG
>MGAG01000035.1:1080-17268 GCA_001789645.1 Candidatus Roizmanbacteria bacterium RIFCSPLOWO2_01_FULL_37_12
AATTCTCCTATTTAATGCGTCGTCGAAAAAAAGGTTTGATTCCTGACGAAACAAAAGTCAGACGTCAGGACGAAACCGGTCCGTCCGGGATTTTTGATTCTTTGCTGCAGTCGGGGTTGACGAAATCAGGGAGCGATGATAAAATAAAAAAAGATAAAGTTATTTTCACGCTAGATCACGCAGGTGACATTAAAAAAGTTTCGCAGAATTTAGTTAGGAAAAAAGCTACCCTGCCGAAAAAAGGTTTTGATTTTCGAAATTTAAACATCGGTTATTATATACTTATACCGATAATTGGTGGAACTATAATAGGGTTAACTTTAGACTATCAGTTTAGGACAAAACCATTTTTTTTTGGTTTATTTCTGTTTTTTGGAACGATTGCTGGTTTTTACAACTTATTTAAATTATTGAAGAATGAATAAAGGACCGCATATAAGCATTAAGCCAGAACACTTGCTTGATCTGTTCGGCTTTCCTCTAACTAACTCTTTTCTTACAGCAATTATCGTTTTGCTACTTTTTGTTTTGACAACGATTTACTACAACAGTCAGCTTAAAAAGGTAAAAAGGTCAAATTTTTTTTATCTTTTGCAGTTTATCTTTAAGGGTATCTATAATTTTTTTAAGACCGTATTGGGGACGAGAATAGACGACCTTTTTCCGCTAATTGCTAGTTTGTTTATCTATATTCTGCTTTTAAATTGGTTCGGACTTCTTCCTGGGGTAGGCAGCATTCTTATCAGTGTTAGAGAAAACCAAGGGGAGTCTCATTTTGTACCACTGCTTAGGGGTAATACTACAGATCTTAACACCACTCTCGTTCTGGCTGTGGTTGCATTCTCTTCGATACAGTATTACGGAATAAAGGGGTTGGGATTGGCGGGATATTTGGGCAAATTTTTCAATTTCTCAAATCCGATTTCGCTGGTAACCGGACTCTTAGAGGTAATCTCGGAGTTTTCCCGAATCATATCTTTTGCATTCCGGCTTTTTGGTAATATTTTCGCCGGCGAGGTCATTCTTTCGATTATTGCTTTTTTGATTCCGGTGCTCGTTTCATTTCCTTTTTTACTTCTGGAGATATTTGTCGGATTTATCCAGGCTTTTGTTTTTGCGATGTTGACGGCTGTATTTATAAATTTGGCTACGATGAAAGCACATTAAAGGAGGTGTAATTTTATGTCAACTGAAGCGGTTAAATTATTAGCAACGGCAATAGCTATCAGCATTGGAGTAATCGGTCCTGGAATCGGCATTGGCATCATAGGAGGTAAGGCGGTCGAGGCAATGGGAAGAAACCCGGAGGCCGAATCGACGATCAGAAATACGATGATTCTGGCAATTGTTTTTGCGGAGTCGTTGGCAATTTTTGCTTTGGTTATCGCCTTTATATTAAGGTTTATTTAAAAGTTAGACTGAATCTGGAACTGTCTGCGCTGGTAGGCAAGCCAGAAAAACAACCTAAAAATTATGGAAAACTTAGGAATAGACGGCAAACTGCTTTTGGCACAGCTTATAAATTTTATCCTGTTTTTTTATATTTTAAAAAAATACATCGCGGGTCCCTTCCTCAAATTCTTAAATCAGGAGAGGCAGAATGAAAGGGAGAAGGAAGACCTTCTGGGTAAAATTAAAAAGGGCGAGGAGGAAATACTCGCGAGAGAAATAAAGTTAAAAGAAGAGATGAAAAAGCAGGTATCATTAGCTTTGGAAAAGGCAAAGAAGGACGGATTTAGATTGAGGGAAGAGATTGTTGAGGAAGCAAAAAAACAGGCGATGACAATAAAAGATAAAGCTCATAAAGAGATTAAGGAAGAAAGGGACAAACTGTACCGGGATGTCAAGAATAAAGTCGCCGATCTTAGCTTTATTATAACGGAAAAGGCGCTGCAAGACTATCTTGATGAGGAAGCAAAGAAAAAGATAACCGGTCACATTTTAAAGAATTTGGGTAATGCCATAAACAAACATGAAAATTGACCCCTCTATCTTTTCAGAGTTAAAATTATTTTTTAACGAGAGAGCAAATCCGTCAGCCGGAAAATTGTCGGTAGTATCGGCCTATACTTTGAGCCAAACGGAAAAAGAGCTAATTTTAGTCAGCTTAATCAGGCTTGGCTATAAAACCGATGAAGTGGACTATCAAATCAACAAAAATATATTAGCCGGCATCATTCTAAAAGTTGGAACCACAGTCATTGATCTATCATTAAGAGGTCAGTTAACCACTCTAAAAAACGAACTTTATGAAAGTACTTGACGAGTATCTAAAAGAAGCAAAAGCAGAGCTGACAAAATCCGAGGCGGAAGTAAAAGCCGAAGAAATAGGAAGCGTAATCGAGGTTAAAGACGGGGTTGTAATACTAAAAGGACTTACAAGAGTATCATATGGAGAGATCATCGAATTCACTTCACAAGCCAAAGCTGTGGTGATTGATCTGTTACCGGAAACTGTTGGGACGATTGTTCTTGGCGATTACTTAGGAATAAAATTTGGAGAAACGGCAAAGTCCACCGGTATGACACTGTCGGTTGCAGCGAGCTCTGATCTTCTTGGCCGTGTCGTAGACCCCCTAATAAATCCGATTGACGGTAAAAATAAAATTAAACCGGAAAAATACTATCCGCTGGAAAAAGTTGCTCCCGGAGTTGTCTACAGAAAAAAAGTCAATGTTCCGGTTCAGACCGGTATAAAGGCAATTGACGTATTAATTCCGATAGGAAGAGGCCAGAGAGAGTTGATAATCGGCGATCGGGGAACCGGAAAGACAACTTTGGCCATAGACACTATTCTCAATCAAAAAAATGAGAACCTAATCTGTATTTATTGCGCCATCGGACAAAAAAGGGCCAAGCTTGCCTCGATTGTCAAACTTCTGGAAAAAAAAAGCGCGCTGGATTACACGGTGGTGATCGCGGCTACGGCATCGGATTCGGTGACTCTTCAATACCTTGCTCCTTATGCTGCCTGTGCGGTAGGAGAGTATTTTATGGATCAGGGTAAAGATGTGTTAGTTGTCTATGACGACCTGACAAAGCATGCCTGGGCGTACCGACAGATTTCTTTGGTATTGCGCCGGCCTGCAGCACGGGAAGCCTATCCCGGAGATATTTTTTATCTTCATTCCCGCCTTTTGGAAAGAGCCTGCCGAATGGACGAAAAATACGGCGGGGGATCGCTAACCGCTCTACCCATCATTGAAACTTTGGAAGGAGACCTTTCGGCCTATATTCCAACCAATGTCATCTCGATCACCGACGGCCAAATTTCCCTGGAAACGGATCTTTTTAATGCCGGTATCAGACCGGCGATAAATGTCGGTTTGTCGGTTTCCAGAGTTGGAGGTGACGCTCAAACCAAAGCAATCAAGTCCGTTGCCGGCAAGCTAAAACTCGATCTGGCTCAGTACAGGGAGATGGCGGCATTTTCCCAGTTTGAATCCGAATTGGACGAAGAAACAAAAAAGTTTTTAAATAGGGGCGCCAGAGTCACTCAGGTATTAAAACAAAGAAGAAATAATCCCTATAGTCTTGCCGAAGAGGTTGTAATCATTTGGGCCGCAAGTAATGGCTATCTGGATAAAATTGCACTTGATGAAGTAGAGGAGTTTGAAGCGAAGTTAATTTCAGATCTGAAGTTAAGAGGTAAAGCAGTGATGGATAGAATTAATAAAAATAAAGTACTGGAAAAAAAAGATGAGGAAGAGTTAAAAAGATTGGTTTTGGATAATCTATGAATCTAAGACAGGTTAGGAAAAAAACAAAATCTATAAAAAACGTAAAAAAAATAACCAAAGCCATGCAACTGATTTCGGCTATTAAGATGAAAAAAGCGCAACAAGCGGAAGTAGACGGACGTCCATACCGGGATACTCTTTCTGCCGTTATCGAAAAAATTTTACCAACAGTCGATCCCTCCTCATCACCGATTTTGGGAACTACACTGCAATATGTGGGAAATAAATCAGCTAGAAAACTAGTGGTACTAATATCTTCAAATAAAGGACTGTGTGGGGCTTTTCATGTCAATATACATAGATTCTTGCTGCAGATGCAGCCGGACTTTAATCAGGCTGACTTTATCACAGTCGGGAGCAAAGGTATTCAGTTTGTTTCCGGGATGGGGGGAAAGGTCTTGGCAGATTTTTCCGGGGGGAAATTTGTTAATGAAGTTTCGGCTATCTTTTCTTTTGTTTTTGAGAAATTCTTTTCGGGAGATTACGGTTCAGCCTCTTTAATTTATAATAAATATATTTCAACCTTCAGATCGGTACCAATTGAAGAGATCCTTTTACCCTTCCGCTGGACTAAAAAAGAAATTCATGAAGAGGCTTTAACCTCGGTGTATACGCTTGAACCGCAAGCCGAAGACATAATCGAACCTCTACTCAAAAGCTATCTTGAAGAGCGAATCAGGGGCGCCATTATCAGCAGTGAGGCGGTCGAGCATGCCCAAAGAATGATGGCAATGAAGAATGCGACGGACAATTCAACCGATATTATCTACAATTTGACCTTAATCGGCAATAAACTAAGACAGGAAAAAATAACTAACGAGCTGTTAGACATGATAACAGCAAAAGAGTCAGTTGAGAATTGATCTAATTAACCTAATTTCTAATTGACCTAAAAATTAAGTAATTAGGAAATTGGGATTTGATTAGATCAATTAGAATAATTAGAAATTAGAAATTTTGATATGAATCGAGGTAAAATAATTTCAATTAGAGGAGTTGTCGTAGATATTCAGTTTAAAGAGAGCGAAACACCCAAGATCTACGAAGCATTGCTAATTGAAGACAAAAAGTTGGGCAAAATAACTCTTGAGGTTGAGGCGATTTTAAGGGACGGCGTCGTTCGAGCGGTCGCTATGGAAAATGTATTCGGACTAAAAAGAGGCGACTATGTTAGCTCGACCGGTAGATCCATCCAGGTTCCGGTTGGCGAGGCCGGGTTAGGCAGGATCGTCAATGTCTTGGGTGAACCGGTTGACGAAATGGGAGAGGTAAAGTCCAGTATTAAAAAATCCATTCACGCCGACAGTCCAGCGTTGACAAGTCAGACGGTAGAGGAAGAAGTTTTTGAAACAGGAATTAAGGTAATAGATCTGATCGCTCCCTTTATCAAGGGCGGTAAAGTAGCCATATTTGGCGGCGCCGGAGTTGGTAAGACGGTCTTAATACAAGAAATGATTCATAACGTGGCTAAGCAACATCAGGGAGTTTCTGTGTTCGCCGGAGTCGGAGAGAGGTCGAGAGAAGGAAACGATCTCTGGAATGAAATGAAGGAGACAAAAGTATTGGCTAAAACGGCGCTTGTTTTTGGCCAGATGAACGAGCCGCCGGGAAACCGTCTGCGAGTTGCTCTGACCGGTGTCACTATGGCCGAGTATTTTCGTGATGTGAAGAGTATGGATACGCTCCTATTTATTGATAACATCTTCCGTTTTGCCCAAGCAGGTTCGGAAGTTTCAGCTCTTTTAGGCAGAATTCCTTCGGCTGTCGGTTATCAGCCGACTTTAGCCAGCGAGATGGCAGCACTGCAGGAGAGGATAACCTCGACCAATAAAGGATCGATTACCTCAATCCAGGCTGTTTATGTTCCGGCTGACGACTATACTGATCCGGCTCCGGTTTCGACTTTTTCACATCTGGATGCTTCGATTACTCTTGAGCGCTCATTAGCGGAGCAAGCTCTCTATCCTGCAATTGATCCTTTAACCTCAAGCTCCCGTTCATTAGACAGCGATGTTGTTGGTGAAGAACATTATCAAGTCGCAAGAGATGTTTTAAAAACACTGCAAAGATATAAAGATCTCCAGGATATAATTGCAATATTAGGGATGGAAGAGTTGTCAGAAGAGGATAAGTTAGCCGTAGCTCGAGCTCGAAAAATTCAGAAATTCTTAACTCAACCGATGTTTGTTGCAGAACCTTATACGGGACGCGAGGGAAAATACGTCAAGATTGCCGAGACTGTAAAAGGATTCAAAGAAATTCTTGCCGGAAAGCATGACAGTAAATCTGAAAACGCTTTTTATATGGTTGGAGGCATTGAAGATGTAAAGTAAATTTATGGCAGTACTTCATCTGAAAATTATCACTCCGCAAAAAATAGCTTTGGAAGAAGACGTTTTATCTGTGACAGCCCCGTCTGCACAGGGAGAGATAACGGTTCTCCCGCAGCATTCTAATTTATTCACCCTCCTTAAGGAGGGAATAGTAAAGATAAAACCCGTTTACGCCAAAGTTCCTGAGGATAAGGAAAAATACCTTGCCATTGGTGGAGGGTATTTGGAAACCGACGGAGAAGAAATTAATATTTTAGTTTCACGTGCGTATGGACAGGATGAAATTGATGCCGAAAAAACCCAAAAAGCTATTGATGAAGCCCAAAAAACCATTTCTCTTGCAAAAGACGAATCCCAGAGAAAACAAGCTATATCGTTGCTTAGACGCTCTGTTCTTAATTTGAAACTTATGAAACGTAAAAAAAGACCTTCTTCCTGATAAGGTATAATACTGTATGCCCCTAATTATAGTTGAATCTCCGACTAAGGCCCGAACATTTAACCGAATTCTCAAGATTGCCAATAAGGATGACTACTATGTATTTGCAACCATGGGTCATATCAGGGATCTTCCGGGCAACGAAATGGCCATTGATTTTAAAAATAAATTCAAACCTTCCTACCAGATTATTGCCAAGAAAAAAAAGGTAGTTACCGAACTTAAAAAATTAGGCAAAGAAAATAAGGAAATTATTCTGGCAACAGATCCTGATAGGGAAGGTGAATCAATAGCTTATCATGCAGCCTTTCTTCTGGGTTTGATTAAGGAAAATTGGCCGGAGTCGAGTGTTAAGGACGGAAAAAATCTGAAAAGAATAGTTTTTCATGAAATAACAGCCAGAGCTTTAAGTGAAGCATTGGAAAAACCGGAGACCCTAAGACTAAATTTAGTCAACGCCCAGCAAGCCAGAAGAATTCTTGATCGGGTAGTTGGCTATGAGCTCTCTCCCCTTTTGTGGAAAAAAATGGGAAAAAACTGGCTATCTGCGGGACGCGTTCAATCTGTTGCTTTGAGGATTATCGTAGAAAGAGAAAAGGAAATCAGAAAGTTTAAGGTTGAGAATTATTTTCAAATTTTTGGTAAGTTTGTTAATGCAAAACAGAAAGCCAGATTGCCCCACGCCACTCCGGAGGTGGAGAAAATGGTGAAAGCTAAATTAACAAGTAAAAACGGCGAACCATATGAACAAAAATTCACTCTAAAACTTTTCGCGGGGGAATATCAATATGCTAAAACAACAATAACCTCCGTTCAGGTCAAGAGTTTGGAGAAAGAACTTTTGGCTGACACCTACGAGGTGGTTGACTTAAAAGAAAATATCGTAAGTCGATTTCCGCCGCCTCCGCATACGACTTCCCTGCTTGCGCAGGATGCTTTTTACCGTTACGGTTATTCTTCTAAGATGACAATGCGTCTGGCGCAGGATCTCTATGAACGAGGACTGATTACCTATCATCGTACGGATTCATTTAATTTATCTACTCAATTTGTTTTTAAAGCTAAAGACTATATTGAAAAGGAGTTTGGGAAAAAATATTCATTAGAAAAACCAAGGGGTTATAAAACCCGCTCCAAGCTGGCGCAGGAAGCTCACGAAGCAATCAGACCCACCAAATTAGATGCGAAAGCCGCTGAAAAAAGTGAAGACAAAAGAATTACGATCAATCATAAAAGACTCTACAGCCTCATCTTCAATCGAGCCGTAGCAACCCAGATGAAGGAGGCCTCAATCAAAAACTTTACATTTTCCATAGCCGGTAAAAAAGGCTATGTGTTTGAGTCGGAGTTGCAGCAGGTCGTGTTTGACGGATTTTTGCGGCTTTTAAATCCAAAGTTCGTCGAGAATAACAGTGTGCCACTGAATCTTAAGAGCGGGGATCAATTAGAGTTGGATGAATTAGAGTCTCTGGAAAGTCAGACGAAGCCGCCACCTCGATACAACGAAGCTTCCTTAATCAAAATATTGGAAGAAAAAGGAATCGGCAGACCATCTACCTACGCACCAATAATAAGCTTAATCCAAGTAAAAAATTATGTTGAAAAGGATTTTAGATACTTTGCTCCGACAAAACTGGGCGAAGCAATATCGGACTACCTGGCCGGTTCTTTTGCGGATATCCTTAACTTGGACTTCACTGCAAAAATGGAAGAAAATCTGGACAATGTAGCCGAGGATAAACTTAATTTTATTAATCTTCTTGAGGAATTTAATACACCGTTTCAGAAGGAATTAAAAGAAAGTAAACAGGATAAATCGGTTATTGACGTAGAAGAGGAAATTAAAGAAAAATGTCCAAGGTGCGGCTCTCCCCTGACGGTAAGATTTTCCCGCTTCGGAAAATTTTTAGCTTGTAGCAGTTATCCAAAATGTAAATTTACCAAACCTTTTTTAAGGTTCATAGCGGGTAAAGCCTGTCCTAAAGACGGAGGTAAAATTCTGGTTCGATTTACAAAATCAAGAAAAAAATTTTATGGCTGTGAGAACTATCCGAAGTGTGATTATTCGGCCTGGAAATGGAGCGAAATTAAAAATTTGCAAAGCCCGTCGAATCCTTCAAGTCCATAAAGATTAAAAGGATAAATTCTTTTTTTGACTTTATAGACTTTAAAGACTTTATAACTTTGGATTTACCTTTATGATCGGCAAAATAAAAGGCAAACTTTCGGAAATTGAGGCTAATTTAGGCTTAATTGAAACCAGCAGTGGAGTTTTTTACCAGGTTTTTTTAACTCCAGAAATAATTAATACTTATAAAGAAGGTGCTGATTTAGCCGTTTATACTTATTTACAGGTTCGTGATGATGCGCTTGTACTCTTCGGTTTTAAAACTAAAAGCGAATATGATCTATTTAAGCTTTTGCTTTCGGTATCGGGAGTTGGACCAAAAACCGCATTTTCGGTCATTTCCTTTTCTAAGGCAGACGAATTAGTCGCGTCTGTTAAAGAAAATAATAGTGATTTTTTTAGTAAAGTACCCGGTCTCGGGAAAAAGACAGCGATGAAAATAATATTGGAATTATCCCAGAAATTACAAAGCGAATTTAAGTTAGAAAAAATGTATCTTTCAGAAGACGATAAAACAGTAGTCGACGCTTTGGTTTCTTTGGGTTTTACAGCTAACGAGGCGAAAAAAATTTTGTCAAAACTGCCAAAAAACTTGAGTCTAGAAGATAAAA
Organism: Candidatus Roizmanbacteria bacterium RIFCSPLOWO2_01_FULL_37_12; assembly: GCA_001789645.1. Lineage (GTDB taxonomy): Bacteria > Patescibacteriota > Microgenomatia > UBA1406 > GWC2-37-13 > 2-01-FULL-40-13. The sequence continues at coordinate 10,332 of MGAG01000035.1, forward strand.
TAAAAGCGGGGTTAAAAATCGGGACGAAGAGTAGTATCTAGTATCAATTCAGTTTTTAACGCTCTTATGCTAGATACTAAATATTTAATACTTTATACTTCATTAAAATATTGCTATGGTTAAAAATAAACTGGTACTTACAGAAACCGAATTAAGACCAAAAAAGCTAAGCGAATACATCGGGCATAAAAATATAGTTAAAACACTGCGATTATTTATTGATGCGGTAAAAAAAAGGGGAACTTCTTCGGAACATCTGCTTTTTTACGGACCACCCGGAATCGGGAAAACCACTTTGGCATATATTATCGCACATGAGTTTTCCGGAGAATTAAAAATAACTTCCGGTGCGGCGGTTACCAAGGCGGGTGACTTAGCTGCAATCCTGACCAATCTCAAAGATAATGACGTTCTTTTCATAGATGAAATCCATCGGTTGCCCAAGCCCGTAGAAGAGATGCTATATCCGGTCATGGAGGATTTTTCTTTGGACTTAATAATCGGTAAGGGACCGGCGGCGAGAACTGTCAGATTATCAATACCGCATATTACCATCGTGGGAGCAACGACAAAACTAGCCTTGCTCTCCGCACCGCTTAGGGATAGATTCGGACTGGTTCTCCGAATTGATTTTTATAATTTCGAAGAAATTGTCGAGATTGTTACCCGATCCAGCAAAATTCTGAATATTCCGATAACTAAGCAAGCTGCGCAGGAAATCGCCAAGCGCTCCCGCAAAACTCCGAGGTTTGCCAACAGAATATTAAAGCGTGCCCGGGATATGTTTGAGGTCGATAGGCATAAAATACTTGATGAAAAACTTTTGGAAAAACTATTTAGTCTTTTGGAGATTGATTCAGACGGACTGACTCCGGTTGACAGAAAATATCTCAAACTGATTGCCGAAAAATTCCAAAACGCAGCCGTAGGTTTGGATACGATTGCCCTATCAATGTCAGAGGACAAAAGAACTATCGAGGAGTTTGTCGAACCATATCTTTTGCAGATCGGATTTATCAAAAAAACTTCGAGAGGTAGGGTAGTAACAACCAAAGGTCTTCGGTATTTGGGTATTAAATCTTTAGGAGAACAGCAAAAGCTGGTATAATTTGCGCAAGCCTGGGTGGCGGAATTGGCATACGCGCAGGACTTAAAATCCTGTGGTCGCATAGACCGTGAGGGTCCGAGTCCCTCCTCAGGCACAATATTTTAGAATTTGAACTCTGAAACAACTTTCTTAAATATATTTTCTAATTCGTCAACAGAATTTTCAAAAGAATATTTTTTGGATGTCATTAAGGAATTGCTACCTATTTTTTTACGAACTAAATTATTATTAATTAATTCGCCTAATTTTTGTGCAAATTCAAGATTATTACTAACTAAATACCCATTATTATTATTTTGGATGAAGTCTTTTGGGCCTGGGCAGTCGAATCCTACAACGGGTAAACCAGAAGACATGGCTTCCAGAATAACTATAGCTTGTGTGTCTACTCGGCTGGGATAAGCAAAAATATCAGCCAGAGAGTATATTTGCGGAGTAATATTATGATTAACGGGGCCAAAGAATCTAGTTTGCCTCACTAATCCAAGTCTATTTGCCATTTTTCTTAAGTATTTTTCTTCCGGCCCTCCTCCGACTAAGCATAATCTAAAAGCTCGATCTGATTTGACCTGTTTAATGATTTTAAGCAATGTTGTTAAATTTTTTTCTTTAGAAAGTCTGGAGACACAAAGAATAATAATTTCGTTATCTGCAAAACCGTATCTTTTTTTCAACTCGCTTTTTGATTTATTTTTGATTTGCATGGATTTACGAATTGCTGGAATTACACAGATTGGTGTTTTTATTTTATGACGAAGAAGTAATTGTTTGACGCTTTGAGTTCCAACAATAATCTGTGACGCCTGATTCGCTATCATTCCGACATTTCTTTTAATCAGGTAGTTGATGATCGGAAAAAAAATAAGCCTTGGAAAATGAAGTTGGGCAATTTTTTCATAGCGCGAATGATAGTAAAATACGGTCGGACATTTGAAATATTTAGCTAAGGTCAGAGATAAATCACCGATATAAAAGGGATGGTGAAAATAGATAATGTCGAATTTTTCGGTAAATATTTGTAGGTTATGAATTGTGGGAATTGGTACTAATATCGGGTAATCTGGTATTTTCGGATTTGGCAGCGACGGAATTCGAATAACGCTATTCTCATATTTTTGATTGGGGTGTTTTGGAGCTAATATTGTTACCTTATTGCCTCTTTTCTCAAATTCGCTTTTTTGCAAATTTAATGTTAAAGCTACTCCGTTAATACTGGGGGAATAAGTTGCAGTAACAATTAATATTCGCATTTTAGTAATTATAACTTTTTTTGGTAAAATAAGACTAGCTAAGCCGTCCTAGCTCAATGGTGGAGCAGCGCTTTTGTAAAGCGAAGGTTGGAGGTTCGAGCCCTCTGGACGGCTCAAAACAGTACTATAAAAATAAGAGTTTACTCTGAGTGCTTCGATTAACTCAGCATAAACGAAGCCGAAGAGGCCATAGTTCAACGGATAGAATAAGTCCCTTCTAAGGATTAGATGACAGTTCGATTCTGTCTGGCCTCACAAATTCGAAGAGTGTGATCTAATCATTTAAAAACTCTTGGATTATTTTGAATTACGGATGTTATATCTTCCCCAAGCAATATTGGTTTACAAACAAACTTCCATAATTGAAAACCAGTATTTTTAGTAAAAAAGGGTACTACACGAAATAATGAGTCCAGGTTATTTTGAAAATGTTTTATTAGCGAAATCGAAGCATAATAGGGAAGGTGTTCTATGACTGTTTGAAATTTACGCCGTGATAACTCATCAGGATTTTTCCTAACTGATAATCGAACCTCTTCTAATAATTCAGACAAATTTGGGACAATTGAGATAAAAGAATTTCCCAATAAGAAGATTCCGCTGAAAAAAGGAAAAAAATCATCGAGATTAACTCCCAACTCGTCTTTATTTAGGAGAAAATTAATTTCTGAAGATCTAAATCCTAAATTGGAGTCGGGGAAAATAATATTACGAATCAACATCCGGTTTATTTTAACAAAGGGTTTGTTTAATTTAACTAAAGAATGAGTTGCCTCTTCGATCAAAACATGTGTAAGTTGAGCATTGGTGTGAATTTTATCTGTATCAATAAAAATTTCATTTAATTCATGAGAAAAAGCTGCATAATCATTGTCCTGAGCTTGTTCAAGTGCTGTTCCTAGAATATTAGAACGCCTTTTTGATGAAAATGCTTTTGGAAAAATCCTTGCTTTTCGTTGAAAAGTGCTATAATTATTTCTAAAGCTACCCTGAAAAAGAACAATTCTTGGACTTTCTTTTACACCATTCAGGACATCTCGAGGGTATAAATCATCTAACATTGAACGAATCCGCATGATTCGCATATAAATAAGTTCCGCGTCGCGATCGGAAACTTTAGATTTTTCCATAGTATAATTTCAAGTCGTAATTATACTATAGGGTTTGTTTAACTTCAACCAACCGAATATAATTTAGGTTGTATAATCTAGTATCTTAAAACCTAGTATGAAAGATATCACACCGTTTGTTGTTGGGTTAATAAAAAGTCGGAATAAATATTTACTCACCAAAAGGAATGAGATCGATAGGGATGATCCTAAGGATTTTTTAGGCAAATGGCAGCTTCCGGGAGGGGGAATTAATTTTGCCGAATCATTAGAAACCGCCGTAAAAAGAGAGATCAAAGAGGAGGTCGGTTTGGATATAAAAGTAGTTTCTTTTGTTCCGTACATCATCAATTCAGTTAGAAAATATTGGCACGGTATTGGAGTCGTAATATTGTGTAAATTGGATAGTTCCAAGCAAAAAGTTGTTTTAAATGAAGAAGCGAACGATTACGGTTGGTTTACATATGAAGAAGTTATGAATTTGGATGTTCTTCCCGGTGTAATAAACGCAATAAACGCTTCTCGTATAAATTATTTTAATATATTAATACAATAAAATCTTAAATTAAAGAGGGGAGTGTTTACGCCGTTCGTAAGCGATTTTTTCTCGACCTGCCGATGCCCAATGAGTTCCGACGCTTCCGGGCGGATACAAGTATTCGTTGATAATTTTATCAATGAGCTTCATAAATTTTTCTTCGTTTAAAATTTTTTCTAAAACTTTCCTTATTGTAGGAGTTTTTTGCATGAAAATCACGTATTTGGCAACAGTCGCCGTTGATAGTTTTATGATATCAGCACACTCGAGTATCGAAACATTTTTGTAAATCAGATAAAGACAGGTTATCCGCTTCGCCAACATAATTTTTTCCGTCGGCGTAAGAAATTCATCAAAAAAAAGTGATGCGGTATTTTTGTCTCTGATCTTTAAAAATGAACCTAGGAATACATCTAGGATTCGGCTGTAAGTCCAGGGCGGAATATATCGTTTCGAAACTTGAGTCATAACTATAAAGTAATTAATCTGGAACTTGAACGCAATGGATTATATGCTACAAAATTTGGATAATTGCCCGTTGGATTAATAAAAAAAGTATGATATTTCATTATATTAATACAATGAAATTTTTTAATCCGAAACATTTAAACAGTATTATAGTGTCAAAAGGATATAGTTTGACGAAGCAGGGTAAAAGTAAGGATTTGTCGAAAAAACTAAATATCAAATGAGGAGGAAACTGAAGAGTAGCGAGTTTCTACAAAAGTGTCGGGGAGAGGACTTGAACCTCCACTCCTTGTTAAAGGGAACTAGCCCCTCAAGCTAGCGCGTCTGCCAATTCCGCCACCCCGACTTCATAATTTACAAATAAACAAATCCGACAAATATTACAAATAAATGAATAAATGACTTAACAATTCAAATGATTAAATCATTTAAACATTTGATTATTAATTTGCTTATTTGAGCAATTTGTATTATTTTTGTTTAAGGGTATTATACTATTTCCTCTTTATCGTGTAAACGTAAGGAAAGTAGAAAAAGACAGCCGGAGGGTCGTCGGTAATCACTTTTTGAAAATCCAAATAAAGTTTTTTTCTTTCAGCGATTACACTCGTGTTTCTGGCATCTTCAAGCAATTTATCGATTTTAACATTTTTGTAATTACCCAAATTTCCCTGGGTTTGAGTCGAGTGCCAAAAAAAATACTGATCGGGGTCGGCCGGAACGTTCCAAAAGGCCAAAAAAAGATCAAAATTAGCCGGCCTATCCGATGAGACAAGCTTCACGTTAATATTTAAGCCGGCGTCGGTAAGAAATTTTTTAATCTGCTCGGCGCTATTTAAATAGTCATAATAGGTATACAAATTTAGTTTTGCCGACTCGGTTGAATTTGAGGCTTTATTTAATGTTTTTTGAGCTGCGGTAGGATCAAATAGCGGACTTTTCAAAGTTAAGCTATACGCCCAGGAAATTGGTGTAATCGGACTTAAAGCAAATTCACCAAATTCACTAAATTTAGTTTGATCGATAGACATAGTAATCGCCTGTCTGATTTCTTTCTGCTTGAGAAGCTGGTTGTCAAAACTAAAATATAAGGTTAAAAGTTTGTTGTAATCAACAGACTTGGAAATAGAAGTGTTTTTCCAGGTTTGAAAGCCGTCTGCTATACTTTTCTTGTTTGCGGCCAGCTGATTTATCAAACCTGTTTTATAAGCATTGATCAGATCGGACTCTGATTTATAAAATTTATATACGATAAAAGGAAGGTCTTTCTTATTGGGATTCAGGGCAAGTTCTGTAATCGATCCCTGTTTTAATTTAATTTTTTCAACTTTGTATAATCCGGCAATACCCAGTAAGGGAGGCTTAATGATAGGTTTTTTAAGAAAAGTTGGAAATATGGGCAAAGGCTTGCTGAGCGTAAAATAGACTGTTTTATCGTCAAGAATTTTAGTTTCGACATCCTTAAACTGATAATTAATATCATAGGCGCTGAAATTTTTACCGTCCGACCAAATTAAACCGTCGCGTAAATGAAATCGATACTCTTTGCCTTCGTCTACCGTTTCCCAACTGGAAGCCAACCCCGGAATAAGCTCGCCTTTTTCATTAATAAACAAAAGGCCATTAGAGATCTTACCGACCACTTCTTCCGGTAAATTATTATAGTCGAAGTCGCCGACTATGCCGATTATTTCTTTTTTGTTGAAAAAAAAGGATTGGATATAGGGAGTAAAAGAGATTAAACCAATTATTAAAATAAAACTTAAAAGAAAACTTAACGCGATTATACGCAGGTGCTTTTTAATAAAAACAGCGACGAGCCAATAATAGTAGCGAAAAGTTTTTTTAAAAGCCATTTTTTAAGAGTCTACAAAATTACAAATCAATACGAATATACTAATTATTTATTATTCGTATATTTGTAACTATTCGTATTTTCGTAGTAATTTAAATCCCTTTATTTTATAAAAAGATTAATGACTGAAACTAAGAAGAAAAGAATAATAAATAACACCGTTAAGCGAAGCGTTACTTTTTCGATTCCTCTTCTGGTTTGGAACATTTCACCGCCGCCTCCCCAAGCGCTTCCCAGACCGGCACCTCTACCTTGAATCAAAATAAAGATAACAACCAAAATGCTTAAAACTATATTGGCTAAAAGCAAAACATTTTTCATATTAAAGCCTCCAGTAAGTTAATTATAAACGAAAGGGAGACGGAAGACAGCAGTAAATTAAAATAATAGCTGATACGGAAGGATTTGATACTTATACCGTATATATCAATTCCGTCGAATACCCAAGGTTTAATCTGTACCAACGAGAAGCGGGTGATAAAAAGATAGAAAAGCAGAAAATAAATAATCGAAGATAAAAAGCCCAAAGTAAGCCAGTTGATCGGCAATAGCACAAGTCTGGCAAGCGGGGCGATAAAGTAATAAAATAAAGCTACCAGAAAAATAGTT
>MGAG01000035.1:17338-17592 GCA_001789645.1 Candidatus Roizmanbacteria bacterium RIFCSPLOWO2_01_FULL_37_12
CTGCGGAAAAAATTAGCATTCTCGTAATACGTTTCATAAATTAATCCGACTAATAATCAAATTGTAAATACTATAAATAAATTAGTAAATGATTAAATTTATTAATTCATTCAATCATTTATTTGCTTATTTGTGGCATTGGTAGTATTTGATTATTTATAAATTATATCATCATTCCCTTACGTCTTAAAAACAGGTGGTATTTTCGGGCAAAGCGGTGAGCTTCGTCTCGCAGGGCTCTGATTAAGTTGAAG
>MGAG01000035.1:17715-18889 GCA_001789645.1 Candidatus Roizmanbacteria bacterium RIFCSPLOWO2_01_FULL_37_12
ACCTTTAATAGCTGTGGAGTTCCTCCGTCTACTACAATTAAATTGGGCTCAGGCCAATCATGTCTATATCTTCGATAAATAATCTCTTCCAGCATCTCGAAATCTGATTTAATTTTTTTGCTTTTAATCCGAAAACGTTTGTATTGGGAGGTGTCAGGCATCCCGTCTGTAAAAACAACCATGGCGGCGGTTGCATCTTTTTGAAATAAATTACTTACATCATAACACTCAATCCTATGGAGACTATTTAAGGGATCGAAATACAACTTTAAGATTTTTTTTAAAATATCAAGCGATTCTAAGGATCTATTAAAACTCGTCGTGATATCCGCCGAAAACTGAGATTGACTTATGAGCTGTTCAAAGCGTTGAATATGGTTGCGTAAGCGCAAAGCATCCTCAAAATTTTCCGTCCGGGCGAGTTTTTTTAATAATTTATACGACTGGTTTAAAGCCAGATCGACGTCTCCCCGAAGTATCCGGACAAGTTGTTTAATATTGTAGCGGTATATTTTCTTTAATCTACTCGCTTCATTTTTATCGGTTAATTTAGAAATCTCACTTGGGCAAGGGTTGCAAAGTTTTAATTTTGCATAAAAACATGCGTGTTTTCCGATTTTTTTTTGCCGACAAAAAGGATAGAGTCTTCTCACCGAACCGAGTATTTTTTCGGCATCGCGCATCGCAGGAAAAGGGCCGAAATATAAAGATTTACAGTCGTTTTCACGGCGTACGGTAAATACTTTAGGAAACTCGTCGCGGGTGGTAATCTTAATATAAAGCAGGCTTTTGTTATCTTTCCAGCGAGCATTGTATTTTGGCTGGTACTTTTGAATTAAGGAAGATTCCAAAAGTAGAGCCTTAAATTCGGAGTCGGTTAGAATAAATTCAATCTTATTGCTATTCCTGATTATAAGGTTTTCTTTGGGATCGAGCTTGGCATTCTCAAAATGGGAAAGAATACGGACTTTAAGAGACACGGCTTTTCCAACATAAAGAATTTCACCATCTCTTTTAAAGAGATATACACCTGTCGAAGGCGGAACTTTACGAAAATCGCTTAAACTTAAGGTATTGATCACAGACGCTTTGCTTTTTTAAACAAAGTAATAAGAAAAACCGTTCCTGCCAGAAAAGCAAGCACAAGTGCAATGAGTAGGGCCAGTTCATAATA
>MGAG01000035.1:18899-20179 GCA_001789645.1 Candidatus Roizmanbacteria bacterium RIFCSPLOWO2_01_FULL_37_12
ATGCTGAAATCAGCCTTTAATATCTTTCCTTGAGGAAATTTGATGATAAAACCGCCCAGAGTTTTTTTATTTTTATCTTTTGCCCTAAGTGTCAAAACCAGGTCTTTTTTTTCATAGGGGGCAAGCGATTTTAGCTCTATCACGGCGGGACTGATCTCTATATTTGAGGTTTTGATCGGTAGAGCTTTGCTCCATAGATATGTATTACCTGTATTGGTTAAACTGAGCTTTATCTGATAGTTACGGTTATCGTTTATTTTGCCGGGAAGCGGGCTGTGCTCGATCACTATCGACTGTTTTTCAACCGGTTTTTTGTTGCTTGCTGAAATTGAAACATCGCGGGAGTCTTGTATTTTATAGGTCCCGGCCGGTAAAGGATACTCGGGATCTTTTCCGTGAATCGCAAAAGTAATATGATTCAAGTCAAATGAAGAAAAGTAATCTATTCCGGACGTATTTTCCCAAGTCGGATCGAGAGGAATCCAAAGTTGAGAGTGACTATCAAAGTATTCGGGCCAGGAATGCAGAATGTCCGAAACAAGCGAGAGAGGTCTCAAGTTAGGATCTTGAGAAAATCCATAACCTTCGATTTCTCTTGCGTAGATGTCTTTTTGCCGGGCTAAAGCGATAAAAAGATCCGTGAATTCCATACAAACCGCATTTTTACGGGCGGCTAAAACGGCATCGGCCCCAAGTCTGTTATTATCAGAGTTAATTTTTTTATAATCGTAAGTTAGCGTCTCTACAACAAAATTATAGATATCATTGACGTTTGAGGATTTTACCAGCTCGGAATTTTTTTTACTCAGCTGCCAGTATTTATTTTTGTCAAGCAGATACTTTTTTTGCGATAAAAAACTCTGTCGTACGATAGGAACTATCTCATCCCTCACTTTGGAGCTGACGGCAACCATACCGGAATAGACTACGGTTTTTGTTTCTTTCGGATTAAGATGATATCTGGCAAGGAAGTTACCGTCTTCATCGCTAAAAACCGTTACCGGGATGGGATTGATGCTGTCAACATATATTTTTTGATAAAGAGTATCGGGTGGAAATGCGATATCCGTAAAAACCGGAACAAGTTTACTGTTTTTCAGGTTATAGGTAAGATCTGTCTTATAATATTGAATATCTCCAAAGACTACATAAACGGTTTTAGTTGTTGGATTATTCCAAGTTATAGTATTACCGCTAATGCTGTCCGGTGGAGGTTTAGAAATTGATATTTTTTTGTCGGTTTTTGGCGGCAAATGGACAAGTATTTTGTAATCACCTTT
>MGAG01000035.1:20333-20399 GCA_001789645.1 Candidatus Roizmanbacteria bacterium RIFCSPLOWO2_01_FULL_37_12
ATTGAGGTTATCTCAGGTTTTATATAACCGTTATCATCGGAGGCTTTGATATCTTTTAGGGTAAAA
>MGAG01000036.1:0-448 GCA_001789645.1 Candidatus Roizmanbacteria bacterium RIFCSPLOWO2_01_FULL_37_12
GCAATCAAGGCTTAATTAGATTAGTTAGGAAGGGTAGCGGCAAGTGGATTGGAAAAGTTCATGAGGAATTTAAATTAAAAAAAAGTGTACTTTACACTGAACGCTTAAAAAATTTCATTGACCATTACCCCCATCCTACGGTTAAAGAGTTTTTGCAGACAGTAAATTATTACAGTACATTGAGAGCAGAAGAGTTGCAAGCCAAAGGTAAAAAAGCCGGAATTTTAGCAATTATTTTTTACCCCTTCGGGAAATTTTTCCTGACCTATGTTCTGAAACTCGGTTTTCTGGATGGGGCTGCAGGATTTGCCTACGCTTTTTTTATGAGTTTTCATTCCTTTTTGGTAAGGGCCAAACTATATCAGTTTACAAAAATTGACAAACAGTCATCCTGAATTTATTTCAGGATCTGTTATCTAAAAATCAGATGCTTAAACAAGTTCAGCAT
>MGAG01000036.1:471-14767 GCA_001789645.1 Candidatus Roizmanbacteria bacterium RIFCSPLOWO2_01_FULL_37_12
TCTACTCTTTTTTATTTCACCTTCATTCTTTTTTCTCTCGGACAGCTGGGAAGAATTTCTTTTTTTGGCCAACAATTAAATATTTATTTATACGAAGGACTGCTGATATTAATTTTGTTTATTTCATTAGTCAGGTTTAAATTATTGCGCTTAAAGGAGAATTTTAAAGAATTTTTTGTGGTTTATGTTTTCCTTTTTTATTTATTTATTTCTTTCCTTATAGGCGCCGCTGATTATAAACCGTTTGAGAATTTTATCGGATTTTTATATTTTGTAAGACTTACTCTGTATTGGATTTATTGGATATATTTGATTTACTGGATAAACAAGCATAAAAATAATAAAAAAATTTTAGAAAAGTCTCTGTTAATTTTAATAATCCTAACCGCAATATACTCAATCATCCAGTATTTTTTTTATCCGGATTTGCGGAATCTGATTTATGCAGGCTGGGATCCGCATCTTTACCGGCTTTTTGGAACTTTTTTCGATACCTCAGTCGCGGGAGCCATATACGGACTTATTTTTTTTGCTCTTTATTTAAGGGGTATGGACTTGGTTAAAAACAGATGGTTGCTTATTGCCTTATTGTCTGTCAATTTTATCCTAGTTGTTCTTACTTTTTCAAGGAGTCTGTATTTAGCTTTTATAACTTGTCTTGTCCTGCACTCCATACTGAAGAAATTTTGGAAAAGAATGGTAATCTTTCTTGTTGTTTTTACTTTTCTTTTGCTTGTCGTACCCAAGCCTTTTGGCGAAGGTGTTAATCTGGGAAGAATGTTTTCCGTCCGATCCAGGCTGGATGACTATCGGGCTGCAATTAAAATATGGAGAAGGAGTCCGCTACTGGGAATCGGCTACAACAGAATACGCTACGAAAAAATAAGAATAAATATTATTGAGGGATTTGGGTCGGATCTTACGCATTCAGGCGCCTCTTTTCACTCGAGCTTTTCAATTATTCTGGTAACCGGCGGAGTAATCGGCTTGGTTCTATTTATCTTTGTATTGCTCCGGTTAAGTATGATAAACGAATTTAGCAGATACTTGGTTATTTTTTTAAGCCTAATGTCCTTGAGCGATAATATTTTACTCCACCCTTTTATAATATTTTTATTTTTATCTTTAACAGCATTATATAGAGTTAGTCCTTCTCGTAAGTCAATATAAGAATTTTTTCCTCGCTGTTGCCTGCCACATCTTGAGCGATAATAGCTATTTTGTTCTCACCTTCTTTGAGCTTAACCATTGTTTGAAAAACTCCTTGAGCGTCTACGACAACCGGCAGATCGTTGACTTTGATATAGGTTTCTTTGTCGGTCTCACCCATAATTTTAATTTCCAGATTGCTTGTTTTTGAGTTGTCCTGGGGTTCTTTAATATCAAGTTTTGGTTTGTCGCTTTTGTAAAAGACCGTGAATATTTTTGATTTTTTTTCTTCGTCACTGTCTTTCAGCTTACCGATAACGAAGACTTCGTTTTGGCCTTTTACCAGATCGCCGATTTCTTCAATAAAGCCGTCAGAGGATAATAAGGATGATTCTTTGACTAAGTCTCCGTTGAGATAAAATTCCACTTGATCAAAGTTAACTACAGTTCCTCCGACAAAAATTCTTGAGCTGTTAGTGGCAACCGGAATACTGTCAATATCGACGTCTTCAATCAAATTCTGATTTTTTTTCAAGGTAGTATTTGTTTTTTTTTCTGAAATGCGGGCAACAAAAGAAGAGGTGTTCAAAAGGATTTTTATTCCAACGGTCAAGATAAAAATTACAACAAGAATTAATATAAAAAGTGAAAAATAGATCGTATTGTTGAGTTGTTTTTTTCGGGTTTGTTCGAGCCTTCCCATGAGCCGATGGTCGGAATCGAACCGACGACCTACTGTTTATCCCAGTAGTATCTACAAAATTTGGAGCTGAGACCGAGACTTGAACTCGGAACCTGCTGTTTACGATACAGCTGCTCTGCCGTTGAGCTATCTCAGCAAATTTTGTTAGAACTACGGGATCCCGAAGTAGTAAGCTAATTTTATCGAATTAGCTACTTACTTCTGGGACGATACAGCCGCTCTGCCAGCTGAGCTACATCGGCAATAATGTTATTATAATCTTAACACAACGTGTGATTTTTAGCTTTACTAAAATGAATTACTCACAAAATATAAAAATCAGAGGAACGATAGCTCTCGTAGGACTATTATTGTTAACTTTTATTCTAAGAATAGAATTAAGGCTGATTGTTCTTGTTCTATTTTTAGTTTTTATCTTTAGATATTTAAAAAAAGAGAGGTAGTTGCAACAACTTCAATATGAGTAAGATTAAAGTGTAATTACCAGCTCCGGTTTACTTGAAGAGGCTTCGCTGGATTTATAGAAAACTGCGTCCGTACTTGAACTTTCGATTGCAAAACTATAAATACCGGATCCGTTGATTAAAGAAGTTACATCGAACTCAACCCAGGCGTTAAGCGCGGCATTGCCAACACTTGATGTCGGAAAAATAGCAAAGTTAGGCGCATTATTCCAGGTAATTCCGGATTCGGTCCAGGGACCTGAGTTATCGAAATAATCATTTAGGGCAGAGTAAATATCGCCACCCACAGGGCTGGCATCGGAGACATTAAGTCTGACTTTGGCACTTTGGACCCGGCCGCTAAATCCGATTAGATTAAATTTAAGAAAAGTAAGTATTTCGGGTGCAGATGATTTAGCCTTGAGCACAGTATTACCACCGAAATTAGAGTCGGGAAGATCGCTTTTAACAAATGCATCGTCGGTTGGCGTGAACGTCAGCAATAACGACGGCGGAGTTGGAGTTTGAGTCGGGGAAGATGTTGTTATCGGAGTTGGTGTAGGAGTGGAAGTAATTATTGAAGTTGGAGTCGGTGTCGGACCCGAACCTAGTGTAATTACCAATTCCGGTCTGTTTGAAGAGGCTTCGCCGGATTTATAAAAAACTGCATCGGAACTGGTACTGGTTATCATGAAGCTGTAAATCCCGTCTCCTGTTATTGCGGGAGTCACGGCAAATTCTACCCAGGTATTTAGCCCTGCACTGCCGACTGTCGAATGTGAAGAACCGATTGCGGCAGGTGCATTGCTCCAGTTAAGTCCCGACTCAATCCAAGGAGTAGATGAAGATAAATAAGTATTTGAGGTTGAGAAAATACTGCCTCCCACAGAACTGGCGTCGGAGACATTTAACCTGACTTTGGCGCTTTGGACCTGGCCGGACAAACCGGTGACATTAAATTTAAGATAGATATTCATTGTAACTGATCCGGACTTCACCTTAAGAGCGGTATTGCTTCCGAAATAATTTGTGGGGGCATCGCTTTTAACAAATGTATCGTCTGTAGGGAGAAAGGTCAGTGTTCCTGTCGATGGAGTCGGTGTTGGTGTCGGCGTAGCCGTAATTATCGGTGTCGGAGTAGATGTGACAATTGGTGTTGGTGTGGGCGTGTGGGTTAGTACTGTATTTTCCCGACTGGATTCAAACTCATCAATGTAATAAGGACCATTTGTGCCGGTTTTAACTCCCGCAACAGCACCTATTTTGACACTATCAATCTTGCGCTGGTCATTGTCGACTCCGGTGAGGTTGGCAACTTGAAATCCGTTAATCCAGAGAGTCATACCGCCATTGTTGGCTCCCGCAGCAGTGGAGGACCGCCAATCGAATTTAATCTGACGGTGTGGATCATTGGTGGCTGGATCATTTATGGTAAACCAGCCGGTGTTTGTCCAGGTAGTGCCGTCATTTAAAAGGGATGCCCGTATTTGATAGTTGTTCGAAGCCCGCTGGAGCTGGACGCGCTGGACTAAAGTTAAAGTGGATGTACCACTATATCCTCCAAAGATTGTATGCAGATTACCGTTGGTCATTGTGTAGATAGCGGGATCGAAGTCAAAGAAGAAGCTTGCCTTATATTCCTTCTCGCCATTTGGATGCTCGGAAGTACAGTAAATCGAATTAGTATCGTCCAATAACACTTTCATGCCATAGCCACCCGTATATTTTGCTTCGGGAGTTACGCTAAGATCACCACTGTCGGTGGTGCAGGATGTCCATTTCGATAAACTTCCGGATTCAAACCTTTCGGCAAAGATACTAGGATTTGTATCGGGATTAACGAAAATTTCGCTAGTTTCGCTTGCAAATGGAACTTCCGTCACGTTCATATCGACAATCTGCACATTCTGATCTAAAATAGCTAGACTCGTACTTAGGTTAGGTAAAGTCGTATATGCACTGATTGGAAAATGGGCAAATTCGAATTGTCCGGCGGGAGCATTAAGTATATTTTCAGGAGGGAGCGCAACAATGATTTTTACATAACCTTCGGTGTTGGCGACATCCCTATTTGTTTTTTCAATTATGGTTGACATTTTCGGGATAGTCGCGATTTCATCCGTAAGCTTGATTACCGAGGGATCAAACCTAAACTCGATTTTGGCAAAACCAATCTGGCGAATGCCGACATCCATCATCAACTGGATGTTGGTAATGGGCGGTAATGTTGCGGATGAGGGGTTAAAGAATATCCTAGCCGTTTGGGCATTTACCGAAGATGCCAACAGCAACATAACACTTAAAACAAAGCTTGCGGATAAGAAATATTTAAATGTTTTATTAAAAAATTTATTCATAAGCATATTTCTATAACTATTTATATTAACTTTTTACCTTTATGGGCTAAGAGTCATAATTATCTCGCCATATGACATAATCACGACCGTCAACAATACCATTATTATCAAAATCGCCGACTGTACGTCCTCCTGTAACTGTTTGGTTGTAGTGCTTTAACCAGATTAAGTAGTCTAATCCATCGACTTTAGAATCTTGGTTGGCATCACCCCAACAATCGTTTAAAGCGCACCTTACAGCTTTATAGGCATTGACCCGTCCGGAACCGGTATACTTATCCCAACCGGCACTATAAAATTCTGTTAAATTAGTCTCGTCCCTTATATCATCGGCTGTTTTTTTCAGCATTGTTTTTACCTCGCTTTGTGTCAAGTTGGGGTTGACCGAAAGAATCAACCCGGCTACTCCTGAAACAATCGGTGTCGCGCCTGAAGTTCCCCAGAAATCAAAATAGTTATCGACTGAGTAACCAAGAGATCCCATAGTATCTGTCGAAAAGAGCTGAATTCCAGGAGCGGAGATATCCAAAGTAAGTCCGTAAGTACTGCCCCAATCTACCTGGTGTGCATTACAATCATCGTCAAGTGGTCTTTTACGCTGGTCGCACATATTCAAAGCTCCGACAGAGATCACGCCGTTAAGTATTGCTGGATAGTTTATTTGATTTGTGTTATCGTTTCCAGACGCTGCTACAACCGCTATTCCTTTTCCGTTTCGTCCGTAAGTCATAGCCTTGTTTATAGCAGTAGTGATCACGGTAGTCCAATTTGTCGAACGCCAACTAAGATTAATGACTGAAGCTTGGTTCATAACTGCCCAGTCAATGCCACTGGCTGCCCATTGTTCATCAAAAATTGTACTACCATCATCAGTAACGTACATTATCCTCACTGGCATGATGCGGCAGTTTGGGCAAACTCCCGCTATGCCAATACTATTATTGGTACTGGCGGCTGCAATACCGGCAACATTTGTACCGTGACCGTTACCAGGGTTTGCGCCTGAGGGAGCGCCACCGCTACCTTGACCCGTTGCATCGAAGGGGTTAATAATTTTTTCCGCTAAGACTATGTCTTCATGAAAGAGATCCACACCGTAATCTATAACTGCAATGTAAATAGACGAGTTACCGCTGCCACCGGGAAGGCTCCAAGCTTCCGGAGCATCAATATCAGCGTCAGCTTTCATGAAAGTCCCGAATTGCTTGGTATTATTTAAATACCATTGCAGATTATAGTTCGGATCGTTTGTAGCTGCCAAAGCAGTAGCTTCTTGAGATGTCTGGCTTTGATTTGTTTGGGTATTTGCCGGGTCAGGCTTTATAATGTGAAGGAAGTTGGGGGCGGCATACTTAGCAGCACCGCTTTCCTGAAAGAGGTTTGCCATTGAGAGTGAATCGGTTTCAACAGCCGGTGAAACTCTTAATACAAATGTATTTACCTGCCCCGAAATTGGTTCGACCAGTTCTACTTTATGAGATGAATTAATGCTATCGATTTCTACCCTGGTTTTTTCAGGAGGGAAAGATGCGATAAACTCGTCGGTGATTACAAGTTCTTCGCTATTACCACTCTGAAAAACCGGATTTGCCCAGAGAAAATGAGAATGATCTTTGCGTAAGGAATCAATACCGTCCTTAAGCGACTGAATTGTTAACCCTGCTTTTAGTGGTAACAGAATTAATTTCGGATGGGGAATCTCGCGCGCCTTATCATTGGCTTCTACGAGGTTATCGAAATTTTGCAAGGCGGCAGTCTGTTCTTCTGCTTTATCGCTGGCAAATTTCACTGCCACCCATTTTAATGATACTGTTAGTGGGACTCGATCATTGAAGTAGTAATAATAAAAAGCTCCATCAGGAGCAGATGTCTGGGTTTTTGCCGTGGCAAAAGATAATTTACCCAAAAATGTTAAAGATATAACTGCCAGTAAAAAAAACAAAGTAAATGCGAGCTTCAAAAATTTCAAGTTAACAAGAGCGAAACGCAATTTCTGAAAGTAAGAATTGTTCATGAAATTTTCGCTAAATGCGAAAAAGACTTACCGATTATTGATAAATTAGCATGCTTAATAACGAAAGTCAACAGCTTGGAAAAATAGATCTGAGCGGGATACCAGAATCGGACTGGCGTCTCATCCTTGGGAAGGATGCATACTGCCATTGTACTAATCCCGCAGACGGATCTATTTAATTATACCAACGGAAGTTTTTTTATCGCGGAATTATTAAGATCATTCCTACTCGGAGGTCGTTGGGATTTAGGAGGTTATTTGCTTCGGCGATCCTAACCCAGGCATAGCTATCTCCGTAGGTCTGGAGGGCAATTTTAGCAAGGTCGTCGCCCTCCTTGACAACATATTTCTCGCTTTTTTCAGTCACTTTGCCGGTTTTTGCCGCGGTTTCTGTGATTATACCGGTTGTCGGGAATCTGGGTTTTACATCCGGAATGATCAGTTTTTGACCGACTTCTATCTGGTCGGGATTGGTAATTCTGTTGGCCTGCATGATGTCTTGCATGTTGAAGCCCGAGCCGTACATTTTTTCCGCAATTAAAAATAACTGATCACCGGGTTGAACGGTATAACTTCTGATTTTTTTTCCGGGAGATGTTTTTTTGACTTTTACTTCCGCAGTTTCTTTTGAAGAAGTCTTGTTGAACATAGGTTTTATTTTTGGCAGGACGAGCGAGATCCCGACTGAAATTAATAACATGACTACGATGACACCCAAAGTAAAAGAAGTTGATCTTTCTTTGATGGTTGACATGAGTAGAGAACGGTAATTTAGATTTGTGGTATTAGTTTTTGGCATTTTTCGAGATTATACAACATATTTATTTAATTTTGTGGTTATTGAATTATCATGCTTATATGATAATATAATTATACGATTTTCAATGCGATCATAGCTCAATTGGCTAGAGCGCTGCCCTGTCACGGCAGAGGTTGAGGGTTCGAGACCCTTTGGTCGCGCCACGTAAGAAATCGCTCAGCGATATCAACGTGGCTGGAACGTTGAAATTTTTGTTAAAAATTTCTTACGTTCCGCACTTCATAATGTTTTATTACACCTACATAATCCAAAGTCAAAAAAATAATAGTCTATACATAGGATATACTACAAATCTTCCTAAAAGACTTAAAGTTCATAATTTAGGATTAAGTCAATCTACAAAGCCTTTTATTCCATATAAACTTATCTTTTATGAAGCTTTCTTAAATAGAATCGATGCAAAAAGCAGGGAAATTTATTTGAAAAGTGGTTATGGAAGAAAAACAATAAATAAATTGTTAAATAAATATTTATGAAGTCTGATCAAAATAAATTCTCCAACAAAGAAATTGCAAAGATTTTAAGAAATATAGCTGCGGTTCATCTTTTGAAAAACGAAAACAGATTTAAGAGGGTTGCTTACGAGAATGCGGCTGAAACAGTAGAACAATCGTCCAGAGAGTTAAGAGATATCTGGCAAGACGGAAAATTATTCGACATTCCCGGAATTGGAAAAACCATCGGGTCAAATCTGGAGGAATATTTTAAGACCGGCAAATCCAAACATTTTAATTCGATATTGAAGAAAGTCCCCTCTACCGTTTTTATTCTGATGAACTTACCGACGATCGGTCCTAAAAAGGCTTATAAATTGGTGAAAGAACTGAAATTATTAATTCCTAAAACCGTCATTGAAGATTTACAAAATGCTTGTAAGCAAAATAAAGTAGCAGAACTGGAGAGTTTTGGCAAAAAATCTCAAGAAGATATTCTCGAAGCGATTAAATTATTTCGAAAAAGATCCTCGAAGTCGGAAAGAATGCCTCTACCTTATGCCTATGAATTGGCTAAAGAGTTAAGTGATTATCTAAAAAAAATACCCGGGATTACCCGCGTTGATACTTTAGGATCGCTAAGAAGAATGGTTGCAACCATCGGGGATATCGATATATCTGTGCAAGTCGAAAGCCGGAAAGACCATAAAGTCGAAAGATTACAAAAAGAAATAATTAATTACTTTGTTAAATTTCCCAAAACAATCAGTATTGACAGTTCAGGAGAAAATAAGGCTTCAATAATTGTGTCTCCAAATATAAGGGTTGACCTAAGAGTCCAAGAAGAAAGAAGCTATGGAGCGATGCTGCAATATTTTACCGGAAGCAAATCGCATAATATTAAATTAAGGGAATACGCCCTAAAAAAAGGATTATCTTTAAATGAATACGGGATAAAAAAAGTCAAAAGTCAAAAGTCAAAAGTCAAAAGTATAAATCAAAATTCAAAAATATTGGAATTTAGTACAGAGGAAAAATTTTATAATTTTTTGGGACTGCAATATATTCCTCCTGAAATACGGGAGGGGACAAATGAGATTGAACTGTCTGAAAAAAATAAAGTTTCCAAGTTAGTCGAACTAAAAGATATTAAGGGAGACCTGCATATTCATTCCTCTTATGATCTAAAACCTTCACACGATCTGGGAGAAAACAGCTATTCGGAGATTCTGGAGAAAGCCGATCAACTGGGATATGAATATATCGGCTTTACAGATCATAATCCTAAAACTTCGGGATTACCTGAGCAAGAGATAACAGAGATTATGAATTTAAGATATCGGGTAATTAAGAAATTAAGTAATAAAGTAAATGAAGCAAAATTTTTTATAGGGTTGGAGGCAGATATACAGCCTGACGGAAGGCTGGCATTACCTGAAAAAGCGATCGATTTAGTTGACTATTTAATAGTCTCAGTTCACAGCGCTTTTAATCTGGATGTCAAGTCGATGACGCAGCGGGTAATGAAAGCTTTAAGTTATCCTAAAGTAAAAATATTAGGGCATCCGACCGGCCGGTTGTTAGGAAAACGGGAAGGATTTGAGTTAGACTGGAAAGCAATATTTGATTTCTGTCGGAATAAAAAAATCGCACTAGAAATTAATTCCTGGCCGGAGAGATTAGATCTCCCGGATTCCTTGGTGCGTGAGGCCTTAAATCAAAAGGTTAAATTTGTTATCAATACAGATGCTCATGCCAATTTACATCTGGACGGGATGATCTACGGTGTCTCGGTTGCCAGGCGGGGTTGGTGTAAGAAAGATGATATAATAAATACATTAGATTATTCAGCTTTTAAGAGATGGCTGAATAACAAATCCTAAATTCTAATTTCTAAACTCTAAGCAAATTCAAATTAACCAAGTTCAAATTATCAAAACAGTAAATCTATTTTAAATTAAAAAATTTGAAATTTGATATTGTTTAGTATTTATAGATAATTTCAATAGAAATATGGTGTTTTAATCTTCGAGTAAGGTAAGTGTTTGCTTGCCGCATCGAGAAGTTCTCGACAAGCTCGAACTATAAAACTCCTAGATTTGTTACGGGTTTCTCTATAGAATTTAGGGCTTAGAGTTTTAAATAGGAGGTGATATTTATGAATCTATTTTATATTTTAATCGGAGCAGGAGTTTTGCTGGTAGTATATTTAATAGCTACTTATAACGGTTTTGTTGTTCTTAAGACTCGCATCCAAGAAGCTTTTTCCGGTATCGACGTACAACTCAAAAGAAGGGCCGACCTGATCCCAAATTTGGTCGAGACAGTGAAGGGTTATGCAAAACACGAAAGAGGAGTTTTTAATGAAGTAACCAAAGCAAGAAGCGCTTTAATGACGGCAAAAACCCCGGTAGAAAAAGCTGAAGCAAACAATATGTTAACCGGAGCATTGAAAAGCCTTTTTGCCGTAGCCGAGGCCTACCCAGATTTGAAAGCGAGCGATAATTTTAAAGATTTACAAAGACAGCTGGAAGACACCGAAGACAAGATTGCCTATTCGAGACAGTTTTATAACAGCAATGTCTTGGAATTTAACACCAGAGTAAAGACTTTTCCGAGCAACATGATAGCCAATATGTTTGCATTTAAAGAGGAGGAGTTTTTTGAGGCAGGCGAGGAGGAAAGGAAAAAGGTTAATGTCAAATTTGATTGATGGGTCCTGATTCGTTTTTTCCCTTAAGAATTAGGAAATTGGGTAATGGGTTTGGAAGCTGGTTAGGCCGATAGAAGCTGGAAGAGGGAATTATTAATATTTTTCTCTTTTCCAACTCACAGTTCAAGCTTCTAACCAGTTTCATTACCCCCAGCCTCTAAGCTTTTTCTATTTTACAAATATGACAGTTTATCAGCAAATTGCACATAATAAAGCAAGGACTTATGCGATAATCCTGACCTTTATTTTATTGGTTACGGGATTTTTCTTTGCTATCGGTCAGTATGTTCAATCGCCGTCGACTTATTTTTTAATCGGGATTTCATTTTCCCTGATGTCAACTGTCGGGAGCTATTTTTATTCTGATCGGATCGTGCTTTTTACAACGGGTGCAAAGCCTGCAAGTAAAAAGGATTTTTTTGATTTTTATACCGTAGCAGAAAATCTTGCAATTGCGGGAGGTCTGCCGATGCCAAAATTATATGTTATCCACGATCCGGCTCCGAACGCTTTTGCAACCGGGAGAGATCCAAAACATGCGGTAGTGGCTGCAACAACCGGATTATTGGAGAAATTAGAAAGGACTGAGCTGGAAGGAGTTATCGCCCATGAACTGTCACACGTAAAAAATTATGATATTCTAGTTTCTTCAATTGTAGCGGTACTGGTTGGGACACTCGCTCTTATCTCCGACTGGATTATGAGAAGCCTGTGGTGGGGGGGATTACGAAGAAATGAAAACAGTCGAGACTCAAGAAATCCCTTTATGATGTTTTTTATAATTTTTGTGCTGATTTTAACCCCATTGATAGCAACATTAATTCAACTTGCAGTATCGCGAAGGAGAGAATTTTTAGCCGATGCTTCAGGAGTTTTATTAACCAGATATCCCGAAGGACTAGCCAGGGCATTGGAAAAAATCGCTTCCGACGGAAATGTTTTAAGGAATGCCTCCTCTTCCACAGCCCACCTATTTATTTCCAATCCTTTCAAAAAATTAGGTAAAACTAAGTTTATGTTCGCCAATCTTTTCAGCACCCACCCGCCGATTGAAGAGAGAATAAAAATTTTAATGTCGATGTAACATATAACATGTAACAAGTAACATATTTTAAATTTATATATTCATTTAATGTTATATGTTTCGTGTTTCGTGTTACATGGTAAATGTGTGGAATTGCTGGATTTTACGGTTTTAGGAATGACGAATTAATAAAAAAATTCTCCAAAGAACTGGAACACCGCGGACCCGACGGAGAAGGATTTTATTTGGATGATAGTGTAACTCTGCTTAATCGCCGCCTCGCAATTATTGACAGAAAGGGTGGGGACCAACCGATATTTAACGAAGACGGCTCGATTGTTATTGTTTTTGTCGGCGAGATCTACAACTTTCTCGAACAAAGAGAGAAACTTATAAAGTTAGGTCACAAATTTAGGACCAGGACGGATACTGAAGTTGTCGTTCATGCATATGAACAGTGGGGAGAAAAGAGCTTTGACAGACATAACGGGATGTTTGTTTTTGCACTTTACGATAAAAAAAAAGATAAATTACTTTTGGTAAGGGATCATTTCGGAATTAAACCCTTATACTTCGCAATTTTAGATTCTGTTTCGGATTCCTTCCCATCAGTGCTCGAGCCAGAAGAAACTGGAAAAATTCTGCGCGCTGCTGGGAGCCCTTCCTCCTCAACACCTAAAATTACTAAATTGATATTTTCATCAGAAATAAAACCAATTATCAATTCCAGCTTAATTAAAAAAAAGCCAAATGACAGGATAATTTATCGGTATTTAAAATACCGGATTCATGATGATCAGAGAGAAACTTTTTTTGCAGGAATAAATAGACTAATGCCGGGAGAATTTATGACAATTCAGAATTCAGAATTCAGAATTCAGAATTACACGAATTTAAAAAATGAACTTTTGAATTCAAGGAACCCTGAGGGTTCCCAGGCACGAAATTTGTCAAAAAAAAATATTGCTGAATTTCATAATAAACTAACCGAAGCGATAAAATTACGATTAATATCCGAAGTTCCGGTGGGAACTTGTTTGTCGGGTGGATTGGATTCTTCGACTATTGTTGCTACTGTTAACAAGCTTTTAAAAGAGAAAGTGAAAGAGGCTGGGTCGGTCGGTAAAATTCAAAATACTTTTTCCGCGGTTTTTCCCGGAGGGTCGAATAATGAAGAAAACTATATAGATGAATTAGTGAAAAACTTGTCCCGAACGAAGCTGAGGGATCATAAAGTGAAGCCGACGCCGGAGGAGTTTTTTAAGGAAATTGAAGAATTTATAAGAACGCAGGAGGAGCCGACAATCTCAACCGGCCCTTATGCCCAATATAAAGTGATGCAGGAAGCGCATAAATATGTTACCGTGCTTCTGGACGGGCAGGGGGCTGACGAGATGATGGCCGGTTATCTGCCTTATTATTTAGTTTTTCTCAAACAACTTTGGAAAGAAAAAAATATAATTACTTTGCTTAAGGAATCTATTGGCTCAGCTAACGTCGTAATTAATGTATTAATTAATCAATTAATTAATACAGTGGGAATTAAGAAAAAAGTAGATATAAATAATTTACTCGAGAGCAATTTTGTTGATAAGTTCAAAAATGAAATATTTAAAGTTGAAAATATTAATCTAAAAAAAAGATTGGTGGAGGATATTTTTTCCAATAGTCTGCAAGCACTACTGCGTTACGAAGATAGAAATGCCATGCGATTCTCGATTGAAGGCAGAGTTCCTTTTTTAGATTACAACTTGCTTCGCTTTTTATTTTCTTTACCTGATGAGGCAATCATTAAAATCGGTTTGAATAAGAACATTTTGAGGGAAAGTATTAAAGGTCTGGTACCCGAAAAAATACGACTAAGAAGGAATAAAATAGGTTTCACAACTCCGGAATATCAGTGGTTCATGCGGATGAAAAATAAAATTTATTCGATATTCTTGAGTGAGTCGTTTGCCAATAGAATATATTTCAATCAAACTGAAGTTCTAAACGCTTTCATGGGATTTATCGAAGGAAAAAACGAAGACACTATGGTTTTTTGGAGGATGTTGAATTTGGAAATATGGATGAGAATATTCTTAGACCCCCCTTCGTTAAAAGCTACGGAGGGGCAGGTAAACCAAGATTCTAAAGGACTTAAACCGAATGAGGGGAAAAAATTGGAAATTAAGGTTGAGGAAAAAAAATATTTAAGATTCCCAATCAGGACGGAGTTGTTTAAAAAGGGAGATGATTTTAAAAAAATTATTAATGATTGCGTAATTAAATTTTTATCTCAAGTGAACTCCTCCCCGGCAGAAGCCTCGTCGTCAAACTTCCACTTTCGAAAAAATTTAATCACCCCTTTTTTGAGAAATAATTTTTTTATTGTAGTTTCAGAGAAAATTGTAGCGATTTCGCAAGGTCGTTCGTACTTTATTTGGGATATCAAGACCGAATTTTGGGCAAGTCTCCTGTCAAAATTCGTCAAAAAAACTCCTTATGGAATTGGACTCGGGAGCCCGTGGACAATGCAGTTGGCGATTAACGAAACGGGATTATCGAGAATTTTATTGGCGACAGTTGCGGCAGCAGCGGGAAAACCATTTGGAATCAAAGGATTGTTTTATAAAATTGCCGGAAAGGATATTAATGCA
>MGAG01000036.1:14831-16401 GCA_001789645.1 Candidatus Roizmanbacteria bacterium RIFCSPLOWO2_01_FULL_37_12
ATCCGGAAAAAGTGACAGAACAGATCACTAAATCCATTAAAGAGAATTTATCTGTTTCTGTCATCCCGAACTTGTTTCGGGATCCCATTAAAAAAAATCAGATGCTGAAACAAGTTCAGCATGACAAAGATAAGATCCTTAAAAATTTTCTAGGTGTTGCAATTATCGATGCAAATGATCTGGGGCAGAATGTATTGGGAAATTCAACAGGACTGGATAGTAAAGTAATCGAAAAAATATTTTCCGATAATCCCATGGGTCAGTCGGATGAGCAGACTCCTTTGGTTCTGGTAATTGAGAAAAATTAGGTATAATTTGTGCATGACTAAAAAGAAAGTTCTTTCCGAAGATTCAGTAAAACATCTAGCCAAGTTAGCCAATCTCTCGTTATCAGAAAATGAGTTAAAAAAATATAGTGAACAGCTGGACGAAACTATTGATTATGTTGAAAATTTAAAAAAATTAAACACAGGTCAAGTTTCTCCTACCTCTCATTCTGTTCACCAGGTTAATGTTTTCTTTGTTGATGGAGAAAAGAATTTAAGAATACTTTCTGCTAAAGACGTCTTAAAGAATTCAATAATTAAAAATAAATTTTTTGTTGTTAAAAGAATTATATAAATCTTTAGTACCGCGCTATGAATATTCTTGGAAAATCCATCTCGGAGTTAAGATATTTATTAGATAAAAAAGATATATCTGAGGATGAGCTATTTAATTTTTTTAAAAAAAGAATTTCGAGATTCAATCCAAAATTAAATGCTTTTTTAACGATTGTTGATAAATCTAAAAGTAATCATGTAGGCTTACTAAGCGGGATTCCATTTGCCATAAAAGACAACTTTTGCACTCAGAATATTAGAACAACAGCTTCATCTAAAGTCCTGGATAATTTTATTCCTCCCTATGAATCTACAGTAACAAAAAAACTATTAAATTCCGGCTCTATAATTATTGGAAAGACCAATATGGATGCATGGGCACATGGATCATCAACAGAAACATCAGACTATGGAGTTACAAAAAATCCCTGGGATTTAACGAGAGTAGCCGGTGGTTCTTCCGGTGGCTCTTCAGCCGCAGTTTCGAGTTATATTACACCTGCTGCAATCGGATCCGAAACAGCAGGTTCGATTAGAGGTCCTGCTTCATGGTGTGGTTTAGTTGGATTAAAGCCAACATATGGTAGAGTTTCCAGATATGGATTAATAGCCATGGGATCTTCACTAGATTGTCCCGGACCAATTACTTTGACGGTGAAAGATGCTGCTTTAATATTACAAATTATTGCAGGAAAGGATAAATTTGACGCTACTTCATCAAATAATAAAATTCCTAATTATTTGGATTCAATTAATCAAAATAAAAAGCTAAAAATAGGCGTTCCAGAAGAATATTTTTATGGTTTAAACGAGGAAATTAAAATAAGCGTTATGAACAGTATTAGTAAAATGAAACAAATGGGACATCAGCTGAAAAAAGTTAAGTTGTTAGATCCAAAATATGCAATATCCGTTTACACAATTATTCAAAGATCTGAAGTGTCCTCTAATTTGGCCAGATATGATGG
>MGAG01000037.1:0-13333 GCA_001789645.1 Candidatus Roizmanbacteria bacterium RIFCSPLOWO2_01_FULL_37_12
GACGATTGACAAAGTAACCCGTATTAAAAAAATAAGCGAGTTTATTATAAATAATCAGGACCTATTTGAGGATGGAGACGTCTTTACTTCCTGTCCGGAATGTGAAAATGGAGGACTGGGGGATCCGAGAAAAACCGGAGATGTCGAGGGATTCCGTAAATTTATCATCAATGAATACGAGACGGTCAAAGGAGCATTTAGAGGTTTGGATAAAAAAGTCACGGCAAATTATTATTCGATGAACGGAGATGTGGCTAAATTAATAATGGATGAGTCAACTACGAAAAAATTGGATGGAGCGGTGACGATAGATCATTATGTCAAAACAACGAAAAGACTGGAAAAAGATATCTTAAACTATGCCAAGGACAGCAAAGGTAAAATTGTGTTGGGTGAGTTTGGAGCGCCGATTCCGGATATTCATGGAGATTTAAGTCAGGAAGAGCAGGCTAAATGGATTGACGATGCTTTAAGAAAAATAGTTAAGACTCAAGAAGTGATTGCGATTAATTACTGGACCAGCAATGCCAGCAGTACGGAACTTTGGAATGATGATAATTCCCCACGTCTGGCAGCAGCGACCGTAGAAAATTATTATAATCCGGTCAATGTCGTGGGAAAGATCAAAGATGAAAAGGGAAATCCGGTCAAAGAAGTGACGATAAAAGGCAGGGAAAAGACAATTATCGTAACCGACGGGACATACGCCATTCCCGTGCTGGAAAAGGAATCTTTAACCTTTAGCAAATACGGATATGTATCTGTAAATATAGGTGTTAAGGCGGAGAATGTAAAAAATATTACAAAAGACATTGTTATGGTAAAGTCTTACCCGCCGACATTATATTCAATATATATGAGGATAGTTGATTTTTTAAAAGGATTAGCAGGTAGGTTTAAATAATTCGTTTAATACTACAAATAAGCTAATCCGACAAATACTACCAATTAATCCGACAAATAATCAAATTTCAAATATTACAAATCAAAGTATGAATGTTAGAATGATTAAATGAATAAATATAGAAACACACCTAAAGATATTCACTCAAGAATTTATCGATTTATAGTTAGCTGCTTTAGAGATGTAGTAAGAAAAATACCTATAACTACAGAAAACGTTCCTGTTATAAGTCAAATCTCTTCATCTCTTACATCGATGGGAGCGAATGATAGGGAAGCAGATGCATCGTCATCAAAAAAAGACTTTATTGCAAAATATAATATTGTAAAAAAAGAAACGAAAGAAACACATTACTGGCTTTCATTTATTAAAGATGCTGATATTCTAAGCAAAACTATTGTAGAACCATTTGTCATTGAATGTCAAGAAATCCTATTTATTGTTAGCAGAATTATTTTGAATACAAAAAGTTAATCAATTAATTCATTTAAAAATTTAGTAATTTATTTGTTTATTTGAGCAATTTGTAGTATTGGTAGTATTCGTTTCCTTAGACTCCGCAGCCGCCGCCTTGGGCAGGGGGTTGTTCCTGGACACCATTATCAACCAGCCACTTCTTAATATTTTGGGCGCCAAAGGCAGAAAAGACATCATTGCTTAAGAATGTTTTGCCGTCAACTTCCTCAAATTCTTTTTTCTCTTTATTTTTAAAGTAAAGTGCTGCGTCAAATGCATTTTGGGGAAACCAGAAAGAGTTAATATATTTTCCCGCTTCGTACATCTCGGATTGGGTTGCGCCCTGGGCTGCCATCAGTTCAAATATTCCAAGAAGCGCCATACCATGATTGCAGTCCGGAAATGCCGTTGAGTTTCCACAGCATGGCCGGTAGACATTTGATGAAACCTCGTTGACTAATTTTTCCTGGTCTTCGGTCAGAGGAACAATGGCTTTTTTAGAGTAATACTCCATGACGTTTCCGCCCTTTGTAAGAGTCCAGCCTCCGGTCGAGGCAAAGTTTCCCGCTCCTTCAATACCTCCAGAATTTACCATGTCTCCCTCGGTAAGGATTTTTGACTCATTCGCCAAACCGAAAGCCCAGAAGAAATTCAGCAAAAAATAAGAATTCTCGGGAGTAATCTTTATTTTTTTATTAGATTTTTTAGTCAATATATCTAGTTGTTCTTGACTTAATGGTTGACCGGACTGTGCATAAGTGTCCTTGAATTTTTGTTCGTCGATAACACCCAGCTCCAGCATCTGTGGTCCGATATCTCCGTAAGTTGCATTCAGTTCGTAACCCTCAGGCGGATTAATTTTTTTCATTAAGGCTGCCGTTTCAGGAGATGTTGTTCCGGCAGCCTGATTTGCAGCCGTGATATTTTTTTGAGTATTCAGTCTAACGATTTTTGGAAGCTTGGGAAGAGAGTAAATAAAAATAACGAATAAAATCAGAACCAGGAGCGGCGTAAGCTGGGGTAAAGTTTTAGTGGATATATTCAATTCTAACTTACCTTTGTTATTAGAAATTATTGTTTCTTTGGGAACCGGACAAAGGCCGCTTACGATTTTGGCAGATTCGTAAATTGCGTAAATTAAAAGCAATAATGATAGAAATTTTATCTCAAGCCCACCAAAAGGAAGTGCCGTGAGCGATGCGGCGATACCGAGAGCCGGCAAAAGAAAGGCGCTACAGACGGAGCAGCCGGTTGCGGCAGCTGAAAAAACTAAAGAACCCAAGGTCTGGAGTAATGAAGCTTTTGAAGTCTTTTTCTTCTCCTCAAGAACATTAAAAAACATTGATAAAGCTATTCCGATAAAGACCGCATTCAGAATTGACAAAACTATCTGCATAAAGATATAGAAACTTGTATTTGATTGCAAAAAGGCATCCCAGGTAGTTTTTTGTATTAAGAGAAAGAAGTAAAAAAATAATACATTTACAGCAATCGCAATAGTGGTAATCCAGTAATGTGGTTTAGAATATGTTTTTATAAGACCAACTTGAAAAATAAAAAAAGCTGAATTTTTTTTATTAATCATAATCTAAAAAGTCTAACAGATACTATTTAAGTAGACAAGAGGAAATTAATACTACAAGTTTCAAATCCGACAAATACTACCAATGTCACAAACAAGCAAATAAATGAATAAATGATTGAATTTATTAATTCATTTTAACATTTAACAATTTATTTGTAGTATTTGAAATTTGTTTATTTGTTTATTCTTCATTTCGGAATTGTATCAGTTTTTATCATTTAAACGTACATAATGGGTCTTGTTTCTTGCGGAAAATTTTATTATAATCCGAAATCCATCAATCCTATAATTTAAATTATAAAAACATGAAAATAAAAATCTGCATAATCGGACCGGGAGTCGTCGGCCAGGCAACAGGCAAAGTCTTCGCACGTCTTGGTTTTAATACTGCTTTTTTAGGCGGAAATCCCGAAAAGACGAAAAAACTGCGCAAGGAAGGATATAGAGCGTATTTAAGGAATGCACTCTTTGACGGATCTTACGATTTTGATATCAGTATGTTGACCGTTCCGACTCCCACCGTCAATGGCCAGATAAATTTTGACGCGATTGCCTCCGCCTCAGTCGATATAGGTAAAAGACTAAAACTGCGTAGGAAGAAAAGTTACCACTTGGTGGTTGTGAAAAGTACGGTACCTCCCGGTACAAGTGAAGATATTGTAGCAAAGCTGGTAGAAAAGCATTCAGGCTTGATTATAGGTAAAGACTTTGGTTTGTGCATGAATCCGGAATATTTAAGAGAGAAAACCGCCTATAGCGATGCCTTAAAACCCTGGGTTATTTTAATTGGTCAATATGATAAAAGATCCGGGGATATGCTTGCCGAAGTGTATAAAAAATTTAAATGTCCTATATTCCGATGTACAACTCAGGAAGCGGAGTTCCAAAAATATGTCCACAACCTGTTTAACGCCGTAAAGATTACTTTTTTTAATGAGATGAGACGAATCTGTAAGGAGTTTAGTTTTGATACGAAAAAATTATTTGAGGTAACAGCTTTGTCTGCCGAGGGAATGTGGAATCCTAAGTATGGAATCAAAGACTTGGGACCTTTCTCGGGAAGTTGTCTGCCGAAGGACACGCAGGCATTTTTACGCTGGGTTCATAATAATGGCGCTGCCGCACACTTACTCAAGACGATCATCGAAGTAAATGAAATGTTAACCCGTGAAAACGGAGAAGTTAAAAAAACGATAATCGGATCAGAATTATAATTGTCGGTTTTTAGATTAAGCAGATGTTTAATGATGTCTATTTTTATCTGGCTCGTTATCAAGATCTATATCCTTTTTTAATCCCACTAGGATTTATTGGTATCTGGCGCTGGGATGTCTGGCTAACCAAAAAACTAGTAGGATTATTTTATAGACCAAAAAAAACAGGCTATAAATCCTCGGTTTCAGTCGTAACTCCGGTTTACAATGAAGATCCAAAAACGTTTGCGGCTGCGGTTGAGTCTTGGGCTAAAAACAAGCCGGACGAAATAATCGCCGTTATTGACTTTACGGACGAAGTCTGTATCAAACTTTTCAAGGATTTTACCAAAAAAAGTAAGCTGGCACGGCTGATTGTGACCAAAGTTCCGGGAAAGAGAGAGGCGCTGGCAGACGGAATAAAGGCTGCAAAAGGTGAAATTATTGCACTCATCGATAGCGATACTATCTGGAATGAAGACACCTTAAAAAATGCACTGGCGCCTTTTGCCGATGAAAAAATCGGAGGTGTTGCAACCCGCCAGTCTGTCTTAGAGCCAAAAACAGTTGCGCAAAAACTTTTCAGCATCCGACTTGAACAAAGATATTGGGATGATATTCCTTTTTTAGCGACCGTCGAAGACGTACTTGTCTGTCTTTCCGGCAGAACCGCGCTGTATAGAAAAAAAGCCATTATGCCGATATTAAACCGGATGGTTAATGAAAAATTTATGGGTCAGAGTGTTATCAGCGGCGAAGACAAACGCTTGACCTATTTAATCGAAGAGGCGGGGTGGAAGACAACCTACCAAAGCAATTCGCAAGTCTTCACAACCGGAGTAAAAGATATCAGAAGTTTTTTAAACCAGCAGGTCCGCTGGACCCGCAACAGTTGGAGAAATGACCTGCGAGCGATATCTGACAACTGGGTTTTCAAGCATCTTATTTTCTCGCTTTATTTGATTGACAGGGCAATTCAACCTTTTACATTGCTCGTGAGTCCGATCTATTTTATTGTTTCTCTAATTTTGGGTTTGTGGGTTCCGGTAGTCGTAATATTGGTCTGGTGGCATATAAGTCGATTCGTGAAAATGATTCCGCATCTCAAGAAACACCCGACCGACATCTGGGTCCTGCCCATTTTTATCTTATTCAGTTTTATTTCAGCCTATATCCGCCTCTATGCGCTTTTCAGTCTAAATATGCAGGGTTGGATCACCCGCTGGGATAAATCCAGGCTGACTAAATTCAGATTTTTTGATCTGGCTCGCGGCCACGTCATGACTATTTTTGTCTTTGGTTTGGTTGCGTCGGGTGTAGTTACCAATAAATATTTCAACTATCTTATTCCGCAAGAAAAGCAAAATAAATTGATAGCCAGTACGCTCCAGCGGAAATCAAATTTGGCTTCTGCAAATAATAAAGGCATTGTATTGGGGGCTTCGACAGTTGATGCGGAAAGCCGGTTGTCCAAGCGTCATGAATTTTTGGAAACCGACTCGCTGGCCGGAATTGCCGAAAAATACGGAGTAAACTTTGATGATCTTTTATACACGAATGTAAGAAAAATAACCAACTGGAATAGGATAAAGCCGGGAATAGTCTTCACCATCCCGCCCAAAGGAGTTACGGTTAATCCCTCCTACAGGTTTAACTACCAGAGAATCTATGACGACTTCTTGCAGATCGGTTATGATTCATTCGACAATACCATCTATATTTCGGGTAGAGGTTATCAAGCCGGAATAAGAGATATTTTTAACTCGGTCGGCAGGGATTATCTGGAAGAAGTCTCTCCCAAAATTTGGCAGTTGAGGGCAAATATCGTCCTGCGGTCCGGAACGACCCTGAAACTAAACAAAGAAGAAGTTACCTGGTTTAGGATGGCAAGCAGCAAGGATAAATTTGTTACACTAAGAGCCTCGAACGCCGACGTGTTGATCGACGGAGTGAAGATAACTTCCTGGGATGAGAAAAAACAGGATTATGATAAAAATTATCAAGACGGAAGAAGCTACATTTTAGTTAAGGATTCGGCCCGAATGGATGTAAAAAGCTCCGAGATTGCTTATCTGGGATTTGCCAGGCCGAAGGATTATCCATATTCATCCTATGGAATATCCTGGAGGATGAGTACAGGAAAACTCACAACCTCATTACTCACCGGAGAAATCGAGAATAGCAGGTTCCATGATAATTATTTTGGCGCTTTTACCTACGGAGCAACCGGTATGACTTGGCGAGGAAACGAGTTTTATAACAATGTCCGCTACGGGCTGGATCCCCATGATGATTCCAACGGATTTTTAGTGGAGAATAATAAATTTTATAACAACGGGTCACACGGATTGATTTTTTCCAAGCGCTGTGTAAGAAATACAATCAGGAATAATATTTCCTACAATAATAAACTGCACGGAATCATGTTGCATGAGTTGTCCAACGAGAATGTGATTAGAGACAACATGGTTTATAACAACAGGGAAGGAATAAGCCTTGACAACTCAAGCAAAAATATAATAGCGGAAAATAAAATTTTTTATAACAAGCGGGGAGTTCTGGCTGATAAAAAATCGACCGATAATTTGATCGAGAAAAACGAAATTACTGAAAACAGGCAATATGGAGTGTATTTTTATGGTCAGGCCGGTGAAAATGTCGTTCGCGATAATATATTAGCTTTCAATACGGTCGGAGTTTATATCAAAACCAACGCAAATTCGGTATTGAACAATCAAATTGATCAAAATAAAGTCGGAGTATATTTTTTGGGTAAGGCCAAAAACAATAGGCTTGATTCAAATGTAATTACCTATAGCGATGTCTATGGAGTTTACGGAAAGGTCTCAGACGGAATATTTAATCTCATGGGAGATAATAATCTTCTGATAAAAAACAACAGAAGGGATATAGCTGCGGTTGCATTGGAGTAAAGCAAAGACCACTCTCTTGATACGGGTTTTAAATTCAGTTATCATTATAAGATGATTTCCCGGGAAAATTTTTTATTATTTTTATTTCACGGGTCTGTTTTTATTGTTCTTTTTTTGATGTTTTCGACAGTGTATCAAAACAAATCAGCTGACGATGTTTTCAGGTCACCGATAATCTTAGAGGATGAAGAAAACACGTTGGGGGTTACTGTCACAGACTCCGCACCTACCGAAGTTATAACTTCGACTCCCCAGACATCAAGCGAAAAAGGAAAGGTAATTAATATCAATCCGCAGGAAAGTATTCAGAAGGCTGTGGACAGGGCGCAGCCCGGAGATACAATCAATCTTTTGCCCGGTGTTTATTTTCAGGATGTTGTGACAAAAAGAAGCGGAACCCCAGAAAATCCGATTACAATTTCCGGAACTAAAGACGCTGTGGTTAAAGGGGGTGGGAAAGCCAGAATTTTCGAGATAAACCACGATTTTATCTCTTTAAGCGGGTTTACGATTGACGGTCAGTACGGAGAGTTAGATAATAAAAACGGTTACCGGGATAAATTAATTTATGCGCTGGGAAAAGAGGAGCGGAAGGGTGTAACCGGTCTGAAAATTATGTCGATGAGTATAAAAAATGCAGGTGGAGAATGTATCAGGTTACGCTATTTTGCCCAAAGAAACGAGATTGCTTATAATACGATCATCCGCTGCGGAGTGAGCGATTTTTCATTCAGCGGCGGAGGTAAAAACGGCGAAGGAGTCTACATCGGTACCGCGCCCGAACAACTGAAAGACGGTAAAAATCCTACCAAAGATAGAGATGAATCAAATAATAATTTAATTCACCACAACACTATTAATACGTTGGGAAACGAGTGTGTTGATATTAAAGAAGGATCCTGGGGAAATATCGTCGAGTACAATAACTGCACAGGACAAAAAGATAAGGAATCGGGCGGTATGGATTCACGCGGGAACAGAAATATTTTTAGATTTAACGAAGTTTACGGAAATTCCGGCGCCGGTGTTAGATTGGGGGGAGATGAAAATTCTGACGGTATCAATAATGACGTTTATGAAAATACAATCAGAAATAATGCCAGCGGCGGGATAAAATTTCAAAGATCTCCTCAGGGAAAAATCTGTGGAAATAAGATGGAAGGTAATTCCGGCGGGGATGCGGTTGGATCCGAGGGTGAAGATTTTAAACCGGTAGCTTCATGCAGTTAATCTTTCAACTTTTTGGTTTGGACAAATTGACGCGGTCGCGTCACTTTGTCCGTTACAATTATTATTTCAAAATTAAGAATATAAAATGAGTTATAATATATGGGTTGCAGTGGTAGTTCAGCGGGCGTAGTTTACCGGTAAAATGCTTCCTTGCCAAGGAAGAGACAGTGGGTCCAATTCCCATCGCCCGCTCAAATTAAGCGGTAGAATGCCCCGCCAAAGGCGGGGAGGTCGCCGGTTCAAATCCGGTCCGCTGCTCAAAATTTAGAGCATATTGACGATCTTAATCTAATTACTTTAATCAAAAGAATACCACGAAGCTATGCTTCGGGGTAACCTTTGTCATTTATCCAATATGTTCTAGAGTATCAATCAAAACTGTGATAGGATTTGCCTTAAATTTGGAATTTGATAAAAGACTCATAGTATGTTATAATTCATTTATGGTTAGTTCAGAAGCTCTTCAAGCCGGATCTCGAGTTGCAGTCGATATGGCTCCAAACAGGCCTTACACCGTACTTGGATTAGGTAAAAATCGAGTAACCGTTTCGGATGGCTTAACCAAAAAGAAACATCTTCATAAAAGAAATGTGCTTCCGTGGGATACAGTTTCGCCTCTAACAAATAAAGCCACAATAAAATTTAGCGCTCTTCCGTTGCTTCAATCTGAAAATGACGCTATAAAAAGAGCTGAAGTCGAAGAAATGATAAGAGATTACGTAGGTTCTGCTGAACAGTTAAAAGACATGGATTTAAGGGTAGAGTTATTTGAAAACGGTGTTCCCTTGGAAATTGCTGCCGCCTCAGCTCCTTATTCGGAGACTGATATTAAGCATATTTACAGTGGTGGTCCAGCAAAAGAATACCCAAATGGAGGCCCAATTGGAGGTACTGTAAAAGTAGAATTGATGGTTGGAACGTCAAAACCTATTGAAGAAATCGTTAGACGCGAAAAAAACATTGATCAAAGTCCTCATGTTTTAGTCCAATGGTGGAATCATGAATATTCTGCGCTGGGTAATCAGCCAAGAATTGGACGAATAGAAATAGAACAAATTGCTCCGGGAAAATATATCCAAAGAACTTATAAGAGCGTATCCGGAATGGGTGAATTTAACGGTGATTTGGAAAGTATATTTTTATATTTTGATGGTGAAGAATTTTCTTCTGGCACATATCCTGGTAGGAAAAGCTTTAAGATAGATCAATGGTCAAAAACAAAGTACAGACAAAACCCTTGGAGATATTTCGGATTTAATCTTTCCGGCACAACC
The DNA here is from genome assembly GCA_001789645.1 of Candidatus Roizmanbacteria bacterium RIFCSPLOWO2_01_FULL_37_12. GTDB lineage: Bacteria > Patescibacteriota > Microgenomatia > UBA1406 > GWC2-37-13 > 2-01-FULL-40-13. The sequence continues at coordinate 9,576 of MGAG01000037.1, forward strand.
TTGCTCAATGGTGTTGAACAACTTCTAACCTTTCATAAATCAGAAATGAAAAAAGTAAAGTAAATTCAATAAAATTAACCTCTTCCTATCTAATCGCTTGAAATTAAGACTTTCTAAAAATATAATCAAAACAGTATGCTTGACGGAAGTAGTCCAGACCATTCAGAGGATGAAGTTTTAGCTCAATTTCCAGATTTAGCCAGAGCCAGAAATTTATATATAAGTTTATTTCATGATTCTTCTCCTTTAGTGAATTTAGGCTACATTGGTGGTCAGATAACCCAGGCTAAGGTAGTGTTAGATTTATTAACTGAATCAGGAGAAGTCCATACCCATATCCCAAACGACCCATATTTATTCATTGAGGATCCAAAATTTCCAGAAAGTAGATCGGTAGAAATATCTCATTTACGAAGTAAGCAAGGATTTATGCTAAATGCTGATGCAGATGTTTCAAATACAGCTATTATTAGAAATATGTTTAGACCCGTGTCACAAAATATTTTGTTTGATGATATTCCATTTAAAGTTGCGCACATAGGACTTTTTGATAGTAATCAGGTTGACTTTAACGATCTCGACTTTTTAGTAAGACAATTAACCCAAGCCTCAGGAGGTGCTGCCTTCTCTTTTGCACCATTAGGTATGCAGAAAGAAAACCTGTTAACAGCTGCAGCAAAAAAACTAGATCTAGCTGTCACATACATGGCCGCTTGGACAGATGAAGAAAGAAAACATGAATTTATGGCACAAATTGACGTTCCTGAAAATCATGGTGACCCGGTCTATCTAGCTTATAGAAAATTATCTCCCATAAGTGACTTAAAAGGAAGTATGACTCCATTCGGTCGAAAGCCAAGCATTTCAAAAGATAAAGTTTTAGGGATTTTACAAACAGGAAAACGAAAAGTTATTTCAGGTGAACTTGCTTTAGGAAATTCTAGACGTCGAAGATAAAACTACTGCTTACTCGATTATTTTTTTAGTGAGTACAAATTCTAATAAAGAACGAGTTTAGTGTGGGACAGTTTTTACTTGAGAGTTTTCTAATTTAGCCCCGGCTATTTCTTGCAAATCATACAAAAATTTAGGATCCAAATGATCGGCGTTTACTAGAGCACTTAAATGAACTTGATTATCTAAACCCAATTCTAAAGCGAAACCGGTTATTACGCCTTCCTTTTTACCTGCTGTTGGTGTAGGAATGGTGTCACCAACAATAAGAGTTTGCGGCTTAGTCTCCGAATCATTACCTTCGATACTAACACCTATGATTTCATATTTTACGTTGTTTTTATCGTCAGTTCTAATAAGTAACTTGACGGGTTTATCTGCCCATGGAATAAGTTTATAACTAATTTCTTTTAGCACGGCTTTTGGAGGCACCCTTCCACTCGGATCAAAATCGGTTGGCTTAATACCTCTGATTTGGCTAATTCCAGAAGTGATCGAAACTACATTTAAATTATGATTATCCGAGTCGAAACCTACGATATTTGTAGCTTCAGTATATTCACTTAGCGCACCTTTTTTAATGTTGCCGCTTTGACCTACCGTGATATCAGGTAGACCTACGCCCTTGAGCATGACCGGAAATTTTCTTTGACCGAATGAAATTTCGGATATTTGGTCGTATAAACCAATGGGTTCTCTTAATTGTTGCGTATTTATAAATTGACTAGGAAGTGATCTTTGGAGATCCATGATTACTGAGTCAAGCATATTTTAAAAAAAATGATAAATATTGAAATTATTCAAAGTTATTATAGCAGAAGTATTTTGACCAACTAGCATCAATTTTTAAAAATGGTAGTAAATCTGATGATTTAACTTTGAGGGCTTTGACTATTTTATTAAACGTATACATAGGCATATTTGTTTCAGCTTGTTTGACCATGTCTATGTGATTTGTATGAATATGGTTTAAATTTGAAACTGTTTTTTCTGATTATTTTTTTCCTTTATAAAGTTCCAGGATTTTTTCAAAAGCATCCTGATCGGATTTATAGGTGAGGGTTTTTTTGACTTCTTCCTCTGAGGCAAACTTGGCGTCCATCATCTCCCAGTCATGGTTTTTGGGATTACCCGATATGTATTCCATTAAAAAATAATAGACAGTTTTGTAGACTAAGTATTCCTCGAATCGGTATTTATACTTAACGACTACCGGTTTTTTTAAAATAATTTTTGCTTTGACTCCACCTTCTTCTTCAACCTCGCGCAATGCCGCATCCTCAATTTTTTCACTCGAATCTTTATCGCCGATTAAACCTTTGGGAAATCCCCAGCCTTTGTGTTGAGAATGTCGAGTAATAAGCCATATACAATTGTTAATTGATAAAAGTTGATTGTTAAGTCTTTTAAAGACAATGCCACCGGCCGAAATTTCAATTTTGTGATTCATAATATGTAATTATTTAGTTACCATTTAACCCACGACCGTGGAGTAAATGGTTATAAATTGAACATGGAAATTATATGTTGCAGTGCAACGACAGTGCCATTTTTTTCGACAGTTGGTGCTATAAAATCGGCAATTTCTTTTAGTTCTTTTGGAGCATTATCCATTGCAATTTTATATCCGCAGGCGGTAAATAAAGGATAATCGTTATACCCGTCTCCCATTGCGATAATCTGATTTCGAGGAATTTTCAACAACCTCTCATATTCCAAAACCGCAGTATGCTTGGTAGCTTTATCAGAATAGATATCTATACCATTTTTTCCGTAAAATTTAAATTTAGTAATATTTACTTCTTTGCAAATTTCGCTCAAATTTTTTATGTAAAAATCGGTCTGCTCATCTGAAAGATTATTAAGTGTTGCAAAAACCAGAATTTTTAAAACTCTCGAAAAGTCAGAAAGTTTTGAAAAAGGTTTCATATATCTGATATCAGTATAAGATGGGTGTTCTATTACTTTAGACATATAGGTAAAATCTTTTAACTCTAAGGTAAAATTTAGATCAGAATCTATTAGATATTTAATTATTTTTTTTGCCGATTCTTTTAAAATTGGTTGAAACCAAAGGATTTTATTATTTTTGTTATTAAAAATCAATGCTCCATTACTAAGAATGTGATAATCAAAAATATTTAGCTGGTTAAGAAAATTATTTACCGAGCTATAGTACGCTCTACCTGTAGCTAGAGAAAAACGTATCCCTTTAGTTTTTAATTTTAAAAGCAGTTTTTTAAGGTCAGGATTATATTTGATATCTTTGTCTACTAAAGTTCCATCGAAGTCACAAAGTATTGCCTTTAAATTCATTTAAAACTATTAGTTTTCTGAAATATTTTAATAATAAAAGCTACAAAATACCAGAATGATAAGTTTAGGAATAACCCGAAAAAATTAAACCCTATTGGGCATTCAAGTCGACCAGATCTAAATCCACAGTTAATAATATAAAATGCTTTTGGAAAACCAATTGAAAGTCCACCATCCCAAAAACCTCCTACTAAATAAAGTAAAACTATATTTATTATATGTACTAATCCAAAAAGAAATAAGAAAGTTTTAAATGCAGTTTTTAATTTATCGGTAAATATAATTTTCATACGAAAAGTATTTCACTCTTTAAGTTTCTTGTCAATATTTATGCACAGAAATTGGGTAATTATCCTCAGTTCCGAACCAGAGCGGAGGGTACAGGATTCGAACCTGTGAGGGCGTAAGCCCACAAGTTTTCAAGACTTGCGCCATAAACCGCTCGGCCAACCCTCCGCGCTGGTTTGAATCCTTGTGAGGCGCAGAGG
>MGAG01000037.1:13344-71629 GCA_001789645.1 Candidatus Roizmanbacteria bacterium RIFCSPLOWO2_01_FULL_37_12
CCTGCGATAGCTGTTTTGCAGACAGCTGCGTTTCCTCTTCGCCACTGCGCCGCGTCAATCGAGGGAACGTCAAACGTTCCGTGGCTGAGACGTTTGACGTCTCGCCTTTTTGATGTATATATTTTACTTGACAAAATCAGGATATTCCAATCGTTATGGGAGGAGTTTATCTCGCTAAAATATCAGGCCTAATAGCAAAATTGCTAACGGTACCAGAATAAATATCCAACTTGCAGGTGTGCCGCTGGCCGGAATGGTCGGCTGAGCTTCTGTTTGCTCAGCAAAGGAAGTGGTCCCCTGAGGCGGAGTATGGGTCCGCGCCGGTGTAGAGGACAGTAACTTAGTCGGGGTGGGAGTAAGTGTTCGGGTCGGAGTGGGCGTTTGGGTCAAGGTGGGTGTTCGGGTCGGAGTGGTAGAAATTTCTTCGGCCGGAGTAGGAGTTGAAGAGGTTTCTTCAGTAGGCGTAGGCGTGGATGAAATTTCTACGGTGGGGGTGGGCGTAGATGAAATTTCCTCTGTTGGGGACGGTGTCAAAGTCATAGAAGGCGTCAGCGAAACTTCAGGCGTTATGGTCGGAGTGGTATCGGTTGGGGGGGTTGGAGTAATTGTTGAAGTCGGTGCGGGAGTTCCTGTTATTACAGTGCAGGTTGACGTGTCAGAGCTTTCCTCTCCCTCGCCGCAGCTATTTATTGGAGTTACAGTACATTTGTATGAGTGATTTGCAGTAGGAGTGAAATCTACTTTTTTATCGGAGGTTATTTTATTTAGAATAGTGGTATTTGTTGTTTGATCAATTATCCTTACTCTAAAGGAGGTGGCAGACTCGTCGCTTGACCAGGTGCAGGATCCGCTATCGGCAGGACAGGAAGGGCCAGTTGCTTTACTTGGCAACGAAGGTTTTTCTTTCAGCAAAAAAGTTGCTGTCAAAAAACCAATAACCAATACGGTTAGAAAAATCAAACTGATTATTAGTATGTTTTTTTTCTTCATAATAATATTACTGACGACATGCTTTACAACTTATTTGAATATCGGTTACTGCATTGGGTTTTGGACATATACTCGGTGTTGGAGATCCTGATGGAATCTGAGTTTCAAACGGAGTAGGAGTCGATTGAGGTGTTGGAGTTTTAGTTGGACCGGGGGTATTGCTGGGGAAGGGAGTTGAAGAAGGTGAGGGAATATCTTTAACACAAACATTAAAGTGAGAACTGTCACCGCCATTTTCGAAATTCATGATGTCAGACGTTAGATTGAGTTTGAATAAAGGCGCCCATTTACCTTGTCCTGATACAGGTAATGACACTCCGTTGATTGACCAGGGTTTTTCTCCCTGTTTCGGATCATTATCAAAGATCAGAGCCGAATCCAAGAAAACATTATGAGGAAATTTCACTTTAATTGATGGTGCAAACAACACCATTGGAACACCGTCTCTATTTTCCATAGTCGGATTACCCGACACGCTTTCTATTTTTCCACCTAGAGCTACCGTGCTACCTACTTTGAGACTGGTTGATGAGGTAAATAAAAGTTGCGTTTCACCCGGACAGCTGGGAGCAACCGTGGCTTGAGAAAATAAGATCTGGCGATTAGTTAAAAGATAGATTGTTAAACCGATAAACAAAACAACAAGTACCGAAATTCCAATCAAAATGAACTTTTTATTCATAAAATCAAACAATAATCATATAATAATATACATTAACTATGATACAACATAATAAATGGAGAGTAGTAGATAGTAAAAATATTGCAGATATCAATATCGAAATTTATGGAAAAAACGAAGAAGATCTGTTTAAAAATATCTTGCAGGCTTTTACCGAAGTTATTACAAAAATTGACAGTATTAAAGAAAAAGAGGAACTCAGCCTAAAAATAACCGGAAAAAATTTGGAGGAATTAATTTTAAACTTCATAGATCAACTAATCTACCTTAAAGACGCGTCTTTTATGCTGTTTCGGAACGGGAAATTTAAATTGATGTTTACTAAAGAAGGATACAGCCTTTTTGCACTTCTGACGGGTCAAAAAATAACCAATGGTCTCCCGATAAAAACAGATATAAAAGCCTTGACTCTCCATAAATTTAAAGTTGTTAAACTAAAAAACAAATTTAAAGTATCGCTTGTTTTTGATATTTAGAGATCATTGTTAAACTGTTGAATTGCTAAATTGTTATGGTTTCAATTCATGGATTTAATTTTAAAAAGAGAGAAGACTCGGAATTTGAGATGGAGAAAAATTATGAAGGAGCCACATTGAGGATTTTTGCTGAAGAAAAGTTATTGACCAAGATGGATCAAGAAGTATTTTTACAGGGAAGAAATGTTGCACAACTCCCCGGTTTGGTTGGGCCGGTTTTGATTATGCCGGATGCGCACTCCGGTTATGGAGCGCCGATCGGAACCGTGTTTGCCACGGATGCCAAGAGCGGTTTTGTCTCACCCGGCGCTGTCGGATACGATATCAACTGCGGGATGAGGTTAATAACCACAAATCTGTTTTATGCCGAGATAAAAAATTTTCTAGAAAAATTACTTAACCTTCTCTTTGAATTAGTACCTGCCGGGGTTGGCAGAAAAGGATTTTTGCAGGTAAATAGAAGTGAGTTAAAAAAATTAGTTACCGAGGGAGTGAAATATCTAATCAAAAGCAAAGGAATTGGCTGGGTTGAAGATATAAAACAAATTGAAGAATCCGGAAATATTGATGGGGCAGATTTTTCTTTTGTCTCTCAAGCAGCTGTTGATCGTGGCATAAGTCAATTGGCAACTCTCGGTTCAGGAAATCATTATCTTGAGATCCAAAAAGTTGAAAAAATATTTAATGCCAAGGTCGCTAAGGCATTAGGCATCAATGAAATTAATCAGATCGTAGTTATGGTTCACTGCGGTTCACGCGGGTTTGGCCATCAAATCTGCAGCGATTATCTCAGGATTTTTGAGTCGCGTCTGTCAGAATTCAAAATAGTCTTAAACGATAGACAATTAGTTTGTGCACCGATTGAGTCTCAGTATGCAAAGCGGTATCTAGCGGCGATGGCAGCCGCGGCAAATTTTGCCTTTGTCAATCGCGAGGCAATAACGTCTCAGATTCGGCGGGCATTTGAAAAAATTATAGGCAGATCTGCGGAAGAGCTTGAGATGAAACTAGTCTACGACGTTTCACATAATATGGCTAAGCTTGAGCAACACCAGATTCCTGATAAGATTGGCGGTAAATTAAAACGAGAAGTATTGGTTCACAGAAAAGGAGCAACGCGTTCCTATCCCGGCCAGCCCGTAATAATCGGAGGTTCAATGGAAACGGGCAGCTATCTTCTGGTCGGCAGGGAGGAAGCAATGACGAAGGCATTTGGATCAACAGCACACGGTTCGGGAAGGACGATGTCGAGAGCAAGGGCAAAGAAAATGATAAAAGGACAAGATCTGTGGCAAAAAATGAAAAATCAAGGAATCCTCGTAAAGTCTGCATCTTGGGCGGGACTGGCAGAAGAAGCTGGATTTGCCTACAAAAGCATCTCGGATGTGGTAAAATCAGTAGCAACTGCCAAACTGTCTGAACCGGTAGCTTATTTTAAACCGGTAGGAAACATCAAAGGATAAAGTTTATGTATCATAGTCCAACTTACGGAAAAGTAGATCTTGAAAAATTAAAATACATCGTATCTAATTTTATGGCTCAGGATAAGAAGGCAAAATATGAGATTGTAGTCGGAACCGACTCGCAAAAAATTAAAAAGGATACTTACGACTTTGTTTCCGCTCTGATTGTCCATCGAGTCGGCTTTGGAGGGATTTATTTTTGGAAAAGAGAGATCAGGGATAAAAAAATCAGCCTGAAAGAAAGAATATACCAAGAAGCAACCATGTCTTTGGAGACTTCGGAGAACTTCATCAATTTTTTTAAAGTTAACGGAATTGCTAGGTATAACATACAGATTCATGTCGACATAGGACACAACGGTGAAACCAGAGAGATGATCAACGAGGTCGTTGGAATGGTCAGAGGCAGCGGCTATGATGTAAAAATTAAGCCGGATTCATACGGAGCTTCTAAAGTTGCTGATCGATACACCTAATTCAAATTCCAAGAAACAACTCACAAGATACAAAAAATCCCAAATTACAAAACACAAGAAACAAACAAATCGCAATATCCAATTACAAACTTTCCAAAAATTAAAATAAACCTCTTTTAGGGATATAAAAATTTATTTCTCCGGGGAAAGTTGATTTGAGTATTTTTTATTGAATTTTTTACTTTATTAAAAATATATTCAGCTGTTTGCTCGACCGTTTAATCACTATTATCTATAATTTCTCCATAATTAACTTTGTCTAAGTTTCTTTTATAACTATCTCTTATGTAACTTTTATCTCTTTTGTCTATTTCCCGTGTTCCTCTGTATGTTAAAACTGTTGTAAGAGGAGGTTTAAAAGTAAAAGCAAAAATGTCGGAATCTAACGGTTTTAATTTCTTAACTAGCGATTCGTATCCTTTGTCTGAAATGTGATAAGTTATTAAAACATTTAGATTTTTTTCGATAAAATCTTTTGCAACTGATAAGGCAGTGTCAAATGCGATTGTCCAAGCTGGTTCGTTGTCCATCCAGTCTATAAATTCCCTAATTTTATCCACTTCAATATAGGCACAGTTTGGGATTTTTTCCCATAAGATTTTAGCAACAGTTGTTTTACCAGAATTTATTGGGCCATTAAGTACTATAATCATATAGAGTTTTTTATTATCGCTGAAAGAATATTTTTTAGTTCGGTGCATTCTTTTAATAATATCTCAATCTGTTCTTTGAATTTATTATCTGCTTCATTTATTAGTTTTAACCAATACATTGTTTCCTTTGCTTCTTTTCGAGCAATTTTAATTCTATGGATAAAATCTTTTTTCCCGAGTGAATCATTTGCTTCAATGTAGTTTGCTCCGATCGCTGTTCCTGATCTTATAAGTTGACCTATAAGAGGAATTGTAATTATACTTTTTGGAAGTATTTTACATAATCTAATTATTTCTTTTGAAAACTCCAAAGTTCTTTCTTCAAGGTCGTATTTTTTCGTATTTCTTTTTTATTCGTCAATTTGTAATTTGTTTATTATTTGTTTCTTGGTACTTGAAAATTGGATATTATTTGTATCTTGTGAATTGTGAGTTGGGATTTGAGAAATTTTAGGTCATAAATTCTTTTAAGTTTGCTTCGGTGATGAAATAGCTCAGACCTTCGCCGTTAACTATTTTAAAAGCTACTTTGCGGACTATTCCTTCAATGGCTCTTTCGAGCGAACGAATTCCGGAGTCAAAACCAAGCGGTCTGATTAATTTGTGTAGCGCTGCGTCGTCGATTTTTATATTATCAGAGGTGAGTCCGGCGATCTTAAGATAGCGGGGTAAGACATAATTTTTTGAAATGGCTATTTTTTCATCGTCGTTATAGGACGGCATTTGAATGACTTCCAATCTGTCAAGTACTGCAGTCGATAAGTTGTTACTGTTATTTGCGGTTGCAATAAAAATAACATCGGACAAATTGACAGGATAATCGATAAAATAATCGACAAAGTTGCTGTTCTGCTCGGGATCCAACAGCTCAATCAGAACTCCCATTACAGCAGCTCTTGCTTCGGGCGTAATTCTGTCCAGTTCATCCAGTAAGATGATTGGATTATTGACTTGAGATTTTCTTAAGGCCTTAATAACCATTCCCGGTTCGGATTCGGGCGCTGTTTTTGCCTGTCCCCGAAGATCAAGAGATGATGACAAACCTCCAAAAGGTATTCTAATAATTTTCCTACCCAAAGCTTCGGCAACCGAATTGGAAAATGTAGTTTTTCCGGTTCCCGCCAATCCGATAAAAAAAAGCTGGGGCGCATGAGGAATTTGGCCAGGATTTTTTTGTTTTTGAACTATTAATAGAGATAAATATTCAAGTATTCTTTGTTTTATTTTCTCAAGGCCATAATGATTTTTGTCAAGGATGACTTTGGCTTTTTTAATATCGAGCTGATCTATAGATTTTTTATTCCAGGGTAATGAAGTTATCCAGTCGATATACTTTGAAGTTATATCAATTTGGGAAAGATTGCCTCCATATTTCAAAGAGAGAGCAATTCTGTCGATTTGATGAATTGCTTTTTCTCGTAAATTAGCAGGTAAGTCGGTCGTTTGCAAACGGACTCTAAGATTATCGATCTCTGATGATGTATTTGTTGGGTTAATTTGATTAGCAGTTAAATTATCCACTTGACAAATTGAAAAATTTTTATTATCATATTTTCCGTTTCACACTATTAATTTTCATATTACTAATTAAAGTAATAAAAATCTATGGCAAAAGTACAAAATAACCAGTCTGTCGCCAGGCAAAGTATTCAACCTCTTTTTGATTACGTATTGGTTAAACCTCTCGAGCAAACTCAAACTACTCCTTCAGGAATTGTCTTACCGGATACAGTCAAAGAAAAACCCCAAGTCGGTCAAGTTATGGCGGTAGGACCGGGGACCGTCAATGACCATGGGCAAAAAGTACCGATGGTTGTTAAGGTTGGTCAAAAAGTACTTTATAAAAAATGGGGTGGAAATGAGGTTAAGGTAGGAACGGAAGAGTGGCTTTTGATTGAACAAAAAGATGTAATGGCAGTAGTTGCATAAAATCACAAATTACAATTCACAAGATGCAAACAAATTTCAAATAATTAAATTTACAAAAACATTTGTAAGTTGTTTCTTGGGATTTGGAAATTGTTAAAAATTTAGTTATTAATTTTAATTTTTAATTATTATGGCAAAACAAATTAAATACGGATCAGATGCAAGACAAAAATTATTAGCCGGTGTTGATAAATTAACCAAAGCGGTCGCAACCACCCTGGGTCCCAAAGGAAGAAATGTGGCTTTGGATAAAAAATGGGGAGCTCCGAATGTTATTCATGACGGTGTGACCGTTGCTAAAGAAATCGAATTGAAAGATCCATTTGAGAATATGGGCGCCCAGCTGGTAAAAGAGGCTGCTTCCAAGACAGCCGATGTTGCCGGGGACGGAACAACTACCGCCACTGTTATTGCCAGTGCGATTGTATCTGGTGGAATAAAGATGATTACGGCCGGAGCAAACCCGATGATTATGAGGAGGGGTCTGATGAAGGGTAGCGAGTATGTAGTCAAACAACTCAAAGACATGTCAAAGAAGATTACCTTAAAAGAAGCTGCAGATGTAGCAACTATTTCAGCCGGAGATCCGGATTTGGGTAAATTAATCGCCGATGCCTTAAAAGCGGTCGGCGGAAAGGACGGAGTTGTCACAGTCGAAGAAGGCAAAAGTTTAGTGACTACGGTTGATCATAAAGAAGGCATGCAGTTTGACCGGGGTTTTGCATCAGCCTACTTTGCTACCGACACTGATAAAATGGTAGCCGAAGTCGAGGACGCTTACATTTTGATCACCGACAAAAAAATTTCGGCCGTATCAGACCTGCTTCCCTTTCTGGAAAAATTCGTCAAGGTATCCAAGAATTTAGTTATAATGGCCGATGAAGTCGAGGGAGAAGCATTGGCTACATTAGTGGTAAACAAATTAAGAGGAACCTTCAATGCTTTGGTTGTAAAAGCGCCGGGATTTGGCGATAGAAGGAAAGAGATGCTTGAGGATATAGCTATTTTAACCGGGGGAACAGTGGTTTCGGAAGATCTGGGTAAGAAATTGGAAAATATCGAGGTCGATGATTGCGGCAGGGCAGAAAAAGTAAAGAGTGACAAAGAAAACACCTCGATTATCGGTGGCAAAGGCCAAAAAGGAAAAATTGAGGCAAGAATTGCCCAGGTAAAAAGAGAAATTGCAGAAAGCACATCTGATTTTGATAAGGAAAAACTCCAGGAGAGATTGGCGAAACTCTCAGGAGGGGTGGCTGTAATTAACGTTGGGGCGGCAACCGAGATTGAGATGAAAGATAAAAAAGAAAGAGCCACCGATGCGGTAGCCGCTACCAAAGCAGCTCTCGAGGAAGGAATAGTTCCGGGCGGAGCGGTCGCTCTTTTAGATATCAGTCAACAAATGGATGTGAAGGACTTGGGAATTGCAAATGCCAGTAAAGACGAGTTAATCGGTTTTGAATTAGTTAAAGCGGCGATTGAATCTCCATTTACCAAGCTAATGGAGAATGCAGGGCTTAATCCCGGAGAACTGATAGCCAAGGCCAGAAAAGACAGCGCCCGAGGCCGGGGATTTAATCTCTTAAAAACCGAATCAACTGCCACAGCCCAGACAGTCGATATGATTGCTGAGGGGATAATTGATCCTCTGAAGGTAGTGAGAACTGCTGTTGAAAATGCCGTATCGGTTGCTACGATGATTCTGACAACTGAAGCATTGGTAACCGACGAACCCGAGCCAAAAACTCCGGCTATGCCTGCGGGCGGCGGCATGCCCGATATGGGAGGAATGGGGTATTAATCCAAGGAGATTGAGTAGCCAAGTTTGCTTACAATTTCGACAATTTTCTTTTCATTAATTTTTTGTTCGTCAAATTCTACTTCAGTCTGTTCTTTTGCGTAATTTGTATTTGATATATTAATTCCATCTGTATCCTCGAGTTCTCCGTCGATATCCATAGCACAGGCCGAGCAGTGCATGCCTTTTATTTTAAAAACTTTTTTCTGCATAGATATTAATAGAATTTACACGGTCAATTTCGTTCCAGACTGTCATGCTGAATTTATTTCAGCATCTGTTTTTACTAAAATCAGATCCTGAATCAAGTTTAGGATGACAAAAAGTGCGCAAAACTTGTTTTTAAATAACATTTATTACTCCCCTATACATTCCCATACCACACATAAAAGTGAGTTTGCCGGTTTTTTTGGGTGCGGTAAACTCGACAATATCAGAAGCTCCATATTGAATTAATCTGAGAATACCCAGTGACGGTATGACAAATGACTGCATGCAGCTGCTACCGTCTTTATTTACCAGATTAAGTTTAACAGCAGAATTGGCTTTTACAGTTATGATATTTGGATTGTAGTAACCTTGGTTAAATTCAATAACCGCTTCGCTAACCGCGTTTTCAGCAGCAATGCTTTTGCAGGATGTCAGAAAACACCAGATATCGTTACCGACATTTTCAAGAGTAAAGTTACTGCCGGTTAGCGCAACAGCACCGTTTAGATTAAAGATAGCCAAAAAGATCAAGACGTATGCAGCTAATTTCATAAACTTGTTGTGGAGAGAATCGCCAAGTCTGGTTGCCAGAAAACCAAGAGTGAAAAAAAGCGGGGAAGTACCAAGCACAAAAACAAACATTATTAAGGCTCCCAAGACTGGATTTCCAGATCCGATTGCCAGAGCCATCATTGCCTGGGTTGTGCCACAGGGAATAAAGACGGTAAATGCCCCAAGAAGCATGGGGGCAAAAAAATCTTTACTTTTAGACTGTTTCCTGACAAGGCGCGTCAAGAATTTTGGCGGATGAATGACAAAATAACGGAATATGGGATGAACTTTTAAAATATTCATGGCTGTTCCCAGCATAAAAACAACTACGGCAAACTGCATGGTGATCTGCAGACTAAGTGAAAGTTGAAATAACGAACCGAACCAGCCAAGAACAACTCCGAGCCCGGTATAGGAGATCAGTTTGGCAAAAAGAAATGCCAAAATAGGAAAAGCATTACCTGATTTATTTGTTTTTTCTTTTAATCTTTCTTCTTGTTGTTGAGCAATCGTTGCGGCCAAAAGGCCGCCTTGTACGGCAAGACAGGTTAGCCCGCCGGTTAATAATCCGGTTAAAAAAATAGTCCAAAAATTAATTGGCATATTTAATTTTATAAAATCTTTACACGCTTTAAAAGAAGTGAATTAGAAACAACAGAAATAGAACTGCTCGCCATAGCAACAGAGGCAAAGATCGGACTTAATAAAATTCCAAAAAAAGGATAAAGAATACCCATGGCAACCGGGATGAGCAAAACATTATAGCCGAAAGCCCAGATAAGATTAAGCTTAATAGTCCGCATGGTTTTTTTGGAGAGTTCAATTGCAGCGGTGACACTTTTTAAGTCTTTATTGATTAGGGTAATGTCCGCAGCTTCAATCGCGACATCGGTTCCGCTACCCATAGCAATTCCGATATCTGCTGCAGCCAAAGCCGGGGCGTCATTAATTCCGTCACCGACCATCGCGACTTTTTTTCCGGCTGTCTGCAGTTTTTTGATCTCATTTTCCTTTTGATCTGGTAGCACTTCAGCCAAAACACGATCCACGCCCAATTTTTTGGCAATAGCATTGGCGGTTCGTTCATTATCACCGGTAATCATTAAGATTTCTATACCGCGCTTTTTTAAAGAGGTGAGGGCGTCTTTGGCTGTATCTTTAATAGTATCGGCTATAGCAATCAGTCCGAGAGCTTTTTGATCCACCGCAATATAAACTACAGTTTTACCATCCATTTCTAATTTTTCCGTGGTTTTAACCTGTGTTGAATCAATCCTGACGCCGTTTTTTTTCATCAACTTAATATTGCCTAATAATATTTTCTGTTTATTCAGCCAGCCCTCAACTCCGTAGCCGGGAATAGCTTTAAACTTTTCAACCTTAGACAAGACAAGCTTTTTGTTTTCTGCTTCTTTGACAATCGATTCGGCTAAAGAATGTTCGGAACCTTTTTCGATCGAGGCAGCCAACTTTAAAATTTCATCTTCTTGATCCGGCTTAGCCCCACTCGAAGGATATTCTTCGAGCTTGTCGAGAACAATTAAATCAGTGACTTCTGGTTTCCCTTTTGTTAAGGTTCCGGTTTTATCAAAAACAATGGCATTGATTTTATTTGCCGTCTCAAGGCTTTCGGCGTCTTTGATGAGAATTCCGTGTTCCGCACCGATACCGGTTCCCACCATTATCGCAGTCGGTGTCGCCAGTCCCATTGCGCAGGGACAGGCAATAATCAAAACCGCAACCGTGTTAAGCATGGCATATAAAAATGCGGGCGACGGACCAAAAATATACCAAACGCCAAAAGTCAAAAAAGCCAGCATTATGACGACCGGAACGAAATATGAAGAAACAATATCTGCCAGCCGTTGGATCGGTGCTTTACTGCCCTGTGCTTCCTCAACCAGTTTGATAATTTGGGCCAACATTGTTTCGGCACCGACCTTAGTCGCTTTATAGATAAATGTTCCCGATTTGTTCATGGTTGCGCCAACTACCGTATCGCCTTTTGTTTTATCAACAGGAATGGATTCACCCGTGATCATTGATTCATCGATGCTAGATTCGCCCTCAATTATTACACCGTCAACCGGAATTTTTTCACCCGGCCGCACCCGGATAATGTTCCCGATTTTTACCTGTTCAATCGGGAGATTAACTTCTTTTTTATCCCGAATAACTCTGGCTGTTTTTGCCTGAAGTCCGATAAGTTTTTTAATAGCCTGGGATGTTCCGGATTTGGCTTTTGCTTCAAAATACCTGCCGAGCAGTATTAAACCGATTACAATAACTGCCACATCAAAATAAGGCATCGGATCCAAGCCTAGATTTATGATTACCTCGGGGAAAAAAGTTACAAAAGTAGAATAGATATAGGCAACCGTTGTTCCTAAGGCAACCAGCGTATCCATATTTGCGCTTCGGTGTTTTAAAGCAGGGACGGTTGCACGGTAAAATTCATATCCCGCCCAGAATTGCACCGGAGTTGCCAGAAGTAACTGGAAAAAGAAGTTTCGAAAAATTGCTGGAGCTGTTTCCATGAGAACCGGAAAACTACCCCAGAAAATCAAAAGTCCGAATCCCAAACTTACATTAACTTTATTTAATAATTTTTTAAGCTCTTTTTCCTTGCTTTCCGAAGCTTCAGCGTAGGATGTGTCTTCCAGTTCAAGTATGTACCCGGTTTTATCAATTGCTTCTGCCAGCTGCTCCGGAGTGCAGTTATCCGTATCATAAGTAACCATAGCTTTTTGAGTAGCCAGATTTACCACTGCATCTTTGACACCGGGAGTTTTTTTTAATGCCCGCTCAGTAACACGTATACATGAAGCGCAGTGTAGACCTTTGATTGAGAAAGTTTTCTTAGTTACTTTGTTAGTTAGTTTATTAGTTTCCATTAATTTTAGTTCTTAAACTTGAAAGCATTTTAGACATTTCTAAACATTTTCCATATATATCCAGATATTGATTATTTGTAATTAATTTTTGATTTTTTGCAATCATTAATATAGCTACACACTCAAAACATGACCCTCTTGCTAGTGATAAGAAGTGGCTAAAATCTTTATTAGTTCTACTTGAGCCTTCCGCTATATTAAGAGCAATTGAAATTGCAGCCCTTCTAAATTGGTTAGTCAAACCATAAATTTCTTGTTTAGGCCAACTATTTGTTATTCTATAAACGATATCAGCAAATACTAATGCTTTTTGATAAACTTTCAGATTTTCAAATTTAAACATAGTTCTTCTAAGTAACTAATCAACTTATTTCTAAGTTATCTTTACTTATTTAACAATTAATTTGCCGTGAAACATTCCCATTCCGCAAGAGAAGTTAAACGAACCCTTATTTTTGGGAATAATATCAACTGACACCTTTTGATTAAGTGGTAGATATTTTCGGATTTTAAAATCACTTATAACCACTTCTTCTAAACAGGTTGATTGATCCTTGCGGAAAAAATTAATCTTGGTTGTTTTTCCCAGAGGAATAGAAATAGTATCCGGTGAGTATCCACCGTCAACAAAAATATCTACTTGTGGTGAGCCTGACGAATCCATAGAATCTTGCACAGAAACCACCTCCTCTTTTTTCATTAAAAAAAACCAATAAGTAAAGACCATTCCAACTATACTGAATAGTCCAACAAGTATTTTATCCATATTCAAATTAATACCCCCAATTATTTTGCCATTCCTGCATCAGATTAATTTCTTTTGTCTGAGCGGAAATTATATCTTCGGCCAGATTTTTAATTTCTTCGTGCCGGGCTTTAATTTTAGCTTCGTTAGCCATCTCTATTGCTCCTTGGTGATGAACAATCATAGCTGAGATAAAGGCTTTATCGAACTCATCGCCCTCCTGAGTTTCTATCGATTCCATCATCTCATCCATACTTGATTCCATTCCCATACCGTGTTGATTATTTCCCTCATTAGTACGCATACCCATCATCTGCATCATTCCGGTCATATTATTGTTTACTGCATTTGAAGCTGTATAAGTAGTGAGTAAAACGCCCAGCAGGAGTCCGATAATTGCATATAAAATAGGTTGATTTTTCATAGTTATCACCTCCTTTTAGCCATTTTTCTTAAATACCTGCATGATTTCGCTAATTGCTTGGTTTTTTTTGCCGTTACCGATAGCATCAGACACACAGGTTTTAAGGTGATTTTCCAGGATAAGATTGTCGGTTTCCTTAATTGCATGTTGCACGGCTTGAGATTGATGCAGGACATCAATGCAGTATTGATCTTTTTCCACCATTGCCAATACTTTTTTGAGGTGACCCTGGGCAATTTGAAGTCTATGTAGTATTCGCTCTTTTAAATCTTTTGGTTTAAACGACATATGTGATTATAAAATATATAACATATCCCCCCACTAGGGATATAGTAACATATTTATCTTTTTATTTTCAACTCGAAATTTATTTGTTAAACTAGTTTAACTCAAATGAAAACATTAGTTTTAGTCGGGTCAGGAGAATTTACGGACGCGATGTTAAAAGTAGATAAATTTTTAATTAAACTTGTCAAACACATTAAAGGCAGAAGCAAAATAAATATCGCGATAATTCCGACAGCGTCTGTCCCTGACGGAAGGCAAATAAATTGGATTAATGACGGGGTAAAACATTTTAAAAAATTAGAAATTAATCCGTTCGGTCTAAATATTGTAAATCGTCAGGACGCAAATAAAAAAGTAAATCTGCGTAAATTAAAAACCGCCTCAATTATTTATTTTTCCGGTGGACATCCCGGATATCTGCTCGAAATTTTTAAGCATACTCAAGCTTGGAAATTAATAGAAACACTTTATAATAATGGTGTAATGCTTGTTGGAACTTCCGCAGGAGCGATGATTTTGGGTAATTATCTTTTGGGTAATGCTCAAGAAACTTTTAATAAAGAGGAAAAACCATTGTGGATAAAAGGATTCAATTTAGTTCCTTTTGCGATTTTTCCTCATTATGATTGGGCAAAGCGACACAAACCAAAATTATTGGTTAAATTAATTGAATCGGCTCCCAGAAAAATCAGCGCAAATTGGTTGGGAATAGATGAAAATACCGCAGTAATAATTTCGGATGGAAAGAAAACTAAAATTATGGGTAAGGGTAGTGTTACTATGCAAAGGGGTAATGAAACCTTAAAGTATAATACAGGTCAAAAATTTCTAATTTGATTAGAGACAAATTGACGCGATCGCGTAATTTTGTCTATAAAAGAATATGATATGAAATTTTTATTTATTACTAATCCGGCCTATGGTCATCTAAATCCACAGCTGGGTATTATTTCGGAACTGGTTAAAAAAGGACATAAAGTCGTAGTTTACAATACGCAAGAATTTGCGGAAAAAATAAAACAGACCGGCGCCGAATTCAGGTCGCCACCGTTTAAAATAGATAAATTCGAATTGCGGCAAATGGACAGCGCCTTAAACATAGCTGAAAAAATCCTGGAGATAGCCGATCCGGCAATCACGTCGCTGAATAATGTTGTAAGCTATGAGCATTTTGATTGTTTGTTGCATGATGCGGTGAGTCTTTGGGGCAAAATAGTCGGGCTAAAGAATAAGATTCCAACCGTCTCTCTGGTTCCCAGTATGGCAATAAATTCAAAGGTTATCTTAGCCTACACCAAATATCTTTTGTCTGATTACTGGCAAGAAATCAAAAAGCCTCTGAGGACATTAGAAACGTTTAAAAGACATAGTATGTTTTATAAAAATATTGGAGAAAAAACACCGCCGATTTTTGATTTATTTATAAATAAGGAAAGACTGAATATAGTTTTTACTTCCAGATATTTCCAACCCTTTGCTGAGAGTTTTGACTCAAGTTACAAATTTGTCGGACCGATCATATTTGACAGGAAAGAAGAACAAGTTCCGTCGGAATTATTACAGACAGATAAACCAATCGTCTATGTTTCGCTTGGCACGGCCTTTAATGACGATATTATTTTTTATAAAACATTAATAAACGCATTTTCGCAGCTTCCCTATCAGGCATTTATTTCAATCGGAAGCTATTTAAAGAATTCTGATCTGGGAAAAATTCCGGAAAATGTACATGTCAAAAACTATCTGCCGCAACTGGAAATTTTAAAGAAATCTTCTCTTTTCATCAGTCACGGTGGAATGAACAGCGTCAACGAAAGTCTGTATTTTGGCGTCCCAATGTTACTTTTTCCAATCATCCAAGAACAGCATGTCAATGCTTCAAGAGTTGAAGAGTTGGGATTCGGAATTTATTTTCATAATAAAATAATCAATCAAGGGGAAATTATATCAGCCGTCCAAAAAATTTTGAAAGACAGTTTTTATAGTCAAAACGCAAAAATGATAAGTAAAACTCAGCACGAGGCCGGAGGATTAACTGCGGCAGTGAACCAAATTTTAGACTATGCGAGTAGGACAACGAACTAATTTGGACAAATTGACGCGTACGCGTAATTTTGTACAGAATCTTAATTTTAGACTGTTATGCTTCAGTTTAAAGAATAGCAAAAGAAAATAAGGAATCAGGATTGATAATTTTTTCTTCCGAGTTTTTAATTATAGTTGCACCGCCAACTCCCATCAGTAAAACTTCTTTTTTATTGAGATTAAAAATGCAGGCGGTTTGTTCGTCGATACCCATAATAGTTGTTGGTCCCGGAAGTATTTCCAATAATCTCTTAATCCGTTTTTCTCCCATATAACACCGGCTGGTATCGATTTCTTTTCCGCCTTCGGTGTTGTTCCAGTGGGGAATAATCGTTAAGTTTAGTCCCCATTGGCTGAAAAAATCCAATCCTACTTTCCAGTGTAGGTCTTCACCGGCTTTATAGATTTCATATACAGGCAATAAATATTTTCCAAAAGCGATTGCTGTAGCTGAGGCAAAAGATATTCTTGTTCCTTTTTTACTTAAGTTCCTTAGATACTCATAAGCTAAAGTATCTTTTAGATGTCTGGCGGCATAAGAAGGACTGCCGGCTCCGGTGTGAATGTAATCTGATTCCAAAAGTGGTTTGAGGACAGAAGGATCATTAGTACTGTTAGGTCCGTCCCGTCTTAGTGCGGGAACTTTTGTAATAACCGGTTTATAGTTTTGAAGTCCGTCTTGCAGCATTTGAGCAATTCTCTCATACCAATAATGGGGATTGGCCTCAAATCCGGTCGGCGTTTCAAGCAAAGCGATTTTTACCGACGGAGCGATATCCTGGATCAGGTATTCGTGGATTTTTCTTCCGGTCGGAGACATTTCTCCTGACCCGAAAATTGCAATTAAAGAATTTTTACTGTCCCGCGAATCCCGATTTAGTCGGGAGAAGCGGGATCTGAACTTTATTTTTTGACCTTTAGCGGTGTCTTCGATTAGATAACCTTTTCCCTTAATTATTTTTCTCAGCTTATCCGACTCATTATATTTTTTTTCCGATCTTAACTTTTGTCTCTTTTTCACAAGTTCTTCAATTTCATTTGTTATCTTGCCCATATTAATGTCCGATAACTATTCCGGCTAAAATAAGTGAGAGAAGGATAATAACAACGGTATTGAATCCGAACATCCCGACTAAGAAGTTGAAAATCAGAAATAAAATTATACCCAAAATTATTAGCAGGATAATATTCATATAGTAATTTTAACTAATAGTTAACCGCAGTCAAATTTTTTTAGGCAAAGTTTTCAGATAAAGGGGGGAACGATAGTAGAGAATTTTGACAATTTCCGTTGAGATAAAATAGGAAATTACGAGAAAAATTATCAGGATAAGATCTGGAATTGAAGGCTTGATAAAACTGAATATATTTTGACCGAATCTGGTAAAAGGTATAATTACCGCCGAAATTCCGGCAACCAGTGTAAAAATCAAAATAATATTTGAAGGTTTTGCGGCCTTCCAAAATGGCAGTTTGGTCCGGATGGAAAAAAGAAATAACAATTCGGTCAAAATGCTGCCGATAAACCAATTTGTCTGAAGGACAGAGGGAGAGATTCGCGAGAAAAGTATAAAAAACAGAGAATCAAAGACAGAACTAACCACTCCCAGAAGCGTCGCAATAAAAGCAATTTGTTTTATATCATATGATTTGGGATTTTTCAGTTCTTCACCCTCTATACTGTCGGTGGCCACGGCAATCATGGGAAAATCCGTAAGCAGATTGATTAGAAGAATCTGAAGGGGTAAAAGCGGTAGGTAATTTACCAACAGCGAGGCGATGGCGACGGTGTAAAAATTGCCAAAATTAGAAGACAGAGTGGCTTTAATATATTTGTTGGTATTGGCAAAAGTTTCTCTTCCCAGCTTGATTCCTTCGACAATCACGCGCAGACTTTTATGAAGTAATACAATATCTGCTGCGTCTCTAGCTATATCGGCGGCACTGTCAACCACAATCGCTACGTTGGCTATCTTTAATGCCGGAGCGTCATTAATTCCTTCACCTAAAAAGCCAACCTCATGTTTTTTCTGAAGGAGTTGGATAATTTTATATTTTTGTTCCGGAGTTACACGTGCAAAAATCTGATATTTTTCAATAGAATCGGCTTGATTTACCGGTGTTTGAGACATAAATTCGTCTCCGGTTATAACTTCATTTTTATTTTTGATCAGGCCAACATTGTAGGCAACTGCCGTAGCTACTTCCCTACTGTCGCCGGTTAAGATCCTGATATCGACGCCCAATTTTTCAGCTTTTTTAATAGCCTCAAACGCAGTCGGTTTAACTGGGTCTATAAAAGATAATAATCCTTGAAATTCCAGATTTTTTTCCTCATTTACGATATCGACTTTGAGTTCTTTTAATTTTTTTATTCCGACAGCCAAAACCCGATTACCTTGATTACCTGCATTTTTAAGATGAACAAGCAACTCCGGGGGAATTTTTCTCTTGAGAAAATCTGATATTTTTATGATTTCTTCCGGCGCTCCTCTGACAATCAGAAGATATTCATTTTTATCTTTTACCAGGACGCTGTTTCTTTTCCTTTTTGGGTCGAATGGCGCCTCACTAATTTTTTTAAAGTTTTTAATTATTCGGCTTTCTTTATCAGGTAACTTTTCCCAAATAGCCGCATCAAAAGCATCAATTTTATTACCGTTTTCTTTTGGATGCGATGAGGCAAGTGCAGCGTAAAGAAGTACCTGTTCTTTATTTGGATAAATTCCTTTTATCGAGAGTTTATTTTCAGTCAGGGTGCCGGTTTTATCGGAACAAAGGATTTCAACACTTCCCAAGTCTTCAATTGCAGCAAGTCTTTTGACGATTACTTTATTTTTTGCGAGTTTTAAAGCTCCGTGGGAAAGCGAAAATGTTGTTACTACCGGTAGGGCTTCAGGAATCACACTTACAGCCAGAGCAATAGAAAAAATTATCAATCTGACAATATCTGTCTGGGGACCCTTAATCAGAATGTTTGCGATAAAAACAAAAATGAGAGTAACAATTATTAAGCGGAGGATGAAAGAACTAAATTGGCTAATACCTTTTTCAAAACTACTTACGTGTTTAGTTTCTATAGTCAGATGACTGATTTTTCCCAAAGAAGTTTGACCACCGACTCGGATCACCACGCCGGTTCCCTTTCCGGAAACTACTGTAGTCCCGGAAAATCCCAGATTTTGATCTAACCCCGCTTTTTTTACGGGAGCCGATTCTCCGGTTAAAATTGATTCATCAATAACAAGATCGTTAGTTCCAATAAATTGGACATCCGCCGGTATTTTATCACCCGGATTAAGAAGCACTATATCACCCGTTACGATGTTAGAACTATCAATCTGTTTTTCAATTCCCTCCCGGACCACACGAGATTTAGGAGAGATATAGCGTCGCAAAATTTTTAACGATTGTTCGGAATGAAACTCCTGATAGAAACCAAGAAGGGCATTTAGTAAAACGAAAATAAGAATCATCATGCCGTCTATAGCTTCACCAAGAAATATTGCTAAAATCGAAGCAAAGATTAATAGAAAAATAAAAGGTGAAGAAAATTGGCGGAAAAAAATATCATACCAATGGATTTCTCTGTTTTTTAATTCATTTTTCCCGAATTTTTCCAGTCGAAGTAAAGCCTCTGTTTCTGTTAGACCATTTACCGAAGTTTTTGGCAAGCTAGATATTTCTTCCATCCATGATAAATCGTAATTTTTTTTCAAGGGTATTCCAGATACTTAGTCGAGCGGCTGTTAAGAAGATATTTGAGCAATTCATTGAGAGAAACCGTTGCTCCGCATACGACTTTATCGGCGCCACCATAATAGAGAAAAATTAAGTCATCTTTCAATACATAACCGCAGGGAAATACCACATCGTTAATTACGCCTCTTTTTTCAAAATTGGTTTCCGGTTCAAGTATGGGATAGGGAGTCCACCCGATAACTTTGGTAACATCATAAAGATCCAGAAGTAGGACACCAATCCGGTAATGTTGATCAATTTTACTTATTCCGTGATAAAAGATAACCCAGCCTTCTTTTGTTTCCAACGGAGGTGTGCTTATGCCTATTTTTCCTTCATCCCATGTCCGATTATGAGGCGTTATGATGCTGGTAATTTTTAAATAGGAAGAGTCGTCAAAATTTAGATCATCGACATAGTCAATGCAGATGTTAGGTTCGATCCGGTGAAATATTACATATTTATTGTTTATTTTTTTGGGAAAAAGCATACCGTCTTTATCTGCCATATTCGGAGGTGAGATTATCTTCGGTATTTTCCAGTTATTCCAGTTTCTGTCTAAAAAATCCTCTACCGATATGGATGTTATTGCCAGTCGGGGAAGAAGACCGTCGTATGCCGTGTATAACATATACAAAGTATTATCGATTCTGGTAACTCTCGGATCTTCACAGCCGCCCGGTATTCTAGCAGAGCTGGGTTTTTCGAAGTTGGTTCGCAGTGGATATATCGGATTATCAATTCTTTCGTCAATTATTATGCCATTGTTGCTTATTGCCAGTCCCAAATTGGAGATATTATCTTCAGAAGTAGTTCTGTAAATTATATACGTTTTTCTATTTATTTCGATGGCTGCCGGATTAAATACGGCTTTAGTTTCCCATTTATGTTCAGGCTTAGGGGAAAGAATTGGGTTATCCGGAAATTTTTTACACTTTACAGTTCCCGGAGAATTGATCTCAAAAGATCGCATAAACTCAGCCAAATCCGCTTCTGCCAAAGCACAAAAAGTATCTGCCGCGCCATAATAAACTTTTATCCTGTTTCCATCGATTAAAGCCCCCGACGGAAAAACAACGTCGGGCACGGTACCAATTCTCTCATAGGCTTGTTGAGGTATAAGTTGAGGACCATGAATTCTTCCAACTATTTTTTGCGGGTTATTTTGGTCCAACAAAATTGATTCTATCCTGAATTCTCTTTTAATTCTGCTGCTGAAGTAATGTTTGATATAAGAATAGATCAGTAACCAACCGTAATTTGTTTTTATGGCCGGAGCTCCTATTTCAACTCCGTCGCTATCAACCCGCTTTAAGGAAATTTTATAGCGATCCAGGTCTTTATACCATTCATTCCAAAAATTCAGATCCCATAAAGTTTCTATTTTTTCAAATTGTGCAAGAGCTACATAGGTTGGCGGATTATCTGTGTTAACAGTCAAAATTACAGTATATAAATTATTGATTTTTTCCGGAAAGATGGCCATTGCTTTAGCATTAAAAGGTGTTACAAGATATTTTTGTTCGATTTTTTCTAAATCATCTGATAGGGCGACGCCTACTCTGATTCCACTATAATTGGGCGGATAGTTCGCCAGAGCAGTGTAAAAAATAAAATAACGGTTATCAATTTTTGTGACTCTGGGATCCTCACAGCCGTATTTTTCCCATTCCAATTCGGGGTAGATTAATATTTTTCTATTCTTAAAATTATAACTGTCAATACTGTCAGCTCTTCCTATTACCGATAACCGCAATTTGCGAGTGTCTACTTCCGACTCTTCGCCAATAGCGCGGTAAACTAGAACATACTGATTATCTCTTTTGATTATCGTTCCGTTAAAAACAGCCTGATTTTCCCATTTGCTTTTCGAATTTGGTAGAAGAATAGGATTTTGGGAATATCTTTGGAGTAACATCAGTAATTTACTTCCTTAATTTTTATTGGAGCCAGATGCGGTGACTTATCGAGCTTTAATTGATCCAAAAAATTATTTAGGTTTATGGTGGCAACACAAACAGTTGAATCTGCAGCGCCATAATATACATATAAGTTATCGTTGATGATCACTGCTCCGCATGGATAAGCTATTCCCGGTTTAAATCCATTATTTTCATATTCTTCGCTGGGACTTAGTATTGGTGAGTTAGTACGTCGAACGACTCGGGTAGGATCGTTTATATCTAAAAGCATTGCTCCGATATGATATTTGCTGGCGTCCTGATCATCAACTCCATAGTAGATTAATAGCCAACCGTCTTTAGTTTTTAAGGGTGGAGCTCCAGCTCCGATTTTGCGGCTATCCCACTTACCTGGTCTCGTTTTGATTTGGTATTCACCTTTTAACCATTTATTTTTACCTCTGAAGTTCAAATCGTCAACAAAGTCGATTAGAATATTAGGAAAGATTCTGTGAAAGAATACATACTGGCCGCCAATTTTTTCCGGCAAAAGACAGCCGCTTTTATCTATTACGTGGGGAGGCGAGATTAATACCGGTTTTTCCCAATTCCAGCGCTGATTAAGAAAATCGTCTAAATCAATAGAGGTAATTGCCAGCCTTAAGTTAGACCAACCGTCAAAAGCGACGTAGACCATATACAGTCTATCGTCTATAACTGTAATTCGTGGATCTTCGCAGCCTCCATATCCTCCAGCTGACATTAAATTAGGATTGACGTCTCCGGTCAAATTAGTTTCAAAATAAGCCGTCGGCCGATAAATTGGATAGTTTAGACGATTATCAATTTTTAACCCGTCCGAACTAACGGCATAGCCGACATTAGAAATATAATCAAATCCCTGCGCCCGGTATAGTATATGTACTTTATTTTTAATGTAGGCTGCGGCAGGATTAAGAGTTGTGAAAGCCTCCCAACTATTATGAGGTCGGGGTTTAATTATGGGATTGGCTTTGTGTTTGCGTAGTGTAACCGGTTTTTTGCTTATTTTTTGAGGGTCAAAATAAAAACCAGTTAAATAGATTGCATAAATAACTTCATTACCTACATACCAATACATTACAATTTTGTCTTTGATCAAAACAGATCCCAGAGGGACTGCTTTTTTTCCTGGCCAATGATCGCGGCTTGTCCAAACAGGTTTTTCGGCTTTCCAAAGTATTTTATCCGGTCTCTTTTTATCAAATTCGGCAAAGTATGCCTTGTAGTAAGTCAAACCCTCCTCGACTATTTTTTCGAAAAACAAAACTACGATTCCTTTGGGAAAAAGAAATGCTCCCCCAATCTCGGTCGGATAGGGAGAATTCAGTAAAGGTCTCTTGTCACTAGTCCATCCCTCTTTTTTTAATGATCTTGCCAAATAGATGTGTCTATCTCCAAAATACATGATTTTTTTCTTTCTTTTATCCACATCCGAAACGACGGCATAGGTGTCGTATTGCTCCAAAAAGTTTTCCAACTTTATATAACTTTCCGTAAGATCAAAATCAATTCCGTCCAAACTTCTGGCTGAAAGAAACGAGACGGGCTTAATCTTTTTAAAGATCAGGTAATACCCGCCATCTTTTTCAAGTATTTTTATCGGTTGAGCAATTGATTTATCGACCTTGTTGCCGATAAATTTTTTTAAGCGTAATTTGATTTCATTTACAAGTTCCATACCAATAAAAACAGTTTTAAAAAAACTGCTTATTTTTAAATTAATACTTTTTAATAATTTTTAAAAGTGCAAATTATTATAGGTATTTATAAACCGGTCATTTGTCTCATTATTTCGATTGCTATAATTACTGAATGTTATTGTTTGTTTACAGTTTAACAAGTGTTGTTTTGATTTGGATAATTTCGGAAAATAAAATTCGTCTCTCTTTTAAAACAATAGTTATCTTCGCTATTGGACTTAGAATATTTATTACCCTGCTTTTTTCAACCAGTCAGAGCGATGATATAAATACCTTTTTGAGGGACGGTCAATTCCTTTTGGATAAAAGTACAAAATACGAAGCAAGCTATTTTCCGTTTATAAGTTATCTTGGTGCTGCGGGAATTTTATTAAAACACTACATCCATCCCTATTTATTTTTAAAAATAGTTTTTACTATTTTTGATGTTCTGATTTTATTCCCTCTATATTATCTTTCCAAAAGAAATTTACAATCTGTTTTAATTTATGCTTTAAATCCGATTTCAATAATTGTTATAAATATTCACGGCCAGATGGATTCGATTCCAATGTTCTTTTTTTTAACCGGGTTGGTTATGTATTTTAAAAATAAAATTTTTGCCTCGATTCTTACTCTATCTTGGGCAATTTTAACCAAACCATGGCCGCTCCTATTTGTCATACCGCTTATCAAAAAAAGTAAAAAAAAAGTTCCATTCGTTCTACTGTTATTTTTTCCGCTTTTATTCACGTTTATTCACAGTATGTTTTTTCCTACACCTTTTATCAAAATTATTGAAAAAGTTGAAAATTACAGAGGAATATTTGGAGCGTGGGGGATAAGTAAAATAGCTTTATATTTAAGTAGTTATGATTTAAACCCGATTGTAGAGTTATTGATGAGAAGAATTTTTTTAGTTGCTTACGTTATTTTTTCTTATTTTTATACAAATAAAAATATTTTAAAAACTATTTTGATGTCGATGTTTTTTCTATTTGCGTTTAGCCCGACCTTTGGAATTCAGTGGTTTGTCTGGTTGGTTGTTTTTGTTATTTTAGTCAAGCCGAAGTTTTGGAGAATATTTATGACGATTGGGAGTATTTATCTTACTTTTGGTTTTGCCTGGGATACCTATCAGTATCTGCGAGATATAATGCCCTTATGGAATTCAGTTATCACCAGAGTAGGTTTTGTAACTTGGATTTTCATAGTATTCATGTTTTTCTCTAATCTAAAACAAACTTCGCAAAATCATTAATTTCTTTGTTATCATGAAATAATGACTCTTACCGAGGTTTCATTTTACAGCCGCAAATTTGCACCGTTTGTATTGTTATTTTTCTTAATATTGTTGATTTTTTATTATTTAATCAGGGTATTGCTGCTTACCATTACTCCACCGCAGCAGGTTGGATTATTCACCGACCCAATATTTGGAAAAATAAAAAAACCGGTGATTACGGATGCCAAACCCAGCTCCGATCTTAAATTTAAAATCGATACGATCGAAGGTAGACCAATAACAGCT
The DNA here is from genome assembly GCA_001789645.1 of Candidatus Roizmanbacteria bacterium RIFCSPLOWO2_01_FULL_37_12. GTDB lineage: Bacteria > Patescibacteriota > Microgenomatia > UBA1406 > GWC2-37-13 > 2-01-FULL-40-13. The sequence goes on from MGAG01000037.1 coordinate 37,901, forward strand.
TCAGAGTCGGCTAAGGTGTTTTTTTTGCCGTCTGCAACAACCAGATTTGGATATCGTGAAAGAATATATCTAATTGCAAAGACTTTAGGCTTCGACACAGAGATTGTAAAGCATAAACTTGAAGGGAAAGAGGCTACTTTTCAGGACGCCACTCAATCTTTGAAAATTGATATTACAAATCTTAACTTTACCTATGAATATAGATTTGAAAACGATCCTCAAGTATTTCAAAATACAGTCTATCCGCAAAAAAAAGACAGTGAAGATAAGGCTGCTGAATTTTTGAGAACAGTCGGCAGATATCCTGAAGAATTAGCTCAAGGAAAGTCAAACGTTGTTTTTATCTCGTATAATCCGGAAGCAAAACAGATGAAAATACTTACCTCAAATGCAAACGCGAATATGGTGGAGATTGATTTCTACCGGCCAGATCAGGAACAGATTCCAGTTGTTGTACCCAAGTATTTTAATAGTCAAAATTACGTAATGATGGTTGTATATGCAGAATCTATTAAAATACTTAAAGCGCAGATTAAATTTTACGAGAAGTCTGATTCGCAGATTGGGGTATATCCCATAAAGACCGGGGAAGTCGCCTGGGAGGCTTTAAACTCCGGAAAAGGATTCATAATTCAGAATGAGTCTAACAGTCAAGACATCAGAATTAAAAAAATGTTTTTAGGGTATTATGATCCGGATACTTATCAAGAATATATGCAACCTGTCTATGTCTTCTTAGGAGATAATAATTTTGTCGCATATGTAGCGGCCGTTACCGATGATTATTTTACTGAATAGTCCACATTTGAATTTATCCAGTCTATAACTTGTTTTGTATCTTCAAACCGATCGTCGCTTTTTAAAATGACGATGATGAATTGGTGTCCGTTAGCTTTATAAAAACTTACCAGATTTTCTTTGGCGTTTTCAGTGAAGCCTGTTTTTAATCCTCCGATTCCCTGCAGTTCACCCAATAGTTTGTTAACGTTGGCAAGTTTATGAAAGTATTTATAGTCAACGTCCGCGATTGTGATGTCTTTGGTCGCGACCATTTTTTTGAGTTCACTATTTTCCAAAAGAGCTCTGGCGGCAAGCGCAAGATCAAACGGGGTAGAGTACTGATTAAATTCTTCCAAACCGGCAGGATCGACAAAGTGAGAGCTCATCATCGATAGACTTTCAGCTTTCAGGTTCATTAGGTTCAAAAATTTTTCCAGGCCAAAGTTATCGGCCAAAGCAAAAGCGGCATCGTTACCGGAATGCACAAGTATTCCATAGAGGAGGTTTTCCGCTGTTAGTCTTTCGCCGATAACCAAATTCATGGTTTGACCTTCGGTGATGATTCTTTTTACCGTCAAGATATCTTCTGGATCATAAAGATCGGCAGCGACCAGAGCGGTGATAATTTTAGCTGTTGAAGCCGGAATAAACCGCTGGTGCGCGTTTTTTTCAAAGACCGGAGTAAATGAGGGAAGATCCGCTATATATACCCCCTCTGCAGTGATCTGGGGATAATATTGAAATCTAAGGTAGGGGACAGGATCAGTTTTCAGTTTAACCGGCTGGTTAATTTGGGCGAAAAGTTCCCGATTATAAGCAAATATCTTAGTATACTCCGACTCACCGGGATAAAAAAGGAAGAGAACTGTAAAAAAGAAAAATAATAAATAAGATCGAAGCTTCATATTTTGAATTAAATTCAAATGTCAAAATCAAAAGATTCAAATCAAGCTTAAAGCTCAAAATCCAAATTTATTTTCTTAAAATTGATGAAAATATTAAGGCTAATTCATGAGCTTCCTTCCAAAACTTTCTACATTTTTCTTTTGTTGTAGAATTTGATATAGAAATCATATGGATCCAATGCATTGATTCTTTTGATTCTTTCTTACAAGTTGCAATTTTATGATAAAAATCTTTTTTTGATTCAGCGCCATCAGCCTCCATATAGTTTGCTCCAATGCTTGTTGTAGCTCTTACGAGTTGATTTATTAAGGGATTGTTAATTGCATGTCGAGGTAAAGTCATCGCAAACTTTATTATATCTTCACCAAATTTAGCAGTTCGTTCTTTAAGATCATATTTTTTTGTACTATTTGGATTTTGGACTTGATTTGACATTTGAGCTTTGAAATTTGGATTTTTCTCCAATTAATCTTATTCCCAATTCTCTCAGTTGATCATTTGTTACTTCAGAAGGCGCATCCATAACAGCTGTTTTTCCGCCGGATGAGGTTGGGAATGCCATAACTTCCCTAATTGACGGTTCTCCCAGTGCAGTAAACAGGAAGCGATCAATCCCCGGAGCAATACCGCCGTGGGGAGGAACACCATAGGAAAAGGCTTCCAGCATGTGGGAAAACTGCTTTTTTTGCTCTTCGGTAAATCCGATTAAATCAAAAACTTTTTTTTGAATACCGGGATCATGAATTCTAATGCTGCCTCCGCCAACCTCAAAGCCGTTGAGAACCAAATCATGTTGAAGGCCGCGGACCTTTAAGGGATTTTTGTCTAACAGATCAATATCGGAGGGATGAGGGGAGGTGAACATGTGATGAGAAGGGGCAAATTTAGCTTTGCCCGAACCGAAAAAATATTCCTTTTCGGTCTGTTCCGCAAACAATGGAAAATCGACTATCCAGGCAAAAGCCAGTTCGTCTTTATCCTGTTTATTTTTTCTCAGATCGGGTTTGTCTGATCTATATTTTATTTGTGCATCAGAATGGGATATTCTAGGCCAGGGGGTTTGCTGTATTTTTTTTTCGGGAAAAACAAACTTTACTAATTGAGTAAATAAATCTTCAGTAAGTTCCAGAATATCATTTTGAGTGACGAATGACATCTCAAGATCGAGCTGGGTGAATTCTCCGTAAGCGCGGTCTTTTCTGGGGTCTTCGTCGCGGAAACACCTGGCAATTTGAAAATATTTTTCTATTCCGGCAACCATCAGGAGTTGCTTATATTGTTGAGGAGATTGGGGCAAGGCATAGAATTTTCCTTTTTGCAGCCGGGACGGAACTAAAAAGTCGCGCGCTCCCTCCGGAGTAGCTTTAGTGAGTATGGGAGTTTCTATCTCAAGAAACCCTTCTTTTGTCAGATAATTTCTGATAAAAGTTGTGATTTTAGATTTGAGAAGCAGATTTTTATACATTCTTAGCCGTCTCAGATCTAGATAGCGGTATTTAAGCCTGATTTCCTCGTCTATATCGTAACCGTCAGAATTGACAGGAATCGGGAGCGGTTTGGCTTTACTGATGATTTTTAAATTCAAGGCTTGGATTTCAATCTGACCGGTTTTTAATTTTGGATTGGTAAGTTTTTCCGGTCTTTTTTTGACTATACCTTTGAGATAAATAACGTCTTCTGAATTCAATTCTTTAAATTTTTCATCACCAACAACCTGAACTATACCGGTACGGTCACGCAGATCAATGAATACTATTTTTTTATGGTCACGTTTCGAGTCTACCCAGCCGTAAAGTCCGATTTCCTGACCGATTTTATCGACAGTTTGTTCAATAAACAGCTTTTTCAATATCTTTCCTAGTCATGCTGAACTTGTTTCAGCATCTGTATTTACTAAAATCAGATTCCGAAATAAATTCGGAATGACAATAGGTAGAATTATACTTTTTCAAAAACCCCTTGACAAGGTTATATTTTTTGTTATTATATAAAGTTAATTACATGAATAAGCAGCCTTTTCAACAAATTTTTGTCCTTCACCTTATTCCTGCCTATTTTATTAGGCAGTCTAAGGTGGGGCAGTTTGAAAAAAGCTAAAATAAATTAAAATTTTTCAAAACCACCCCGCCAAAAACCGGCGGGTTTTTTTATGAATTTAAAAGATTCTCAACCAGGAAGGGGAGAAGATTACGGAAAAGCTCAAAGACTATTAAATTTGAGATCGGTAGCGTTGCACGGACTTAAAAGTATTGTAAAGCCTGAAGTATCTCAACCGAACGATAATCTAATAACAAGTGCTGATATTAATTTATTATTGAATCAAGCAAATTATGGAAGTAAATTAGTTAGAGATTTAGTCAGGATAATTGCTAGTTTACAACAATAATTAACTCTGGAATGTGAATTTCATTAGGATTAAAAATTTTGTTAATCAAAAAATTTTCTTTACCATCAGTCATATCTGACTTTATAAACAGATTTGAGGAAGTGAAAAAATTGTTTTTTTGCAAGTTAAGAAATATAAGTTACCGCTGAAGAATAGTATTTTCAATAAATATGACAGATACAGTAAATATTTATGTAACACCGAGATTAAAAAAAAGGTTTTGCGATATAGAATGTTTTAATAAAGAGGATTGTCACCCTACTGTTTTAAAAGAAGTATCACCAATTCATCCAGAACAGTCTTTACGAATTATGGGTTTGATTGCTCAGGCTGAATGTCCGATTGCCAATCGTGTTTTATCTGAAGAAGGTTGGTCTCCAGGACCGTGGGGATGTGAGCGATAATATTTTTCCTCTTAATTATTCATATCCATTCCAGCAGTCGATTTTGTTGAAAAGTCAAACAGAATGAAAGATAATTTTTTTATTTGTTGTGTCAAAGTGGATGTTAAACTTATCAAATACGTCTAATCTTCCTAAAAGCAACGTTGAGTCTTCGGCATCAATAAAATCGCAGCGAACTTTTAATTCTTTTTGACCAATTTTGATAATAATACTGCCTGAATATCCATCGAGTGATTTGTCACCTATTCCCAACAGTTTACCTTTTTTATTTGAGTCATAAGATAGCCCTAGTCTTTTAGCCATGGAAAGTGGCAGCATAGTAGTATCAGCCCCGCTGTCAAGTAAAAACCAGGAATTTCTCCAACCCAACTCAATTTTTAAAGGAAGATAGAGCAAAGGATTCAATATTTTTCCGTCGGTGATGAATTTAAATTGATAAGGAAAAGTGAATGTAGGTTTGACCATATTTTTCAATAAAGCCTATTACTGCTTTTTTAGGATCTACTTTTTTTTTCTCAAACATATCATACATTTCGTCAAAATTTTTTCCATACGCAAAGACTTTCGAACCGGTTTTATCGGTAGCAACCCATTTCCCGCCAAATTTTTTTTGGAGTCTAATATAAAAATCAGCTTTCATATACGCTCAGTATAAGTTTAATCTAAATAAAATTCAACCAGAAAAAACAGTTTATAAAATAGAAACAATTTTCCCTCTTAATTTTTCATATCCGTTCCAGCGGTCGATTTCGATCGAGTAGACGACGATGATTTTTTGACCTTTAATGAGAGAGGAGTATTTTTTTGCAGTTCCAAACGAGATTAATTCAATTGGTAATTGATAATTGTTGATTGTTGATTGTTGAGAGGTCTCTTTGACTAGTATTTTTAAGTGGTCGCTTGACTTACCAAAAGATTTTACATCTAAGATTTCAACTTCGCTGTAAAAGGTAGGTTTGGGATTACCGATTCCAAAAGGCTGAAGCTGCTCCAATGTTTTTGCAATTGAAATATTTAATTTTGAAACAGGAATTTTTATGTCGGCCTCAATAACACGTTCTAAATCTTTATTCTTAATTAATTTGTTAGCGACTTTGAATGCGGTCGCACTAAAAGTCGTAAATTTACTTTTTTCCATGGTAAAGCCGGCGGCGCCTTTGTGGCCTCCGACGTCAACTAAATACTTTTTTAAATCTCGCAGAAAATTTGTTATGTGAAAAGAAGGGATTGACCGTGCGGAACCCTTCAGAAATCCGTCGCTTTCGGTTATGATAATTACGGGCCTAAAATATTCCTCTGCAATCTTAGAAGCAATTAATCCGATTATTCCTTCATGCCAATTCTTATTTTTTAATATTATTAATTTTGGTAATTTTTTTAGAGTTCGAGCCTGTCGAGAACTTCTCGACTCGTCACGTCCTTCCTCGCTCGAAGAGTAATCGTATTCTTTTTCAATAGTAGTTTTCGCTTCTTCAACTGCCTTTATTACCATATCCTGCCTTTCGCGATTTGTTTCCCCAACACGACTGGCAAGATTAAAAGCTTGATCATTATTTGTAGTGCAGAGTAGTCTTAGCGCGTCAATAGCGTGTTCGAGCCTGCCAACAGCATTGATCCGCGGTGCAATGATAAAACCGACTTCATAAGGAGTTATTTTTTTACCTGTAATTCCGGCTTGATCGATGAGATGTTTGATACCGGCTCTTTTAATTGAAGTAAAAGCTTCGAGTCCATATTTTACAACGCTCCGGGTGGGTCCGGTCAGAGGAACAAGATCAGCAATAGAGCCGATGGAGGCTAGAGCGAGATAGTCGGTTTGAAAGTTTATTGTTAATTGTTGATTGTTAATTGTTGATTGTCTTTTAAAATGTTCGAAAATTGCCTTCGCAAAGAAATAGGCGACACCGGAACCGGAGAGCTCAGGTATGTGAAAAATAGCCAGAGCGTCGTCCGGCAATTTCTCAGGTTTAAGATGGTGGTCTGTGACTATAATTGGTACTCCTACTCTTTTAGCATAAGTGATTTTTTCTTTGGCTGTAATTCCATGATCAACACTGATAATCAGGCTGGGATTGAATTGTTTTTTGACATTATCTATTCCTTTAATTGAAAAGCCGTAGCCTTCTTTTTTACGGTGGGGGACATAAGGCATGGTTTTAAATCCCAAAAAATATAATGTCTCCCAAAGAATTGCTCCACCGGTAATTCCGTCGGCGTCATAATCCGTGTAGACGACTATCATTTCATTGTTTTTTTTGATTTTTTCAAGCTGTTTTAGAGTTTTTTTTAACTCTCTTTTATATCCAAAATCCGTGAGTTTAATTTTTAATGGGTGGGTTGGAGTGATAAATTCTTTCGGCTTTTTTATCTGCCGATTTTTTAAGAGTATTTCGACTAATTTATTTTCACTTAATTTTTCATTACTTTTAATTTCGTGCTTGTACTTAATTTTCATATCTTTTTGTTGATTTAGTGATTTAAATTCTACTAAATTTTAACAATTAAGGTAAAATAAGGTAACAATGTTAACCACAATCGTAGTCGGAATAGTCGTTGGAGTAATTGTTGCATATATCGTGATTACTTTTATTCTTCCAAAAGTCACCGAACAATTAGTAATGATGGCTAAAGAAAAATTAGGTGGGGAAAGACAGGATATTAAGACCGATTTAGAAAATAAAAAATCGGCCTTTGAAAGAATATTTAAAGATATTAAAGAATTAATTGAAAAGACAGATCAAAAGTTAGAAACATCTGATAAAGAGAGACTTGGATCCTTTAGTCAATTAAAAGAGGCAGTTGAAAACCAGGCTAAAGTAACTGAGCAATTATCAGTCACTACAGAAAACTTGAAACGGGTTTTGTCAAACAATCAGTTAAGGGGTCAATTTGGAGAGCAGGTTGCAGAAAATCTTCTCAAAATGAACGGATTTGTCAAGGGAACCGATTATGAAGTTAATAAACAGCTGAAAGATTCCGGAACCAGGCCTGATTTTACGATATTTCTACCCAATAAAATCAAAATTAACATAGATGCAAAATTTCCCTATCAGAAACTTCAACAAATGGTAGAAACAAATGACAATAACAGCAAAAAAGAACTATTAAAGGTCTTTGAATCTGATATAAAAGCTAAAATTAAACAAGTCACAACGCGGGATTATATTAATCCGGAGGAGCACACTGTGGATTTTGTAATTATGTTCATACCCAATGAAATGATCTTTTCTTTTGTATATGAAAGAATGAATGATGTCTGGATTGAGGCAATGAAACAAAAAGTTGTCATGGCGGGGCCCTTCAGTTTTATTGCTATTTTGAGATTGGTCAGACAAGCATACGATAATTTTAAATATCAAAAAAACATTCAGAAAATTATCGGGTATATTAAATCGTTTGAAATTGAGTTTCAAAAATATAATGAAGAATTTAAGATAATTGGAGACAGAATTGAATCGCTTTCAAAAAAATACAATGAAGTTGATTCCACAAGGACAAATCAATTGCTAAAATCTGTTGACAAAATTAAACTAAATGAAAGTTCTGCTAACACAAAACAACTCAGAGAAGATTAATTAAACCAATCCCCCGCCGCCTTTGAAGATTTTTGGTTTTAGCCAGTCCTGGGGAGTTTGAGCATCGGCGCCTTTAGGTTCTTTTTCAACCTGTTCGATAGGTGTTACCATATCGGGCTGGTTATTAAATCTAGGTTGGGGAAACTGTGAGGGTTGGGGTGAATTAAAAGACGGATTCATCTGAGGTTGCGGTTGAAATCCTCTTGGTTGCGGCGGTCTTCCGATTGTTTTTTTAACCGCACCAAGACGAAGCAGGGTAGCTACCGCTTCAAATGTGTCGGCGGTAACAGAATATGAGGAGAAGTTATTGGTCGAGGCTGCAATTCCGGCATAAAGATTAGTAGCCATGTCACGATCTATCTCGACGCCAAGACTTTGTAGAAGTTTTAATACCATTTCAGATATTGAGGAACTGGTTTTATTGACGTAATTTACTGACCCAAAAAAGCTATTGGTTAGATGCCGATCGATGTTGATAATATCTTTTCCCTGAAATTGTTTTTCATTTGAAGTATATAATTCGCCAAGGCTATTTAAAGTCGGTGCGTCTATGGTAATGACGAAATTAAGTACTCCACCGGCGTAACTATACTTTACCTGTTTTGTGTCTAATTTTGGGAATCCCTGTCTGGGAGTTATGATTAGATTGAAGTTATTGCCTTGAATATTATAGTCAACCTTGTCAACTGCGCCTTCACTGTAAGGAAAAGAAATCACCAAATCGTCTCCGCTGGTTGTAAGCTGAGCTTGAATTTTATCTGTAGCTGTGAGACTATAGGTAGGTTTACTTGCACTTGCCAAAGATACACTTTTACCCATTTTATGTAAACCCAGATATAAAGCAGTTGAGGCGGCAACAGCGTCTACGGACGGATTTGACGGCAGAGTAATGACACCGCTATTACCTTTTTGTATTACGTCATTGAGGTGTGTGAGTGTTTGTGCAATGTTATTATTCATAATACTAGAGGATAGATTTTACCACATCACCTATATGAATGTCAAGTGGATGGCTGAATATCATACCGGCTTCCTGTTCTTTTTTAACCTCGGATAAGGATTTAGCCCTAACCTTGAGGGAAACAAGTTTAGTTTTTCCAAGTAGTTGTTCAGCTCGATGTATTTCCAGTTCGTCACCAAGATTAATTTTACCCTTGATAATTTTGACTCCGTAGATTTTTTCCCCTTTGATGATAAAACTGGCCAATATTTTTGCCGAACCTTTTAGATTTTTTTCTTTCTGCTGCTTCTCTTTTATAAGATCAGCTACTTCTCCCAGTTCGTCAAGCAGGTCATAGATGATATTGTAAGTTTTAATAATGACTTTTTCCTGTTTAGCCAGTTGATTTGCTTCGTCTGACACGGTTGTAGAAAATCCTATAATGATGGATCCGGTACTTTTTGCCAGGAATATATCTGATTTATTTATATCTCCGACTGCTTTTAATACAACTTCTATATTGATATCAGATTCTAACGATTGACTAATTGCGTCTAGAGATCCTTGCGAATCCGCTCTTATAATTAAGGAAAGTTTTTTATCTTTTTTTTTAGGGTTAAGAAGGGCGTCCAGGTCGATTTTTTGAGGAATAATGTTTTTTTGGTCGTCATTTTTATTCGATTTTTTAGCTTGTTTCGCAAATTCAGACTCAGGTGTGATAACTGAGCCGACTTCCGGTAAGTCAGAAAAGCCTAAAAACTCAAACGGCATCGACGGTGTTACCTCCGAAATCGCAGTGCCATGGTCGTTAAACATTGCTCTAATTTTGGCTTTTTTATCTTCGGCCCGAATGAAATCACCGATTTTAAGCCTTCCGTCTTTAATTATAGCGCTTACAGTAGTACCACGCTTATCTTTTTTAGCTTCGATAATATAAGCTCTGGGGGATGACTCGACAGAGTACTGTAGATTGAGATCGGTCGCAACAAGCAAGATTGCTTCAAGAAGCTCTCGAACTCCCTTTCCGGTTTTAGCGGAGACAAGAACTACCGGTATGCCTCCTCCCTTCCCTTCCACAATTATTTCGTATTTTAATAAATCATTTTTTACTTTTTCGGGATTGGCTTCGGGCAGATCTATTTTGTTTATAACTACAATTAGCGGAGTTTTGGCGGATTTGATGTGGGAAATTGACTCAACGGTCTGAGGCATAACAGAGTCTTTGGCGTCGATTATCAGAATAGCGATATCTGATACATTCGCTCCTCTTGCCCGCAACAAAGAAAAAGCTTCATGACCCGGTGTATCGATAAAGGTTATTTTATTCGTATTGTAATCCTTAAAATTCGTGGTTATCTCATAGGCACCGATTTTTTGTGTTATCCCTCCGTATTCTTTTGCAGTTAGACTGGTTTTACGGATAAAATCAAGTAAGGTAGTTTTTCCGTGGTCAACGTGGCCGAGAACAGCAACAATGGGTGGACGAGAAATAGTTGTTGACATAGCAATATTCTGAAGCAATTATTAGTTTACTGTCTTTTGTTCTTTTTCCTTTTTTACTTCCTCAACTTCAGCGGTTGGCTGATCTTCCTGTTTTTCAGAAGTTTTTTTTAAGTTTTGGACAATATCTATGTTATATTCGGTTAACCTTGACGCAAGATTGACATTTACTCCTCTTGAACCTATTGCCAGCGGAGCCTGTTCTTCGTCGACGAAAACCTTAGCCTTTTTTGCAGCTACATCCAGTTGAACTTCGGTGATTTTGGCAGGTGATAAAGCGGCAACAAGAAAAAGCCTTTCATCTTTATTCCATTGAATTACATCGATTTTTTCTTGACCGCCCAGTTCGTCTGTTACCGTCTGCACCCTGATTCCTTTTTGACCTACGCAGGCGCCAACCGGGTCAACGCCACCTTGGTTGCTAAATACCGCTATTTTGGCTCTTTCGCCGGGTTCTCTTACGACTTTTTTAATTTGAACCGTCCCATTAAGAATTTCCGGCACCTCTCTTTTAAAAAGTCCCTCAATTAGTTTTGGATCATTTCTTGATATGATTATTCTTGTATTGCCAAATTTATCATCAACAATCTCCTTAAGTAAAACAACAAGAGTGTCGTTAACTTGATAACGGTCGTTTTTAATCTGTTCTTCTTTGGGAAGCAGGCCTTCGGTTTTACCAATATCGAGATAAGCGTTGCGCCCGTCATAGCGAATAATTCTACCTTTTAAGACGGACCCAATTTGGGATCGGTAGTGTGAAGCGACAGTCTTTTTTTCAGCTTCACGAATTTTTTGGGTAATTACCTGTTTGGCGGTTTGTGCTGCAATTCGACCAAAGCCGGGGGGAGTGATGTCTTTTTCGTCTTTAAAAAGCTTGGTTTCTCCGGTTTCACGACTGATCTTAGCTAAAATTGTTTCTTCGAACTTATCGGGATATTCCTTTTTGTATGCAGCCAGTACAGCAGCTTCAATAGACGCCAAAACATCATCAACAGAGATTCCTCTTTCCGTAGCAACCTGATTTAGGGCTAAAGCAAATTCCGACTTGACAATTGTCATATTAAAATAAAATAAATCCCTCGCCTGTAGCTATGGGATGAATGTAAATTTACGAACCAAATTCAATTGTATCAAAATAAGGCCTGATTGCAAAGGAGAAATTAGGGCTTTTTAACCTATTCTGCTTTTTTTGCAGCTTGTTCGGGAGGCTTAACACCGGCTTTTTTTTCCACAGGTTCTGCTGCGGTTTTTTCTTCCTGAGCTGCAGCTTCTTCGGGTTTGGCGGTGATAACTTCGGGAGCTACGGTCGGAGCGGTCTGGGGAAGAATTTCTTCTTCTTTATGTTCAACGACAGACACGATAACTTTATCCGGAATAGTTTTTATTTCATATTTATCCGATTTTGCCAAGTCAGAAACCTTAATTTCTTTTCCGATCTCCTTAAGCGACGCGATATCCACTTCGATTTGATGGGGAATATCGGTTGGCAAAGCTTCGACAAGCAGTGATTCGGTTTGAGTCAATAGCACACCGCCTTTTTGGGTGACAGCATCTGATTGTCCAACTACTTTTACGGGTACATCGGTCTGAATTTTTTGTTTGAGGTCGATTTTTCTAAAATCTACATGAAGAATATTATCGTTGACCGGATGTCTTTGGACATTTTTTGTCAAGGCCGGTAGTTCATTTTTTTCTAATTTTAAATAAATCACACCCGTTTCTTTCGCGGCTTTATATACTTTTACAAAATCCTTATAGGTGACTGAGACAGACTGTGATTTGAATTCCTGACCGAAGATATTAGCCGGGATATAACCGTCTTTTCTAAATTTCTTTAATTTCTTGCCAAAAATTGTGCGAGGTAATATATTCAAAGTAAGTTTATTGTCAGTTGAAGGTGATTTTTTAGATTTTGCCATTTTAAAATTTAGTTATTCTTTAACCAGCTCAACAAAAAAAATTTTATCAGCCGTTAAGGATGTATTATAAATGATTCGGCCATCATTGACAAGCGCAGGAAAGTTTTGATTAAGGAGGTGGAGTTTTTTTCCGATAACAAGCTCCAGACTGAAATCACTATTGGAAGCGCCAATCTGTTTTTGCACAATCAACTGGTAAACGTTGCGTCCCTTTTTAAGAATTGAGTCTAACTCATAATTTATCTTTAACTCAACAATTGTTTTGGGTTTGACTTCGACAAGAAGTCCAATTTTCCTGTATTGATTAATTTCCTGGTTGTAGTCTTCTACCAGCACGCCATCTTTAGTGATGCTCTTTACCCTGGCTTCGCGCGGAAGCAACAACTGAAAATAATTTCTGTAAGCTCCACCGGGGAATACGTCAGCGGAGTCGTTGTTGAACTGAATTGAAAAAGTATTTAGTATTTTACCCTTTTCGTCAAAGATGATTTTAAGATCCAAATGCCGTGTTAAAAAGAAGTTAACCTTATTCAGTCCCAGATTTGAATCGAAAGGGAAAATGAAATCGTTTATACATTTATCTTCTTGAGTGGTGCAAGAGGGCTCTATAGTTCGGCCCGACCAGTAAAATGAGTCCAATAATTTTTGAATTTTAGCATCATCAAAATAGATAACCAATTGTTTTTCGTCCAATGATTTTTTTAAACCCTTTGTCAGTTCAAAAGGAGAAGCATTTTCCAATTCGAGCAAAATTGACTTAGTAAGAGAAGCTAAGAAGTTTTTTTTCTGAATTGAACCGGGGAAAAAATTTTTTTCAGAATAGTACTGCGTCTTTAGGTAAAAATTTTTTTGATTAATTTTCTCATTAAAGTCCGGCAAGTATAATTCCGGAAACGCGCCGATTAAGTTTTGGACTGCTGTAGTAGTAAGTAGTATGCTTCCAGAAAATTTATTAAAACCCATTTCTTTTTCCAAAAAAAATTTTGCCTGTGCATAGTTTTCCAAAAAATCAGGTGAAAAGGCAGAGTCCCGCAAGAACCAGTTTGGCTGGTTGAGATATTTTCTGATTGCCATCGGCGGTTCGACATGGGCCACAAGCTGACCATCGGCATCATAAACGTCATAAATTTCAATTTCTCCAATCGTATAGTCTTTTACCCGCAGTAATCCAAATGATCCGATAAAACCTCCCCCCGGGCGAAGTTCCATATTGTTAGCAAAGATTAGGAGATATGTTTTCTCGGAATTTTTAGCCAGAATATTATCGATATGGGTAATTATTCGTCTAAAACGAGAGATAAGATCAAGATATTGATCCAGGTCTTTTTTAATATTTTTTGAGGATGGAAAATAATTTGGGATTTCCTGGTTTAAATTAGTTATATTTTCTTCGATTGAATTGGCGTTTTTTTTAATTGTGTTCAGGCGTAATAACAGTTGGTGTTTTTCATCCTCTGTTTTGTCTTTTTTTAAGATTAATTTTAAAGCTTCTTTTGCATTTTCCTGAAGTTTCAGTGATTTCTCAATAGTGTCGGCCGCTCTTTCGCTGTTATTAACGAGAAAATCGGGAAAAGTGAAGGAAAAAATTAAAAATGTAGCGCGGGGCAGTATGTATGTTTTTTTGGCTAGAACTAATAATATTTTTCCCGAGTCAAAGAATTTTTCCGAGCGGGAAAATTCTCCTTGTTTGAGGGAAATTCCCGACTGATAAAAAAGATAGGAAGAAGCTAGAAGCGGGGGGATAAAAGCAATATGTAAGAATAAAAGTAGGAATAAAAAAGATATAAACAATTTTTTTCTTGTCGGCATCCGGAATTTTGGCAGCAACCAAGGAGATTTTATTAGAGGTACATCTTTGTTTGCGCTTAATTGAAGAAAAGATTCTTTAGCCTGCGAGAAGGCGAACCAGAGGATTTTGTCAATGTGATTTTCTGTTATTTTGTCTCCCGTAAGACTGGCAATTTTTGCCGGCGCATTTTGATAATGTTTTAAAGCAGATTGCGCAAGAGGCGCATTATTTAAGTAGATGAAGGTAACCTTATTACGATTCGTGATTAAATTTTTTTTAGGTAACTTTTCTTCATTGAGTAAAAAAATATATTCAAATTTAGCGAGGTTTTTAGGTATGACAGACGAATAAAACACCTCAGCTTTATATTTTTTAAGATGCTGTTTTAAAAGGTGAATAAACTGGTGGCTTTTTTCCGAAACAATCAAAACCGAGGGTTTTTCTTCCAAAATTTCAGTTATTAAGGTCATACTATCTATATTGTATAATGTAACGATGAAAAAGATTGTTTCATTAAAAGAGCTGAGCAGACTAATTCCAAAAATTTCAGGAAAAAAAATAGTATTGGTGGGTGGGTGTTTTGACTTACTGCATTACGGACATCTGACTTTTCTTAAAAATGCTAAAAAAGCAGGGGATTTTTTGATAGTAGCCCTGGAATCGGATGATTTTATTAAAAAAAATAAAAGCAGGGCCTCAATTCATAATCAAAATCAAAGAGCAGAAATATTGGCCTCATTAAACGCTGTAGATCTGATAGTTAAATTGCCCCTGTTAAATTCGGATGAAGAATATTCCGGTTTAGTTAAATTGATAAAACCTTCCGTGATTGCCGTTACTAAGGGAGATGAACAAGTTAAGAATAAAATGAGGCAGGCAAAAATGATCGGCGCAAAAGTATTAACCGTTACTAATCTGTTAGATTTATTTTCCTCAAATAATATTTTAAAAATTTTAAACCCGGAGCCGTAATGAGGGTTTTTTTAGCTATTGAACTGCCTCTTAGGGTAAAGCGTCAGTTAGACGCTCAGATTTCAACCTTAAAAAAAGAATATGCAGTTTTTAACTGGGTGGCGAAGGAGAATTTTCACATAACTCTAATTTTTTTTGGTGAAATCAGACGAGGGCCAGAACTAGACAAGATTAAGCAAAAGGTAGAGGAAGCGAGCTACGACGTAAATGTCTTCAGGTTATATTCATTCGGGGCTGACCTTTTCCTAAACAGTAAAATTGTTTTGCACATTAATTTTAAGAGAGAAAAAACATTGGAAGAACTAGTATCCAAAATAAAAAACAATCTTCAGATTGAAGACCAAAAAAAATTTGTCCCTCATCTTACTATTGCCAGATATAGGGTTCCTTCAAAACAACAATATTTTCACCTAAAGAAAAAATTACAAAAATTATCTATTGATATAGATTTATCTGTAACAAAAATACATTTGTTTCAAAGTATTCTTGAGGAACAAAAACCTATATACAAAAAACTAGCCAGTTTTCCACTTCTTAAGCAGATCCGATCTTAAACATTGTTGTGCCACAATCAGGGCATTTAGCCTTTAAAGCCGGTTTACCATTTTTCATGGTGACTTTTTGAGGATTATCGACATTTACTTTTTTTCTTTCTTTTACACAATACATGGTTGCCATAATTTATCACCTCCTTTTCGATATGGGACAAAACCTATCGGTTTTTTCCCAACGATTTTCCCTAAGTTGAGTCGCAAGCTATTAACATTTAAATGAACG
Organism: Candidatus Roizmanbacteria bacterium RIFCSPLOWO2_01_FULL_37_12; assembly: GCA_001789645.1. Classification (GTDB taxonomy): domain Bacteria; phylum Patescibacteriota; class Microgenomatia; order UBA1406; family GWC2-37-13; genus 2-01-FULL-40-13. The sequence goes on from MGAG01000037.1 coordinate 53,849, forward strand.
CTTGCAACAAATAAATATTTATTTTTTAAAGTTTAATTAAATATACTTAAAGGACTAACATTTATAAATTTAGCTTCAATAGATTTTAATCCTAACAAAATAAATAATAAATTCAAGCGTAATTATCAGAAAAATAAATAGCAAACTTTTTTTAAGATCCTGATTAAAAAATTTGTGGGATGGATCAACGACTTGATCTGATTTTTTTTCTTTAGGCCTGGATTCCTCAATAAGGTTTGATTTTTTTGGCTGATTTAAATTTTCAGTTTGAACGGCTTGTTGGAGATGTTTTAGTCTTCTTCGGTATTCTGCCAATTTTTTTTCTTCTTTAGTTTTCCTACTCATATTGGATTTTTAACATATTGACAGTCATTTGTAAAGCCGTTAGAATGTAAACCAATGGTTATTTATGTTGTTTTCGGCCTTTTTTTTATTTGGTTAATATTTGTAACCAGAGTTCTTTACAAGATTCGTAATCACTATTATAATCTAATATCCCGAAGTAAAAAACAGTCAATTGATGAGATATTAGAGTATCTTTTAGCAAATGACAAGAAACACTCTTTTGCTATCGAAAAAAATACAAAAGCGCTGAATGAGGTAATTGAAAGGTCGCAAATGCCGCTGCAAAAAATCGGAATTGTAAGATTCAATCCTTTTGACAGGGCAGGCGGAGAACAAAGTTTTGTCATCGCTTTGCTAAATAATCACAACAACGGTTTGGTGATTAATTTTATTTATACACGAGAAGGTATGCGTACCTTTATAAAGAAAGTGAAGGAGGGAAAGGGCGAAAAGTATGAGTTGTCTGACGAAGAACAAGAAGCAGTTAAAAAAAGCAGTTATTATTAAGGGAGTGCGAATTTAACCGACGCGTTTATCTTAAGTTTTAGCCAAGGTTCAATTTATGATTAATAAAAAAATTTCAATCTTTATTTTTGTTCTGGTTTTTATTTTTTCTGCATACATTTCATATTCCGTCTTTGCCAAAAACGGTACATCCTTATTAACGCAAACAAAGTATAAACCGCCGGAAACAAGCAGTAACGGGAATAAAACAAACGGGTCCGTAACCAGTGAAGCAAAAACCGAAGAATGCCCGATAAACGGAGAACTTTTTGGTAAATCGATCAGCCAAAAGTGGATAAAAAGGAGACCATTGGGAATAATGATAGAAAATAGCACAGCGGCACGACCGCAGTCTGGTTTGTCCGCCGCGGATATTATTTACGAAACCGTAGCTGAAGGAGGCATTACCCGGTTTTTGGCAATTTTTTATTGCCAGGATGCCTCTTATGCCGGCCCGGTACGCTCAGCCCGAATTTATTTTATTAAACTATTACAGGAATATGGCGACTATCCGCTGTATGCACATGTTGGCGGGGCAAACACCGACGGTCCGGCAGACGCTCTTGGCGAGATTGACGATTTGGGGTGGGGACTTTATAACGATCTAAACCAATTTGGAGTTCCCTTCCCGTATTATTGGCGGGACTATGAACGACTTCCCGGCAGAATAACAGAACATACGGTTTACACTTCTACTTCTAAGCTATGGGAGTATGCAAAAACAAAAAGAAACCTGACAAATGTCGATAAAAAAGGAAAGTCATGGGATGTTAATTTTGAAAAATGGATATTTAAGGATGACGCCGGATCTTCCGAAAGAGGTAATTTAAGCAAAATAAGTTTTTCTTTTTGGGATTCTTTTGCCACGGATTATGCGGTTAGTTGGACTTACGAAAAAGCAACAAATACTTTTAAGAGAAATAACGGTGGGTCGCCACATCTGGATAAAAACTCCGGCAAGCAGCTGGAGGCAAAAAACGTAGTCATTGTTTTTGCCAAAGAATCCCCGGCTAACGACGGCTACGAAGGCGGTCATATCTTGTATAAATTGACCGGTTCAGGAAATGGATTGATATTTCAAGACGGAAATGCGGTCAAAGTTACGTGGAACAAAAAAACCGAAGAGTCAAGGCTGAAGTTTTTTGACGCGAATGGCAGGGAAATATCATTTGTCCGTGGTAATATATGGGTGGAGATTTTACCAATAGGAAACGAAGTGACTTACTGATAAGTAAGTCATCCCGAACTTGTTTCGGGATCCCGTTAAAATCAGATGCTGAAACAAGTTCAGCATGACAAAAACATAAATGTTAGATCACATAATTCCATCCAAGGCCAGAAGAAAGATACTGCAGCTTTTTTTTCAAAACCCGAACAGCAGTTTTTATTTAAGAAAAATAGTAAGGGACATCGGCGAAGAGGTTAACGCTGTCAAAAGAGAGCTTGATATATTATCTCAGGCAAAACTGCTGCATAAAGAAAAAAGGCTTAATAAAATTTTCTATACGCTCAATAAAAATTATCTCCTATATGATGAATTTTTGAGAATTTTTGCGAAGTCGGCTTTTTTGGCTGAATTGATCTATAAAAATTTATCTAAAATCGGTAAGGTCAAATTTATAGTTATCTCAACTAAATTCGTGAAACAGACTCCAATTAAAGAAGACGAGATTTATCTTTTGATTGTGGGTATTATTGTGGTCCCGGAAGTAGCGGCTATAGTCTCGGAGGCGGAAAAGCAGTTTGGCCGTGAAGTAAACTACACCGTAATGGCTGAGGAGGAGTTTGCTTTCCGCAAAAAGAATAACGATCCGTTTATCTGGAGATTTTTAAAACAACCAAAAGTAATGCTGGTTGGGACAGAAGACGACCTACTTAAATGATTGCGATTGCGACCATCAGGATCATCCTGAGTCTAAGCGAAGTGGTTAGCCAAGCGAAAAACGTGGTAAAATAAACTTCTCAATATGAAGCTTTTGAAAATAATATTTTTAATTCTGGTCACCGCATTAATTATTTGGATAGACTTTCCTGAAAATCTACAGATTAAATTTAGACTGGGTAAAAAAGACATAAATTTTAAAATTAATCCTCTTTCGATCGATGTTCAAATATTTGGAACCAGAGTTAAAAAAAGTTTCAAAACACAGCTAGGACTTGATTTAAAAGGAGGCAGTCATTTGGTCTTTGAAGCGGATACGACTAAAGTTAAGTCTGAGGATCTACAGGACGCTTTAAGTTCTGTAAGAGACATTATTGAAAGAAGGGTTAATCTATTTGGCGTGTCTGAGCCAGTTGTGCAGATGTTGAAATCAGAAGGTAATTATAGAGTATCAGTGGATCTACCCGGAATTACCAATGTGACAGATGCAATAAAACTGATAGGACAAACTGCTCAATTGTCATTTAAAGAAGAAACACCATCATTGGAAAAAGAGGCTACATCTACACCTATTTTTTTAAGATTGACAAAAGAGACTGGATTAACAGGCAAACATGTTAAGAAAGCCACCGTCGTTTTTGATTCCCAAGATGGAAAACCGCAGGTAGGTTTGACATTTTCCGAAGATGGGGCAAAAATTTTCGGCGAAGTCACACAACGGAATGTAGGAAAACCGGTGGGAATTTTTATTGACGAACTTTTGATTTCGGCGCCAACAGTGCAGCAGGCAATCACCCAAGGAGACGCTGTTATCACGGGAAATTTTACAATCGATGAAGCGAAGAAATTAGCCATAGCCATTAATTCCGGAGCGCTTCCCCTACCTATTAAATTAGTCGAGCAGAGAAATGTAGGCCCAACTCTAGGTAAAATCGAGGTGACTAAAAGCGTTTTTGCCGGTGCAATCGGACTGACGTTGGTTTTAATTTTTATGATTGCCTATTACGGAAAGCTGGGATTTATCGCTGCAATGGCACTTGTCATCTATGCTTTAATATCTTTGGCAATTTTTAGAACTATTCCGATAGTTTTGACATTGCCGGGCGTCGCCGGTTTTATTTTGTCGATAGGGATGGCGGTTGATTCAAACATTTTGATTTTTGAACGAATTAAAGAGGAACTAAGACGCGGTAACGATCTTGATATAGCTATCAGGTTGGGATTTGGTCGGGCGATTGACGCGATAAAAGACGCAAATATTACGACTTTGATAGTTTCTTTTATTTTATTTAATCCTCTTAACTGGGAGTTCTTACCGCAGTTTGGACTGGTTCGGGGTTTTGCTCTTACTCTCGCCATCGGAGTCGCCACAAGTTTATTTACGGGAGTAGTAATAACGAAGAGATTAATTAATTTTTTCTATAAAAATGATTAACTTTTTAAAATACCGTTGGTTATATCTTCTGGTTTCTACTGTAGTAATCGGCGCCGGAATCTCGTCAATGGTTGTGTGGGGCTTCCGCTATTCTATTGATTTTGCGGGTGGAACAAATCTTGAGTATGAAATAAATAAAAATATTGATCAAAAGCAAGCAGGAAATATTTTAAAAGAAAATAAAGTTGAGGTTTTAACGGTTCAGGTTAATAAAAATAAATTAATAATAAGATCTAAAACATTTGACGAGAAAAAAGAACTTGAGATTAGAAAAGATTTAGATTCAAAATTAAAAGCCAAAACCACCTTGCTTCGTTTTGAGACCGTGGGACCGGTGATCGGAAAAGAAACAATCAGAAAAACCTTAATTGCTTCTTTAATCGCAATGGTTGGAATTTTGCTGTATATGAGCTTTGCCTTCAAAAGTTTTTACTTTGCCGCTTCAGCGATATTAGCTTTGATTCACGATATTTTAGTGGTTGTGGGAACCTATTCTCTTTTATCGCATTTTTTTGGAGCTGAAGTTGATCTGTTATTTGTTACGGCTCTTCTGACTACAATGTCCTTTTCCGTGCATGATACAATTGTGATCTTTGACAAAATAAGAGAGTATGGTACGGCAGATAAATCCGAAATTGAAAATTACGCTAATAAAGCCTTGACTGAGACTCTCATCCGTTCACTTAATAATTCAATGACGATTATTTTTATGCTGCTGGCTCTAATCTTATTAGGCGGATCAACGATAAGATTTTTTATTATTGCACTTTTGACAGGAACTATTACTGGAACGTATTCTTCCCCATTTGTAGCAACTCCGATTTTAGTTTGGTTGTTAAAGCGGAAAAAGTGAAATTACGACTTTGAATGCGATCGGCGTAAAAGTCGTAACATCTATGAAGGTTTACTCTTTTACACTGGGACAACTTCAAGCAAACTGTTATTTTCTAATCGAGGCTGATCAGTGTTTAATGATTGATCCGGCAGATGAGGCCTCGTTTATCCTGGAAGAGCTTCAAAGGAGAAAGCTCAAGCTTGTCGGCATGTTGGCCACTCACGGCCATTTTGATCATGTCATGGCTGCCGGTGAAATCCAGAAATCACTGGGAATTCCCTTACATATTCATAGTAAAGACTTGTTTTTAATTGATCGGTTAGAACAAACTGCAGAGTATTTTTTAGGCTTTCGTCCGGCAGTTTTAAAACCGACTTTAATTAAACATTTAATTAAAGCGGAAAATAAAATTAGAGCTTTTAAATTTAATTTAATTCATACCCCCGGGCATACTCCAAGTAGCATATGTTTTTACTTTAAAAAAGAGAAAATTATATTTACAGGTGACACTTTATTTAAAAGAGGAATAGGAAGATATGATTTTTCTTACAGCAGTAAAAAGGAACTTAAAAAATCGCTTGAAAAAATATTAAAGCTACCGGATGATACAGTAGTTTATCCCGGGCATGGAGAAAAAACAACAATCGGAGAAGAGAAAGACATTATAAAATCATACCCGATATGATAATTGCAGTTGGGTCGACTAATAAAACTAAAATTAATCCCGTAAGGGACGTATTTAATCATCATTTTAAAAAAGTAAAAGTACTTGGAGTGAGGGTTAACTCATCGGTAGAAGACCAACCTTTAAGCGATGAAGAAATGTTCAAGGGAGCATTTAATAGAGCCAAGGGCGCACTTAAAAAAGTTAAAGGCGCCGTTTATGGTGTCGGGATAGAAGGAGGACTTCATAAGTACAGTTACGGGTGGTTTGAACGATCGCTTGTTGTGATCATGGACAAAAAAGGAAATTTTGGAGTCGGATCATCCGGAGGATTAGCTTTACCAAAGAAAGTAATTGACAAAATTTATAAGGGAGCCAATTTGGAACAGGCCATCGATGAGATTTTCGGAACCAAAAAGATCGGGGAGGGCATCGGAATGTTTGGTATTATGACCAAAGGTGTTGTCACGAGAGCTGAAGGAGTCAAGCATGGAGTTGCATTTGCACTAGCTAGATTTTTACATCATAGAGTTTACGAAGATTAAAGTTTTTTAAAATCTTCAATTTTTTTAAGAAGAATAGACCTCTCGTTTTTTAGTCTTCCCTCCTCCACGTCGTTAAATATAGATTTTAAAATTTCACCGACTTTTTTTCCGGGTTTAATTCCCAATATTTTCATTACGTCATGACCGTTTATCTTTAAATCCGCAATCTTAAAAGGTTCTTTTTGGACATCAATTAAACGTTTTTTGAAAAGTTCGAAGCGCCAGGACGTAGGTGTTGCACCCGAACCAACGCGATCAGCATAGCGCAGATCGAGCATATCTTGAAGATATTCTTTGCCGATATTGGTTATAAATCTTCTGACTGCTTTGTCTGTCTGAAGTTCACTAACTGTGAATTGGTGATGCTGAACCAGTTTGACCAACTTGTCTTTTTGATTTTTAGAGAGCCGAAATCTATCGGCAATTTTTTTAACCATAAAAGTTCCAACTACTTCGTGGTTATAAAACGTGATCAGCCCGGATTTGTCGTCTCTGCGAAAAGTTGAAGATTTACCGATGTCGTGGAGAACAGTTGCAAAACGGGTAATGACGTCTTTTGAAGGACAATGTTTTAAAGCCATAACCAGATGTGTCCCTACGTCATAAATATGATGTCTTTTAGGACTTTTTTGCGGAATTATAAAGCAAACGTCCAATTCGGGGATAATGAAGGTTAATAGTCCTGAATTTCTTAAAAATAAAACTCCTTCTGAAGGATGATTGCTGGATAAAATCTTAAAAAATTCGTCTCTAATTCTTTCCCAGGAAATTTTGCTTATTAAATGGGCATTTTTGGCAATTGATAAACGGGTTTTTTCTTCGATTAAAAAGCCAAGCTCCGAAGCCAATCGGACTGCTCTTATAAGACGGAGTGCATCTTCGTTAAAGCGCTTATCCGGATCACCGACTGCGGAAATTAATTTTTGCTCAAGATTAACTTGACCTTGGTAGGGATCGATTAATTTTTTGCCGTCGAAAGCGATAGCATTTATAGTAAAATCGCGTCGTGAAAGATCTTCTTCAATAGTTTTAGCCCATTCGATTTTATCGGGATGTCGCTGATCTTTGTATTCACCTTCTTGGCGAAAGGGTGTAACCTCAAAAAGAGATTTATCAAGATGAATTGTTACTGTTCCATATTTATTGTTATAAAATCCCACAGGAAATAATTTTAAAATCTCCTCAGGTGTGGCACTGGTGGCAAAATCCCAGTTATCAACGTTACGATTAAGCAATAAATCCCGCACTGCCCCACCGACAACAAATATTTGAAATTTATTTTTCCTAAAAATATCTAAAAAATCGTTAACGATTATCGGGAGTCTGAGCATGTAGTTATCTTATCAAACTTTTCAAAATATCTAAATTCTTCTTGTCTGGGCCTTGGTATTTAAAACCGGGAGTTTCTACAATAAAAGGTAAATGTTTTAATTTTGGATGGTTTAGAAGTAGTCTGAAAACTTCCATATTGATGGTTCCTTCTCCGATATTTTGGTGGCGGTCGCGACCGGAATTAAATGGGTCGCGGCTGTCGTTGATATGAAAAAGTTCAAGTCTTTGCAGTCCAATTAATTTGTCAAATTCATTTAGGAATTTATTTAATTTTTCAGAGGTGGTTAGATCATAGCCGGCTGAATGAAGATGGCACGTATCCAGACAAACCCTGACTCTTGGATTATTGACCTGTTTTATTATTTCCGCAATTTCATCCAGATTTTTTCCGATTTTATTATTACCGGCATTCTCAATAATAAATAGTGAATCTTGAGGAGTTTTTTCCAGTATTTCAAATATATGTTTCATTAGGACTGAGATTTTTTTATTCATTGACAAAATGACGCGGTCGCGTAATTTTGTCAATTTTGGATTAAATAGACTTCTACCAGGCTCTAATATATTTGTACCTTTATCGAAATTTTTAAACGAACCAAGATGAATTATACTGCCTTTTATTCCAAGTTTTGGAGCAACACTTAGTTCTGAAATTAAAGAAAGTTTTGACAAATTTCCGATTTTTTCTTCGTTGGCAAGATTAATTAAATAGGATGAGTGAAAGTAGATTGGATTAATATTGAGTTCTGACTTTTTGTTACGAAATTGTGTAGCCTGAACTTCATCTACTTTAGTAAAATTCCAGCTACGCGGAGAACTGGAAAATATTTGAAGACAGTTTCCGCCGATATTTTTAATTCTCTCGAGAGCTTGAGAATAATTACCGACAATTGATTGATGTGCTCCTATTTTCATAAAATGAATTTTATCACTTCCCGCCATATCCTACTTCTCGCCTTTTCAGTTCTATTCGAACACGGCTCGAAGAGCGATTGTTGGCGGGTGCGCGATTTTTATAATTATTAAAGGTTAATGATTAAAAATCGCTTGACATCTGTTAGCAGAGTTGTTATAGTATTGCTAATTCCACTTCTCCCGCGTGAGGCGGGGTGAGGGGAAATAGTTATATGGATGACTTGACTCCAAGACAGGTAGACATTTTAAGGGCAATTATTCAGGAATACACAGAATCCAGTGATCCCGTGGGATCGGAAATTTTAGAAAAGAAATTTAAATTAGGAGTATCACCGGCTACGGTTAGAAATGAGATGGTAGAGTTGGCCAAAAAAGGCTATCTTAAAAAAACCCATTTTTCTTCGGGAAGAATTCCTTCGGCTAAGGGTTTTAGATTTTATATTAAGCACCTGATGAAGAAAAAAGACTTGTCAACAAGCGACGAGGTTACATATAAAAACAGCATTTGGGATGAGAGAAATGAATCCCATAGATTGCTGCAACAATCGACCAAAGTGTTAGCTCAAAAAACAGGGTTGCTTTCATTGTCCGCAACAAATCAAGGCGACGTTTATTACTCAGGTGTAGGTAATTTGCTCAATAAGCCAGAATTTTTTGATCATGTTTTATCAAGAAATCTATTTGTGTTGCTCGATGAAGTTGGATATTGGGAAAGAGTTTTAGATAAATTTTATAAATTCGACGGAGACATTTTGTATCTTTTGGGTGAAGAGGATTTTAAAGATCCGCTATTTGAATCATGTGGATGTATTTTCGGAGAATTCGAAGGCAAGAATATTAAGGGAATTATCGGGGTTGTAGGTCCGAAACGAATGTACTATGATGAAATTAGTCCACAAATTAAATACATTTCTCAACTTATTGGAGAAATTATAAATCAACAAGATTTATAATTGTAATTTGTTAATAGTTAAATGTTATGGATCAAAAAGTCAAGAAGGAGGCTAAACCAGCACAAGATATCGAAAAAATTAAGAAAGAAAATGAAGAATTAAAAAAACAAATAGAAGATTTTAAGAACAAATATTTAAGAGCCCTGGCCGACTATCAGAACTATGAAAAAAGAGTAAAAGTAGAAAAAGATCAAGTTAGCCAAACGGTGACTAAGAATGTTCTTTTAAAATTATTACCTTTTTTAGACAATCTTGATAAGGCGCAAGCGTTTGTAAAAGATAACGGTTTAAAAATGATTAAGGACAACTTTTTCAAAGCCCTACAGGAGATTGGATTGGAAGAAATTCAAGTTTTAGGGAAACCTTTTGATCCTTACACTGCGGAGGCAATTGATATAGTTGAAGGAAAAGACGATAATATAATTGTAGAGGTTTTAAGGAAAGGTTATAAATATAAGGGACAAATTTTGAGAGTAGCACAGGCGAAAGTCAGTAAAAAAGTTAGTAATAATTAACAATTTGTCATCCTGAATTTATTTCAGGATCTGATTTTACGGGGATCCCGGATCAAGTCAGGGATGAAAATTGATAAATCAATTTTCAGTTATAAATTTTGTAAATTATTATGGCAAAAATAATCGGTATTGATCTTGGAACAACTAATTCTGCTGTTGCGGTAATGGAGGGCGGAAAGCCAAAAATTATTCATTCGCAAGAAGGACGCAATGTTATACCATCCGTAGTAGATCCTGTAAAAAGAATCGTTGGTGATGTAGCTAAACGACAGATGGTAATAAATCCTAAAAATACAATTTTTTCAATTAAGAGATTGATGGGCAGGAGATATTCGGATGAATCTGTAAAGCTCGATATCAAATGGTTACCCTACAAAATTAAAGAAGGAAGGGATGAGATGGCCGACGTTGAGGTTGAGGGAAAGACCTATACTCCGCAAGAAATTTCAGCCATGATTCTGCAAAAAATCAAGACTGACGCAGAAACATATCTGGGAGAAAAAGTTGAAAAAGCCGTTATCACAGTTCCGGCTTATTTCGACGATTCACAAAGACAGGCAACCAAGCAAGCCGGAGAGATCGCCGGACTTGAAGTCGTAAGAATTTTAAACGAGCCGACCGCTGCAGCTTTAGCTTACGGTCTTGATAAAAAACATACCCACACAATCGCAGTCTACGATTTGGGTGGTGGAACGTTTGACATTACTGTTTTAGAACTTGGTGAGGGAGTGTTCCAGGTTAAAGCAACCAACGGAGATACTCATCTTGGCGGTGATGATTTTGACAAGGTTATATTAGATTTTATAGCAGAAGAGTTTAAAAAAGAAAATGGTGTTGATCTAAGACGTGATCCACAAGCTTTACAGAGGATCAGAGATGCTGCAGAAAAAGCAAAAATAGAACTGTCAACGTCTAAAGAAACAGAGGTAAACCTTCCCTTTGTTACGGTTAGAGACGGGCAGCCGTTACATCTTGTCATGAAGTTAACAAGGGCAAAGTTGGAGTCTTTGGTAGGATCTCTGATTGAGAAAACCATAGAACCAGTTAGGGCCTGCCTTAAGGATGCCAAAGTCGATGTTGCAAAAATAAATGAAGTTGTGTTGGTTGGCGGAATGACCAGAATGCCAAAGGTGATCGAGACAGTTAAGGAATTCTTTGGCAAAGATCCAAATAGATCGGTGAATCCGGATGAAGTTGTGGCAATCGGCGCCGCTGTACAGGCGGGAGTTTTGACGGGTGAAACAAAAGATGTCGTACTTCTGGATGTTACGCCATTGACATTAGGAGTAGAGACGTTAGGTAGTGTCATGACGCCTCTAATTAACAGGAATACTACAGTACCTACGGCAAAATCGGAAGTTTTTTCAACAGCCGGAGACAATCAAACGCAGGTAGAGATTCATATTCTCCAAGGGGAAAGACCATTGGCTAAAGATAATAAATCCCTTGGCAGATTTATTTTGGACGGAATTCCTCCGGCTCCAAGGGGAGTTCCGCAGATAGAAGTTACTTTTGATCTCGACGCCAATGGGATTTTGACTGTTACGGCCAAAGATAAGGCAACGGGGAAGTCTCAAGCTATTAAAATAACCGGATCAACGGGTTTAAGTAAAGACGAGATTGAAAAGATGAAAGAAGAAGCGGAAAAACATGCGGATGAAGATAAAAAAGAAAAAGAAAAAATTGAGATCAAGAACAAGGCGGACAATATGATCTATGTGGCTGAAAAGTCCTTGAAAGATGCAGGTGACAAAGCGCCAAAGGATATCAAAGAAGAAGTAGAAAAGAAAATAAAGGATCTTAAAGATTCTTTGGAAAAAGGTTCGAGCGAAGAACTGGAAAAAAAGACTAAGGATTTGTCAGATGCCTTAACCAAGATCGGACAAGGAATGTATAACAAACCAGGTGAACAAAAGGGGCCGCAGACTACTACTCCACCGGATGAAGGTGGAAAGAAAAAGGACGAAAAAAAATCTAAAAAAGATGTCGAAGAAGGTGAAGTTGTAGGATAAAGCATGTAACACGAAACATGTAACTTGTAACATTTTAAAATGTCATGCCACGACTTTCTTGTGTTACATGTTATATGTTACATGTTAAATAAAAATGGCAGATTACTATGAATTACTCGGCGTTTCCAAAAATGCTTCAGATGCAGAGATAAAAGCAGCATACAGAAAACAAGCATTAAAGTGGCATCCTGATAGAAATAAATCTCCCGACGCAAACGCGAAATTTAAAGAAATAAATAAAGCTTTTGAAGTATTAGCCGATCCCAAGAAAAAAGAGATGTACGATCAGTACGGTGAAGAAGCATTCAGTCGGAGCGGTTATGGAGGGGGCGGGGGACAGACATATCAGCAAGGACCTTTTACTTATACTTATTCCAGTTCGGGAGGAAATCCGTTTGAAGGGATGGATTTTGGCGGATTTTCCGATCCTTTTGAGATCTTCGAGCAGTTTTTCGGATTCCAATCGCCCTTTCAAAGAGGCGGGAGAAGAGCAAGGCGCGAAGTCTATGAGCTCGATTTGACTTTTGATGAAGCTGTGCACGGTGTAGAAAAAACCACGGTGATTAAGGGAGACCGAAAAGTGATTAAAATTCCGGCAGGTGTTGACAGCGGGAACAGAATAAGATTTTCCGATTTTGATGTCCAGGTATCGGTCAGACCTCATGCTTATTTTAAACGTGACGGGCAGGATATTTACTTGGAAAAAGAAATTTCCTATCCTCTGGCAGTTCTCGGTGGAGCTGTGAATGTGGTGACTATTAATGATTCTGTAAATCTTAAGGTTCGTCCGGGAACAAAATCAGGGACAACTCTCAGACTCCGGGGTCAGGGAATTCCATATCCAAATTCTTCACGTCGTGGTGACCAGTATGTAGTTTACCGTATCAAAGTCCCCGAACGAGTTTCTTCAAAAGCAAAAAAGTTATTAGAAGAGCTGAAAGAAGAGATTTAATAATTACTATGAGGGAGTTGTCCTTGTTATTTTATTTATTTCTCGTTTTTTTTCTGGAGAAATTCCACCACGTCCGGCCTGATCCTTAGCATGCTCTCTTAATATTTCTCGAACTTCACGTTGCAACTGTCTTTTCTTAATTACTTCCTGCGATGGACGTTTCTTTGGTTTGGCAACGTAAACGATTCTTTCCATATGGATCTATATTACTTCTTCTTCTTCTTTTCTTGTCAAGGGGCGCAGAAAAGTGTCAAAATAGTAGATATTAGTTATTTGATATTAGATAATAGGAAAATGCGGATAAAATCAAACATCCAAAATCTAAATAACTACAAAATCCAACTTCAGGTTGAACAGGCCGTGCATGAATTTATGCAATATAAAGGATATCTAAAATTGGACTTGCCGGTTATGAGTCCGGCACTGATTCCGGAATCCTATCTTGAGATCTTTGAGACTGAGTTTAATTATTTCAAGAGGAAGGAGAAATTATATCTAACACCCTCACCGGAATTATTTATGAAAAGACTTTTAACACAAGGAATTGGAGACATTTATTATCTGGGAAAATCTTTCCGAAACAGCGAACCCAATTCCAGTTTTCATCTGCCCGAGTTTACAATGCTGGAATTTTATAAAGTTGGAGTAACTTACCTTGAACTGTCCAATGAGATATTGGAAATGATGAGATTTATTGCTGACAAAATTACGCGTACGCGGAATTTTGTCCATAAGAAAATAAATAAAACTTTATTTTATCAGGGAAGAAAAATATCTTTTGAAAAATGGGAAAAATTTACTGTTGCGCAGGCTTTTGAAAAATTTGCACAAATTAAAGAAAAAGAATTGTTTAATGAAAAATTATTCTTGGAAAGGGCTAAGGAAAAAGGATATATAATTGATTATTCTTCGAGTGGAATCGAGAAGAATAAAAGTAGTTCTCGACAAGCTCGAACTGTAAACTTCACATTTCAGGATATATTTTCTCAGTTAATTGCACAGGAAATTGAGCCTAAGTTGGGTATAAGCGGATACCCGACAATGTTATATGATTATCCTAAAGAAATGTCCTCGTTGGCTAAACTGAGTATGGATGGAAAAACTGCCAAGCGTGTTGAATTTTATATTAACGGTATTGAGGTTGGCGGTTGTTGTGAAGAATTAAACGACTGGAGAGAACAGGACATTAGATTTAAAAGGGAAAATCTAAAAAGGAAAAAGGAGAGTAAAATAAACCATCGTGTTGACAATGGGTTCATTGAGGCATTAAAATATGGCCTACCCGATTGTACGGGAGCAGGCATCGGCTTCGAGAGGTTAGCAATGATATACGCTGGAGTAAGTTCAATTGAGGAGTTGAAGTTAATTAATATTAGTTAAAATGTCATGCTGAACTTGTTTCAGCATCTTTCCTAAAAGATCCTGAAATATATTCAGGATGACGGGAGGTTGGATTCCCGCTTTCGCGGGAATGACATACAAAAATATGAAAACAAGTGCCGGAAGTTTAAAAAAAGGTGATTTTTTATTTTATCAAGGAGAAATCTGGCAGATACAAAAAGCCGACTTTTATTCACCCGGCAAGGGATCTGCCCTAATGAAGACGAAAATTAAAAATTTAATAACCGGTAAAAATATTGATTATACCCTTAAGACGGCTGAAACTGCTGAGACAATTGACGTTGAAAGCATCGAGCTTCAGTATTTATATAAAGATGCGGAAAATCTCCACTTCATGGACGAACGAACTTATCAACAATATACTATCCCAGCAAGCATTGTCGGTCGAGCCACAGACTTTATGCTGGAAGGGAATAAATATTTCGTCTATATCCATGATGAAAAGCCATTGACAGTGAGACCGCAGATGAGTGTCAGATTAAAAGTGACGGAAACCGAGGATGCCGCAAAAGGCGATACGGTTACAGGAGCAAAAAAACCGGCCAAAGTTGAAACAGGAGTAATAATTCAGGTACCCCTATTTGTTAAAGTCGGCGACACTGTAGCCATTAATCCGGAAACAGGAGAGTATACTGAACGAGTAAAAGTATAATACGAATGTTACGAATGAAAAATGCAAATTATACTAATTATCCGAATAAAATCTGAATTAGCATAATTCGCAGCATTTGCATAAGGATTTGCATCATTCGTATCATATTTTATGCTTTCAGTTGGGGAAATAATCAAAAAACAAAGAGAAAGGTTAAATATAGATTTTAATGAGGTAGAAAGAGCCATCAAAGTAAGAAAAAAATTTTTGCTTGCCGTCGAACAAAACAATTGGGCAATTTTTTCCTCCAGAGTTTACATTTCGGGAATTATTAAAAATTACTCCTTATTTTTAGGATTGGATCCCAATACAACTTTGGCGTTTTTCAGGAGAGATTACGAAAGACAAGAAGCGATCAAATTTAAAAGAAGATTGGCCGGCTATTACTTTACTCCGGAAACAAAAAAAGCTTTTATTGTAGTTTTAGTTTTTATATTTGCATTATTTTTTGGCTATTTTGGATTTCAATTAACATTATATTTTTCACCTCCTAAAATAACTATCCTTTCACCTAAGACTGATTTTTTTCAGAAAAAAGATAGGGTAAAAATACTGGCGAAGACGGAAAAAGATGCGACTGTTACCATCTTAGGAGAAAGGGTATATCAAAATACCGATGGACTTTTTGAGATTGAATTCCCTCTAAAAAAAGGAAAAAACGAATTAGTGATTGAGGTCGTCGGAGCTAATGGCAGAAAAGCCGTGTTTAAAAAAATATTCGAGAGAAACAACTAAAGAATATTTTTTAGCATTTTAATATGGGGGAGGTTGGCAGAAGAATAGATATTTTTAAAGCCAAGTCTTTTAGCCTCTTGGAGTATTTTATCTTCAAAGTATACCTTTCTCACTTCTCCCAAAAGACCAACTTCGCCTACAAATAATGATTTTATGGGAAGAGGTCTATTGTTGAGCGACGAAATTAAAGAAACAATTAGTCCTAAATCAGAAGCGGTTGATTTAATATTTACTCCGCCAATGACATTTACATAGATATCAAATTTATCCAAGGGATGGTTTAGATATTTTCTGACAACTGCCAACAGGAGTAGAACTTTGTTATAGTCGAGCCCTTTGACTACACGTCTGGGGATGGCGAGGATTGTAGGAACGGCCAGAGTTTGGATCTCAAAGTATAACACCCGTTTGCCTTCCAAAACACCGGTTACCGCTTTTCCGACTTCTTCCTTGTTATCAACAAAAATTAAAGGATTGGTTACCTCGGTTAATCCGATTTGTTTCATTTCAAAGATTCCGATTTCATCGGTAGAACCAAACCGGTTTTTACCGGAGCGAAGGATCCTAAAGTTTGATACTTTTTCTCCCTCAAAATTCAACACACAGTCGACCATATGCTCCAAACTTTTAGGTCCGGCAATTTCACCGCCTTTAGTAATATGACCGACGATAATCATGGCTAATTTAAGTTTTTTTGCGGCTGTTATCAGCTGTATGGCGCATTCTTTTAATTGCGAAACGCTACCGGGTGTTCCGTCAACATTTTTTGAATAAACGGTTTGGATTGAATCGATGACGACGATATCAATGTCACTATTCACTTCAGCCAGACCTTCAACGATACCTTCTATTTGGAGGTCTTCGGAAAAGAGAAAATTTGACAGATTTACATTTAATCTTTCGGCTCGGTCTTTGACTTGATCGGCGGATTCTTCACCTGAAATATACAGGTTATTAATTTTAGAAAGCGACTGGAGGAGAAGCGTTGATTTTCCGACACCAGGTTCGCCGGTCAAGAGTACTACTTCACCGGGAATAATTCCTCCTCCCAAAACCCGGTCAAATTCAAAAATACCGGTTTTGAGTCTGTCTTTTCTAAGGGATTGGATTTTCTTGAAGGGAGTAATTGTCAGTTTTTTAGTATCCTCGGAACTTTTTTCAGCTTCACGAATGGATTTGGGAGCTTCTTTCAGAGTATTGAATTCGCCGCAATTTGGACAGCGACCAAGCCACGAACCGGAGCCGTAACCGCACTGATTACAGATAAAAAATGACATTCATTAAATTTCTAATTTCTAATATCTAATTTCTAATCAATGACATAATGACTAAATGATAAAATTAGGAATTTGATCTTAGGAAATTATTTAGATCAATTAGGTTAGTTAGAAATTAGGTCAATTCATTTACATTTTCTCTACAGTTTTTATTCCCAACAAATATAATCCATTCTTTAAAACCTGTCCGGTGGCATTGGTTAATAATAGGCGAAAGTTTTTTGTTTCATTTTCCGCATCCAATATCTTATGTTTTTGATAAAAAAGATTATATTTTTGCGCCAAATCATAAAGATAATTAGCTATTAGATTCGGTGCTAGATTTTTTGCTGCTTCAAAAACAACTTCTGAAAAATTTGCTAACGTTATTAATAATTCCTTCTCCTCTCTCTCGTAATGGTTGATGCCATTTAACCCACGGCCGTGGTCTATATGGTAATCAATTTTTTTGAGGACGCTTTGGGTACGTACAAAAGTATAGAGAATATACGGTCCGGAGTTACCCTCGAGCGATATGGATTCGTCAAAGTCAAAAGAGATCTGTGAGTAGACATCTTGTTTTAGGAAAGAGTATTTAACAGCGGCAATTGCAATTGTTTCAGCGACATCTTTATCAAGTTTAAACTTGTCTAAAATTTTTTCTTTGGTTTTATCGATTAACCATTCAGCTTCTACTACATTCCCGGTTCGGGACGACATCTTTCCTTCCTTTAGTTTTACCCATTCATAAGCCAGGTGATATTGTTTACCTTTAAATTTTTTTTCATCCAAAAGTTCCTCGACTTTGAAAGTAACTTTGAAGAAGCTTTTTTGTTCTGGTGTCACAA
>MGAG01000038.1 GCA_001789645.1 Candidatus Roizmanbacteria bacterium RIFCSPLOWO2_01_FULL_37_12
GCACTGAGCTTGCCGAAGTGTGACCCCAATAGTTTGGAATTGGAACTCAATCTATAAGGATCTCAATCAATTATACTCGAGCTTAAATCTAGCTTGAACTCAAGCAGTTGTTAGTATCCCTATTTAGAATGGAACTTTAGATTAGAAGTTGACACAAGGCATGTATAATAAGGACATTAAATACATATATGTTAGACGAAGGTAAATTAAGTAAATTTAATAGACTGCCGGTAAACAAATTTATAGGGCGAATTGATGTTAAAAATGTTTTAACTGGACATATCTGGATAATTTTTATTTTTTTATTGACGCTTCTTTTGCTAGTCTGGTTAAAATCCAACGCCTTAATTATTGTTTCTCTACTGTTACTTTTGTTGTTTATTCTTGTTTTTTACATGTATACGTATATTTACTTTATGAAAACAGATCCAGACTATTTAAGATCCGAAACTTATTCCTTAGAGAAACACAAACTAGAAATGGGAGGTAGTAAATTCAAAGAAAAATCTCTAGAGCTAATATCCGAAGATATGCCAATTTCACTACCTAATGGTAAAAAAGTTAAGAAAAAATTACTTACATGACTAGAAAAGGTTATATTTTTGTTTTCGATCGTAGCTTAAGATCGGATTATACTAAATTGCATAAAGCAATTAAAGATAATAGAAATATATTAAACTGGTGGCATTATTTAACATCCGGGTACATCTTAATTTCGACAGAGAGTGCATCTGAATTAACTAATTTTATGAGAGAGAACCTACCTTCTGATACTTACTTTATAATCATGGAGATTAATCATAATAATTATAATGGTTGGCTTCCACAAGAAGCATGGGACTGGATTAGAGAGAATATAGGAACAAATATTTACTAATATTTTCTTTCTAAATTATTATAAATAAATCGGCTTGTTTTGCTTACGTGGTTAAAGCGAGGCGTTTTCACAGTCGCACTCATTGCGATCACAAGCCATAAGACCTCTAAGTTATTATATTGCATCATATAAGTGCAATTTTGTAATCTATGAAAATTTCGGTTCCACGTCGAGAAATTTATAAACAAAATATCCGAACCTTACTACTTTCTACGCCTAGGATTAATAATCTTGATATAGCTCATCGGCTTGGATTACATCGTAATACGATATCTAAATTAGTAGAAGAAATTAAAGAAGAAAATCAAAAAGAGCTTAGGAATAATTGGGAAATATTATTAAAGGACTTACTTAAAGTAGGAAAGATGCGATTAATGTATTTAGAGGAGCTTTGGAGTGATTACTATTTACCTTGTATGTCAAAAGGTAAAGCAATCCAAATGGTAAATATAATAAACGCTTATTGGAAAATAAGCATGGATATGTATAAAAAGCAGTTGGAATTTAATGGTATTAAAGATGACCTAAAAGCTTTAATACAAGTAAATTTATCTAGTTAAAGTTTCTACATTGACTTTGGTAATAAGGAGATGATTTAACATAATTTAGTGTTTTCTCGCTATAATTTTCACCTTCGAAATTTAAAATTTCATTATAAACTTGAATCATATTATTAAGCTCATGTGATTTAGAATAGTTAGCTCTCAAATTAAGGCTTTGTAGTTCCTCATCATTTAGCAAAGCTATAAATTCATTTTGATTACCAAATGCGTTTGCTTCATCTTCGAAACAGTCCGCCATTTCTCCGGTAGAAAGGGATTGTTGATAATTAATTACGTGTGAAAGTTCATGAACTAATAAAAAAGCGGTGATTAAATCATCTTTTACTTGATATCTTGGGGAAACTAAGATGCTATATCTTTCTATATTATTATCTTTGTTAAATGTGAATAGGCCTTCAGCACCTATAATCTCTTCATCTGTGTTAGCATATTGGATATCAATACAGTTTTTAGATTCTTCGATACTCTTTGCCCATTCATTTGTCGAAGAAAAATCAGATGTTTTTGCTCTTTGTATTATTAATGAGATTGACCTTTCAAATTCAGGAGGTATGGTATACGGGTTATTCCTGATACACATTACTTCACCATTAGGAAACCACTGATTATTAGCAAAAGTCCATTTTTTATATGCTCTTCTTTTTCGTGTCTGCGAGCATTCTTCATCAATACAATCAACAATTAATCTGTTAATAAACGCATCATTATTATTAAATGTAATACTATGTAATTTTAATTCTGCATTAAAATTATTTACAGATTTCTTTAATTTTGTTTCTACAAATTTTTCTTTGGTAATAGGCTTGCCTAATAAGGGATTATTTAGATAAAATTCGTCATAAAGACGCTCAAAATCTTTTGAATTTTCTAACCCCACGAGTAGTTCATAGTTACGTTTCAAACTTGTAGCATTAAATGAATCTTTATTTCCAATATAGCCAAACCAATATAGTAGGAATCCAAGTATAAATAAAAACATGAAAGTATAAGTTTTTAGGTTTAAATATCTATTCATAAAGCCATTTATATAGCTTATAAAAAACAAAGTCAATATGATATTGATTTATGTTTTATTATAGTCTATACTATGTCCATTATGGTCAATCAAGCTAATTCCGGAAAATATAATTTGGATCTACTTAGAGGATGGAGAAGAGATCAGCTTAGATTACTAAAAGAGTTCACGTTAAGACCTCTTATTTCTCAAACTCTAATTTCAACTGCTAGCGGTGCAACAATAGGATCACACGAATTAGGGGGAAAACTAACTGCCTTAACAAGAGCCGAACTTATCATTAAAGCGGGTAAAGATGATAATGGATCTTGGATTTGGCAATTAAATGAGGAAAAAGTGGAGAAAGAAACACTTAAAGAGTTTCTAGATAAAATTAAAATATAGCACTTCTTGGATTCGCATCTGTATAAGTTGGTAACTTCTTATACAGGTAAGGTGAACGAGCTCTAACGAGTAGGATTAAAATAACAGAGTGCCATTACACATTGTTGTGATGGCATTATGATAACAATTGCTAAAGCTCGAAAAATCTTAGGTCAGTTGGCTCAAAATTTAACGGATGAAGAACTACAAAAAGAAATAGAGTTAAATAAATTATTGGTAGAAGTAGTTTTGACTCAATATAAATCTTCAAAAGAAAAAAATGCTTAATGCACTAATCTATACTAGAGTATCAACAGATGAGCAAGTAGCCAATTTTAGTCTGGGTTCTCAGGAGAAAGAATGTAGAAGATTAGCAGAAAGGAAAAATTGGTATGTTATTCAGGTGTACAGAGAAGAAGGTGCTTCTGCTAAAACTGTAAATGGTAGGCCAGAGTTATTAAAACTAATTAAATTTTGTCAGAAGAAGGAGAATAAAAACTTAAAAGTCATAGTTTATAAATATGATCGATGGTCAAGGAATACAGAACAAGGTCTTGCTGTAATGAGTCTATTAGCGAAAAATGGTATCGAGGTGATTTCGGCTACAGAACCTTCTGAAAATACAGCTATGGGTAAAGCTATGATGAAAATGATGCTAGTTTGGGCTGAATTAGACAATGATATTAAATCAGAGAGAACTAAGGATGGCATGACGTCAGCGTTTAATGATGGTTATTGGCCATGGAGAGCTCCATTAGGATATATTCATACTGTAGTAAGAGGTAAAAAGGCGGTTATTCTTGACGAACAACTGAAAAATTGTATTTATAAATTGTTTCAAGATGCTGCCTCTGGTTTGTTTTCTAAACAAGAATTGGTGGAGAAACTTAAGTCATATGGATTTGAGCAAAAAACAAATAAAAAAGTTACTGATAAGTTGATAGATCACATTCTTAAAAAGAAATTCTACTTTGGGATGATGGAAGCTAAAGGTTGGGAAATAGAAAATAAAGGGAGTCATCAACCTATCATTGATAAGGAAACTTGGCTAAAGGCAAATGAAAATGTCTACAAGCTATCCTCTGTTCTGCGTAAAAAAAGGGGAGATGAGATTTTTCCCTTAAGACGTTTTGTTCTATATGGAAACTGTAATGAGCCAATGACCGCAAGTTACAGTAAACATGGCCAGTATGGGTATTATCATTGTGCCCGAAAATCGTGTTCTATGCCGACTAGAGTGCCGAAAAAAACCATAGAAGAAGGCTTTTTAGCTTATTTAGAAATGTTTACTTTAGGTTCTATTCAAAGAAGACTGTTAAGAGTAACATTACTCTATAAATTGCAAGAAAAGATGACCGTTAGAGAAGAAACAATAACA
The DNA here is from genome assembly GCA_001789645.1 of Candidatus Roizmanbacteria bacterium RIFCSPLOWO2_01_FULL_37_12. Lineage (GTDB taxonomy): Bacteria > Patescibacteriota > Microgenomatia > UBA1406 > GWC2-37-13 > 2-01-FULL-40-13. The sequence continues at coordinate 4,197 of MGAG01000038.1, forward strand.
AAAGCTCTAGCTGAAATAGCAAATCTAGAGCATGAAAAATTATCAACAATTAAAGCTGTAGATAAGGGTCTACTTAGTGACGAAGAGGGAAAATCAATTCTAAATGACATTAGAGCTAAACAAGAAGTTAAGAAGGTAGAGATTTCTGATAACTCAATTGATCACAAAGAAACAAATAATGTTATTGCTTTTGCAGAACATTTCTTAAGTAATATATCGAACTTATGGGAAAACCTTGATTTACCGAGAAAAAAAATACTTCAAGACAAAATATTTCCTAAGAAAGTTTATTTTAGAAATGGAAAGTTTGGAACTGATGCTTTAGGCTCTTCTTTCGAGCTAATTCAAGCTATTGCCGAGGGAAAAAAACCTTTGGTGACCCCAAGCGGATTCGAACCGCTGTAGACAGGCTGAAAACCTGCCGTCCTAGGCCGCTAGACGATGGGGCCTCAATTTAGATCTTATTTTAACAGATACTTTACTTTTTTAATTATTATTTTTTGAAAGAAATAAGAAGTTTATATTATACACCCTATAGTATAATATTTATATGGTAAAGGAACAAGTTATTTATTCACCAGCTTTTCGACGCTCTGATGTAGCTTATTTTAGAAATTCATTGCGGGAAGCTAATAGTATAGCAGGTCTTTCATCGGGGGAGATTATAGACCATTACGGAAAAAAAATAAGAAAAAGATTCGAGAAGCGTAGTGGAGTTCCAGTGATTATACCTGCATATAATGAAGAAAAAGATTTATCCAGACTTTTGCTTGGTCTTGCAAATATTTATACATTAACCAGACCTGTAGTGATAAATAATGGAAGCGATGATAAGACTGCTGATGTGGCAGATCAACTTGGTGTTGAGCGGATAAATGAAAATTTCGCCGGAAAACTTGCCGCTGAAAGAACCGGACTCAAATACATTCTTACTGAGAGCCCAGATACAAAAGTTATTCTTAATATAGAAGCAGATTGCATTCCATGTACTGACTGGGGTTCTACAATTTTGAGCAACTTGGATAAACTTAAAACTGGTGGAGTGGTTTATGGACTGTATTGGCATTATGGCTCGACGACTGTTTCGGACTTCTTATTGAGTGTGTACTTGCTTGGAAAAACTCCTATTTATTCCCTTTTTTATGATAAGGTGAGCACACATGGTGGAAATTCCGGTTTAAAACTAGACAGGGAAGGAAAGCTGGCAGAGGCATTGTTAAATATAGATATATCAAACAGATTAGGTATACCTGATTATAGAAAGGCAGTACTTAAAAAAGCCGGTGCTGAATTTATGAGAAACATGAGTCCAAGGTCTCTTGCCTTGACCCGTTCCGATAGAATTCCTACAGTTTCAGCTCTGGCAAAATTGATTTTCTACAGGAATGCCTACATGTCAACACGCTATCCTGAATGGTTCAGATAATTTTCAAAATGGGTTATTTGAATTTACTGCGAAGTTCCTCAAGTATGTCTTTGGCGATGTCTTTGCCGCCAAGACCGAAGGCAAGGCCACCGGCCAGAGCTATCATTACCACTATTCCGGTAAAGAGAATCCGGATAAGATCCTGTGCGACACCTAGTTGGTTGAGAACAACCAGAATAGTAAAGAAAATTATTACCCATTTTGTAAAAACCGACAGTGTATTTGCCGAGGTTGTGCCCATTGTCTTTACTCCGTGTCTGACAAGATCATATCCAAGATTAGAAGCCAATAATCCCACAAAACCAATGACGACCGCCACCAGTACATTAGGAAGATAAAAAAGGAACTGATTAATCACTAGAGTTGCCCTGGAGAGATTCCAGACCTCAAGCGTAGGAATCAAGAATAAAATTACTACCGTCCATTTTAGAATTTCAGAAAGAACCTCTAACCAAATTTTTACCTCGTTACGCTTCATTAGCCGCATTTTTTCCAGCACTGCGTCGATGCGGGCAAAAGCGAAGATAGACAAGATAGCCCGCTTTAATAGTGTAGACAGTATCATACCGATAATTAAGATTGCTAACCCGGTGAAAAAATTAGGCAGGAAACTAAAGAGTTTCTGCAGAAAATCAAGAATTATATTATTGATAAGAGGCAACATTTTCAAAATACTTCAAATTTTTAACAGACAGATCCTCTGTAAAAACGATAGATATTACATCAAGCGAAAGTTTATAATTTTTATACTCGTTTTTCAAGAGAAAAAATTGTACTGGCCTTCTAAGTTTATTGATTTTGATAAAATTTACGGCCTCATAGGGTTTACCGTAACTTTCTCCTACCCTGGATTTGACTTCGATGAACGAGAGTTTTTTATCTTTTTCTGCGATTATATCAATCTCGCCCCAATGAGTGTGATAATTTTGCCCAACTACTCTGTAGCCATTTTTAAGAAGATAACTTACGGCTTCTATTTCTCCTTTTTGTCCAATATCTTTATTGTGTCTGGTCATTTAATTTTGGCTCTTATTTGTTGCGCATGGAGATTGCGGATAAAGTAAAGTTTGGCTTTTTGTGGAGCAGCTTTCTTAAGAACTGATATATTATCCAGAAATGGGGATGCTAAAGGAATGATTCTTTCAACGCCAATTCCCGAATTGGATATTTTTCTTACCGTAAAAGTTTTGGTTTGAGGGGTACTGCCTTTGACTTTAATCAAAATTCCTTTAAATATCTGTTTTCTTTCCTTGTCTCCTTCCTTAAATTTATAGGTTATTCCCAAAGTGCTTCCTACGGTGTATGTTTTGTCTTTATAGCTTAACGAGTTTGCCATTGATACATTTTAACATTCAAAACTTGGTTTGACAAGTTTATCCTTTATCTTTATACTTTAATGGCGTGAAGACTAAGTACGTATTTATTTCAGGAGGAGTAATCTCGGGAATTGGAAAAGGAACGGTTGCCTCTTCCATCGCTCTCATTTTGCAAAGATTGGGAATTAAAACAACTCCCATCAAATGTGAAAACTATCTTAATATTGATTCCGGAACAATAAATCCCATAGAGCATGGCGACCCCTTTTTATGTGAGGACGGTACGGAAGCCGATATGGATCTGGGGACATACGAAAAATTTTTAGACATGGATGTTGGACGTCATAACTTCATTACCATGGGACAAATTTACCAAGCCGTAATTAACCGCGAAAGAAGATTCGAATACCATGGTGAAGACGTTGAGGCAATCCCGCATATTACCGATGAAATCCAAAAAAGAATTACCGAGGCCGGAAAAAAAGACAATGCCGATGTTGTGGTCGTTGAGCTGGGTGGAACGGCGGGAGAATATCAAAATGTTTTTTATTATGAAGCTTCAAGAATCCTTTCTTTTAAAAATCCCGGTGACGTAATACATATACACGTTGGATATATGCCGACTCCCAATCATCTGGGCGAGCCAAAAACAAAACCAACTCAGCTCTCGGTACGAACCCTAAACGGTATGGGAATCCAGCCGGATTTTATCATTACCCGATCCGAAAAACCGATGGATCAGCGGAGAAAAAACAGGTTTGCTCTTTTCTGCAATGTCCATCCCGAGGATATATTTTCGGTTGCCGATACAAAAATAATCTATGAAATTCCCTTAATTTTAAAAAAACAAAATTTTCCTGACAGACTTCTGACTAAACTTAAACTTAAAAAAAGCCAGGAAAATTTTGCAGATTGGGAAAACTTGGTTAAGAAAATAGGATCGGTTGAAAAATCAGACAAGGAGGTAAGAATAGCCATAGTCGGTAAATATTTTGCAACCGGAGAATATCAACTGCGCGATTCTTATGCCGCCTTATTTGACGCACTTCAACATGCCGGTTGGTTTCACAAAGTAAATGTTAAAACTCTTTGGATTGATGCGGAAAAAGTCGAAGTCCACGGGTTAAATTTGCTTAAAAAAAAGTACGGGGGATTGATTGTACCGATAGGCTGGGGAGAAAGAGGAGTTGAGGGTATGATTACCGCTGCGGGTTATGCCAGAGACGCAAAAATTCCCTACCTTGGCTTATGTTACGGAATGCAGTTGGCAACGGTGTCTTTCGCACGTGATGTTGTCGGACTAAAAGATGCTAATACTACAGAAAAAGATCCGAATACAAAAAATCCGATTATTCATCTTAACACTTTGCAAAAAGAAAATGTTAAGAGAAGGGCGTACGGGGGAACAATGAGACTGGGCAGATGGGATGCCTTAGTTAAAAGAGGGACTTTAGCCTGGACTGCATTTGAAAAATACAACGGATTTATAAACAAGGCTAAAGGATTAACCAGTGAGAGACACAGGCACCGCTATGAATTCAATAATCAATATATTAAGGATTTTGAAAAAAAAGGAATGATATTTTCAGCCAGATCCAAGGTTGAAAATTTAGTAGAGATTATCGAGTTGCCGAAAAAAAATCATCCTTTTTATCTTGGAACTCAAGGTCATCCGGAGTATAAATCCCGCCCCCTCAAACCCCACCCTATTTTTCTTGAATTTATTAAAGCTTGTTTAGACAAAGAAAATTGATTTTATAAGCTTATAATGTTATAATCGTTAAAAATGGAAATTAATCCACAGGAATTTGAATTTATAAAATCGACGGCTTTTCTTAGTGCTATGTTATCAACTATAGTTGGATTTTTATATCTTGCACGTGTTCCCGGAAAATTTCCGCAAGAACAAAGAAAGAAAATAGTTGGAAAATTACCCTTAGCTGTATTAATAGGTACTTCTATCCCTACCGGCTTAGTAGCTGTAATTTCATATTTAAATTAGTTATTTTTTTAATTCTTCCCTTTCAATCTGCCACAGGCGGTTGTATTTTGCTAAGCGTTCGCCACGGGCTGAAGCGCCGAATTTGACAAAGTCGGCTTGGACAGCGACTGCAAAGTCGGCGATAAAACTGTCGTTGGTCTCGCCTGATCGGTGTGAAACAATATAGTTGAAATTATTTTTTCTGGCAAGATCGATTACCTGTAAAGTTTCGGTGATTGTACCAATCTGATTTGGTTTGATTAAAATTGTCGTGCAGGCTTTTTCACGGATGGCTCTTTCCAGTCTTTCTCTATTTGTTGTTAAGAGATCATCACCTACCAAATATATATTTTTAGGAATTTTTTGGTTAAATTTAATCCATTCCCCCCAGTCGTCTTCATTTAATGGATCCTCCAGAACCAAAATTGAATAACTCGTTACAAGTTTATTTATAAACTCCATATATTCCTCAACTTTCATCGGGTGCGGCTTGTCTTTTATATGGTATTTTCCATCCGTATAAAAATGTGAAGCAGCTACGTCCAATCCGAGAAAAATATCTAATCCGATTTTTAAGTTCTTTTGGGCAATAGTTTCATTTATAATTTCGATTGCGTCCAGGTTGGTGGGAAAATCAGGAGCAAATCCGCCCTCTTCACCGACTGAAATATTAGCATTCCTGTAAGCTAATACTTTCTGCAGTTCGTGGTAAACTTCTATTCCAATTTTATAAGCTTCGGTAAATGAATATGAAGAAGATGGAATTACCTGAAACTCCTGAAACTCAAGATTATTATTAGCGTGTTTACCTCCGTTAATTATATTAAAAATCGGATCGGGAAGCCGTTCGAGCGAAATTTGAGTATTAAACAAGGACTGGTATAGACTATTGATATATTTGAAGAGATGTACTTTAAGATCGGCAGCTGCCGCTTTGACAATTAACTGTGATATGGTTAACAAAGTATTGCCCCCCAATTTGCTTTTATTTTTTGTACCGTCGGCCTTGATCAACCAGAGATCTATTTCCTCTTGTTTTAGGGGTGAAATTCCGACCAGCTTAGGACCAAGCAGGTCATTAATATAGGAAATGGCTTTAGTAACACCCAATCCTTCAAAGCGAGTCGGATCCTTATCCCTTAATTCCAAAGCTTCGCTTTTACCAATTGATGTTCCCGACGGAATAGAGGTAGTAACCGAAACTCCATTATCCAGAATTAATCTTCCTTCAATTGTCGGATAACCGCGTGAGTCAATTATTTCGTAAGCGTAAATTTTTTTAATTTTCGCCATGTTTCAATTTAAAATATAAAAATTAAAAAGTAAAAAATCAAAATTCAAATTTAATAATTTTTTAACTTATATAATTTTTTTTTAGATTTAACTTTTTAAGTTTTCAAGTTTTTTTTCAATATTATGCACGATTTCACGGGTTCTATCGATGGCGTCAGGATTAATAGATACGCTGGTAATTCCGGTTTTTACGAGCTCTTCGACCAAGTCGGGATAATCCGAAGCGGCCTGTCCGCAGATTGAAGAAGTTACATTGTATTTGGCGGCAGTAGTAACAATTTCTTTTAGAACTTTAATAATTACCGGATTTCTTTCATCATAGAGTTGCGAGACCTCAGAGTTATCCCTGTCGACACCTAAAAGCATCATGGTCAAATCATTAGTTCCGACTGAAACACCGTCAACCCCTATTTTTAAAAACTCTTCCAAGTAGAGTGCACAAGCCGGTACTTCAACCATAATTAATAATTTAAACCCCGGAAGTTCGAATAATCCCTCTTTTTCGATTATATCTTTTATTTTAATTAATTCCCAAGGAACCCTAACGAAAGGAATCATCAAATGCAGATTTTGAAAACCAAGGGCGTAAACTTTTTTGATTGCCTCGAGTTCGAGTTTAAAAACTTCCGGATTTGCAATATACCTGTAAGCTCCGCGGAATCCTAGCATCGGATTTTCCTCGTGCGGCTCGAATTCTTTTCCGCCTTTCAAATGATCATATTCATTTGTTTTAAAATCTGTTGCTCGATAAGTTACCGGTCTTGGGGAAAATGCCCTGGCAAAAGTTGTCAAATCATTTGCCAATCTGTTAATAAATATTTCCTGTTTTTTTTGCTTAATAAATTCTTTGGGGTGTACGCCGATCTGGGCAATAATAAATTCGGCTCTCAGAAGTCCCACTCCGTCGACATTCTCCTTGGCAATTTTATGCGCTTGTTCCGGCTCGGCTAAATTTACATAGACATGGGTTTTGGTTTTCAGTTTTTTATCATAACCCGCTTCCTTATCTTCGACCGCTTTTTTCTCGCTGGCGCTAAGGGAAATTTTTCCTTTGAATATTTCTCCAGTTGCTCCGTTAACGGTAACCACCATTTCATTCTTCAGGATTTTAGTGGCTTTTTCAGTGCCTACAACTGCGGGAAGTCCAAGCTCCCTTGAAACTATAGCAGCATGGGAGGTTCTTCCTCCCCTATCGGTTACAATTGCCGCGGCTTTTTTCATGGCTGGGACATAGTCAGGATTTGTAAGAGGCGCCACTAAAATGTCGCCGTGTTTAACCAAACCAATTTCTTTCGGTGAAAAAATTAATTTTACTGGGCCGGTTGCGATTCCCGGTGAAGCCGGAGAGCCTGTCAGCATAAGCGCGTTGGACTTGAGGCCTTCGGCTTGTGATGTATCTAAATCTTTTGATCTATTGTCTAAAGTCTTGATTGTTGTAATTGGTCTTGACTGGACAATAAAAACCTTACTTCCTTCAATAGCCCATTCTATATCTTGGGGAAAAAAATAATGGTTTTCAATTTCTTTTACCAAGAGAGCTACCTTAATAATTTCCTCGTCAGATAATTTTTGTTTATCGCCCTGTGATTTTATTAACTTTTCCTCAATATTTCCGACACCCGATCTTTTGAGTAAAATTTTTTGTTCCTTTATTTCTTTTTTAAGGAGGACAAACGATCTTTTATCAACCTCGTAATGGTCGGGAGTTACCTTTCCCCCGACAATGTACTCTCCTAATCCGAAAATTGCCTCAATTACGATTTTATTTTTGTCATTGGTTACAGGATCGATACTAAAGGCAATTCCGGATTTATCGGATTGAGCCATTCGTTGCACGACAACAGCCAATCCGACCTTAATGTTGTCAAAACCCTGCTGATGACGGTAATAGATCGCTCTTGGAGTGAAAAGAGAAGCCCAACAGTCTTTCACTTTTAAAAGTAATCGCGAGTCTCCCTGAACATTGAGATAGGTTTCCTGTTGCCCGGCAAAAGATGCAGTCGGAAGATCCTCAGCAGTCGCAGAAGATCTGACGGCTACAATCTCAGGTTTATAAAGTTGCTTAAAATTTTTACTAGCTTTTTTAAGTATCCCATCAGTCCTGATTTGCCTGTCGTGCTCTCTAACGTGAATTTGTTCATAATAGGAAATTATTGTATGGGATAGTTTTGCGGGCATTTCCGAATCAATTATCAGTTTCTTTATATGGATTGAGGCTTGTTGAAGTTCGTTCGCATTATCATAATTAATAATCGAAATAACATCTTTTATTTTTTGATCGAGCCGTGCTACCTTAATAAAATCAAAGTATGCATTTGATGTTACAATAAATCCGTAGGGAACGGGCAAATTTGCATTAGTCATCTCACCCAGATTGGCACCTTTACCGCCTACCAATCCGACATCTCCTTTATTCACCTCATCAAACCAGACGATAGCTTTATTGGCAATCATATATATAATATATACATTTATAACAATTTTTAGCAACTACAAATTTGGGACTTAATAATTAATTTCGAATAATTAAGACGGTAATGTGATTTTTGAGGTTTTCTTGATGAAAATTAAGATAATACTCAAACATAATTAACATTTAAAATATGTATAAAAAGCTCAAAAGAAATTTTCTACCCAGAGAATAATTTGATCTATTTTGTTATAGTTGACAAATCAAAATTGCTTTGCTAAACTTGCCTTTACCAATGAAATTAACTTTTTCATAAGGGCAACATTGGAGACTCCCAGTTAGCTCTCCTAACAGCCTTCTTAAATAAATTCAAATTTCAAAATCCAAATATCAAATGTGGATTGTAATTTTGACATTTGAGCTTTGACATTTGAGTTTCCTGGCAGGGCCTGTAGTTCAGTCGGCTAGAACATCGCATTTGCAATGCGAAGGTCACCGGTTCGAGCCCGGTCAGGTCCACTCTTCGCTCTTTGAAAACTCCAAAGAGCTACGAAGTGGCACAGCCACCAAGTAGTTTTAAGAGTTTTGTTCTAAAAGCGAAGAGTGTCCCTAACGAAGTTCGAAGAAGGAAGTGGGACATTTTATAAAAAGCACTTTAACAATTTGAGGTAGGTCCAAAAAGAAATTTTTTTAACAAGAATGATGGGAGAATTAATGCTAATGGTGGATGCCTAGGTAGTTTAAGCCGAAGAAGGACGCGTGTTTGAGCGCGAAAACAACGGTTAGTCCTCTAACAGACATTACCAACCGTTGGTTTCCGAATGGGGCAACCCCGCCCTGCGCAAGCAGGGTGAACCTGTATTACACGAGGAAATTATAATAATCAAATACTACAAATTGCTCAAATAAGCAAATAAATCAATAAATGAAAAAATGATTTAATAATTTAATTCCTTAAAATATTCAAACATTTATTTGTAATATTTATCGGATTTGTTTATTTGTAGTATTAATTTGATTTTCTAGTGTAGTACAGGTGGGGAACCTGGTGAACTGAAACATCTAAGTAGCCAGAGGAAAATAAAACATATGTGATTTCGTTAGTAGCGGCGAGCGAAAGCGAAACAGTCTAAACCTCTTGTGCGTGGCACTAGAGTTATTTAGTAAATTTAGTGATGAGTGACTTAGCGAAAAACTAAGCAACTAATTAACTTAAAACTAATAACTCTCGTGCTGCGTATGAGAGGTGTTGCAGGGCAGATAATATGGGATTGGTTGCGGATAGGAGAATGATCTGGAAAGATCAATCATAGAAAGTGATAATCTTGTATCCTAAATCTAAAACCACCTTATTCTGTTCCTAAGTACCACGAGTCACGGCAAACCTTGTGGGAATCCGGGTCGGTCACGATCCAAGACTAAACACTTAAACTGACCGATAGTGAACTAGTACCGTGAGGGAAAGGTGAAAAGTCCCCCGAGAGGGGAGTGAAATAGAACCTGAAACCATTAGCTAACAAACAGGCAGAACATCTCGTTTCCACTCAATGCTCTTAAGATAAAAAGTAAAATCTAAAAAGTAAAAAATATTTAAAAAACTTTTTATATATTATTTTTAAAATTTTAAATTGGAGCACCGAGTGGAGACGAGGTGCGATGCCGTGCCTATTGAAGAATGAGCCAGCGAGTTCCCGCTTAGTGTTTTGCTTAACCCCGAATTATTCGTGGGAAGGCAGAGGGAAACCAAGTCCTAATAGGGCGATTTTATACTTAGCGGGAGACCCGAAACTGGATGAGCTAACCATGAGCAGGGTGAACTCCGATCACAATCGGAGGAAGGCCCGTACCCGTTGTTGGTGAAATAACATGGGACGACTTGTGGTTAGAGGTTATATGCCTATCGAATCCAGAGATAGCTGGTTCTCCCCGAAATATATTTAGGTATAGCCTTCCGGTAATTTTTTGCGGGATAGAGCTACTAGATGTCCCACCAAGCGAAAGCAAGGCGGGACAACTAAACTCCGAATACGCAAATATTTTACGGAGGAGTCAGTCTCGCCGGGATAAGCCGGTGCAGGCGAAAGGGAAACATCCCAGATTCCCGTTTAAGGTTCTCAAATGTTTTTTAAGTGGAAAAGGCCGTTGAATTTCCAACACAGTAGGGAGGTTGGCTCAGAAGCAGCCATCCTTTAAAGAGTGCGTAACAGCTCACCTAAATAACCCTCCGATTCGGAGGGGAAATTCTGCGCTTAAAATGATCGGAGCTAAAAAAACTACCGAAAACGGAGACTTGTGCGTAGCACAAGGCAGTTCTTAAAGTTCGTAAAGTAAAAAGTTCGTAAAGTTAAATTGTGAAAACCAATTTTCTTTATAAACTTTAAAAACTTTATAACTTTATAACTTCCTCGCGCTGCGCACGAGTGGTAGGGGAGCGTCCGCCGCGCAGTGAAGCAAAATTGTAAGATTTTGTGGAGCGCTGGCGGAGCGAGAATGCTGGCATAAGTAGTGTATCTCTCGATGAAAACTCGAGATGCCGAAAATCCAAGGTTTCCTCAGCAATGTCAATCATCTGAGGGTTAGTCGGATCTAACTCCTCACCAGTTTTGGTGAGGGGGATGTATAAGCAGTTAAAATTCTGCTACTTATATTCATTCGTTATTACTTACACGCTAACGAAATTTGATATTCTGCCCCTTCTATTTGAAGGGTCAAGTTATAAACTGTCTCGCAAGATTCAGCGAGTAACAAATACAACTCTGATGTAATGTCGGGGGAGGCGGAAGACTTAAGTTCCCAAGAAAAAGCGTGTCAGGAGAATGTGTATAATCCGTACCGATAACCGACACTGGTGGATTGGTAGAGTATACCCAGGCATACGGACAATAATGATTCAAGGAACTCGGCAAAAAAGCTGGACGTAACTTATTGGATATGTCCTCCCCGATTTAATCGGGGTACAACAAATGATTGTCAACCGACTGTTTAGCAAAAACACAGGCTCCTGCTAACCTGAATAAGGGATGTATAGGAGCTGAAACCTGTCCGGTACTGGTAAGTCAATCGCTGCGGCTAACTCTAAGCAATTAGTGAAGGCTGCGGTGCAAGCTCCAGTGAACGACAGCTCTAACCCTGAGAGTTCTAAGGTAGCGTAACCCCTTGCCGGGTAAGTTCCGGCCCGCA
>MGAG01000039.1:0-410 GCA_001789645.1 Candidatus Roizmanbacteria bacterium RIFCSPLOWO2_01_FULL_37_12
AAAAATCTCTCATTACTATTATGAGACTATATTTTCAGAAGAAAGTCAAATTGGGCAAGTTGCAAACCGGTTGAAGATGGGTATATTATTTCTCAGTTCATCTTCGCTTCAAGAAGCGAGGGATTCACCTAGCGCAATAAATTTAAGTATAATTGCAGTCTAGTATATGGTTAATCTGGAAGCTTACGACAAGCTGGATGTACGTTTATTAAACATCGATGAAGTTTTACGAAGGGCCGACGAGCCTTATGCACTATCATGTTTATGGTTATATAGCGGTCAATGTAGCTCTAGTCATCTAATTTATAAACAGTCTGCCATTGATTGGAAAGTAAACCGTATGCCGCACCCTGCAGATTACTCCATGCTAATTAATCAAAAAGCTCCCGCGCCTACCCCTGAAATAGCCC
>MGAG01000039.1:426-31172 GCA_001789645.1 Candidatus Roizmanbacteria bacterium RIFCSPLOWO2_01_FULL_37_12
CAAGAAGGTAAATGGCATCCATTATCAGCAGCTCTGCGATCTTCCCGATTACTACTGCAAGGACCTGAAGCATTTAAAACTGCGATTCTGCAATCTCCAGATGAATCGGAAAGAAAATTGCTCTACCAGGAAAAAAATTCCACTAGTCGGGAATTTGCTGCTGCTTTTCTGGAAGTAAGAGACGCCAGAAATTCTTATGCTCAGGCTAAAGGATTTGCGGATTTTTACCAGATGATGTTAAATACAAGATTCGGGCTAACCGCGAAACAAGTTGACCGGGATTTAGAACGCTTGCAAGAAGCTTGTTCTCCCTGGATTCAGCACCTGGAATCTAAAATGAAGGCTTTTGTTAAGAGCGATTCTATACCGGACTATAACTACCGATATTATTGGGCGGCAATACTAAAAGGTTCCTTTCCTGAATTTACAGGTCAAACTTATGAAAACGTTAAGATTTCTATTGAAAAACTTTTCGGTAAATTAGGATTAATGCCGGAATTTCGATCAACTTATATCGAGGACGAACCAAGGCCGGCTAAAAGTCAAGCCGGTACAATTCCTTCTGAACAGCTCCCGCACAGCGCTAACAATGCATATGTTTTTTATGACAAATCTCTAATGACCATAAAAAATATTACCGATATTCTTCATGAATTGTTTCATGGAATTCATCTGGCCTCTATGAATCAACTCCTTCCCTATATTTTGCGCAAACCCTTATTAGGAGATGAAATATTGTCTGAAATGCCGGCTGTTTTTGGCGAACAGTATATTTTAGATATACTTTTTCCCGGCAATCCCTCCGTCGATATGTTAGATGGGTATGAAGCTTTTTCAATGCTATCACAAATGACTATATGGACAAATACTTTAGCTAGCTTGCGTTTAGAAAAATTTATCTATGATCAATCATCAAGTACGATTGATGATATAAATCAAATATATTTACAAATTAAAAAAGAGCTTTTTCCCTCTATTGCTGAAGCTCCTGAAGGAATATATGAGTGGGCAAACAATATTTATATCTGGCTGTATCCTGTCTACACCCCAGGGCATTTTTATGCGGGAATGTTGGCAAAACAAATAAGACGGTACGGTGAAAAAAAATTCGGATCAATAAGAAACCCACGATTTATCAAGTGGTTTAAACAGAAGTTTTTGGCTACGGGATTTTCCCAGGACTGGCAAGATTTGCTTTTGCAAGCTACTGGAAAATCCTTCAGTCCCGACTATTTCTTCTCCGACGCAAATTCTCAGCTTCCTAAATTAGAAGGTTCTATTTTTCCTCTATCTCAACCGAAAGGACTTTAACCGGAGTTTCCGGTGTAGAATTTTCACCGGAGGCGCCAGCCTTAACCGGAGCTTCGGCAATTGCGTCGACCGCGTCCATGCCCGAAGTTACTTTTCCGAAAATAACATAATCTTTAGGCATTGAGATATTATCCGCGTGCATGATAAAGAACTGGCTGCCGTTGGTATCCGGACCGGAATTAGCCATAGCGATTGTCCCCCTGGTATATTCTCCCTCAAACGGTTCGTCGTCAAATCTGTAGTCCGGACCTCCGCTGCCAGTCCCCTCCGGGTCTCCTCCCTGGATCATAAAACCCTTGATTACACGGTGAAAAATCGTGTTGTTGTAAAATCCTTTCTTAGCGAGAGTGACAAAATTATTTACCGTGAACGGGGTTTTATCGGCCGTTAACTCAACCACGATATCGCCTTTCTCGGTTTTGAGAGTTGCCGTGTACTTTTTGTTTTTGTCAATTGTCATCTCCGGACCGGTTGAATCAGTCATAGATTCTGCCTCTGCTTCTTTCTCCAAAGCTGAAGTTACAACCTGATTTGTAGCTTCATCTAAATAGGTATTTCTGCCTTGATTTTTAACCAGAAAAATAAGCGCTAAAATTGCCACTATCCCGCCTGCAATATACCACAAATTAATCTTCATGGTAAAAGGCAAGTATAACAAATTTTAAAACAGGATAAAATACATTCGTTGCTAAACTATCCTATAGTTGATAAATTGCCGCATTAATGCTATAATTAGCGTCTATTAACAATATCTCTATCTATAGAACAAAACTATGCTGAAAAAGGAAAAAATATTCATATTTCTCTCTACTGCCGGCTTAAGATTTTACAGCTGCCGACCTGAGCTTAATGCCAGCATTCATTTTGCCAACGGCGATCTAAAACATCAAGAAATAACCGATATTAAAAAGTACAGCTTGGGGTTGGCTTCGATCATTAAAAAATTACCCCCTGCCGACTTGATTCTTCTGATCGCCGACGAATTCATCTATCACAAAAGCCTTTCTTCCGTACTGCAGGCGCAGTTTTCCGAGGAAAAAGAGGCGTTTCTGACCATGATACCTTTTGACGAGGCAAAGATTGCCTATACACATACGGTTACAACCAACAGCAACGAAATAATTGCCGTGAATAAGGACCTCTATGAACCAATTCTGTCAATCGCCAAACAGGAAAAGAAAAAAATCAAACACATTGTTCCTTTATCGTTAATTCATCGGGATGGAGATTCAGAACCGACCTACGAATTACTGGATAAAAATTATTCCCGGGATTTATTTAAAAAATATGACTTAAGTTCGGCAAAAAACGGCATCCCCCGAGTAGTAAAAATTACAGAACAGCAAGAGGCAAATAACTTGAAAAAGGACAACCCGATAAGTACCAGGCTCGTTGCGGAATTTGTAATATTTTTCCTGGCGCTGGGAGTGTTATTCTATACTGTTTTTCAGCAAAAAAAAGCCGCCAGGACCATTGTTCTCAATAATATAACCGCGCGTGCTCCCTCAACTGCTCCAAAAGTTACTTCCATACCGCAGCCGACTGTTGCCCATAAACGGCTTGAGGAACTGAGTGTGCAGATTTTGAACGGGTCTGTTCTGGCGGGTCAGGCGGCTAGATTAAAAGAAGTCCTGATAAAAATGGGATTAACGGAAATTGAAACCGGCAACTTTCAAACCAGTGATATGAAAGATATTCATATGACGTTTTCAAACGATTTGTCACCGAGCGATCATGCTCTTCTTTTAGTCGAATTGGAGACGGTTTTTCCCGAACTGTCAATAAATGATACGGCAACAACCGCCGCGGACTTTGACGTAACAATTGTCATCGGCAACAAATCCGTATTATAAAATAAAACTATGCAACCAATTATCTATTTCCTGTTTATCTTGATTTTCACGATTATCCTCCTCTTGATTTATATAATTATCGAAAAGAGAAAGCGCGAAAATATCGAAGAAGCATTGCTTCAGACAATGTTTAGTCATGATAAAATCAACGTCAAAGACGAGCTTTTGACTCATAATGAACAACGCTTTTACCGCGACCTGCAGAAAGTATTCGGCGAAGAGTACTATATTTTTTCCCACGTCAGCTTGACGTCTTTGTTAAAGATCAGACCCGACCAAAAAGATCTGTATGAAAAACATGCGAATATCAACAAATTTTATTTCGATTTTGTTCTGGTTGCCAAAGAACAGTTCAAGCCGGTGCTGGTAGTCGAACTGAACGACCGCACGCACGGGCATAATAAAAGATTTCAAAGGGATGCTTATTTTTCCAGCATGCTCGCCTCGGCAGATATCAGGCACTTCAGCTGCGAGTCCAACTTTCTGACCTACGACCACTATATGGAAGAGATCAAAAAAATCCTCCACCCCTCAGTAATTTAATAATTACTTTTTTAAACCACTAATCCCTAACCCCAAATCACTTTTTTACAGCCCTCCAACAATCCAACAATTAAACAACAGATTTTGTATTTATTCTTCACTAGGAGTAGGATAGGAGCCAATATCAAAATATTTAACAAAGATTATTGTGACAATCCGTTACACCTGAAAGGAGCAAATATCTCAAATTACTTAATCATGTGTTGATATAATGCTCCTAGATTTTGCGCAATTGCCGCACGCGAAAACATAATTTTTTGACTCGCTTCGTATCTCTCCCTTGCGAGCGCAATGAAGTTTGGGATGATATTGGCTGCAGAAAAATCAGCCTCTTCCGGTACAGTTAATGCCTGTTCATAGTATTCCGATCCCATCTCATCTGCCAACCAAGGATTCTGCCGTACCAAAAAGTTAGCATACTGTCTGACAGACATCTCAGGATGAGCCTGTACTTGATAAAGAACTGCGCCGGTATCAACCTCTATTACACTTGCCATAATAAATTCCTGCTCCGGATGTTCGAGCCCGTTTTTGCCAAGATATCCATTACGTACTGCCAAAACTTCCGACTTAACAACAAACATCCTTCCCGAATCGGTAGGAATCATCAAGTCAACCGGCGGCAGTTCAGCAACATAGTCATTGTGAAAATGTGGTGCGTAAAACTGTTCCGGCAGATTCCCATTACCAAATATCGGATCCCGCTTTCCGGCTTCAGTTAAACGCTGACTTAACCAACCCGCTTCAGTAGTGGTTGTACCAGGGACCACTTCGGGCAATCTTCCTATTTTCCCTCCTAAAGCTAAAACTCCCAGTTGACCACCAAAACAATTGGCAAAAACCGATTTTCCCTGTGCCATGAAATCCTTAACCTTCTGTTCTGTAATCATCAATAAAGTATCCTCAAATCCAGGCGGCCCTTCGGCAAAAGAAATATTTTGATATTGAAAGGCTGACATCCCGGAACCCGTAAGAATTAAGACATTAGCTTTATTAAGTTCGTCGGTCTCTCTCGAATTACTTAATACGTCGCGAAAAAACCAAGGATGACCCGGACTATACCAGGCGACATCTGTAGGAAGTAAACTACCGATATGAAGAGGGTACTGTCGTTTATCTGCGACTAATGGTCTCAAGTCCGTAGGAATGCCAGCGGCTTCCTCAGTATTCATCCTCCGCGGGTTAAAGTCAATTATCTGGGCACGAAAATTTTCTCCCTTTGGGCTTGTCATCAATATATTATAACCGATAGTAAATCTTGCTTCAATGCTTAACCTGTTCCAGCAATCTAATTACGTCAAACCTAGCTGTGGCAATTTAACAATTTAGCAATACAACAATATAACAATTCTGCAATTTATTTCATCTCTATCAATCCAAATCTTTTATTCTGTCGCTTATAATCCATTGACCTATTACTTCTTTTCTTATTGAATCAATCCAATGCAAATTGGACATCAAATTTTATATTTCATCTATTCTAATAAGAATCCCGTTAAGGATTTTATTGATTCATTAGATAAAAAACAAAAGTCGAAAGTATTCGGTATCTTTCAGCTGGTTGAGGAATATGGAATTTTCTCCGTACCGCAACATATTAAAAAAATAAAAGGTACTCCCTTTTGGGAGATTAGAATTTTAGGCAAAGATAATATCAGACTAATTTTTATACTGGATAAATCGTCACTTATCATCTTTCATGGCTTTATTAAAAAAACTCAAAAGACACCACAGCTTGAGCTTAAATTAACCTTCACAAGGTTCACAAAGTGGAAAACAAACCTTGACAAATGATATCTTTTAAGATATCATCTTAATATGAAAAACAAGTTGTATTCATTTCGAAACCATTTAAAGGAATCATTGAAAGATGATGAATTTAAAAAAGTCTGGAAAGATACGGAGATGGAGTATTTATTGGCAAAAAAACTAATTGAAAAACGTTTGGAGAAAAAAATGTCTCAACGGGATTTAGCTAAAAAAGCCCAGACTACTCAAGCAATCATTTCCAGACTCGAAACCATGCAGGCAAATCCATCTTTAGCTTTACTCAAACGCATCGCCTTTGTTCTAAACACAAAACTCACTCTTCAATTCAAATAACAACCTCCCTTTCATTCTTTTCCTGAATTCAAATTAGATCTTAAAAATTGAATAAAAATTGTAAATTTCAAATTAAAAATTATATTTACCCCAGCAATTCAACCCCACTTCTCCCGACTTAGTCGGGGTACGAAGGGCAAAGCAATCCAGCAATCTAACAATGTGAATTGGGCCCTTTCCTTTCAGCCAGTTTGTGAGCGGAGCCACGTACCGACCAGATTAAATAATTTAATGATCTGATACTGTAGCACATTAGGAGCTAAATAGAGAAAAGTATAATAAGACTTCAAAAAACCGGTTATTCCCGCAATCGTCTTTTTGAAATGAAAGATTATGTAACTTTGTTTAAGAAGTAACAAGTAAAAATAATTATTTATGAAAAGTGACAATAAACTTTACTATTGGTAATTGATTCAGCTTTTTTTTGACTAAGCTAAGGACTGTTTCAAGAATGTTATTAATTTCCCAACCAAAATCAAATTCTCTCGGATGCAAATCATCATACTTGTATACCTCACCTGTTTTTCTTTTAATCTGTTGTAATATTCTCCACAACCGTCTGCTGTTCAGGTTGTAAACAACTTTAATCAACTCAGCTGTCTTTGGTTTTTCTATCTTAATATACGCATATACATCGGCAGTATGATAATCAAATTTTTGCCAGGGTTGAAATATATTTTTCGCCTTCTTTTTAGTCCGGAGAAAAATAACATATTTCCTAGCTAGGTATATAAAATAAATAACCAATGCAAAAAAAATTACTAGAAAAATGTAATAGGTAACAATATCCATATAAACATTATAATTAATTGATTACAAATACTATAAGTTCAGCGAAAAAAGGAGTAAAATAGGAGCTAATGATCGACTCTTTCCATAGAAAAGAAAAACCAAAGGGTATTGGTCATCGATCCAGATTAAGACAAAGGTTTTTACAAAATGGTTTAGATGGATTTTTGGATTATGAAATCATTGAACTTCTTTTAACACTTGGACAACCGAGAAGAGACTGTAAACTAATCGCAAAACAGGTGGTAAAAAAATTTGAAAATTTAAAAGATGCGCTAGATAGTTCTTCAGAAGAATTACAAAAAATAAAGGGAATTGGTCCAAGTAATATTTTTGGTCTAAAATTATTTCAGGCAATTTCCGAAAGATATGCTAAAGAAAAAATAATTAAAAAGGTTAAGTTCAAGTCCTCGACGAACATTGGATCCTATTTGCAAAAAAAAATTGGCAAAGATAAAAAGGAACATTTTGTTTTGCTGTCTTTAGACACACGATTACAATTAATTAAAATAAACGATATTTCACTTGGAACTATAAATTCTACCGTCGTTCATCCTAGAGAAGTATTTAAGACCGCTATCGACAATTTAGCCGCAAGTGTTATTATCGCTCACAATCACCCTTCCGGAGATTCTGAACCATCACCCGAAGACATTGCCTTAACGAGACGGTTAATTGATTCGGCAAATATTCTAGGCATCAACATGCTCGATCATATTATTGTAACTAAAGATTCTTTTGTTAGCCTTAAATCAAATAACCTACTATAATTCTTAAAATATGTCGGAAATAAAACAACTGATAAAAAAAATTATTAAATTCAGAAACAATCGGGATTGGAAGCAGTTTCATAATCCAAAGGACGTCGCTCTCTCCCTTGTATTAGAGGCCTCAGAAGTGCTTGAATTTTTTCAATGGAAGAATGATTCGGAAATTAAAGAATTAATTAAAACCAAGAAAGCAGAAATAGGGGATGAATTAGCCGATGTTTTGTATTTTCTTTTACTTATGTCTGCTGATTTTGGGATCGATATTAAAAAAGCATTTGAACAAAAAATGAAAAAGAATGAAAAGAAATACCCGATTGAAAAATCAAAAGGTAAACATAATAAATATACCGAATTATAGTTATGATTATTTATCAGGGATCAACAGAAGAATTCAACCAGGATGTTATTCAGAATCAAGTAGCTGATAAAATAGCAAAAAACTTTGAGGGTTATTTTCATCGAGTAAATGAAAGAGAATATCGGTCGTGGGCCATATCGTTACAAATATTGAATAATTCTTTTGTTTATGCTGGACTAAAGGAAAATTATCTATTGGTAGAATATCAACTTCCTTATTCTTCAAAACGAATTGACGTTTTGGTTTTTGGAAAAAATTCTTTAGGAGAAGAAAACGTGGTTATTTTAGAGTTAAAACAGTGGTCTAATAAAGAAATCAAACTATCCGATGCCGATGGAAATGTAATAGTAAACTACGGTGCTTTTACTAAAGAACAACCCCACCCTTCTTTACAAGTCCAGGGATATTATTTTTATTTAAAGGATTTTTTCGAATTATTTAATGAAGAAAACGGACCTAGATTAAATGGCGCATCATACCTTCATAATTACTCCAAACTAATAAACGCTGAGCTTTTATCTAATAAATTTGAAAAAGAAATAAAAAATTTTCCAATTTTCTCAAAAGAAGACTCCTTAGGATTATCAAATTACTTAAAAGAAAGACTTCAACAAGGTAAGGGTAAATTAGTCTTTCAAAGATTTTCTGGAAGTCCAATTAATCCTTCAAAAAGATTGCTTGATCATACTTCAGAAATGATAAACAACAAACAAATTTTTAATCTTATTGACGATCAAATAGTTGCCTACAACAATATATTAAAAAAGGTGAAAGAGATAGAAAAAACAAATAAAAAATCAGCTGTAATCATTAAGGGCGGACCGGGAACTGGTAAATCCGTAATCGCTCTTGAGATCATGGGCGAACTATTACGCAAAGGAAAAAAAGTTATGCATGCAACAGGATCATCCGCTTTTACCAATACCTTAAGAAAAATTGTCGGTCCCAGAGCTAGAAATTTATTTAAATTCTTTAACAGTTTTATGACTTTGCCGGAAAATTATATCGACGTTTTAATCTGCGATGAAGCTCATCGGATAAGAGAAACCAGCGAAAACAGATATACTCCAAGAAGTCAAAAAACCAATTTGCCCCAAATAGACGAACTTTTTAAGGTAGCTAAACTGAATATTTTTTTAATCGATGAATTTCAGATAGTAAGACCTAATGAAATTGGAAGCGTTTCCTTAATTAAAGAAGCCGCTAAACAAATTGGAATTGAAAAATCAGATATTCCGATATTCGAATTAAAGTCTCAATTTCGCTGCTCAGGATCAGATGCCTACCTTCAATGGCTCGATGATACATTGGGAATTCGGGAGTCGGAATTCGCAAAATTTGACAAGAAAATGGAGTTCCGAATTTTCGATAATCCCATGGAAATGATGACCGAAATCAGAAAAAGAAATAAAGAAAAACCAAATTCAGCTAGAATAACAGCCGGGTTTTGCTGGCCATGGAGTAAACCAAAGTCTGATGGCACATTAGTTAATGATGTTAAAATTGGAGATTTTGAAATGCCTTGGGAAAAGAAGGATCAATTTTGGAAATGGGCTACAGATGATTCTGGAATGGAACAAGTTGGCACCGTTTACACTTCTCAAGGTTTTGAATTTGACTATATTGCAGTTATTTTTGGAAACGATCTTGTATATGATCCGATTAAAAAAGATTGGATTGCAAAACCGGAAAATTCTCACGACACATACGTGAAACGCAAAAACCCCGACATAATCAAACACTTAAAAAGTGTCTATAGAGTTTTAATGTCCCGAGCCCATAAAGGAGTTTTTGTTTATTTTATGGACAAAGAAACAGAAAACTTTGTGAAAAGTAGAATTGGAAATTTATTGCCTTAGAGTTTAAAAACTAATAATCACCAATATGGCATTAGTAAAAGACATGAAAATCTGGCAAATAAAAGATTTTCTTGAGAATGAATTAAAGGAACAAATCTTTTTAGAAATTGCGCCTATTTTGTACATTGGTCAGACAACTGGTGGCTATTTTGGTGTTACGCGTCATATACTTTGCCTTGTCGATTTCTTAGGCGCTTTATACTGCGGATATATGGATGAGGAAAAAAAAGAAGATTTTAAACGATATAAAAAAATGATTATTTCAAAACCTAGTAAGGTTGAAAAATTTATTAGAGAATTTCTGGGTGATGAGGAAATTGATTCAAACTATAAAAAAAATGGAAATATTTTCTACAAAATGTACCGACATGGTCTTGTACATTTATACCAACCTAAAACTTTGAAGCAGAAAAACGGCAGAGAAGTTATATGGGCAATTTACAAAGGACCAAGGCAAAGAGCAACCATCCAATTTAAAGCAGATAAAGGAGAATATATTATTAACAACGTTAGGCATTTAGACATAGTAAGTAATCCGGCGCTTAGTAATTCTGACATTCTAACTATTTCAATTACCTGCCTCTATAAAGACCTTCTAACAGTTATTGATAAATTCAATTTGGCCATTGAAAAAGATGCAAGTCTAGTTAAAAATTGGCAATCAGCATCAAATGCGATTATCGAAGCAGAAGAAATAGAATATGAAAATAAATAACTCACGAGCTTACGCTCCGAGTTTTTGTTACAAATCAAGCAAAGCTTGTCCAGAATCCAACTAAAAAAGATTCTAGAAGGAACTTGCCTCCTCGGGTTTTTACCACGAGATTTCAAGTAAAGTATTATGAAAAACATATTGTTTATTAAACCTATTTCAATAATATGGTTTATTTTTACTTGTCTATTTTTAACAATGGCATTTAAAGAAAACAAAAAATCAAAAGAAGGATTAAAAATAAAAGATATAAATTTGGGATTTTCAGATTTAAATCAAGCTTACAACATAATTAAATCTGCGATAACACAATCAGATAAAGAATCTCATAAAATCACTTCTATTTCTTATTTCTTAGCAGGATTAACTGCATTTGCATCATTTATAATTTCTTTATTTTGACAACTGACTAAAAAATAGAATGACTTCACACCTCCGGAGCGTGATAGGCCGTAAAAATAAACTTACTTGCCATGAATGTTCCAATTAATCAATTAATCGATACATTCATCATGATTTTCAAAAAACCAAATTGTCCGGAGTGCGGGTCGGAGAGAATAGTGAAAATAGTCTACGGCTTATTGCGTGGAGATATGAGGCTTGATGAAACTAAATACTGGGGGTGGATTCTGTGAAGATGAAAGCAAATACTGGCACTGCCGCGACTGCGGTAAAGAATTCCTCAATTCCAGATATGAAAATAAAGCATGGGGTCAAAGATAAAAGTTAATGCCGGGAGTTAGGCTTGTTATGAATCCGTCCAAAACTGCGGCTCTTGCCTAAACTTGATTAGGGCATTTTTTATGATTATAATACCCCGATATGGTTGCTCTACCAGAACAACTAATTCATCAAGAAAAACGAAACGCCGTAATTGCCGGTACAGGTTTCTCCGAAAAAGCCCAAGACTTTGAAAAAATACATACAGATTATGGGGATGTCAGGTTTGGACACCTGGAACTCGGCGGAAAAGATACGATATTTATAGCCCGCCACCAACGACTTCAAGCCCCCTTTCAGGTTAACTATCGTGCCAATGCGCAGGCTTTAAAATTACTTGGTGTAAATAAAGTTGCATCTATAAGTGCTGCAGGGAGAATGAGAAAAAATGTATTACCCGGTCATCTGGTCAATGTTGACGACTTAACTTTTATGAGCTTGGGGGCACGATCAACAAGTTTTTCCGAAGAAGAGGCTTTATTATTACATTCTCCAACTGCCAGTCCGTATAGTGAAGGATTAAGACAAAAAATTAATGAGGCCTGGAAACTATCAAAGGCTGAAATAAAGGCGCTGTATGCACTTTATCCCCAATTTCAGCTATCGGCTAAACTACATACTAACGGCACTTACTTCAACAGCGATCCACCATGGTTTAATACCGGCACTCAAGAAGCTATGATTAGAACTAGTTATCGCAATATGAAGCTCATTGGACAAACCTTACTTCCGGAAGCTGCATTATTAAGAGAGATGGGGATGGCCCAAGTTGCGCTTGGAATGTGCACGGATCATTCAAATTTTCCAGGAGCAATCCGCCCAGTTATTCATGCCGGAGAAGGCGGCGTAATGGACATTGCGGCGGTAACATCAGGAGCCGCTTTATTATTATTGGATAATGCTATGAGATTAATTCCGGATGATTATTATGATTCATTTGCCCATGAAAGCATAAGTAATTCAGTTCATCCCGATCAAGTAAACTGGCACAGATTACGCTGGAAAAGACCAAGACTGGCCGTAATAATAGATCAAGCGTTACCTACAAATCAGAGACAGGCATATAATTTAATCGAAAAAATCCGCTATCTTTTTGTTAAATAGAGCAAAACGGTCATTGAATAGGGACACCTCCGGAGTGTATTAGATTGATAATTCCTTAAGGTGAGGGGTTTAAATTAATGTCGGGGATTGTACCAATATACTATTCGGTAGAGTTTAAAATTGCCAACCGCGGGTCCAAAAATTCTCCATTCTCTTGAATTAATATTCCATCCACCAGAACCCTACCTCCACCATACTGAGATAACATCATACAGGTTAAGTCTTCGTGGTTTTTACTTCTGACCCCGTTATCAAGATTGACAGGTTTTCCGTTATATTCTTTAAACAGGTAAGATGATCCAATGGCAATATGAAAACTTCCGCCGACCTTTTCAACGAATAGGCCATTAAGCATTGGTCTGTCAAAAACTCTATTGGTTCCAAAGGCAACCTCTCCCACTTCCCTGGCTCCTTCATCACGGTCCAGTACTGATTGAACCCATTCAGCATCTGCAGGATTATCACTTTCTACCTCAAAATTAACAACTCTTCCCTCTTTAAATTCCAAAATAAGATTGGGAAGTTTGCGCCCGCCGAACATGACCGGATAGGGAAGAGCCAGGCGCCCGCTTATTGTGCCTCTTTTGGGACTGGAAAAGGCTTCACTTCCCGGCACATTTTTATCCACGGTGGAACTGGCAAAAGTCTGTCCCTCAATGCTCATTTTTAAATGGGTTTGCCATTTTTCGTCAAGATTATCTCCAGCAAAGAGTTCCAGCTCTTTTCCCGGATTAAGGTATTCATCGATTAAAATGTTCTGTGCCGCGTCAATTTTATCCCAATCCCTTTCACAAGCCCGGAAAAACATATCGACATATTGGTCGAACTGCATTTGGTCAATTTTTGCTTCAGCCTCAGTCGGCAGATAGATTAAGGTCCAGGGTCTTCGGTCAACTCGAAGTCGAACCGACGCGTCTGTTGCGTCATACCATTTTTTCATTACTTCACCCGGAACTATATCATTTGCATCGGGTTCATCATTACTTCGGGCAAAAGCGACTTTGGTTGCCCAAGCAACATCAGCATTAAGACCTGCAGCCATTTCATCAAAAACTCTCGGCGTTTCATTTTCTCCGGCGCCAGCTAGAGCGGCTGCGACTACCAGCGGGTCATCAACCCTTGATAAAACAGCGGCGCCCTTCAAGGAAGCTTTGTAAGCAATAAATTCTGCCATTTGTCTGGCTCCAGGACTATATCTTAATAAAACCCTGTCCTCATCAACAACTCTTAAAGACCTGTTGACAATTAAATCGGCGAGCCCTTCAATCCTAACCGGGTCAAATCTTTTGATTTCAGATGCAGCCTCGTATAATTTACCCTGCTGCAATGGAGCTTGAAGTCTTTTTAATGCCGGAGATTCGGTAACTGTCATAATTTATTGCCTTACAACGAGATAATTATAACATCTTTCCTTAAAACCTCAAACTGTTTGCACTTCTGGAATACAGTATTTGAAAAATAATTTATTTGTATTTCACTAGCAAATGCTGGCACTGCCGCGACTTAAGTATTTAAACCTTTCAGGTAAAAATCCCACCTGCGAGGTGGGATTTTGTTAATGTGGCACTCTAACAATGAACTTACAGTTTCCAGAAATCATCCTGAACAAATCTGACAAGTCCGTGAAGTTGTTTAACAATTGTCTTTCTGCTTTTATACAGCCAGTATATGCCACCCAGTAAAATTAGCCAGACGATGAAGCTTCCGCCATTTTCTGATTCCCGCAATCCCCGAGCGGCAACTGGCGGAGCCGGCGTATCGGCCTGGATGCCGAGGACATTACTTCCGGACACCTCAATTGCGGGGGAGGGTTGAGCCGTTTCGGTTGGCATTTTGGTCGGAGTCTGGCTGGGGGTTGAGGTCGGAACCGGAGTGTAGACTGGCGTTATGGTCGGAAAATCCCTGAGGGAGGGCGGCCTGGCAAAGGAGGAGGAGGCAAAAATGCCCGCTGCCAAAAAGTAAAAAAAGGTGGATAATATAATAGCTTTTTGCACGGCGCCATTATATCACTTTTATCGAAAATAAGCCACCGGTTGGAGATTTTAACAATATTGTTCTTGCTTTTTTGAAACCGGTTTGCCAGAATGAACCTGCATGAATCAGAAAAAAAGTGAGGAAGATTCGCTTTTGCCGCAGGTGGTCGACTACCTTAATAAATTTGATTTTCCCCTCAGTTACTTAATTCAAAGAAAGTTCAAGGTCGGTTTTTCCCGGGCCGAGCGGATCCTCAAACAGATCGAGGCTAAAAGAAACAAGCATACCCCAGGAGCGAAATAGAAAATCAATTGTGAACATAGTTGGCTTCACCGGGAGAGGAAGCTGGAAATCTTTGATGTCTGTATTTTTGCTGCATCATTTGTTTTTCGGTTTCGGCGGCATCACCGGATAAAATATCAGTAGATAAAACGTCCCGCAATACATCTGATCCTTTCAGTTTGGCAACAAGAATTGAAAAAATAGGACATGCCCGGCAGACTCCCATTACAAACTCCTGATTTAACTGATCGGTTGGTTGTACCGTATCAAAAAATACCCCCGAATATTCAGCCAGTAAGGCATAGGCACTCCTTGACGCTTCAACAATCTGTCTGAGTTCGGAGTCGGCTATACTTTCAGTGGGCAGGGACTTGGGACACCTGAAGGGTACCGCTCTAAAATGTTCTTTTCCACCGGCCAAATTCTGCGGTCCGAAGATAAAGACGTTTGCATTCTTTGGAGCGTTAACAACTCCCGCCGAAATCGATCCTAAATATTCACTCATGAAATATATTCTATAATATTATAGGTTATGTGTCAAGAATAAAATCTCCGCCCGACAAACCCACCTCCGAGGTGGGGAAGTGTTATTATTGTCCCCGGCCGGTAAACATTGAGTCGTTACTATGCATGCTCGCCTCACTCCGGTTGAATTCACGCTGAGCCCTTCTGGTACGAATGGCATTTACCCCGGCGTTAATTGCTAGCAGTCCGACACCAATCAAATCGATTCCCTTGCATACGTTTGAGGCAAGAGCGTCCACGATTCCATGGGTTTCTTGAGGAAAAAGCGGCTTCGCTAGCGGTGCAATAAAAGATCCTATGGTCCAAACCACTGCTCCACCCAACAACAGACGGGAATTAATCAATCTGTGGGAATGTGGCTTAAATGTGTCCATCGGGTCCGGTACCCCAGGCGCGCGGTTTCCCCACTTGTCATAATCCGACATATTTGCCAAATGATAACATCTATAAGGAAAAAAAGCATTTGACAAGCCGGGGAGAATTTGCCTGATATCAAAAATAACGACACCTCCGGAATGCGACAGACTGCTTGACAATTAACTTAGGGCGGGATAGACTGTCGGTTATTATGGTGGCGTATCTAGGGGAAAAAATTTCACGAGTTAAAGATCTTTTTTCCCGCTGGCGCGAGGTTCCGACTTTCGGCTATAACGATATCAGAGAAATAGAAGGCAGATACAGACTGCACGTCCGGCTGGCAAAAACCGGCTTCCTGCTTCCCCTGGTCCACCTGAATATCCCATATCCGCATGAGGCGGCTTTAGGCTGGTTTGATCCCAATCCGGAAAAAAATCCCCAGCTGGATGAAGCGGCTACGGCAGAGATGGAAAAAATACTTAAAAAATTAAAACCGAAGGTCGTTGTCATGACCAATTCCAGCAAGTCGGAACACTTTATCCGCGAAGCGGTAAGGAGTCTGCCTCCCGGAACCGAATTGATTCTGCTGCCAAGCGGTGACAATGAAGATGAAATAAAAGGCCGTTCCCGCGAAGATGCCAATTTTGTCGACTATGTTCCGGTGACACATGTTCAGAAATGGATGGGTTATCCCAAAAAAATGGAGGATGAACAAAATTATATGACGCTGGAAGAACTCAAAAAAGCATACCCAAACAGCGGGGATTGGGTGCTGGTTGACGACGTGTACACCACGGGTAAAACGATTAGGGCTATGGAAAAGGTGCTGGGTCTTGGACCCAAGAGCCGCCACAACATCGCCGTCATCGCCGTCGAAAAGAAATTTGACGGTAGATATCAAAAGATTAGCTTACCCAAAAGACTCCATGCAGTCTTTAATCTGACGGAATTTACAGATTTATCCAGACTCAACATTGACCGAAGCAGGCTGCACGTCTACGATAAACTCACCATCCCTCCTGCCATAGTAAAAAATGAATAACATATCCTTCTGAGAAATAACGCAAACCCTGAAAGAAACAGACGAAAAATCAACACCCCGAAACTGGGCTTAATGTTTCTGGAAAAATAAAATAATATATATTACAGCCGCTTAGCAGTATACAGAGCTCTAGAACTGCTTTATCTAACGATAAAAGAGTAAAAATATAAACCGTTTAAAAGAAATCGTCAGGGTTTATGAATGCCTGGGGGATTTTTTTTACGATAAAAAAATATTTACCAATTGTCAGACTTAGCCCGGCAGTGTTATTTTTTACTTTTTTGCCTACGTCGTAAGAAAATTAAAACTTCAGAAATGAAAGTATTTATAGTATAACCTTAAAAAATTTTCCACCTCTTTTTTAAGGACGGTAAAAAGCCGAATAAAATATTTGAGATAACCGCCTGTAATTAAAAAATAAAATACCTCGCAATAAATTGACGGGGTATTTTGTTGCTAGTTGAACTATTTTTCGGTTCATCCTCGCTTCAAGAAGCAAGATATTCACCTAGCACAATAAAAGTTTAATAGCAGTTAGAAAATTTATTTGTATAATAGATAAATTATGCCAACGTCTGAACTTGTAGTTAGATCCTTGATTTTAGCCGGCGGTTTTGGGCTTCGAATGAAGGATTTTAACACTGGACCAAAGGGTTTAATTCCTGTAGATGGCGATACGATAATCGGAAGGATGCTTTCTGATCTAAATACTATCCACAATCTGGGACAAAAGGCATTGATCACGAATGGAAAACATTTCACGGCTTATCAAAAGTGGCTTTTGGATTGGAAACAAAAAGAAAAAGGCCTGGACAGAATACGACTTATAAATAATTTAGTCGACGCACCGGATAAAAGACTAGGGGCGCTTGGGGATCTTATACATGCTTTAAATCTGCTAGACTGGTGGGGGGGCGGTCTTTTTGTTCTGCCAAGCGATACGCTCTACCGGGGCAGCTTAGCCTCTTTCGTTGATTTTGCCCTCAACACTGCCTCTCCTGGCCTGGTAACTGCGGTGTATGAAAAAGAAAAACAACTTATTGCCGGACGGCTCGGCTGTGTAGGAATGGACGGACAACAGATTGTTCATTTCGAAGAAAAACCCGAAAAACCACTTTTTTCTTCCGCCATTGCTCCTTTTTATTATTATTCCGGAGAAACACTGGGCCAAGTCTTAAAATACAGCCGGCAAAACGGAAGTCTTAAGGCTCTGGATACTCCAAGTTCTATTATCTCCTGGTTTTTACAAAAAGGTGTGCCGGTCTATGGTTTTCGAACCGATGCTTCTATGGACATCGGAACTCCTGAAGATGTCGAGGCGGCTCAAATCTACGTTCAAGCCAACCCGGCTGTAAATATTTTTACATAAATAGTAAAAATATTTTTGAAAAAGATTTCGGAAAAGTCTCATTGCGAAATCGTCTATCCTGCAAATACCTTTGTCGCCTATATCTTGGTTGTGCATATGTAATACTTCAAATTTTTCCTACTCTTTAATGAGGTTTTCAGCGATTTTAACCAGATCAAGCTCTACACAAAAATATTCATCGAGCAAACCATTGCAGCCGTCTATCATTTTACCAATCCGTTTCGTTTTGAGTTGGACACCGAAGAAAAAATCAAAATCCAAGACGTGGCGCCTACAGTCGTGTATTAGGTTTTCGGCACCAATCTCCGGCGTTTGATTTTATTCAGCGAGTACATAATTCTTTTGTGAAGATTGATGTTTTTGATCCGGGCAAAGCGGAGGATCGAGACTAAAATATCTCCCAACTCCTGTTCGTAAGTCTCGTCCTGCTGGGCGGCGATATTGGTTCCTTTTCTCCCGTGCTTGGCCAGATAAGCTCGAGCCATCTCTCCAACCTCCTCAACTAGACTTAAAATCAGAAAAGACCCGAACTCCTGAGAAAATTTCAGGTCCTGATCATATTGATCGAGAATGGCAAAATATTTTCCGAAGGATGAATGTTTTTTCTTTTTAATATCCATGTTATTTGTCTTCTAAAAATTCTTTTAACGGACCAAGGTAATCGGATTTCCAGCCTTTATCAAATTCATTAACTTCATCTTCCGGTAAATTTGAATGAACCAGATCGACGCGTGTTTTATTTTTTTCCCGGGAAAATGTAAAAATAACTTGAGAAGGCGTAACCCAGTCTCCTCCGTACCAGTCCTGAACCAGTTTTTTTTCCTTAATTACTTTCGTATTTGTCCCGTGGATATCTCCTCCCCAAAGGCTGAATTTAAAACATTCGTCTTCATTCATTTTTGCCGGACCCGCTCCCCATTTGTCTATTATTTTGGGGTCAACAAATGCCTGCCAGACTTTTTCCAATGGCGCTTTGATGAGATAGGTTTGCTTAATGGTTTTCATAGACAGACCTTATTATAAATTATATAATTAATACTTCCCCCATAATTTTTAAATTAATATGCTAAGACAAAACAGAAACATTCTGATCATTGCTTTAATCGCCGTCGTCAACGCTTTGGGATATGGAATAATCATTCCTGTCCTTTACTCATACTCGATGAAATACGGGCTTTCCGATTTTCAAAACGGTCTGTTATTTTCCACCTTTTCCGCCTTTCAGTTCATCTCGACGCCGGTCATCGGCCGGATGTCCGACAAGTACGGCAGAAGGCCTCTGCTGATTATCTCTCTTTTTGGTACGGCTCTTTCTTTCTTTATTATGGCTTTTGCGCCGAACTGGATTTTTTTATTTATTGCCAGGGCCTTAGACGGAATTACCGCCGGGAACATTCCGGTTGCCTCGGCGGTGATCTCCGATACTACTACCCAGGAACAGAGAGCCAAGGGCTTCGGAATCATCGGCGCCTCATTCGGCTTTGGTTTCATTTTCGGTCCGGCAATATCGGCCCTGACCGTATCTTATTCCGCCTCGCTGCCGTTTATTATCGCGGGGACTATCTCGCTGATCGCGGTTGTCATGACCGCTATCTTTCTGCCGGAAACCAACAAACACATCGGAGAAGTGAAGCACAGCTCTCTTTTTAATTTCAAAAAACTTTTTCACGCCGTGTTTGACGAAAATGTCGGCCCGACCCTGCTGATTACGCTTTTAAATGCCGTTTCATTTTCATTAATGATCTTTGCCTATCAGCCTTTTTCCATCAAAATACTTCACCTCTCGGCGAATCAGATCTCGCTTCTTTTTACCATGTTCGGAGTTGTCGGGCTGGTCACCCAGCTCTTCCTCGTACACAGGCTGACGGCCTTAATCGGACTAAAAAAACTTTTTTCCCTGGCTACTCTTATTATCTCACTGGTATTTTTTGCCATTTTTTTCCTGAAATCGCTTCTGCCCTTCGTATTCGCCTCGATATTTTTAGGTTTTTCCAACTCAATTATTCAGCCCTTAATCTCAACCATTCTTTCCCAAGAAACAGACGCGAAATCCCAAGGGTCAATCCTGGGGCTGAGTGCCTCTTTCATGAGCATCGGACAGATCCTGGGCCCGGTCATCGGAGGAATTATCGCCACGCTTGCCATTCCCTATCCCTTCCTGGGAGCCAGTATTTTTTCCCTGCTGGCATTTTTCCTGTCTTTCTCGGTCTTAAAAAAAGGCGTCAAAAAAGAATCAGCTTTTTGATAAACTGATGCTTGGAAAGTCTGGTGATGATTTATGGCAGATACCAAGATCGGGAAGGTTACCCATTACTATAATCACCTCGGCGTTGGAATAGTAAAATTATCAAGCGGACTAACCAATGGCGACAGATTAAAGTTTGTCGGGCGCGGACGCGACTTTACTCAAACGGTAAACTCGATGCAGCTCGAACACCAGTCGATTCAAAAAGCAAAAAAAGGGCAGGAAATCGGATTAAAAGTTGACCAGGCGGTTAAAGACGGAGACCTTGTTTATAAAGTAAAATGAAGCAATTGGCTACATTTGGCGGAGGCTGTTTCTGGTGTGCCGAAGCAATCTTTAAAGAATTAAAAGGGGTGGAAAAAGTCGTCTCCGGCTACTCGGGCGGTAAAATCAAAGATCCCAATTATTATGAAGTAACCGAGGGCACAACCGGCCATGCCGAGTCCATACAAATTTCTTTTGATCCTGGGCAAATCTCCTTTGAACAACTTCTGGAAGTTTTTTTCCTTACTCACAACCCGACGACTCCTGACAGACAGGGTAACGACGTCGGAACCCAATACAGATCGGTTGTCTTTTACCATGATGAAAAACAAAAATCGGCCGCTGAAAAAATTATCGGGCAGATCGAGAAAGAAAAAATTTATGACGACCCGGTAATTACCGAAATCTTTCCTTACTCGGCTTTTTATCCGGCCGAAGAATATCATCAAAACTACCTGGTAAAAAATCCCGACCAGCCCTATTGCCAGTTTGTCATCAATCCAAAATTGGCAAAATTCAGGGAAAAATTTTCTTCCCTGCTTAAGGACGACTCTAAATCTCAACTATAATAACCAGCGGATAGTGGTCGGATGCGTCAACCCGGGGTTGATATTTATCTACCACTTTTAAGTCGGGCGAAACAAAAACCATGTCGACCACCGCCCTGGCAAATCCTTTCAAATCGTTTCTGTCAAAAAAATAAAGTTTATTGACGACCTCTGTTTTAATCTTCATATTGAAAGTCGTCTTGAGTTCGTCTTTAAATACGTTGCGCAGGTGTTTTTCTATTTTTTTAATTGTTTCGGTATCGGGAGATAAATTAAAATCTCCGGCTAAAATAACATTTTTAAGACCTTTTACTTTAGCCGAGATTGTTTCACCCATTCTTAACCGTTCTTTATTATCCCTGCCGTCAAAACCCCAGATGCCGTGGGTATTAAAAATATTCAGGACCTTATTCTTAATTTTTATCCGGCAGGATTGAAGGTTGCGCGGCGCACTGATAAATTCTGTCGGAGTTTCTTCTTTTCGTTCAGAATATTGCCGCGAATAATAGGTGAACTCCTGCTCTAAGATTGGGAAGCGGGAAAAAACCGCATTTCCCGAATCTACTTTTATTTTATTGATAAATTTATAATTCTCCGGAGTGTAAAAACAAAAATAATCATTGAACTCGCTTTTAATAATTTCACAGGACCGGTACCTTTTCTCCCCGTCCTCAACTCCGCCACGGCTGACTTCCTGTAAAACAAATATCTCAGGATTTTCTTTTTTTAAGAAATCAATGCTTTTGGCTAGAAAGTTGCCGTTAAAAATATTTAAAGTTACAAATTTAATTTTCATATCCTAGATTATATATAATATATCCCTATGAAGAAATTCATCATAATAACCTTACTTTTACTGGGACTGCTTTTCCTGTTCAAAATAAATCCGTTTGTCTTAAATAAAAATGAAGTTCCCAAAAAATCCGAGACCGGAAAAAAAATCGGCGTTGAGCAAAAAATATCCGGTGATAAAAAGACTGAAACTTTCCAAAAATATGAGACTGAAGCTAATAAAACGGCGCTGGATTTGTTAAGACGGTCTGCCTCCGTCGTCACGAAGGGGGAAAAAGAAAATGCCTATATCGTCGAAATAAACGGCAGAAAAGCTGACGAAAGAAAAAATGAGTTCTGGGCCTTTTATCTGAACGGAAAAACGGCTCAGGTCGGAGCCGGCAGTTACAAGTTAAAAAACGGGGATAAAATCGAATGGAAAATAGAGACTTATTAATAAAATTTAAAAAAATTTTGCCGGTCGCCTTGGTAGTTGCTTCGGCCGTGTTGGCCAGAATCTTGCCTCATCCTCCCAACTTTGCCCCCGTAGCCGGCATTGCTTTATTTTCTGGTTCATATCTTGCCGGTGTAAACTCATTTTTGCTGCCTTTGGGAATTATGTTCTTATCGGATTTGGTCATCGGTTTTCATTCGACAATGATCTATGTCTACGGAAGTTTTTTTCTTATCGTTTTATTAGGGAGACTAATTAAAAAAAACCGTTCTTTTATCCGCTTGACCGGGGTAAGCCTTACTTGTTCTATTATTTTTTTCCTGATTACAAATTTCGGAGTATGGCTAAACGGAGGAATTTATGCTCAAAACCTGACCGGTTTAGAGCAGTCATATGCTATGGCTATTCCTTTTTTTAAAAATACATTGCTTGGTGATTTTTTCTATACTTTTGCCTTATTCTATGGTTTTCAACTCATAACACTTCTTCTGGACAACTTTGCTTTCAGCAAAGAATCTGATTGAATTCTTAAAAAAATAAGAGTATCTTAAGAAGCGTTCGTTTAAAATTTTTGGTTTGGACCGCAGGAACTTAGGTGCAATTCCTAGGCTGTGCCGCAACGGTAAAGTCCGGAACTGCCCAAACCATTCACCCGAACAAATTTGTTGATAAGACAAATTTGAACGGGTAAACCTCGAGCAGGGACTTATGGTTGCACCGTACCTAGAGACTAAACCATCCTATCAGATTCAAGGCGATGCTTTTCGTACCGAATACTCTCCAAAAATAAATCCTCAAGCCTTAAGAAAGGACATAGATTCTTACTTGGCTGAATACAGATTCAGTGTTCAAAAATATCATTATGAGTTAAGATACGGAATTGCTTCTCGTGGAGTAATCCGTCTTACTGATATTGAGAATGGGGAACCGATGATTGATAAGGCTCAAAAAACTATAGACAGACGAATAAAAGAAGGAAAAAACATCGACAGAGAACTGGCAGAACATCAGGGAATTAGAAGCTTAGAAAAACAAATACAAAAAGCCAATTTAGGAGATAATATTGTTTGGATGAGTCCGCCAGGTCCCAAGTCGGATGGATACGGAGATTACGGATTTATATTTCTTGGAAAAATAGACAGGGTGGATGAGTTGACTCAAGAAAAGCATCTTGCAATGTCCGCAATTAGAGTAGAGAATCCTACACTTGCCCAATTTAATACGGCATTTACCTTGTTAACAGGTCAGGATATAAATTTTTATAGGGCTGAGGAGTTTTTATCAACTCCTGTTGTTGCAACATTTTTTATTGAAAATCCCGCCCTGGTATTAGCAAATACCTTTAAACTCAAAACTACGAACATAAACGATCAGCTCTTTGAACAGATTGCGCCACTTTTGTCACCATATATTGAAGACTTCATCAAGTATGTTCAACAGGGAGAATCAAAAGAATTTTTATTCCACGCTCTGCAAACAATAGAGCTATTGGTTCTTGACCTAATTAAAGAATACTCTGATCCAAATCCGTCACCGATTTATTTTATAGACAGAAATTCGCCTCTGGCTTTCGCTATAAATCAATATAAAGGAAAAGAACCGCCCAAAGTTGCCGGTAGCTGCGGCAGTACCAGCGATTCAACGAGTGAATCAAATTCTTCAAATTTATTTAATAAATTTTCAACGCTTAGTGAAATATTTTCTGACGGTTCAAATGAAAAGAAAAACTGCGGTCATTGCGACGGGAAAGAAGACGGTCATTATCATTGTCCAGGATGTAACGGAAAATATGCTGATGAAACTCATGCTGCTCCTGAAAATCGAACAAAAATTTGTACACGAATACAAGATAATGGACAAATGTGTGGATTTAAATTTAACTGCTAATCATACTTTGCGTATGTTTTTGCTAGAATAAAAATATGTCTCCCAAAAACTACACCCCTATTGATGATCTGGTTAAAAACCATAAACGAGATTTAACTATTAAAACAGCTATAAGCAAACCTAAAGAGGCTGAGCCCTTCACCATGAAAAAAGAAAAATACGAAATAAAAGAAGTGGTCGAACATAAACTTGAGGAAGAGGTCGAGCCTTACGTCCAGGTGAGGGCTGAAACAATTGAACTTCCGGAAGAATTTAAAAAAATGGGTATACATGCCGCAACCGAGACCGAATTTCCTTCTTTTCAAAATATCAAGCTGCCGCTCTCCGATGAAAAAATAATCGCCGGTCTGCACCAACCAATAACTTCATCATTCCGCTGGTTTGCGACACTTCTTGAATATGTTTTGAAGCAAGCACACCTTATACTTAAAATCATCAACGGTAAAGTTGTGAGAGTTATAAAAACGTAGAAATTAGCTAGTTATTTTTTTTATTTCGTTAAGGAAGCCTTCTTTTCCCATCGCTCCGACAAACTGGGAAACAACCTGACCGCCCTTGAAGATCATAAAAGTTGGAATAGAAAAAATAGAGTATTGTTGAGCAAGCTCTGGATTTTTATCAACGTCAACCTTTAAAAAATTTATATTTTTTATCTCGTTTGAAAGTTCCTCGATTGTGGGGGAGGTCAACCTGCACGGCCCGCACCAATCGGCGTAAAAATCAATAAACACTATGCCCTTATCCTCCAACACTTCCTTCTGAAATGAGTCCTGATTGATTAACGTAACCGCCATAAGTTTATTAAAAACAACCTTATCATCATAATCGTTGACCAAAAATTAGTCAAGACTAAATTCTGAACATCATTACCTCTTGATATTTGTATTACTATACTTTATAATTCTTACCATGAATACGACTACGGTTACAACTAAAGGACAAGCAACAATTCCTGAGGAAATTCGGGAATTGCTTAATATCCAAACAGGAGATAGAGTAGTCTTTAAAGATCCTGATCCTCAAAAAAAACAGGTAACAGTTGAGGTTATATCAAAGAAAAACATAGTTGAGGAATTATATGGTTCTCTAAAGTCTTCTGTGCCATACATGGATATGAAAACTGCAAGGAAAAAAGCTGCTTTAGAACTAGGAAAAAAGTATAAACTTAAAAAATGACACAAACTATCGTTGTGGATACAAATATTGTTATTAGATATTTTCTTCAAGACCATGCAAAATTATCGTCTGAGGCTAAGGAGTTTTTTGTCCTGGCGCAAAAAGGTAAATACAATATCTATCTGGATGAAATTGCAACCGCCGAAATCATCTGGGTATTAACAAACACTTATAAAGTGCCAAAAAATGCAGTCATTGAAAAAGTCAGTAAACTCTTATATCTTCCTTGGATTCTAAATCCTAGAAAAACACTGATTAATAAGGCACTAAACTTGTATTTTAACTCTGCATTAAATTATATAGACTGTTGGCTTTTTATGTTAAGCCGACAAGAAAAAATGCAGTTGAAAACTTTTGATAAAAATTTAGAAAAGACAAAAAATGATAGATTCTAGTCATGCCAAATATCATAGCTCAAATGCTTTTTGTGGCAGTGCCGGACCGGAAGAAATGCAACATCTTATGGATTTAATTGAAAAATTAACAGATAAAGAATTAAAAGATCTTGTTAAGAGTGTTGGAATAAAATTTGAAACTGAACCTAATGATAGAGATGAATATGAACGCGTAGTAGATGAAGCTGACAGAGAAGCTTTTTATCGTGAATATAGAAAAATATTGAAGATTAGAAAAACTAAGCTTTTTTAAAGTTCAGAGCTAAAGAATTAATACAATAGCGCAGTCCGGTTTTGTCGATTGGGCCGTCGTTAAAGACGTGGCCGAGATGTGCTTCGCAATTGGAACAGAGTACCTCTGTCCGGTGCATTCCGTAACCTACATCTTCTAACAACTTGACGTTGCCTTTGGTGACCACGTCATAAAAACTCGGCCAACCCGTGCCTGACTCAAACTTCGTATCGGAAGAAAAAAGGGGATTGCCGCATACCGCGCAATGATACATTCCTTTTTCTTTATTATCCAAATATTTTCCGGTAAAAGGCGCTTCCGTGCCTTTGTAAAAACAGACATCGATCTGCTCCTTGCTTAGTTTTTTTAACAGATCCTGATTGATCTTTACTTTAGTCATCTTTGGGTATGTCATTCCCATGAAAATGGGAATCTATATAATTTACAATTTCTGGATCCCCGCTTTCGCGAGGATGACACACGGGAAAATTAGCGTTTCTCAACATTATACAACGGTCCGACTATTTGAATATTGGCCGGGGCTCGAAGGTTAAACCAGTCTTTAAACTCTCTCGCATCAAAGCTTGTACTTCCAGCGTCGCCGGAAAAATTTACCGAGGTTGTGCGACCTCCGCCAAAATCTACGCTAACGGCAACATCGGTAATTGAATTGTAGGCAGATCCGCCTCTTGAACGAAGTTCTGACTTGACCCTTTCCGTGTCCCAGGTATCGACTCCGGCCGGGTTGGATTTGTCTGTTTGATACAGATGCTCAATAACCCCAGAGTCTCTTTTGGCAAGAAGAATTACATTGACTATGTCCGCTATTTCTTGGGGTTTAAGCCAAGCCGTCTTATTATATTCTGACCGTGACCCCCAATCACAATAAAACCAGGCCGACTCTTTATCATAGGCGTTATTGTGTAGGTCGGCAAAGCTCCCAACCGAGCCAACAAAATCATTCGCATGTTTTGTCCACGAAGTTGAAGACCAACCAATCTCACCAGAACTAAAGACATACCCTCCGTGAGTAGAGGAATACCACGACTTAATCGCGCTCCCTCCCTGTGCCATAACTTTACCGCGCGTCGCTTCAACTGCCACATTCCAGTTTCCACCCTTCTCGCCATCCTGAAATACTTGACAACTTTGCGAGTCGCAAATTGAACCAGAACCGTTGTTCGTATAAGCTAAAACATAGGATCGTGCGGCAACAGCCTGAGCTTTTAAGGCCTCCATGCCGCCATTGTCACCCCAAGAATTTGGTACTTCATAAATTCTTTTTACATAATCCTCCAGATTGAATGAACCATGCCCGTCTACTCTAATCTGTGTATTCACGTCTACGTCCTTAAACTCGTCGAAATTATAGTAGGCGCGAAGAATCGTCTGATAATCTTGCCCGGCCTTCGCCCTTCCATATGCACCATACTGATTCATCCCAACCCTGTTGGGAACGCCGTAAGTAAAGAATGCCAGTCGGGGAGAAAAACCAGGATCCTTATCCCTGTCATCAACACAAGCGGAAGCAGCCGTACCAGCCGATCGTGGAATATTTAAGCTGGCTAATTTCTGCGCTATCAGCTGTTGCTGCTGAGCTGAAAGTGCCGCTATTTTTTGTAATAACTCTCCCTGGTATTTTCTGGCGGTTACAACCTCTCCCTCCAAAAATTTTGACTGTTTGTCTATATCGGTTTTTAATGCCGCCAGTCTTTCTCTCTCGCTCTGCAAACTTATCTTTTTGTCTTCCAGGTTTTTGATATATAAAACTACCTTGATAATTGTTTTTCTATCTTCGTCGACCAGCGATTTTTGATAGGTAAAGTTTTTCAGCGAAGTTGAAAGATTTTCTGCTGCCAGAAAATTGATCAATGACTGTGTTGATTTAGCTATATTTTTATAATAAGACCTTGCCCTCTCATTGAGTAAATTTTTCTGGTAGGTCAATACTTTTTCGCCTTGTTTAACTTCATTTTCTTTTTTATTAATCTCCAGTCCCAGGTCTTCAACCTTTAACAATATTTGACCAAGCTGTTTTTTAAGATTGTCAAGCGTTGCTTCGTTGGTATCGGTTGCCTTTTTAATATCGTTAAAAATTTTTTTCAGATTTTCCAGTTGATGAGTAACGTCGTCCAACTCATCTGCCTTAACGAAGGGGGCGTGAGTCAACAAAAAAAACCCCAGTAAAAATAAAAATATAAATCTCCTCATATTCTAATTATATGAAATTTGACTTTAATCTTTTGTTATACTGAAAAATATGAGAGGGTTTTTGATTTCACTTTTTTTTCTGCTGAATTTGCTCGTCTTCAGTCCAACAGTGTTTGGACTAACAGCAGCTCCTCCGCGTAATGCGGCGTGCGATCTTTGTGGATATTGTCCGCCGGCCCGCCTGCCTTCCAGCTGGGAAAAGTGTCGACAGTGTCTATATCCTAATGCCAGCAGAGACCCCGCATCCAAACAAACTCTAAAAGTAGATCCCGCAACAAATACCGGACCAACTCCTCAGCAGGGACGGCAGTATACCGTCATCGGCTGCATCAAGACAGATCTGGCGAGCTTTAGTCAAGAAGGCGCGGCAGCAAGCGTAGTCCAAACCTTGCTCAATATTATTTTCAGCATGATCGGCGGCATAGCCTTTTTATATCTCATGTTCGGTTCGTTTACTGTCCTCACATCACAGGCCGAACCAGAGCGATTAAACTATGGAAAAAGATTGATTTACGGTGCGATTGTGGGGTTAATCTTCAGTCTGCTCTCGGCCTTTATCGTAAATTTCCTTGCCAAAGGAATCCTAAAGATACCGGGATTCTGAAAAGCTAATAAACAAAAACTGCAAATTATTCAAATATACAAATAAATGAGTGTTTGTCGGATTATTTCTTCCTTTTGAGGTAGACACCCAGTGACAGAGTAGAAAAGAATGCGGATAATAATAGTGTGGGTGAGCCTGTGGCAGGAATTGAGGTCGGGGTTTTTCCGGTAGTTTTATAATCGGTTGTCTTTGTCTTTCCCGCGGCAACAGATGCTGAAGTAGGAGATGCGTTTTGTCCAACGTTTAGTGTTGCGGTTGGCGTAACTCTTGCTTTTCCGCCCAAATTTACCAGATTTTTTTTCAAATTAAAACGACCTGTAATAACTGCCAAAAAAACAATAACTACGACAAGGCCAAGAACGAAAGAAACAATTTTATTGAAGTTGTCCATATGTCCGAAATATATAATATCATTATAGGTTGCCTTTTGCAAGTCCAAGGCTCTATTCCTCTTCCCGCATTGACTTTTCTTGACAAATGTAGAAAAATAAACATATGGAGAATCCTCAAGTTATTTTTTCCTGGAAGGCACCGATCAGGCCTTATAAAAAAAGATCCCGTCTGGTTTTACGATTTTATCTAGCGGTAGCATTGCTTTTGTCGCTCATCGTATTTTTCTTCGGAGACAAAATTCTTCTTATTCCTATCTGGGCGGTCCTGTTTTTGTTTTATGTGTTAACTATCACTCCCCCTCCTGAAATAGAGAATAAGATTACCAGATTTGGCCTGGAAACTGCAGGCATGACACTAAGGTGGGAGGTTCTCTCGGATTTTTATTTTACCAACCGTTTCGGTTTTTATATTCTAACTGTTATTAGCCACGCTCCCTATTTTTACCATGCCTATCTGGTTGTGCCCAACGAAGAAATTAAAAAGAATCTCGTGCTTATTCTTTCCGAACATCTGGTATACCAAGAAAAACCGCAAAGAGCTTTAACTGATAAGTTGGTCGATTGGCTTTCTAAACTAATTCCCGATGATGAAGAAGACGTTATGACAACGAAAGCAGGTCAGCCAATTTCTTCTTCCAAACCCCAACCGGCGTCTCTTTAATGCCAAAAACTCTTCCCCAGGCAATAACTCCCTCCTCTGAACTTACCAAGCTGCCGTCCAGTTCTTTGGTCAAAACGATCAAATCAAGGTCGGCCAAACTGTCAAGAAATCCAAATCGGGTTGCCTGGCGATATCTTTCCCTGAATTTTTTAATCACCGAGCCTATTTGTATCTGAAAATCTTTAGTCGATAGATTGTTTTTTCCGGACATTATTTTTCCGGCTTTTTCAATCTCTTCTTCTCCAATATTAAGTCCGCGGTAACTTCTTTGTCTAATGTCGGCAACCAGTTCATAAAAAACCTGCCCGGGGAGATTTACTTTTCCCACATCCGGCGACTTAACCGTGACGACAGACAAAAGGTCCTTGAGAAAAGGTTGCTCTTTGTTTTCAAAAAAACTCAAAAATTCATCAACTACCCGAGGCGGCATATAGAACTCAGCTTTTTTGTTTTCCTTTAATTTCTTGCCCGTCTCAGTTAGTTTTTTGACTACTTGTTCAGTCCTCTCTCCCAGGTCCAGCCCAGCCTCCATGTTAAAAAACAAATTAGCATCCAGCACATATTTTTCCATGAGTATATGATATCAGATTGATTATAATAATAATAAAATTATGGGTAAGCGCAATATTGTTGTAACTTTGGAATGTTTTGTAAAAAAAGAGGGTAAATATTTGATGCTCCACCGGAATAAAAATAAAAGAATCATGCCTGATATCTGGATGGCTCCTGGCGGGCATAGAGAATTTAATGAAGGTCTTTTTGAATGCGCCAGAAGAGAGATAAGAGAAGAAACAAGTTTAAAAATTAAAAATCTTAAAATTAAGGCTGTTGGGAATGCTTTTTTAAAAGATCTTGATCAGGGGTTCTTTTTTCATTTTGTCTTTGCTGATTGGGCCGGAGGAGAAGTAATAGAAAATCATAAGGACGGCGAACTTGTCTGGGTTACTCCTGAAGAAATGAAAAAACTTCCAAACCTGCTTGCTGAAATACACGAAATTATTCCTTATA
The DNA here is from genome assembly GCA_001789645.1 of Candidatus Roizmanbacteria bacterium RIFCSPLOWO2_01_FULL_37_12. Taxonomy (GTDB): domain Bacteria; phylum Patescibacteriota; class Microgenomatia; order UBA1406; family GWC2-37-13; genus 2-01-FULL-40-13. Next base: position 30,946 of record MGAG01000039.1, read on the forward strand.
TTTTTTTAGATGATAACAGTGTAATTTCTTATAAAGCTGTCTACGAAAAAGGTAATAAAATGACAGAGTTTGAACTCGAGAATCCAAAATAAAAAACTCTTTAATCTTTGATTACTATATTTGTTTTAATCTATTAATAGATTAAAACATTTGTGCTCACAATATTAAAGCTTGGTAAAAAATAATTTACTATATTGTGGATGTTCTTATAAATAAAAGGATTGAAA
>MGAG01000040.1 GCA_001789645.1 Candidatus Roizmanbacteria bacterium RIFCSPLOWO2_01_FULL_37_12
TTCCCCATGTTCAGACCGCAAATTTGATTAACTGCGTTTTGTATAAAAAAGACGAGCGTTTTTTTCTTCAGGAAACATCCTTGGTTTCCGGATTTTCGCAAATCAAAAATAATCAGGAGAAAATGCAAGTACTTTACCAGCTTTTTTTTGCTGTTGAAAGATTGTTACCCGATCATCAACCGGAAACGACCGTATATAGATTAGTAATGAAGTTCTTGATTGAGTTATCTAATTCAGAAAGAGCAGAGGAGACGCTATTAACTAAATATTTAAATAAAATACTTAAGGCACTGGGTTACTTTAATGAAGATAAATCTTTCCCCGAGTTAATTCATGCCATCCAAGAAATTATTCATGAAAAAATGCCGGAACTTCATTTATAATTGTATTCACTTATGGTATCAATGGATAAAATCGTATCACTTTGTAAACGTCGTGGATTTATTTATCCCTCTTCGGAGATCTACGGAGGAATAGCTGGATTCTGGGACTACGGACCGCTGGGTGTTGAGTTGAAAAATAATTTAAAAAGTGAGTGGTGGAAATCCATGGTCTATGAAAGAGAAGACGTCGTTGGGTTGGACGCAGCGATTGTAATGAATCCGAAAGTCTGGGAAGCGTCTGGTCATGTTAGCGGATTTGTTGATCCGCTTGTCGAATGCAAGAACTGTCATAACCGGTTTCGAGCCGACAAAATAGTCGATTCAACCTGCCCTAACTGCGGACAAAAAGGAAAGTTTACCGAGCCCAAAAAATTTAATTTATTGACAGAAGTTCTTCTTGGAGTTACCGAACCTAAGCAAAAAGCATATTTACGGGGAGAAATTACACAGGGAGTTTTTGTTAACTTTCAAAATGTCGTCAGTTCTTCGAGGGTAAAAATTCCCTTTGGAGTAGCTCAGATTGGAAAAGCCTTTAGAAATGAGATCACTCCCGGAAACTTTACTTATCGTTCAAGAGAGTTTGAACAGATGGAACTGGAATATTTCATCAAACCGGATGCAAAAGTCGCAGATAAGACTTTTAATGATTGGAGAGAACAGAGAATTAACTGGTATAAATCGTTAGGTATAAAAAGTGAAAACCTTCGCCTTAGAAAGCATAAAGATGATGAAAAAGCCCATTATGCCAAAGAAGCTTACGATATTGAATATAAGGCGCCTTTCGGTTGGAGTGAGTTTGAAGGGATTCACAACCGGGGAGATTGGGATCTGGGAAGACACAATCTAAAATACAAAGATCAGGAGTCAGGTCAAGAATATACTCCCTGGGTAATAGAAACATCAGGAGGAGTTGATAGGGCGACCTTGTTTTTTTTACTGGATGCCTATCAGGAAGAGGACAAAAGAATTTTTTTAAAGCTTCATCCGAAATTAGCGCCTTTTAAAGCAGCGGTTTTTCCCTTAGTTTCCAATAAAACCGAACTGGTTGATAAGGCGATGAAGGTTTACAAGTTGCTAAAAACGGATTTTTTTACGGCCTGGGATGATAGAGGGAATATAGGTAAACGCTACTTTGCACAAGACGAAATTGGAACACCATTTTGTGTTACTATAGATTATATATCCCTGGAAGATGGGACTGTTACAGTTAGAGATCGTGATACGACAAAACAAGTTCGTATTTCTATTGATAAACTTAAGAAATATATTTCAGAAATGATTTCCTATGAAACTAGATAAAAAAAAATTAATGCTTATTGCCGGAGCTGTATTAACTATTTTAATCATCGGCGCAGTTTTAATCAGTTCGAGAAAGCCGGAAATCAAAAAGCCTGGCAACGAAGAATTGTTACCCACCGAGGTAATCATTCCGACCATTGATAAAAGTGTGAAGGTAAGTTTAATTTCTTCAAGTTTGGGAAAAGAAGTTACATTACAAATAAAAGGTATCCCTTCGGGCACAGAGACTATTGATTACGAGCTTTCGTATCAAACGGCTCAACAGGGACTTCAGGGAGTAATCGGAACACTTCAGTTGAAACCAGCAGAATCAGAAGTTGATAAAACCCTAACTTTGGGAACATGTTCATCCGGTACCTGTGTTTATCACCAGGTTACCGGGAAAATCAGATTAAATTTGAGATTTACAGGAGAGTACGGAGATAAGGTGTTTGAGAAAGAATATCAAATATAAATTTCTAATTTCTAAGTACTCTAATTGACCTAATTATTTAGATCAATTAGAAATTAGGTTAATTAGACCAATTAAAGATTGGAGGTGTTAATATGCCAATAATTAAATCAGCCAAAAAGAAAATGAGACAGGATAAAAAAAGAACTTTGCAAAATAAAAAGTACGAACTTGCTTATAAAAAAATCATCGATAAAGCAAAAAAATATAAAAAAAGTCCGCCTGCCGTCAGGGAGGTTGGAAAGACGGATGAATTATTGAGGACAGCCTATCAAGCTATTGATAAAGCAGCAAAGAAACACGTCATTCATAAAAATAAAGCAAGCCGTCTTAAAGGCATGGTGGCGCGTCTATTACAGAAATGAAATATAAAATAAACCTAATTTCTCAAAAAAAAGAAAAATCAGTAGATAAAATTATCTATTTTGTGTTGAACTACCTTCGCTATATTCTGGTGATCACACAGATTATTGTGATAGGCGTGTTTTTTTATCGTTTCAAAATCGATCAAGAGATGGTAGATCTGCAGGAAGGGGTTGCTCAGAAAAAAGAGATCATTCTGGTATCCCAACCGTTAATTAAAGAAGCTAAAAAACAAGCCCTCAGGCTTGATGAAGCCAGATCGATCGTGGCCAAGCAGACGACCTTCTTGGCAGCGATGGATTATCTTTTATCTTTATTCCCGGAAAACTTATATCTTACCAAAATTCGATTGGCCAAAAATTCCATTTCGATGGTGGGATATACACAAGACCCCCAATCGATTAATAATTTTTTAGGTAAATTAAAAAATGAAGGAAAATTTAAAAAAATTCTTTTAAAAAATATTAAAAAGGGCGAACAGGGAATGGAATTTACATTTGAGTTTTCGAGCTATAAAATTTCTCAACCAATTTAAACTAATTATGGATAAGCCAACTACTATCAACAAGCTTTTAAATAAAAAAACAAAAGACTATTCATATACGATGGCCTTTTTTATTATTTTTTCTTTTTTTGTCTTCGCTGTAATTAGGCCAAACCTTATTACCGTCTTTGAGATCACCTCTAAAATTGATCAGTTAAAAAAAGTTGATATGTTATACGCTGAACAGATTAATAAGATAATTGAGGTGCAGTCGGCATACGAGCAAAACAGAGATAACTTTGGTTTTTTAACCGAAGCCATCTCGGTGCAACCGGAAGTTAATAAAGTTCTTTTCGACGTCAATGTTTCGTCAGAAGGAAGTAAACTTAAAACCGAACGTCTAATCGTAACCGATATTAATTTAAAAGATAAAGGGGCGCTAAACAAGATGAAATCTTTTAGTATTAATATGAATTTGTTGGGTACGTTTGAGGAAGTCATGGCGCTTATTAAAAAAGTCTATGCCCAACGCCGGCTCAAATTGATTCCCGAATTTGAGATGAGTCGTGGAACAGGAGAATCATCAGAAAGCGCAAATCTTAAAATAAGAATGAAAATTGAAGGTTTTTATCTATGAATCAAAAAGAACTTTTCTGGATTTCGGTAACGATATTTTTGACTATTGTTGCCTGGATGATTGTGGATATTTTTAAAGTTAAAACTACGATTACGGTTCAGTCAGAACTAAAGTCTGTTGAGACAGTCGATTTTACAATTAAACCTGACATATTAGAAATACTTAAAGAAAGAAGTCCATGACGTATTCAAAATATTTTTATCCGCAGGACCCAAAAATTCCAACTCCGATTACAATCGCTATTATCATTTTGTTAATAATCTTCATATCCAGGCTTTTTACAACATCACCTTTGCCATCCCGCGCAAGTAAAAAAGGAGTAAAGGGGTTAAGCATCGTCAATCCTTCCAATAATCAAGTAGGTATTTTTTGGCAAACTGATGCGGAAGAATCCGGTTGGGTAATTTACGGAAAAAACGAGCGGACTCTCAATGAAATCGCATCAGACGAGAGGGATGTCCAAAACAAAAAAAAATTATACTTTAACCATTTCGCACTGTTAAGAAATCTAAAGCCCGATACACAATATTTTTATAAAATCGTCAGCAATAATCAGGTGATCGAGGCAAAAAATAGCACTCCTTTCTTTTTCAAAACTCCGACTATTCAAACATCGGTTTTAAACCTTAATCCGGCTTACGGAAAAGTAATTAAGGAGAACGGGCAGCCTTTGGAAAATGCGTTTGTTTTTATTTTATTAGATAAAGCATTCCCTTTAATCACTTTATCAAAAACAACCGGTGAGTGGTTAATCCCGCTCAATTTAATACTTAACAAAGAGACACTTAAGAACGAGACTGTTAATCCAGAAGATAAACTCACAATCGAGATAATTGCTAGCGATAGGAAAAAAAGCAAGATAGCTTCGGATATTTCAACGGTCAGTCCCTTACCCCAGACGGTGATTATCGGTAAAGATTATGATTTTTTAAATAAGGAAGATATCCTATCGGTTTTTTCCGATAATAAAACAAAAACAACTCAGATTGAGATACTCTTTCCTAAAGATTCAGGCGTGATTCCCGGCAACAAGCCGATAATTAAGGGTACGGCAATCCCAGGAAACGAGGTAGAGGTAATTATTGAGTCGGTTAAAAATTATTCCTTCAAAACTAAAGCCGATAGAGGCGGAATATGGAGTGTGATTGTGACCGAAGGGCTTCCGGCCGGCTCTAACAGATTGCTAATTAGAACAAAAGATACCAGTGGGAAAAATGTTCAATTGACCAGGACATTCAGTATCGCCAAATCAGGTGAACAGGTTTTGGCTGCAGCTACACCAGAAGCTACATTTATTCCTACGGAAGTTCCGACAATAGATTTGTCCCCGACTCTTTTTTATACACCCTATGCGAGTCAATCGCCGATAGTATCGGAAAGTCCTCCGACCAGTGGGATAAATTTTATACCTTTTAGCGTTGCTAGCGCAAGCCTAATTATTTTAGGTTTGGGCATTCTTCTTGCATTTTAACACCCGATTAACTTAAAATGGAGAAATGGATATTATTAATATTCTATCTTCCTTGAATAAAATAGGACTCATTGCATTTTTAGTAACTCTCGGATTTTTAATCTACGAGATAGTACTCCTAAACAAAACGAAAAAATCTCAAGACAAACCGGAGGTTCCCCAATTTCAAGAAAATGGTCAGCCACTGCCACCCACAAGCGTAATCAAGGAAAGCGGATGGAATAAAATATCCAGAAATAATAAAATTATACTTATAGCGCTTTCAATTTTATTAATTTTTTTTGGAGTGTTGACGTTAATCGGTTTTTTGAATATAGGATTAAAACCTGCAAAATCAAACACTCTAACGCAAAAGAAGTTTCCAACAAGTACTCCGGTTATAACTTTAATTCCAACCGCCGATATCCCACCCATTCCGGATGACTCTCCTTTACCGACAGAGTTTATAACGTCTACCCAGACAGAATTGTCTGATGCCGAATTTCCAACCCCCACCCTATATTTAGAAGACGAATCTTTGACTCTCATTCCGTCACCTACAGTCATTACAGAGCTCCCCGTGACCAGCTATATAAATAATTCTCTGATACTGTTCTCGGTAGGCGGATTATTTCTTTTTTTGTCTCTCCTGTTTTAGGGAGTTAGACGGCCTTCTAATTTGATATATCTATGAATTTCAGAGAATCCACCCTGTTTAGGCATTAAGATATACTGACCTTTGTGTGAATCAAGTGGGGGTACATTAAATAAGTTATAAGAAAGTGAAATTTCTTTTTGGGAAAAATCTCTAGAAAATAAAATATTTTTGATAATGATTGCAATTTGTTGATTAGAGATATCACGCGTTAGTGTGACATCCAAAGTCTGGTAAAGTTTTTGCCAGGTATGAAGATTGAATTTGAGAATTGAGGATTTAATCTTGTTTTTTAAAGCATTCATTACTTTTTGTTGCCTTTTGTTTCTGGCGAAATCATTCCCTTCCGCTCCGACCGCATACCTTGAGCGAACATATTTCAATGCAGTATTTCCATCCAGATGATTCATACCTTTTTTGAAGGTAATTGTTTCATAACGGCATTTGAATTCATTATCACCATTGCAATCGTCATTTTCGCGACCTGAAACGGGAAACCGGTTATCCGTGAAGGATCGCTCGACATCAATATCAATTCCCCCCAACAAATCAACCAGTTCTTTAAATTTAGCAAAATCAATTACCATAGCATACTGTATAGGGATTCCAACAATCGCTTCAACTTCGGCCTTTGCCAACTTAAGACCGCCATTTTTTTGTATCGCTTCTCCGTATGCATAAGCCGTGTTGATTTTATCTTGCAGAGTATCGCTCCAGATGTCGCGGGGAATTGAGATCGTTATCAGTTTGTGAGTTTTCAGATTATAGTTGGCCACTATGATTGAATCGGAAAGAGTTGCCCCGTCGTGATTGCCGCCGGCAATTCCCAGTACCAGAATTGTGACATTATTATCATAAGTTTTAAGAGAATCCAGCAAAAACAGGCTTTTAAAAGGAGAAATTTTTAAAGTTTTAGTCAGGAATTGCCAGTAGGGGAAAAATACTAAAACAACAATGATTGAAAAAAAACCAAAAACAGCCAACCGTCTCATATTTTTAGGAAAGGCTCAGATTAATGATTTGACTAAATACTTCCGGATCTAAAGAAGCACCACCGACTAATACCCCGTCAATCTGGGGAAATTTACTGTACTCTTTTATATTATTGGGATTAACACTTCCCCCATAGATAAAATATGCACCGTCAGCGATATTTAACGTTTTTCGTACCGCAATAGCTTTTTCAGGAGTTACTTCAATTGTTGTATCCAACGAATCTTCAAGACCTTTGCTTATCGCCCAGGGTGGCTCATACACGATATGTTTAACCCCTGGGGGAATTTTAATATTTTCATCCCGGACGCAGAGAAGCGGGTTAATATTGTATTTTAGCGCCGATCTGATTTTTTTATAGTTGGTATCATCCGACTCAAAAAAGTTTTTTAGTCTTTCACTGTGCCCGATAATGGCATAGTCGATAAGACCGCTAAGAGTTTTTGCTGTAACCTCACCGGTAAAAGTTCCTTCCTCAAAAACTGAGATATCCTGCGAACCCAGGCAAATATTTTTTTTGCCTTTAATTTTTTCCTTTAGCGGGTAAATTAAGGGTGTTGGCGGACAGATAACAATTTTTTTATGATCGTCAAAAAGCTCTAACGATAGAAATTTATCTATCCAACCGAGAGCTTCATTCAGATTTTTATTTGCTTTCCAGTTGGCAATAAAATATCGCATAAAATAAATCCCAAACTCTAAATACTAAATCCTAAATAATATCAAAATTCAAATGTATTAAATTAAAAACTTTTTATTTATTTTTTTATAATTTTGAATTTGGTATTTTGAATTTGTTTAGAGTTTAGAAATTAGGATTTTGGATTTGTTTATAATTATAGTCTATGCTGGATAATTTGTTTGCAGAATTAAATTCTCAACAGATCGAAGCGGTTAAATATGTCAAGGGTCCTTCGATTATTTTGGCCGGTGCAGGTTCGGGTAAAACAAGAGTACTGATTTATAAGGTTCGCCACTTAATTAACAATCATAAAATTTCCCCTTTGGAAATAGTCATGATTACCTTCACGAATAAAGCAGCCAATGAAATGAAAGAGAGGATGGGACTGAAAAAATTAGGCTACATAGGCACCTTTCATTCTTTTTGTTGTATGATTCTCAGACGGGACGGACACCGTCTTGGGATTGATCCTCAATTTACTATCTTTGACGATGATGACCAGACGACACTTATAAAAAAAGTAATTAAGAAATTAGATATTAAGAAATTTTCACCCGGATTTTTTTTAAATAGGATTTCTGCTGCAAAAAACCAGTATATAGCGCCTGACCGATATTTGGAACTTTTTTCAGACTACAGTGCTCCTTTGATTGCAGAAGCTTACGCTTTATATGAAACCGAACTTAAGAAAAATAACGCACTGGATTTCGATGATTTAATCGTGGAAGTTGTAAAGCTTTTTTTGAAAAACAAAGATATTACGGATAAATATCAGCACAGATATCGTTACTTATTGGTTGACGAATTTCAGGACACAAATTATATTCAGTATCTTTTGACTAAATTATTAGCCGAAAAGTACAAAAACCTTACCGGAGTTGGAGATTTTTCCCAGAGTATTTATTCCTGGCGGGGGGCGGATATGCGCAATTTGGAAAAATTCAGGGAAGACTTTCCCGAGACAAAAATATTCAATCTGGAACAAAACTATCGCTCGACACAGACGATATTAGATTTTGCCTACGAGGTTATTTCCAAAAATCAGACTCATCCGGTATTGGACTTATTTACCAAAAATGGTCAGGGTGATGAGATCGAGTATTATGAAGCCGAAAACGAAGAGGAAGAAGCTATTTTTGTCGCCAATAAAATAAAAGAGTTAAATAATAAATTAGTTCTACCGTCTTTTGCGGTACTTTATCGAACCAACGCCCAGTCCCGGGTTATTGAAGAGGCTTTTCTCCATTATAGTCTTCCTTATATTTTAGTCGGTGGAACAAGATTTTATGAAAGAAAAGAAATTAAGGATTTATTGGCATACCTTAGAATGATTGCTAATCCTAAGGATGAGATTTCCCGAGACAGGATAAAAAAAATAGGAAAAAAACGTTTTGAAAAATTTGTAGAATTTATCAAAAGTAATAAAACTTTAAATCATACGGAAACGATTGACTTGATGGAAAAAATTTTTAAGGAAACCCGTTATCTCGAACTTTACAATCCTGATAATGAAGAAGACTTTGCCAGGCTGGAAAATATAAAAGAGTTAAAGTCTGTTGCTATGAGGTTTCCCAAATTAACCGGCTTTTTGGAACAGGTTGCTTTGGTTGAGTCGGAATATTTTGCAGGAGAAAAAAGTAGCAATGCAAAAAACGGAATAAGACTGATGACCCTGCATCAGGCAAAAGGACTTGAGTTTCCGGTTGTTTTTATTGTGGGAGTCGAAGAAGGAATACTGCCTCATTCAAGATCGTTAGACGATCTACACGCGCTTGAGGAAGAACGCAGGCTTTTTTATGTTGGTATTACCCGGGCAAAGCAGAGATTGTATATAACTTATGCCAACAAACGTTTTATCTTTGGCCGAGGCAGCTTTAGCGTGAAGTCGAGATTTATTGAAACAGAGGAAAATATTGATTACTCGTAAATTGTTAATAGATAATTGTTAGTTATAATTGTGATATGGAATTGCCGATAAAGAATAAAGCAGGTGAAAATCTTACCGTACAACAATTTAGTATAAAATTTATAAATCGAATTAAAAACATTCTTCTTGAAATTGAAGTTTTTTTACTTCATCTCGTCGGACATATTCCTTTACATCACCTGCGCCGATTTTTTTACAGGATAGCTGGAATTAAGATCGGAAGAGGATCGAGTATTCATATGGGAACCAGATTTTATGATCCGGTTAATATTTCTATCGGAGAAGATACAATTATCGGAGAGGATGCTGTACTGGACGGCAGGGATAAACTGGTCATCGGTAATCATGTAGCTGTGGCAACCGGAGCCATGTTTCTAAATTCGCAACACGAAATCAATGATGAGTTTTTTTCTCCCAGCATTTCGCCGATTGCTGTCGAGGACTATGTTTTTATCGGACCCCGGGTAATTGTTCAACCTGGAGTCAGAATAGGGAGAGGAGCAATCGTTGCAGCTGGAGCAGTGGTAACTAAAGATGTTCCGCCTTTTGCCGTAGTCGGCGGAGTCCCTGCCAAGATCATCAGTGAAAGAAAAATCAAAGATCTTCACTATAAAATCGGTAGAGCAAGGTGGTTTAGGTAAAGTATAAGTGATAAGCCGTATTTGCATTTTGTAGTAAAGCAATTACATTAGCCGCTGCGATAGTAGCTACCGCAAATTTTTCTAAATTTGGTTGATGGTAATTTTTAGCTATTTTTTGGATTAAAGCAGTAACCCCAATAACTAAAGCAGAATTAATAACTGTAAAAACAATTAAACCTTCCATCCCGAATTTTTCATAAATTTGCATTGGTCCAAAAGGATTTCTATCCGTTTCACCCTGTGAAAATGCAATAAAAGACAGACATACATCTCCGGCTTTTTAAAGAGGATATGCGATTTTATTAAGTTTTATAAAATTTGATCTAAATTCAGTCATAATCTGCTGGATTATACTAAAACTATAGGATATTTACAAGTTAAAATGAGCTTCAGAATATCACACTATAAGGATTATAAATTAAATGTTTTAGCTATTAACGACTGTTATTGTATGAACACACTTAAATTATAAATATTGACAAAATGACGCGACCGCGTCATTTTGTCCATTAAAATAATAGTTTTCGAAAGAGTTTTTTTGTCTTTTATTGCGCTAGGTGAATACCTCGCTTCTTGAAGCGAGGATGAAATGAGAAATAATACAATCAGCAACAAAATACCTCGTCAATTTATTGCGAGGTATTTTATTTCTAGAATTTGCAGATTTAAAATAACATTATTAACAATTATTAATCACTTGTTTCGTAATAAGAACCTCCGGTTTTTCCGATTTTTAGAATATGATTTTTGTCTTCAAGTTTTTTGAAGTCATGTTAGTCTATTAATCTTTACTCAAGATAAGTATCTTCAAATAATAAGCTTGATCTAACAAGACAATCAAATCATTATTGACAAAATAACGCGTACGCGTTAAATTGTCAATATGGACAAAAGAGACAAACGACTTCTTAAAGAAATTAAAAATAGAAAAAGAAGGACCAAAGAAAAAGTTAGTAAGCCGTCGATAAACGATGAGAACATTCAAAAATTAGCCCTGAGCTTAGTTCAAAAAAATAAAAAAGAGATTAATGATCAGAAATTTTTCAGCACCAAAAATATCTTAAATATGATCGGAGCGGGAATTTTATCTTTAACCGAGATGTATCCGCACAATATAATAAGGCGCGGTAAACCGTATCTTCAGGATCCCGAAGTATTCGGATCCTGGAAGAGATTTAATATTCCATATCTTAAAAGAACACTAAAAAGATTGGAAAAATCTAAAGTAATAGAAATTAAGGTGGAAAAAGGAAAACAGGTCATAAAAATTACAGACAAAGGCAGGACAAAAATTCTTAGAAATACGATAAACGATATTAAAATAGAAAAACCCGGTTTTTGGAATGGAAAATGGTGGTTAGTAAGTTATGATTTACCTGAAGACATGCATAACTTAAGGGATGGAATCAGAAAATACCTTCTAAGTTTAGGATTTTTTCCGATCCAAAAAAGCGTTTATGTTCATGCTTATCCCTGCAAAGAGCAAATGGAGTTTTTGAGAGAATATTACGGCATAAGGGAGTATATGACTATTTTTAAAATCGAATGGATTGAAAACGATGGTGTGTTAAAGGAGTTCTTCAATCTTAAATAGGTTATTCAATCATTTACAAAATTATGGACAAAATGACGCGATCGCGTCATTTTGTCCAAAAGAATTAGTTTGCACTATCGTGACGCAATACTTTTTAAGTATAGTTAATATATTTTTTTCAAAAAGTACTAGCCTCTTTGTAATAGCTACCTCTTGTGTTCCCGACTTTTAGGATCAAATTTTTGTCGGCGAGTTTTTTGAGGTCGTAGCGGAGAGTTCTTTCCGGGACTTTCAGGAATCGCCGGCGGATAAAATCAAATGTAATCATCGGATGGTCTTTGATTATATTAAATATTTCATCTAATCTTGGCGGAAGAATAACTTTTTTGTTTTCCATATCTTCAATTCTTTTTTTCAGATCTTCAACTTGAGACAGAAATGATTTCAACATAAACACAAGATAATTATTAGTATTCTGCAATCCGGTGTCCAAATAATAGTAGTAATCGGATTTATGGTTGTCAAGATATTCTTCAAACGGTACAAAAAAGCCGAAATCATAATTTTTGGATTTTAGAATTGCAAAAATTAAAAGTCTGCCGACTCGGCCATTACCATCCAAAAAAGGATGGATTTTTTCAAAAACTAAATGGGAAATTAGAGCAGTAATTAGAGGAAATTTTTCTTCATTTGAATTTATATAAATATTAAGTTGACTCAAAAGACTGCTTACCTTTTCTGGTGGAGGTGTTGTGTAGATTGCGACTCCGGCTTGATTGAATATGGCAGTTATTTCCATACGAAATTTACCCTTGTCAGGAGAAAGATTTTTCATAACAAGAGCGTGGGTGTTCTGAATAATTTTTAAATCTATGATATGATCGGGCTTTATTATTCTGTTTAAATTTTGAACCGCATTCAAGATATTGTATATTTCTAATTTTTTTTGCTTATCTTTTGCAACCTCAACATTCTCAACCGTTAAGGTGTTTCCTTCGATACGGGCAGAGAAGACAGAACTTTTTAGAAGACTTATTCGCTGAATATTATTTTTTAATTCATCGGGAATTTTTTTGTCTTTGAAAAATAATCTATAAGAATCAATTTTTGAGATATGTTCCAGTATTTCAGAAGATATCTGATAATTAGGAGGAATTTTCATAAGAAAATATTACCAGATTATTATGTAATATTTGCCGAATATTGCCAGATTTTGCCTAATCTTGCCGAATATTACCTAATCTGCAGTACCTATCAGGTAGACTGCCTGCCACGGACGGTAAGCGGAGAAAAATTTTTTTTCAAATAAAGTTTTGTCGTCCATGCTGACCTTATAGTCAAAAACCGCTTTGGCTCCCCAGGCGGGAAAATCAACTTGCTTCACGACGCCTTTTTTAAGTGTCGGGTCGTCCTGACGAATTTCAGGCAGCGGGGGAACCACATCGTAGATTGTGACTGGCGAAATCTCTATTTTTCGATTATCTTTTTTTCCATAGAACCGGAAATACAGAAGATTATTTTCCTGGTCAACTTCGGTTTGAATCAGAATAGAGGCCGGGGTGTTATTTTCAATCTTCAGATCCGGAGAGGGTGCAAAAACTGTAGCGTCAAATCCTGGTTTAGAATCATTTTCATAGTATCCGACCCGATAAGCGTGGGCAGTTCTCTCAATAATCGCCAGTCCAGAATTTAGTGCCGCGCGAAACAATGTGGTTGAGGCCTGGCAGACTCCTCCGCCGTCGCCCAGAACGGTTTTACCGCTTTTGATGATATAGGCAGGTTTGTAACCCGTCAAGGAAGATACGTCTCCCAGAGTATCATTAAAAGATAATATTTTGCCTCTAGGAATTAAAACACCGTTAAATTTTGAACTGGCTAAGATTATATTATGGATGCGTTCAGGTATGGAATGGCTAAAGTCAGATCTTCCCTCGGCAATAAGTTCTTCGATGCCAAATTCGTTAGCTTTGGCCAAGGTAACTTCCGGTTGGATTATTTTGACTGGTAGAGAGACCTGTACATTCTCTGTATTTGCATCAACACCCCTGATCAATTTATCTAGTTCATTTAGAAATTTGTCTTCTTCCAGCTGTTGGCCGTTTTCTTCTTGGCGAAAGCTGACTACTCGAGAGTTATCAAAATTGAACAGCGCATTTTTTGCAGGTTTGTCATATTTTTCTTTTGACTCGGTTATAAATTCCGTTAGCATAGTCCCATCATAATCATGGTAAACTGTAAAATTAAATTTCTGCCAGTTAAAAATTGTTGCCAGTTTTTGATAAAGTCGAGAAGTAAAAAGCGAAGATCTTCCGATGAGGTAGGCTCTGTCAGCAATCCCCGAAGCATCATATCCGATATTTAACTCCTGCCCGGAAAAACTTGCGACCGGTGCATCTTTATATAAGACATCGATTCGGACTTTTTTGAAATTAGAATTTAAGTTGTTAAAATATTCTTTGACTTCAGATTTTGTCTTCCTGCCAAAATCGATCTCATTAATATAAACGTTAGGATAAATTTTGTTATTAAATTTATGCTCTTCATTAATTATCAGTGCAATAGCCAGAAAAATAGAGATGACGGCCGCGGTTAAAGCGAAAATAATCCATCTCATAGTGAAATTTTTGATATGATAATTGCTATGGATGATAATAAAGTAAATCCAGACGATAATCAACCCTTCGATGATACTCAGGGTAAACCTAAGACTGTTT
>MGAG01000041.1 GCA_001789645.1 Candidatus Roizmanbacteria bacterium RIFCSPLOWO2_01_FULL_37_12
GCGATCGCCATATCTGATTAAATAATTACTTTTTTTTGCTTCAATCACCGCTTTTTTGTTAAAAAAAGCCCCCCGATTAAATCGGGGGGCTTTAAAAATGAGTTTTAAAACTCATTTATCTTATGGAGAAGCAACTGCAGTACTTCTAAGTACTTGACCTCCTCCAACTGCTGATACCCAATATGCTGTTGCTCCTGCAACTGCGGGTATTTTCACATTCGCATTTCCGTTACCTTGACCATTAGTGGTCAAAGTTCCTGTTGCGACTGTCGGACATCCGCCTGGGTCTTGGTTGACATAGATGTCATAGCTTGCATTTGGTGTTGCTCCTTTAAGGGCTACGTTTGCAATCACCCAACCATTCCCGGTTGTATTAAGGACAGCAAATCCAAATGTCGGATCAGTAGCCGCTGGTAGGGCTCCTGCCGGACAAGTATAATTTGCTGGCGCATTATAAAGAGGAGCTTTTCCTGCTCCTGCAAAGACATTCATAACCAAACTTCCAAAAAGCGCTGCAGAAACCGCACCGGAAATTAAAGCTTTTTTAATGTTCATAAATTAATTCGCCTCCTTTCATCTTGAATTAATTTTCAATTTGCTAAGTGAGAATAATTTTGATCAGTGACATTAACAATAAATCTGAAGATTAAGTATTGTGTGATTTTTATCACAATAATTCACTTTAATTAATTTCTTTCCAGTTGTCAATACTATTTTGTGATATAAATCACATTACGCCTAATAACAATGAATTATTTAACCGATTTTAAACCAAAAAACAACCCACCGAAAAATCGATGGATTGTTTTGTGAATCTTATTACTCCTGACCACAAACGTAAGCATTTGCAGTGACATCGAATATTTTAAACCAGACATTAGTTCCCACTTCGGCAATCAGATTGTACGGTTCTCGATTCGGAACTATAGCCGGCCCACACCAGTCGGATGTATCTTCTAAGTCAAACTTATATACATTATGATAAGAATGTCCGGATACGTACGGTCCTAAGTTTGAACTGACAGTAAACCAAAAATGATACCCCTGAGTATTACCCACATATTTTATTTCTCCTAATGCACCAAAGTTTGGATCTACTGCCGAACCCTTAAAAGCTGCATTTTCACTTTTGGCTGAGACTGCGACTGTAAAAACTAAAACTAAAGTAAGAAAAGTTAAAAAATTTATTATTTTTTTCATCTTTTTTCACCCCCTTTAAAATATGTTTTTGAATTTATAATTTTGATCAATTCATTGTCATGCAGATTTAAACATCTGTTTCTTATCAATATTGAATTCACTTCTTATTCAACGTTAAGAATTATTGTTCTTTTAAAATTGAGCCCATCGGTCCAATGATAAGGAATAGGTTCACCGTTAAGATAAAGCCCGTCAGTCATATCCACTATCGGATGAGCTAATGTCGTTTGCCAATGCAGAGTGTATACTCCCGTTGGTAGAGCTTCCATAGTATATCTCCATTGAGTAGACCAGTCGGTATCTGTTTTATTTACACAGTAATCAGTTACCCAGGGAAATAATCCTGGAGTCGGCTCCGACCAATACGATGCTGTTTCTTTATCCGATGCAAACAATGCCACTCCGTCTAAGCTCCAATTTTGAATAAATGATTCTGTAAACAAATTAATCATCCCCTTGTTACAATCTACCCAGTTGAATGCAGTTAATTCTATTTCTGTATTTGCCGGCACATTGATCGTATCTCCGTCTTGATATGAAAAAGGTCTAATGTAACCCGGATATTGATATTCTTCTGCTAATACCGTCCCAACTTTTAACACAAGTAACAAAGCAAAAATTCCAAATATAAATAATATTTTTTTCATCTTTTATCACCTAGAATCGTATATTTTTAATTTATAAAAAAGGCCAACCTAACCGGTTGGCTGAAATGAAAATAAACCTGCGTTTATTTTTAAAGACATGTCCTATATTATTAGTATTAAAATTTAAATGCAGTGACCAAAATCACAGTACTTTTTCTTTTTACCCGCAGGCTATAATCCCCCTTACGGGGATTGACACGCACGAATATTGTAACTTTTATTTCTTTTTCGCAATCACGAACATTAATCCGCCATACCCCAATCCCCAAATAACTTGCCTGAACATATAATAAAACGGAGCAAAAAAAATGAAAAATATTCCTTTTGTCAATTTTCGCAAATAATTATTTTTAATTCCTGCGAAATTCCCGTCCAAGTTTTTTTTGAAATCATACCAGTCCTCATAAGTCAAAAAATACTCAGTTTTAAATCTTGTTTTATTCAGGATTTTTTGCAAAGATTTCACTGTGAAGAAAAATTTGTGGTCTTCGATCATCCACCATGCCCAATCTCGGCAAATCCTCGCCATCAGACTCATGTAATTCGGAGTCTGGATAACCAATATTCCATCATATGTAAGAAGCTCTCTCAACTTTTTTAAACTTTGCATTGGATTTCTGAGATGTTCAATTAGGTCCATTAAGATTATAATGTCATAACGCTTAGAACGATCATGTTTGGACAAAATGGCGCGATCGCGTTGATTTGTCCATTTTAAATAATCTTCTAAAGTCTTTTTATTGTTGGTATGAGGAATATTTTGCAGATAATATAAATCCGTATTAGGTTCAATTGTTTCTATTAAAAAATTTCCTTTTTTATGTAAAATCGAAGAAAACAAACCGTATCCTGCTCCCACATCCAATACTCTTCCGGATTTTTTATATTTAACAATGATATCGGTTAACTTTGCAAAAGTTTTTCTTAATTTTTTTTCTTTTATCTTGTATGCAGCAAAATTGTAAAGTCCATTTGTATCATCTTTGTCCGATCGTGACTTAAAAGATACTACTTGGTCAACAAAGTCCAACAGACAATCCAAACACTCATAAATTTTTACTTTTTTTACGACTTTATGGACTTTATGGACATTTGACTTACATAAGTGGCATATCATAAAAATTATCCTGTCAAAATAGTATAATCATACTCTTTTGTAGATTATAATCTACAGACAATCCCACTTCCTCTTAAGATAATTCCTCAATGCTGAATTGTAAAATTTGTAATTATAAACAGATAAAATTCTTTCACAAAATCAAAATATACAGTTACTATTTGTGTGCCAGATGTCAAACTCTTTTTCTTACTCCGATTCCCTCTTCTTCGAATATTGCAAATTTTTACAAAAAAAATTTTCAATATCCTGCCGGGGTAACTAACGAAAAATTAATTCGATTTAGAGCGAGCGTTATCTTAAAAAATCTTAAAAAAATGAATTCAAACGGTAAGACATTGCTCGATATTGGTAGCGGTTTTGGTTATTTTATAGACGAGGCGCAAAAAATAGATTTGAAGGTTACGGGTATTGAACCGTCAAAAAATCTCTTTTCCACTCTAAATAAACATTTAATTAAAGTGGAAATTAAAAATTTGGACTTTGAACAATATTATGCACAAAATACTTTAAAAAAATTTGATTTTGTCACGATTATTCATACAATAGAACACGTCCGAAATCCAAAAACTATAATTAATAAAGCATTAAAACTTCTTAAGCCGGGTGGGGTTTTATACATAGAAACACCCAATCTTGACAGTCATCTTTTTAGAGTTGAAAAGTATAACTATACTTTTTTGACCCCGCCGGATCATATCTGGCTTTTCTCCAAAAAATCATTTCACTACATTCTGCAAGATAATTTAAAAATACAAATAGAAAAAATTTCCTCATACAGTTTTCCGGAACATTTTATGGGAATCCTTAAGTATTTTTTTAAAAAAAGGATTTTAACTGGTCATCCTGAATTTATTTCAGGATCTGAGTCTAAGAAACAGATGCTGAAACTAGTTCAGCATGACAAAAAAAGAACTTTAACCAGCTTTAAATATCTAGTTGTTGACAAATTCTTCGCACCTCTGTTAACACCCCTTCTAAACCTCGGTATATATGGCAGCATTCTGGAGCTTTATATTAGGAAAAAATAACTTCTTTGTAGCATATAATCCATTGTGCTTAGGGTGAAAAAAATATAGACCGATCATAATGATTAAAAAATTAATTTTCTTTGCTTTTGTTTTATTTACTTTATTTTTTCCAAATCAAGTCAATGCCTTTGACCCTTTTATAAAATCGCCCTCAAACCCTCTACCATTTAATAATACTTTTTTAAACTGGAACGAGTCGGGGATGTATCAGCCTTCAACGCTCTTTGAAAACGGAATCTACAAAATGTGGTATGCAAGCTATAACGGTTCGGGATTTAAGATAATTTATTCTACCTCTGCTGATGGAATTTCCTGGACTAGGCAAAATTTATTGGATCTCTATCCGGGCTTTGACAATCACGACCCGGCTATCCTAAAAACGGTAAACGGTTATACTTTATTTTTTGTAGCCTCGACCGGTGGAGGTTCGCAAAACTTCAAAATTTACAAAATTAATTCCACTGATAGTATAAACTTTGATCAAAATTCCCGCCAATTGGTTCTTCAGCCAACTGGAGTCTTAGAATCAAATGGAGTTACATCTCCTTATGTAGTATTGGAAAACGGAAATTATTATATTTTCTATCAATGTTGGGGAAATCAGGGATTTAGAGTTTGCATGGCTACATCTCCTGACGGAAATCAATGGACACGCTGCCCAAATAATCCGATTATAACCGAGCTGAGTGATGGTCCAAGTATCTTAAAAAAAGACGGAAAATATTTCCTTTTCTTTCAATCTTCACTCGGAATTCGGCAGGCCGAATCGACAGATGTTCTAGCTTGTAATATGGGATGGTCTAATTTTCAAACTGTTCTCCCGGATCCGATTGTTGGCCCCACGATTTTGGAAAATCAAAATATACTAAGTTTATACTATTCCGGATTTACCCAGTCGGGTCTAAAAATATTTCTGGCAACTTCAGGAGTCCAGTCTAGTCCAACACCGTCTTTAACATCCGTCCCCACCCTCACTCCAACTCCCGTACCTAACAAAAAGAAAATAATCATTATTCCCGGAACATTCGCCTCATGGAATAGAACTGCAATGCTGCATAACAGACAAGTATCTCAATCCCAGTGGAAACTTTTGAAATTTGTTAAAGAATATGATGGCTTAATTAATACTTTGGAAAATTTACAATATGCCAAAGATGATGACTTTTATATTTTTACCTATGATTGGAGAAAAAAACTAAATGATTTAGCCGACGATTTGAATCAATTTATAATTGCAAATAATCTGGGAAACTCTCAATTAAATCTTGTCGGCCACTCGCTTGGAGGACTTGTTGCTAGAATTTACGGACAAAAATATGGTACAGATTTCATCGATAAAATTGTTACGATCGGCTCTCCGCACCTGGGTACAGCTAATACTTATAAAGTAGTTGAAGCCGGCGAGCTTGAAAAGAACAACTCTTCACTTTGGCTTATGCAGAAACTTATTCTTCAAATAAACAGGAAAAATTTTTCTTCTGATAAGGATACTGTTCTTTTGCGCATGCCCATTTTTAAGGATCTCTTTCCAATCTATGATTTTTTAGTTGATACCGAAGATAATTTGATTTTTATTCAAGACATGAAAATTAAAAACACAAATTTGCTAACTTATGCATATCAATTTCCGAATATTTTTCCACAATTATCAACTATAGCCGGTGAAAAGGGTAATAATACTCTGTCGGGCCACAAAGTCGAAGCAAGATCAACTTTAGATATTCTGTTAGATAATTACCCCGACGGTAGACCTGTTGATAATCGACTCGACCTGGGTGACAATCTTATTATAAAAAACAGCGCTCAAGCGGGAAACGATGTTGTATCCCTAGCTGCAGATCACGGAGAAATAGTCTATAAAAAACAATCTATTCATACCATTCTTTCTAAATTAGAAATACCCCACAATCAAGATCAAATAATCGAAGGAAAAGGTACCAAAATATCACCTTCTTTGATATTTGCCCTATTGTCTCCGGCTACGCTTCAGGTCAATTTTAATTCGGATGAATTCGACGAAGACGAAGGATTAATTTTTATCGAAGATGCCGAGCCGGGAAATTATGAATTAAATGTTAAAGGAAATTATCCCGGTGGGAGATATACTGTTTTAGTTGGCCAAATTTCAAACACTAAAGATAAATGGTTTGAGATAAACGGTGAAATAAACAATTTGCTGCCGTTTTTACAAACGGATACTTTTACAATAACTTTTGATCCTTCTGACCTCCTAGACTTTGCCGCTAATCAAAATAGTATTCCTTCACTTTTCGATCTTCTTGTTCAAAGACTAATTTTTATTGAGTCGAATTACCACCCAGATTTACAAAAAGTAATTGAAAAGACTAAACTGGCAAAAAAAGAGTACATAAAAAACAACTACAATTCTTCTTTAAATCAAATTCTAGAAATTCAGAACGAAATATTTAAAGCAAGACGAAATATCCCGATAGAAGCTGCAAATATGCTATTTGATACGCTTATCCAGGTCGAAAATCTCTATGAAAAAGTGGCGGAAGAAGGAAATATCGAGTCAAAGCCTGCCGATTTAAGCAAAAAATTAAATTATTTAAAAAAGGAATATACGAAGTTAGAAATATTTCTTCTTAACCAAAAAAATAAAAATATCGATGTCCAAGAAGAAGCAACCTCACTATCCCGCATGAATGATAAACTCCAAAAAGCCGAGGAAGAATTAACAAAAAATAATCTTCCTTTAACAGACATTCTTTTACTCTCTGCTGAAAGATTAGGTAAAGAAATAAAATAATCTTTTGCTTCAATTTCAGGTTATTTTTGGATAAAATTACGCGATCGCGTAATTTTGTCCAAATCCTAATTAACTGGACTTTGTGACACTCAGAATTCTCAGTTCCGCTTTCAAAACATATTTTATGATTTGAATATCGTCATTAAAGCTCTAATAACGGAAATATAACCGGCTTGTTTAGCTACCGCTTCGCTTAATTGATCTATTTGAGTAGGAAGCTCCGGAATATGTGTTTGTCGACTTAAAATAACGTCATTCCATGCAATGCGTTCTCCTTTTTTAAAAGCGTCTAATTCAGCTTCATGTACTAGTCTAACTATTGACTTTAATTTCATATTCTTTTAAAAAATTTGCTAATTTGAATATTTTTAGTGGATCTGAGAGGATTTGAACCTCTGACATCTGCAATGTGAATGCAGCGCTCTGCCGCTGAGCTACAGATCCCAAATCTCTAAATAATATTATAGCAACTATTGTTTTTATTGTTGCTTTTTACTACAATAAATCCTTATGGGAGTTATTAAAAGCATCATTGATTTTGTCATGGATATCCTGGAGACGATCGTTTTCATAGGCTCGCTTTTTATAGTCATCTACCTTTTTATCGCGGCTCCCAGCCAGGTCAAAGGAGCTTCGATGGAGCCTTCTTTTGAATCCGGAGAATATATCATGACCAGCAAAATCACCTATAAATTCCGCAAACCCCACCGCGGTGATGTGATTGTTTTTAAATCCCTAAAAAATCCTGACATCGACTATATCAAACGCATAATCGGACTTCCCGGAGACAAGATTGAAATCAAAAATTCGGATGTATTTGTCAACGATCTGAAGCTGACCGAAGGTTATATTTTTGATAAAACCAATCTATGGGAGGGGGGATTTATTCAGGAAAACGTACCGATCGTGGTCCCGGAGGGTTCGATCTTCGTCATGGGTGATAATCGGCCGCGCTCGTCAGACTCCAGGGAGTTTGGCCCGGTGCCGCTTGATGCGATTATTGGAGAGGTATTTTACCGCTATTTCCCTACCGAGAAAATGGGCTGGATCAAAAATCCCTTCCCCGTCGATCTGCAGTCATTCCTTTTGCGCCGTCTCAAAGCCTTTCAGAAGATTCCTTACTTCTTTGCTCGTATTGTCTAAATTCCCCTTAATTTCCAGAATGATTTTGCTCTTTATTCTTGTCTGAATTATCTTGAGGCTGAGATTTTTTTTTATTCCGGTTATTTTTTGAATAAAATTCTCTTTCTCTTCCCTGTTCAGATAATCTCCCTTAGTTTTTATACCGTACAAAACATCTCTCACAACTTCCTCGGTGCCTTTAACCGTTAGGGAATTAGCTAAAACATTCTCATATACCTCAACCATCTTGGTTATATCTTTGATACGGGAAATAATAAAGAGGTGGCTCAACGATATGGTATTTGAATAATATCCGTCGATTACCACTTCCGGCAGGCGTTTCAAACGAAGAAGGTGGCATACGTAGGAAGACTGCACGCCCAATTGGGCCGCAATGTCCTTGATCTTTACTTCCCCGGTTTTACTCAATTGGGTAAGAAGTTTTACTTTTTGCAGGATGTCGGTTTCATTTTTTATTTCGGAGATGAGTTGATTGATTTCAGGTGACGTAGACATACTTTTCACCTCTTTTGATGCCAAATTGAACCACTCCCGCCTTCAGGGCGATTATGGTGAAATCCCGGCTCAAGAGCGTCCCAGGCCCTGCATTTACTCTACTTCCTTTCTGTCTTATAATGACGTTCCCCGCTTTCACCGGTTGCCCGCCATAAACTTTCACTCCAAGTCTTTTTGATCTTGAGTCGCGATTTCCCGAGACTGCTTTTTGAGCTTTTGTATGAGCCATATATTCAACTTAAAAAGTAAAATTGAAAAATGAAAAAAGGTTATTTCAGTTTTTTAAATTTAAAATATCGCTTTTACTTTTTAGATTTTAAATTTTAATTATCTTGATTTTAGTTAATTTTGGTCTGAATCCCATTACTTTCCTATATCTTACCTTTGCCTTGAACTTCGCCACTCTAATTTTATCACCTTTTATTTGTTCGACTACTTCGGCTCCTGCCTTGATTTTTAAAAACGGACTGCCCAGCTGAAGATCGATTTTTTCATCGTCAAATTCAGCCAGTTTTTCCAAGGCGACTGATTTTTTAGCGTCAGCTTCGATTTTATCGACGATGATCTCATCGTTTGCTTTAACCAAATACTGTTTGCCGCCAGTTTTTACCACTGCAAATTTTGTCATCTGAATATTATACACAAAAAATAGGGAAATTGGGATTAGGATTAGATACTTGTTACGAAGACAGAAGTAGAGACAAGAATTTTACAAAGACCAAACTTCAACTTCTATTTACTTAACTAGCTTCCAAACCTAAACCCATAGTCTAACTACAATTAGGGTAATAAAGCTATTCCTATCATCGTCGCAACCAGCGAGGATCCGCCGTAGGAAATAAAAGGCAGGGCTATTCCGGTAACCGGAAATAGTCCCAAATTCATGCTAAGATTTATCACGGTTTGAAAGATAAAATAGGTTAAAAAACCCGCAAGATAAAGAAACTTTTTTTTGCTGTCGGTGTCTCTTTTAAAATAAAACTTTATCAGTCTCCGGACAAGCAAAAATATAATAATCAAATATAAAATTATCACAGTTATCCCGCCAATGAAACCAAACTGCTCAACCAGTGACGAATAAGCAAAATCCGTGTGATTTTCGGGTAAAAAATAAAAACGGGATTGGGTTCCAAGCCCAAGTCCTTTGCCGATAAATTTACCCGATCCCACGGTAATTATCGATTGAGTCATGTTATAGGCTGTCCCCTGTTGATCTAGGTACGGATTAAAGAAACTGATAATTCTCTCTTTTTGGTAATTTTTCATAAATTTCCATCCCAAAGGAAGGCAAATGAACAGGATCAGACAAAAGTAAAATATATACTTTTTAGGCATCTCGGAAAAAAGCACGAGCATTAAAAAAATAATAAAGTAAACCGCTGCGTTGCCCAAATCCGGCTGTTTAAAAATAAGCATAGCTGGAACTAAAAAATAAAAAAGACTGCGGAGAAATAACTTCACGGAATTCTCTAATCTGAAATCTTTAACCAGCAAAAAGGCAAAAAAAAGGATAAAAAAAGCCTTAAAAAATTCTGAACCCTGAAAATTGAATAAATAAAGACTGATCCATCGCCTCGATCCTCTAGCCTCAAGTCCGAAGAAAAAAGTCAGAAACAAAATAAGAATAAAAACCCAGTAAAATAATTGACTGTTATCGGCAAAAAAATTTCTGCCTATTTTTTTGACTATAAAAAAAGCCAAAAAACCTGCAATTAGATAAAAAGATTGAGTAATAGCCAAGCTTTCCTTAATTCCAAAAAGGTTAAAAATTCCGATCAAAGAAAGAAAAAATGAAGGAAGTAATAGCTGAGTCATAGACTTACTTTAAGTTCTTTAGCAAAGATTATTTTTTTTGCCAAGACTCTTTTCATTAAGAAATTTTTTTCATCTGCAAATTCTTTCGGTACGGTAAGAATTATTTTGTCGTTCGGCTTTAATCCCAACTCTTTTCTTTTGCCTTGAATTCTTCTTAAAAGCTCGCGGATTTCCCCTTCTTTCCACAATTGCTCTTCGCTTACCTTCACTTCCTTTTTGGGATATTTTAACTTGTTATTTACAATTATGTTTTTTACGTTAAGTTCGCCAAGAACAAGCTCCCAGATTGAATCTTGGACTATAGAGTATTCGCCATCAATATCAACATCCAGATTTCCTAATGGAATTCTTACCTTTACGCCTAATCCTTTTCTTTTTGCATGCCCAGCCTCAACTACATTTCTTGCCAACTGCATTTGCTGGTCAATCGATTCACTGATAACCGGCTTACCGACAACCGGCCAGCTCGATAAATGTACTGATTCCTGTCCTGTTAAATTTCTAAATATTTCCTCTGTTATAAACGGTGCAATAGGAGCCAGTAATTTTGAAAATTCAACCAAGACAGTCCACAAAGTGTGATGCGCCTCATTCTTATCCCGACCGTCTGGAGCCGTGGGTCCTACTCTATCGCGGCTTCGCCTGACATACCAAGTCGAAACATCTTTATTCAAAAAATTCCAGGCCGATTCAATTACCAAAGACGTATTGTATTCTTCGTACCCTCTGGTAATTAGTTTCGTTATATTTTGCAGGCGAGACAAAATCCACCGATCAAGCACATTAGTCATTCTGGCTTGTCCAGAATCGTTGTTTGTTTTTTGTCCGCTCGGCGACCACTGATCAGCATTTGCATAGGTGACGAAAAAGTTATAGACATTCCAGAGGATAAGAAGCATTCCACGAACCTGGTTACGGTATTCCACCTCTGAAATTCTGATATCCTCACCCTTCATCACCGGTGAACCAAGTAAGTATAGTCTTAAAGCGTCACCCCCATACATTGTGAGCATTTCTTTAGGATCGGGATAATTCTTGAAATTCTTACTCATCTTTCTACCGTCAGTTCCCAGAATTACACCCTCGACAAGAACATTTTTAAAAGCTGGAGAATCATAAAGGGCTGTTCCGATTACATGCAACACGTAAAACCAAGCTCTTATCTGACCGGTATACTCTGCAATAAAATCAGGAGGAAAAAAGTCCTCCAACTTTTCGGGCTTGCCCGAAGCGGACTTGTCCTGAGTGTAATCGAAGGAGTCGAAGGGGTAATGTCGTTCGGCAAATGAGGCGGAACCAGCCTCAATCCAACTGTCCAGGACTTCCGGAGTTCTTTTAGCTTGCCTACCGCAGTTTTTACACTTTACAGTAATATCATCTATCTCCGGTTTGTGTAAATCGTTAATTTTTTTACCGCTCGCTTCTTCCAACTCCTTCACCGAGCCTGGGACAAATCTTTCTTGGCACTCGCATTCCCAAACAGGAACCGGAGATCCCCAATAGCGATTGCGCGAGATATTCCAGTCAGGCGCATTCTCCATACTCTTAAGAAATCTGCCGGTTTTAAAATGTTTTGGCACCCAATTTATAGGTTTATTATTTTTCTTCATCCTTTCTTTTAATATTTGGACATTCACGTACCAGGCATCCTGGGGATTGAAAAAAAGACGCGTTCCACACCGCCAACAATGCGCAACACTGTGGGTATATGAATCATCACGGTATATCAAATTTCGTTCCATCAAATCTTCGTTCACAGCTTTATTGGCAGCCAAATATTTCATACCGGCGAATTTTGGCACATTGTTTTTTATTCTTCCCTCTTCATCAACATGAAAAACCATTTGAATATTTTCTTTTTGCATTACTTCTAAATCCTCTTCGCCATATACGGCAAGTGTTACTATCCCTGTTCCTTCTTCAGCCGTAACAAATTTTCCGCCGATGACTACGAAAGCTTTTTTCCCGGGTTCAACTTTATAAAAATCATAATGCGGTTGGAATTTTTTGCCTATTAATTTTTTACCTTTAAATGTTTCTATAATCTTGTGAGCATCTTTTTTAAGCACCTTAAGTGTGCTTTTAGCCAAGATATAAAATTCCCTATTTTGCTCAACCTTTACATAATCAAGCATCGGATTAACAGCTAAGGCCGGAGTTGCTAATTTATTCCAGGGAGTCGTAGACCAGGCAAGCAAGCAGGATTTTTTCTCTCCCAGCAATGGATATTTATAGATTGTTCCCGATTCGGTTACTCTCTTATAATTCTCGGCATCCATTGCAACCTCAAAATTGGAGATTGGAGTTGCGCAGTGGGGACAATAAAGTGAAACACGCAATCCTTTATATATATATCCTTTATCGTACATTTGCTTAAAAACCCACATTACGGATTCCATATAATCAAAATCCCAGGTCTTATACGCGTTTTTAAAATCCACCCACCTCCCGATGTGATCCACATACCATTCCCACTCCTGTGATACTTCACGGACATATTTTTTACATTCTTCGATAAATTTCTTTACTCCGATTTTTTCTTCGATATCTTTTTTTCGTTTGATTTGTAAAGCGTTTTCCACCTTGTTTTCTATTGGCAATCCATGCCCGTCCCAACCCCAAACTCTTCGCACCCTGTATCCCTTCATGGTCCAATACCTGCCGAATACATCTTTGGGAAGACTTGAAAGAAGCGAACCATAATGCGGCATTCCAGTAACAAAAGGGGGGCCGTCTAAAAAAGTCCAGGGTTTATTGTTAGGTCTAGATTCAACTGATTTTTCGAAAGTTTTATTTTCCTTCCAGTATTTAATTATCTTTTCCTCTATTTGCGGAAAAGAAACTTTCGGGTTCACTTCTTTAAACATAAGTTAATATTCTACTAAATTTTCCTGGCTAAAACCAAAATTCGCTCAACAAAATTCTTTAAATATTTTTTTGTGATAATTGATATACCTCTTTCTTAAACTGATCTCCACGATCTTTGTAGTTTTTAAACATCGAAAAGCTGGGAGAAGCAGGACTCAGAAGCACCACATCTCCTTTTTTCGACCATTCATGGACAGCTCCAATAGCTTTTCTAATCTTATCTGTGAATAAATGCAGTGGTAGATTTTTATCTTTGAATTCTTTTTTGATATCTTGCCAAATTCTTTCACCTGTCGTTGGGAACAAAATAATTCCTCTGATTTTTTCCTGTTTAATTTTTTTAGCTAGATTACTGAAATCCAATCCCCTGTCATATCCGCCAAGTATTAATATTTTGTATTTTCCCGGAAAAGAATCCATAGCCGCAATTGCCGATTCGGGAATAGTCGATAAACTATCGTTATAGTACTCGACGCCGTTAACCACTGCAACATATTCCAGACGGTGCTCAAGCGGCTTAAAGCTTTTTATTGCTTTAGCAATTTTTTTATCCGGGACGTCAAACATTCTGCCAATTAAGATTGCCGGTAAGACATTTTGCAGATTAAATTTGCCCTTTAGAGGA